>QIAB01000039.1:0-401 GCA_003225455.1 Acidobacteriota bacterium
ATACGCGCAAGAGATTGGAACAACTCTATCCGAATGACCATCGCTTTGAGTTGCAAAGTGTCTCGGGAGGAGGCGCCCGCCTGCTGATTGAGATTCCGTTCCATATAGCTCCAGAAGCGGAATCCGAAAACTTCGTGGAGTTCAAGAATGATTCGAGTCATGATCGTGGACGACGAGAAATGGGCGCGGAAGCGGATCGCCACGCTGCTAAAAACCGAGCCTGATGTACAGGTGGTTGCAGAATGCATCAATGGAGTTGAAGCTATTGAGCGAATTGAAAGGGACGTTCCAGACCTCGTTTTCCTCGATGTGCAGATGCCGGAACTCAACGGCTTCGAGGTAGTCGATGCGATCGATTCCGAACGCATGCCGCTATTCATTTTTGCGACGGCGTATGACAA
>QIAB01000039.1:618-34527 GCA_003225455.1 Acidobacteriota bacterium
CAGAGAAATTGACTGGGCGCAGGCGTCCGGCAATTACGTGGCATTGCATGTAGGTCGGAACACGCACCTACTCCGAATAACCATGACCAATTTTGTTAACAAGCTTGGTGCAGATCAATTTGTCAGAATCCATCGCTCGACTGTGGTAAATCTCGACTGCATCCAGGAAGTAATGCCCTGGTTTCACGGCGAGCATGTCGTGAAGCTGAAGAAGAGCCTTTCGACGTAGGCTCAGCGACTTTCTCGCAAATCAAAGTCAATAATGCATTGTCGATCTAAAGTGTTAGAACGCCTCGATCTCCGACTCGGATCACGCCGGTTGTATCCGGATCAGATTAGACTAGGGGGCGTGGGCGGCAACGGCGGCGATGTCTGCAATATTGTCGCCTTTTTTGAGGGATGGGACCGCGTTGATGTGCAAGATGACACCGGAGACGGGAGCGCGGGCTTCGAGTATAAGTTTGCCGAAGTAGTCGGTGACCAAGCCGATTTTCATGCCCTCTTGAACATAGGTACCACGCTTCACAAGCGGGTACCAAATGCCAGGGCCGTCGGACAAGACATCCACGACTCTGTCGAGCCAGACAGGATTCTCGACGTGCCGAGGGTTTCCTGAAAGCATCTTGAGAGCGCGCATAGTGCTGAATGTCCCGTCGACGAGAAGGGCGACGTCATCCGCATCGACGGTGCCCGCATAGCCAGCTTCGACGACGATGGAAGGTTTGCCGCGAGCAGTAGAGGTGTTGTCGAGGTAGCGAGTGGCGGCTAGGTCCATGGGACGGTCGCGCCATATAATGATGTGGTCGAGTCCAAAAGCGAGGACCATCTCTTTGGATCTTTGGTCTTGGGTCTCCTTGCCAGTGGGTGCCCAGTATGCGTAAGGGCGGAGGCTCTCGTCGAGATCGCCGCCGTGGTAGTCGATAAGATAATCACATCGATCGACGACTTGTTTGGTGATAAGAAAGGACGCACGTTCAGTTTGCGTCCCATCGGCTTTCCCAGGGTAGAAGCGGTTCATGCTCTTGTTATCGATGGGGTTAACATGGGGGACCTTTTGTTCGAAGGATTGAATGTTGACGAGCGGGACAAGGATAACGGTGCCGGCGATTTGAGCGGGATCAAGTAGGTTGATGAGTTTTTCGATCGCGATGATGGAGGTGTATTCAGTCCCGTGGGCGCCAGAGACAAGAGCTAGGACAGGACCGCGCTTTTCGCCGTTGATGACGATGACGGGAATATTGGTAGCAGCGTCGACACCCGCGGGGACTTCCAAATAGCCCGTTGATTTTTGGCCCGGAGCGGCAGAGGCAGTGCCGATCGAAAAAGACAAAGCCTGTGCCTGGACGAACAGTGGGAATAACAGAAAGATCCCGGACGAAGCAAAGGTGCGAGCAAAAGACCTAAGCATAGATCCTCCATGGGGTGGATGAGGATACCGCGAGGGGAATGATTTGAGCAATGCACAGAGACTCGCTGAATTGGCCAAAACGACGTTAGTTGAGCGACCCATACTCGCCGCTGTGCGTCGTGATGAGTATGCGCGCCAGCGCATTCGGAGCAAACCATCGTCGCTGGGGCGCAAATGGGAAGGAAATCTATTATGTCGGCTCCAAGGGCATGTTGACTGCGGTTCCAATCGGTGAAGATGGAACTTTCACGACCGGCGTGCCGCATCCGTTGTTCCGCATCCACAGCCGTGCACCGATCTCCTCAACCGATCTCTTCACTTACGCCGTGTCGGCTGATGGGCACCGCTTCCTTGTAAACCTGTACGTCAAGCCCGGTCTGATACCGCCTTTGACGATCGTCTTGCACGCGACCTCAAGGTGACGTCGACCTGCACTGGATCTACAGCCGCGGCGCAAAGTTGCCGCCTTCTCGATTGGTGGAGACGATTCGCTGCGGAGTCAGACCACCTTTGCAATCCCGCTCATGACTCAACGCGGGATCTTTGGTACATGGTGGGTAAACACAGGGCGCGGGCACAACGAACTGGGTTTCGACTTTATCGACGATCAGGCTTACTGGGTCGCAGCTGTCAGAGCTGGACATGATCTTGCTAACCACACGTTGCATCACACTGGGGCTCGCGACGCCAGCGATGCCGAGTGGGAGATCGGCGAGAATGCGCGCCGAATCTGGGCCATCCAGCCTGAAACCAAAATACTGCTCTTCGACAGGGGCGGAGGAACAGTGTGGGATACGAGCGAAGAGCAGATAAAACTGATTTTGGCCAAGTATCATTGCGTGGATGGAAGAGGAGCACACGCGATCGATATCCCCGCCTGGCAGATCAATCACTCCGCTGCCGAGTTTCGGAGTTTTGTTGACACCGCAATCGAAGAGGGCGGCTATTACACGTTCATTCTCCACGGTATCGGTCGCAACTCGGAATGGGGCGTGCAATCCGACGGGGATGCATTCACCGCATTGCTGGATTACTTAGTCGAAAAGAAAGATCTGGTCTGGAGCGACACCTTTACAAAAACCTAAGTACGCGGAAGAACGAGACAAGTCCAGCATTTCGCCCAAGGAAATCTCGCGCAACCAGCTCCGCCTGGCGTTGACCTCCGATCTGGATACCTCCAAAGGCATGTTCGATTACCCAATTACCTTAACCACAGAAGTGCCAGCCGAATGGAAAACCTCGACGGTCACACAAGGAGGCAACTCCACGACGTATCCGGTGACAGCAGGGGTGGTGCAGTATTCCGCAATTCCGAATGCTGGGAACATCACGATCGTGCCGGGCGGCACGCCTTTACCTCCACCCACTCCGGCACGAATGCTCCCGCCGCTTCCACCATCGCCGCCAGCCTCGCCTGTGCTTCCCACACGAGTTGTCGAAGATTTCGAATACGCCAGCGATGTCGAATTGAACTCCGCCTGGTGGGTTTTGCCATGCGGCAACGATACGATGATATCTCTTGATCCAATCGCCAAGACCGAAAGCGAGCACACTATGAAGTACATCCATGCTGCCGGTGACAAAGGGATCTCGGGAAGATTGCGCCGGAATACGTCGTTGGATCTGAGCTCGTACGGCTACATCTCGATGTGGGTGAAACCCTCGAATACCCGTGACACGATTACGTTCCAGTTCATGGAGGCCATTCAGAGCGAGTTCTGGGAAACCAGCTTCACCCCGAATAGCACTCTTGGCAAGACCGTCGTCATCCCACTGACGAAGGAATATTTCCGTCGCCCAAACTGGTTCACGGGTGCCCGAGCCGACGGTGTTATAGACCTGAGTAACATCAAGCTGGTGAGTCTCTACGTGAGCGGCAACGGAGGTGGCACGGTCGTCTTCGACAAAATCAAGGCCTCCAAGACGGCGCCCGCGTCAGCATATATTCCGTCCCCCGCGACTGCATCCACACCTGCGCTGACAGAAACCGGCAGGTGTGCGATCCGAGAATGGCGCAACGGAAACGAGTTATGCAACCGACGATCGAGTGGCCATCCACGAGTGCAATTCCATCGAAGTGGTAAAAATGTATTTCGCCTGTTTCAAGGCTTCGTCTACGGGCGATTTGTCGCATTGTTTCAGGTGTGTTCACTCCGGTGTTGGCTAAGCATTCGAAGTCGTTCGCGCTCATTGATTGCATCTCAGTGGGTGTCGATCGGATGCAGCGGAACTTCGAACCCGTGCGGAAGCAGGTGGAAGCTTGGCAGCGAAGCGAACTCACGGATGTGACAGCCAAGGTTGTGATTTACGAGGCGTTCGTGGAGGGCAAACTTGAAGCTCCAAAGCATCTGGCGTCGCGCGGTCCACGATCTCTACTTCGAGCCGACGTACGAGGAGTTCCGGCCACGGACGATCTGGGAGTCTTTCCAACGCATTCACTTCGGCATTCAAGGAACTGGATCCAATTCCCCAATTTAAGGCGACGGCCAAGCTGGGCGAGTTTCTCGAATCCCGGTTCTCTCAGTCCTTCTAGCCGCGCGTGGCGGCGAATTCTGCTCGGCAGCGACGCATACGAGGCAGCCGAAAAGAATGACCTTGCGAAAATCGAGCTTGGCCGTCGATGGAAGGAACTCAGCCAATCCACCGATTTTCCTAAACCTGGGGATACTTGATTTGCCGAGCATGGTCCATCAGAAGCTGTGCAGCAGATCGAACGCCAGTTAAGAGGAGCGACAGCTTCCAAAATCTAATCAGTTGTCAGCACGAGGAGATTCATTCGAATTGGGTAACACACTAGGTAACAACCTCGCCTAAATCTGCCTACTTGTGCTCACTGGAATCGTTGGGAAACCGTTGAAACCATTGATTTGTGGTTTGTTGATCGAAAATCAGTAGGTTGAAGGTTCGATTCCTTCCGCGCTCACCAAATCTCTCAACAACTTGCGACTGGTGCGGAAATCGTCTGAGCCTCCACTGTAGGGGAAAATGTAGGGAGGGCTGCTCTCGCGTTTTTCTGACAGCTTCCAGTTTTCCGGCTGAGGATTATGAGTGCTATAGCGATTTTTCGTCAACTATCAAAGGCGTTCCATCCCTGGCTCGACAAATTAAACCGCTCTAACTTGACCTTGAATCAGAATCGTGGCCATTGCCAACCAGCTTGCTGACAGCTTTCTCGATCTCTTCCCGACGAACGGTTAAGGCGGGATTGTCGTTGAGCTTGTATTTCTCGCGCAACTGTTTCAAATTGTCTCGCTCCTTGCGTTCTTCTTGTGAATAAAAGCGAGCTTTCTCAAATTCGTGATTCGCGATGGAAGCCTCCATCCGCTGCACGATGAAACGAGTGCGTTTCTGAACTTCGGCGACCTCCTCTGGAAGTGAACCCTGCTGCAGTTGGGCAGCCGAACCCGCCTCGTCGATGATGTCAACGGCTGTGCCCGGCAAACTTCTATTCTTGATGTACTTGTTGGCGCAGAAAACGGCATGTGCAATGGCATCGTCCGGATAAGAGACATTGTGGAATTTCTCGTAAGCTCCTTTGATGCCTTGCAGCACCTTGATGGCGGTCTCTTCATTGGCCGGAGCGACCTCGACGGCTTGGAAGTATTCCGCAAGCCAGTGCCTGTCTGCCTGCAACTTGGCGAATGTTGCCGGTGTGGATGTACCGATGCACTGAATCTTACCCGCCATGATCGGTCGCTGCAGCAATTCGGTGACGTGAAACAAAGCTACCGGGGAAATTCCTCCAGGCCGGTCATGCATCCGGTTCACAAAAAAGATTTTCCCATCCTCTGCCGCCGCTACCAGGGCACGATCCAGTCTCTCGTGCCATGAACCATCCTTTTCTAGTACGCGAAGCGGAGGTAGATCGAGGACGAGAATAGCTTTTTCTGCCAGCGATTGAGGAACATTACCATCCGCTATGCGCCGAGCCAGCCCGCCGACGATGGTTCGTTTGCCAACCCCTCGCTTTCCCACCAGCACCGGATTCTTCCGAGTGAAGCGGCATAGAAGCTCTATGAGCCGATCAAGTTCATTCTCGCGGCCAACGAGCGGATGAGTTTGTTCCACCAGATCGCTGATATAAGGACTGAGTTCATCGAGCACGGGGGGTCGTTTTTGCCCGTGAGCCGACTCGTGCGGCTGCTGTGCGAGTTCCTCGCGAACCTGGTTCAGCCGGAGATCCCGTTCCATCAAAATCTGCGCCGCAAAGCATTTCTCCTCGCGCAACAGGCCAAGCAGCAGGTGCTCCGTGCCTATATGTTTGTGGGAGAGGCGCTCCGCTTCTTCTCCCGCATGCGCCAATACACGTTTGGATTCGTTGCTCAAAGGAAGGTCGACTGAAGTCGAAACCTTCTCCCGAACGTTGGTGTGTCCCTCGATCTGCTTCCGGATTGACTCCACAGACGCATGGGAGTGCAGGAAACGATTGGTGAGAGCTTTGTCTTCGCGCAGAAGGCCCAGCAGCAGGTGCTCCGTCTCGATGTAGGGAGAACCAAATTGGCTGGCTTCATAGCGTGCAAAGAAAATAATCCGACGCGCTTTCTCCGTGTAGCGTTCAAACACTTTTGCAATGTCCTAAATCTGAAGAACTGTCGCCAAACGAGTATAAACAGACCCCAACGAAGTTGTTGTAATCAGGCGTGGCTGTCGAAAAACTCCTTCTTGCTAAATTCGCAAAAATAAAATTGCGTCAGGATGCGTTATGGGCGATCTTCTCGGATCGCAAGGCATTTTCTATCCCCCTAACTTTGACTTCTTCCGGACAAAAGTGAGTTTTTCAACAGCCACAGGCGTTAACACTTCAAAACCCAGGCTATACGATTTCAGTTTTTCCACTGCGCTGTTTGTCCCACTCCCGAATCAGATCGGGCATTCTGTTCTGCGTCCGCCATCTCTAACGCCGCGCGGAAATCTTCCATCCGCCTTTGAGCTTCTCCCAAGTGTTGTTTCGAGAGATGCACGTAACGCTGAGTTGTTTTTAGATCAGCGTGTCCCATAAGCTTTGCAAGCGTGTGCGCCGGTTTCATCTCCCGCGAATCACTGTTTTGGCGGAGACCATGTTGTCATAGCGATCATAGACACGCACCACGACAACGTGCTCGGCGTGCTGCGTGGAGGCAACTGACGGCTTCGCGCCTGGAGGATCTGGCTCGGCCGGCGGCGCGATGCGGAAATCGTAAGCTTCCGTCTTAGCGTCAGAGAGTTGGCCGACTGGCTCAACAAACTGCCAATCGCCGGCGTCGATTGAATATTCCGCGCGCTTAATCGAGGAGAAGGTGTCGGCGGCGCGGAAGTTGATATGGATTTTTTCTCCGTCCATCCCCGCGTTGAGATTCTGAATCTGCGGCGGAGTGGTATCTACCTCAAATCGCGCGCTCTCTTTTTCCGCGGTCAGAGCCTGATCAGGGGAATGAGAGGGCGCGTCAGACGCAACCACTTTGATGGTGTATCCGCCATCCGGCAACAGTGATGCGTCGAACGAGTAGAACTTGTCAGTCAAATTGTCTTTGAGCAGCAACCAACGCGTCTCGCCGTCGCCGCGGTAGTAAATCGAATAGACCATCTGATCGTCGTTGTCGTCGTGAACGGTCCAGCGCACGCCAATGGCGTCACGGTCGTGAACGGACGGAGGCATAACATCAAAGCGCTGCTGGTTGCCGGCCGCCGCGCTGCTGTCACTCACCGGCTTGGGAATTGATTGATAGCGCAAGCCGACCGAGACCATGACGTCGTCAAAATCGGGCGCAACGTTTTTGGGAAGATAATTCAGCGTGACGCTGTCAACGCGCGGCGCCGGATCGCCTGCGTGCAACACCGCCTTCCATTGCACGAAACGAGCGGGAGGTACGGGCATTTCAGCATCCTTCCGCAGATCAACTTTTCTCCAGGGGCTCCAGTTGCGGTCGGGATTGTCCACATTCCCGCTGCGCGTAAATAGTTCTGTATTGCCCGCGCTGCGCACCTCAGCCCGTCCCCAGCGCGAAAAGATGCGAGCATCAAAAATATCGCTCTCGTAACTTCCCTGTGCCTCCGGTGCCCCTCCCAGCAAAAAGACTTTTCCCAGATTGCTGGTGGACGCGTAAATTCCGCCGTCCGCCGTATCGGCAAATGAGGTTACCTGGCTGGCGCTTGCCTTGAGTAAGTCGGTGTAGTTGTCTTCTCCAATGATTGCGAAAATGTGACCGCGATTTCCCGTGCCAGCCAGCAAGCGTCCGCGTTTGTCAAACGCCAGCGCGTAGACCAGATCATCGCGGGATGCCCAGATCCGGCTGGGAGAGCCGTCGGGGGCAATGCGGTAGATTTCCGAGCCTCCGGCAGAACCGCCTGCCGGGAATGGACCGAGCGCGGGTTGCGGGTTGAGCGGGGGCGTGGCGCTCGAAACCGTTATCCCCGGCTGCGCTGCCGGCGCCACTGAGGCGGGCGGCTGGTTAGGGGCAGGTACCGGGAAACTTGGAGTGGCGCTGCCACCGCGCTTTTCGCCTCCCGCCGAAGCATAGATGTTGCCAGCCTTATCGATTGCCAACGCTGTAATCTCTTTTTTTGGCGCGCTGTATAGAACGAATCCCTCACCTTTTGGCGAAATGCGGTACACGAGACCGCTGCCATCCGAGCCGGCAATCAAGTTCCCGTTAGCGTCGAGCGCCAGCACGCGGATGTGAGCTTCGTCACTTTTGAAAAAAACTGTATGAGTTCCCGCCGGGGTGACCTGGAAAATCTCGCCGCGATCGCCCGTGGCAACGTAGAGATTACCTGCTGCGTCGAGTACGAGATCCCAGATGTATTTCGTCTTCGGATCAAAATAGACGGAAGCGGAAAATTCGCTCGCGGAATGGTTCTGATCCGCGGCAGTTTTGGACGACTCGGAAGAACTGGCGCGGCGCTCGATGCGGTAGACCTTGCCGTCGGGATTCGTGGCTGCGTAAATCACGCCCTTCTTGTCCACGACGACCGACTGCACCTGCAACTCCTGAGGTTCAAAAATCGGTGCGGAATTCCCCGCGAGCGTAATCCGGTAGACGCGCGCTGGCGCGCCGGTCGCGGCGTAAATGACGCCGGCAGAATCTGTGGCGATTGACCATATATAGGTGGATGGAGTCGTAGATACGGGCTTGAAGGCGGGCGCCAGCTCGAGGCCTCCCGTGCTTCGTACGGCGACGCCTTTGGGCGTGCCTTTGCTGAGATCATCGAACTTCGACTGCTCCCAGGTGCGAGTGCCTTCACCATAGAGAGCGCCTGACGCCACAAGAGGAATGAGGAATGTAAGCGAGAGCTTACGCGGATGAATTGCCAAATTAATACCTCAATTATGCCTGAAAAATTAGGGTATCACGGAGAATGCACAGCGGAGGAACTGCCTGAACAACAGAACTCTCGCTTCACTCCAGATCGAACATCTTTAGGACAGCGCGGGCCGTTCACTTAATTGTAATCGTCAGCACCTGCGCGCCGGAAACTACGTAATCCAGGGCCTGGCTCGACGCCTCGCCCACGGAAGACTCGCCCAGCACCACCATGTCCTGCGTTCCCCGCATGCCGTCCATCACGTTCATGACGGAGAGCGGGAGTGTCGGCATAACCTTGTCACCGACCATGGCTTCCGGATCGCCTTCGAGCAGCGATACGTAAACGCGGTTGTTTACGTGTTGCTTGTTCAGCAAGGCAATCGTCGAGGGCAAGTCCAGCCTTCGCCCGAGCAGCGGCGCGCCATGGCGTATGCGGTCCAGAGTGTCGCCATCACTTACCAAGATCCGCAGTGGGCCTTTAGAAGTAGACCTCTGGATATGAATCGGAACTTGGCTGAGTATTCCTTCGCCGCGATATGGACGAAGGACGGCTTCAATGGTGATGTCGTCTCCTGGGCGCGCTTCGGTGAGATCGGTGCGGGCGCTCTCCAGACGTGCGGCGCGGCGGTCGCGGACAAGGTCGAAATCCAATTGCACCCCGCGAATATCCGGCACGTTGTAGGGATTATCGTAAATACGGCTGAAGCGGTCACCGAGCGAAAGCGCTGCCAGCACGGCGGCGGGTTGTCCGCCATCGGCCGCGGCGAACATATTCTCAACCCCCACGTCAGGATATCCACCAACGCTGATCCTGCCGTTCATGCGATAGGTAATGTCCTCGCCGTACTCGTTCATCCCATGCAGGGCATTGAAGACGGTTGCCATCATGGCCAGCGGGCTGAGGTGGGCATTGTTCAGCACTTCGTAATGAAACTGCTTGGTCGACGGCCCGCCATGAATGTTGAGAGTCACCGGGATCATGTCGGGCTTCTTGCCGAATTCGCCCATGATGCCAGTGTGGCGATCCTGCACAAACGCGCCTACGGGTTCAGTGGCATTCACAATTTTGAACGCGTTCAACGGTGAAGCAAGCGTAGCCACGACCTGGGCCTTGGTCATGGGCAGATTGACGGACCCGAACTGCATCAGCGGATGGCCGCAGGCCAGAAGGTGCACGGCATCCATGTAGGTCACGCTGCAAGTGGCGGCAATGTCCATATCACCGCGGACCAGGATGGCGCTAACTGCCGAGCCGGGCTCGAGCGGCTCCGGCTGCTTGGCGTTGCTGACCGAACCGACACCCATCACTGGCACGATGCCGGCCGCGGCGAATTGCGGCGCGAATTGTTTGAGCGCGGATTCCGAAAATCCATTAAAGACCAGGGGCGCTTCAATTGGCTTCAAATAGTTCGCATAATTGGCAGAAGGCACACCGCCGGGCGTTGACGTCCGGGTTGGAGCCTCGACGCTCGCCTTGGCATCGGTCTCGGGCGACTCGGGCTGGCGGTCCAGGGCGCTGATCTCAAGCATCTCTGCAATCGGCGTCACTCCGGCAATCGGCTCCTTGGAGAATTCCCCAATTCGAAATGCCAGCGCGCCAGCCAGCTTGCCGTCGAAATACACCGGACTGCCACTCATGCCGGCGACCACACCCGTGTACTCGGCTTTTTTCCCGCCCAGGCGGACCAAAATAACGTCACCCTTAGGTCCGTTGGCATTTTTCAGAACGCCCAGAACCTCTACCTGCATGGCTTCGGGCTTGGTGCCTTCAAAAACGGTGTATGCGATGCCATGCATGCCCGGGCGAATCTGGCTAACGGGAATGGTCTCAACTGGTTTGAAGGTTTGCGCGAAAGTTGCGAAGGAGAGTAGAAGCGAATACACCACACCGCTGGCGAGAGGCGCACGTCTCATGGAATGTCCCCGGAGGACCGCCAACCGGTCCGCCAAAAATTACTCTTCGCGCGTTTTGTTTCCTTTGCCCGGTGGGAGAGTATCTAAAGCCAAGCAAAACATCCCAATCGCGAAGCTGTGCGTCTATACTAGCATAGGGTTTTCTGAGGAGTTCCATGTTTTACACTGGTTTTTTTGGGCGCAGAGCCATTAGTTCCATCGCGGCATTTGCCCTCCTTCCGTTCATGACTGCAACTTTGGTGATCTTGACATTGTCACCAATTTCGGTTATCGGCCAGGACCAACCTGCCCAGGCTGCACCGCCCAGCGGGCAGCAGCAGGAGCCGCCGCCCGCCGCCGGCGGCCCGCAAAGCGATACCGGTCCCTACGCCATTCCCAAGAAGAAAGAAGAGCCGCCGGCGCCTCCGCCCGTCGAGAAGCCGAAGAAGATCGAGGGCATGCCGGATTACTCCATCCGCGTCGATGTGCCGCTGGTGAACGTGGACGCCTTGGTGACAACCAAGAATGGACAGTTTGTTCCCGGACTAAAGAAAGAGAACTTCAAGGTGCTCGAAGATGGCGTCCCGCAGACAATCAGCAACTTCAATGTTTCCGAAGCGCCTATAACCGCAGTGCTGCTGGTCGAATTTGCTTCAACAAATTACTACTTCATGGTCGATGCGTTGAACGCCAGCTACGCCTTCGCGAACTCTTTGAAAAAGAATGATTGGGTAGCCGTGATCTCGTACGATATGAAGCCGCATATCCTGGCGGATTTCACCCAGGATAAACGCGCGGTCTACGGGGCGCTGAACCAGTTACGCATTCCCGGTTTCGCGGAAACTAATTTATTCGACGCGCTCTACGACACGCTCGACAGATTGGACCAAATCGAGGGCCGCAAGTACATCATCATGGTTACTACGGGCGTGGATACATTCAGCAAGCTCAACCTTGATCAGATTATGAAGAAGATCAAGGCGACCAAGGATGTGACTATCTTTCCAGTAAGCGTAGGATTTGCGGTGCGCGAATATTGCGAGACGCATCGCTGCGGCTACACCCACGGCGTTGGCATTCCGGTCAATAACATGGATTACCTTCAGGGTGATAACGAAATGAATACCTTCGCTCGCCTCACTGGAGGCCGCGCGTACTTCCCGCGCTTTCAGGGCGAGCTGCCGGAGATTTTTCATGACGTCAGCGGTGACATCCGCAACCAGTACAATCTCGCCTATCGCCCGACGAACCCGAAGCTCGATGGTACCTACCGCAAGCTGAAAGTCGAGGTAGTTGGCCCCGACGGCAGTCCGCTGAAGGTGCGTGATCAGAAGGGCAAAGACGTGAAGTACCAGATCCTCGCGCGCGACGGATACACGGCCAAACACACGGTCGAGTAGCGAGTTTTAGTGCACGTGGACAAACTGGTCGAGCAGGAATAACAACCCCACGCCCAAAAAGACTACGAATGCCATCCGTGCGCCTGGCTCCCGGTTGACCTCAGGCATAAGATCGGATGCCGCGACGTAGATAGTCACGCCCGCCGAGAGCGGCAACCCGAAGCTCACTTGGGCGCGCAGCAAAGCCATGGCCATCACGCCGGCGAGCGTGGCCGCCCCCAGCAGCATCGAAGCACCCCAGGCAATGCCGCGGCTTTGTCCGCTGGCCAGCATAACGGAGGCAACGGTGAATCCTTCTGGAATCTTGTGAAGGAAAACCGCAAGAAAAATGATCCATCCCAGCCAATTGGACACGATGAAACCCGATGCGATGGCGATCCCATCAAAAAACGTGTGGATGATCAACGCAAGCAGCACGGAGTAGCCGTGATGGCCGCGTATAAATTGATCGGGATGGGTTTCTTCTCCGAAGTGAAAGTGCGGGGTGACGGTGTGCTCAAAGAAATGAATGATTAGATAACCGAGCAGGATGAGAAAGGCGGCGTCCTTGCCCCGCAGTTCGAAACTGATGGGAACGATTTCTACGATCGCCGTGGCCAGCATGAAGCCAGCGCCCAGAGCCACGAAATATTTCAGATACGAACGTTCCCAATGCTTCTGAACGATAATTGCGCCACCAAAAACGTTTGCCGCAGCGGCGGTCAGGCCCAGCAGAAGACTCAAAAGGATGGGGTGCATGGTGCCGCAGGATAATAACAGTTCTGGAGGGACTACTCCGTGAGCTAGTGGCGCATGCTCTCGTAACGCTTACCGGCACTCAAGACCAGCCCTCAATTGCGAGATCTCAGATCTCAGAATCTAAGCCGCGGAGCGGATCGGCAATTCGTATCTGTCAAATTTAGAGGTCTTCGTGCGTGAGTCCGGTTTGCTTCGCGACTCAAGCACTTCGGGTCCTATTTCTTCGGACTTATGGAAAGACCATGTGAAGTCCTGAAAACCTGGGGCGCTGAAGTTGAATGGGAACCACATTCTGCATTTTAGGCTGCCACCAATCTTCAGAAGAGCGCGATAAAGGCGAGTTGCTTTGGTGCTCGCCCGCCAGTCCGCTGACTCGAGTGCAGAAAGGCAAAAGGAAACCCGTGGCCGGGAACGCAATTAAGCGACCACGGCACGAACAAGCAACGCGCCGGTTAGACAGCACGCAGATTTGGCATAAAATGGCTAGCCGTGCTCGCTACTCTGACCGCTGCCTGGCAAAGTATAACGAAAGTGCTCCCTTGGCTATGGAGTCGGCTTCATGCAGCCTTCGTTACGCCAAGATTCGCTAGGATTCTGAGCAACTTTCTTGCTGAGGTGGCGGTGCTCGTTTTTGTCTTTCCCGGCCTTGAGATCATCATAAGAAACGAGCCGAATCGGCTTAACACCGTCATATTTTGGAGTTGGGCGATAACTGCGATTTGCTTAGTGGCAGCAGCTATAATATCTATGATTGGAGATCTGTCATGACAACGGCATTCGTTGGATTATTGCTCGGTGTGCTAGCCGTCTCTTTCGTGGGCATCATGTCCGCACGAGCAGCGGCGAGACGTCAAGCGGCGAGGATGATAACGTCTATCAAAAACTCACAGAGAAGCCTCTATACCGCGAACGCAAATGAAGACAACCGTAACCCTATGAAATTGGCGGAAGTTGGCGCTGAACAAGATAATAAATCCGCCAGAGGCACACGCGACAAAATGGCAAGCGTCGGGACGAACTGAAGCGTGCAACTCTCGGCCGTCATTCTCGCTAGAGTCCTTGGGTACATTGAAACATTCGATCTCAGCCCACGTGGAACAATCTTCTATCCAGAGGTCGTGCCGCAGATCGCGGAGCGGTACAGATTTCAAAAGTTCCCCACAAGCATTGAAGAATTCGATGAATCAAAGGGCATTGAATTCCATGAGGGCAAGGCCGGAAATAAGGTCATACAGAAATTCACGATTTTCAACACGCTTCTGGTAGTCGAGACTCGCTCTAGTACGGATGACTCGAAACAGATTATGGAAGAGATGTTGGCATGGGGCGCGGACAAGTTAGGTCTCAACTACAAGCCAGGAATGATAAACAGGTTTGCCTACGTTAGCGATCTCAGCTTCTACAGCGATGTCCCGATTTTAGGTGTCAGTCATGCGGTGACAAGGTTAGCTGACAAGACTAGCAAGGCGTTGTCTGAAATCTGGCAGGAACCCATTCGATATGACCCGATCAATGTCATGGTTGGGCATGATCCCTTGTCGCGAAAATATGGAATAGCCCCTTTTTCAATCTCGCGCAGAGCAGAAGCGCGTTTTGCCGAGAACAAGTACTTCTCTGAGGCTCCGCTCCCGACAGATATGCATTTGGCAATGCTTGAAGAATTTGAGGCTGACCTTAAGCGTATATAGGATAGCCACGAACAGCTTTGCACGGCAACACTGTTTCATAGCAGTGCCGACAACTGAGAACTGGCAACTCAGAACCGGGAACACCCCTTCAACCAGAGTGCCGTATGTGCATCACGTCGCCGTCTTGCACAATGTAATCTTTGCCTTCCAGACGCAAGGTGCCGCGGGCGCGGGCATTGGCTTCAGAACCGGCTTCGAGCAGTTGATCCCAACGGATGGTTTCAGCGCGGATGAAATGCTTCTGCAGATCGGAGTGAATGGCCCCGGCAGCCTCTACAGCACGTGTATGAACGGGAATGGTCCAAGCGCGGCACTCGTCTTCGCCCGTGGTGAAGAAAGAAATCAGGCTGAGCAGGGTGTAAGTGGCGCGAATCAGGCGAGCCAAGCCACTTTCTTTTAAGCCGTAGCTGGATAGGAATTCTGCCGCGTCGGCCTCAGACATCTCCGCAAGCTCTGCCTCCACTTTGCCGCAAATTGCTGCAGCCGCGGCACTGGGACGTGAAGCCACTTCTGTCAGCTTGTTTTTGCTGACGGCTTGGTCGAGATCATTCCCCAGTTCACTGCTTTCGGTGATATTCAAGACATACAACATTGGCTTCTCGCTGAGAAACATGAAGCCGCGCAGGCGTTTCTTATCCTCCGGTGTCATTTCCATTTCGCGTAACGGCCGCTCGGATTCCAGGTGCGCCTTGGCCCGCTTGAGCAGATCGAATTCTTTTTCAAGATCAGCCGAGCGCATCTTCTTTAAGTCTTTTTCCACGCGCTCGAGCCGTTTCTCAATCTGACCGAGATCACTGACCATCAAATCAAAATCGACGTTCTTGATGTCTCGCAGCGGATCGATGGGCCCAGCATGCGGAACGGAGGGATCATCAAACGCCCGCACCACGTGAGCGAGCGCATCGACCGTTCGCAAATTACCAAGATAGGCGCTCTCTTTAAGAGCTTCTTGGCCGATCGCGCCGACGTCAACGTATTCCACCGAAGCGTGCGTGAGCTTCTTAGGATTGAAAAGCGCCGCGAGCCGGTCGAGTCGGTCATCTGGCACTTTGGCAATTCCAACATGTGCCTCGCGCGGATTCGAATAAGCGTGTTCCGCGAGATGCGCCTTGGTCAGAATACGAAAAAGAGATGTCTTGCCCACCTGTGGCAGGCCGATAATGCCCGTTTTCATGAGAGGCTTCTTGCTACTAGCTCCTAGCTTTTGGCTGCTTCAACTTCGGAGATTAAACGATCGTGTGGTAAGGAGCAAAAGCAGTCAAAAACGGCGGGCGGTCAGGTAAACGACCGCAAGCCCCAGCAGAAGCACACCGCTCTCCAGTCGCGTCGACCAGGCGTGCAGCGCATTAAATTGAGCACGGGCAGGATTCGTCACCGCAACAGAATCGATTTCTCCCATAGAAGCTCGCAGAACGGCCAGTTTTGGTGAAATGCCGAATTGCGAAACCAAGGTCAGCGCCAGCATGAAATAAATCAGCAGATGCCGCACCGCAAACGGCTGAGCCACGCCGTTTGTCGATCGCGAGTAAATCATCGAACTGATCAGAAAAATCGCTCCCGAGAAAATCCCCATCCAATGCAGTTTCGTGAGCATTGGGGCTACCACCGATCCGGCGAGGTGGCGAGTCGGTAGCACCGAGAAGAGCGTAGGCGCCAGTATGACAAAGAAGATTATGCCTCCCAGCCAGACGATCAGCGACAGCAACATAAGAAAACGAAGGAAAGTCATAGCCAAACATTATGCTGGCAGCGCGATGGGAAAGCCAAACTGGGAGAGCTGGAGTGAGAACTGTTTTAGAGCGGTACCGGTACGCTATCTACAATCTCGGTGATCATCTCCTCTGCTCGCTCATATTTCTTTCGGGCAGACGAAGACGAATTTCCGTTCAGCACCACGCGGTGTGCAAAGACCGGTACCGCAAGCGGCTTGAAATCTTCCGGCGTGCAAAAGCTACGGCCATCGAGAAAGGCCGTAGCCTGGGCCGCCCGGTAGAGCATCTGCGAGCCACGCGGCGACACTCCCAGCGAGAAGTGCTGCGTGTCGCGGGTCTTACGGACAATAGCAAGCGCATAGTTGACCAGCGAATCATCGACGCGAACCTGCGTAACTGCCTCCTGCATTTCCAGGACATCGGCGCCGTTCAGCACCGGTTCCATTACGTCCAATTGGCCCGCGCCGACTTCTGATCGCAAAATCTCCCGTTCAGCGTTGCTATCCGGATAGCCCATGCGAACACGCATCAGAAATCGATCGAGCTGCGATTCCGGCAAGGGATAAGTTCCGTGCTGTTCAGCGGGGTTCTGCGTGGCAATCACCAGGAACGGCTGCGGCAGCGAATAGGAATGCGAATCCACTGTGACCTGTCCTTCGTTCATAGCCTCAAGCAACGCCGACTGCGTTTTCGGCGTGGTGCGGTTGATTTCGTCTGCTAACAGAATATTAGTGAACAGTGGGCCGCGCTTGAACTCAAACTGCTGTTCCATCGCAGAGTAGATTGAGATTCCGATCACGTCGGATGGCAGCATATCACTGGTGAACTGCACTCGTTGAAAGCGGCAATCGATGGCGCGCGCCAGAGCCTGCGCTAGAGTGGTCTTTCCAACGCCGGGAACGCCTTCGATCAGCAGATGTCCGCGCGCAAGGATCGAAACCAGAGCCAGCCTAACCACGTCATCGTTGCCGCGAATGATCTTTCGCAGTGCGGCTTCAAGCTGTGACGCACGACTTGCAGCGGCCGTGGCGGTTTCCGGAGACATTGAACCGATTCTACCTTTGGAGAACGCAGGAGGGGTGGTTACTTGCGTCACATAAGAGCTGTCAGCTCGTTAACTGAGAGCCTACTGTTGAAACTCCGCTGGTCTTCCGGTGAGCCGCTCGATGCGCTTCGCAATCGGAGGATGGGTCGAAAACAGGCTCCCGAGGCTCATCCCTAGAAACGGCTGAACGATAAATAGATGAGCCGTGGACGGAGTAGCAACCAACGGCATGCGTTTGGAATAGGCATCCAGCTTCGCCAATGCGCTCGCCAGCGCATACGGATTGCCGGTGAAGTGCGCGCCCGTGGCGTCGGCTTGATATTCTCGGGAACGCGACACGGCAAGCTGAATCAGCATGGCCGCAATTGGGGCCAGAATGAGCATCAACAAAGCGCCGATGCCTCCACCGCGCCGTTCGTCGCGATCGTCCCCGCCAAAGAAAAACCCGAAGCGAGACAGGAATGTGATGGCGCCTGCAATTGTCGCGGCGATCGAGCTGATGAGAATGTCACGGTTGTTCACGTGGCCGAGTTCATGAGCCAGCACCCCAGCCAGCTCCTCATCATTCAGCAAATTAAGGATGCCCTCTGTTACAGCTACTGATGCGTGCGCCGGATTTCGTCCGGTAGCGAAAGCGTTTGGCGAGTCCGTCGGAATAACGTAAATCTTGGGCATCGGCAAACCGATGCGCTGCGTCATGCGCTCGACGACCTCATACACTCGCGGCAACTGCTCGCGCGTCACAGGCTGCGCCCGGTAAGTAGCAAGCGCGATCTTGTCAGAAAAGAAGTAAGCGACGAAGTTGGTAACCGCCGCGATGCCCAGCGCCAACAGCATCCCGTTCTGGCCACCAAAAGCGCGGCCAATGGCCAGGAGAAGCAAAGTGAGCGAGGTCAAGAGAAATGCAGTTTTAAATGTGTTCCCCATATATTCCCTAGCTAAGTAGATGTTCCGTCAGCTCGCGGGATTCAATACCCCTGATACGCGAATCGCGTCCATATGGTTCAAGTGCGAACTGCTGCGGTTGCATGAAGATACGGGCTGCGGCTTTTAGATCGCTGGTTTCGGTGCCTTCCGTTTGAGCGCCCGCTCCAGGGTCTGGTCGAGCGCCGCTTTAGCTGTTTCATACTCTTGTTGTGAGATATGGCCCTGCTTGCGGTCAATTTCGAGTTGGAAGATCTCTTCTTTAAGCGCTTCAAGCAATAGAGTAGAACGACTGGGGTTGGCTCTTGGCGCCGCAGACGCGTCCGCATGCGACGGAGCGAACTCCGCAATCGCGCCGCGAGGCCGCTTGGCAATGTAGACCGCGCCTGCAGCGAGCACCACGCCAAAGCCGCCGAGAATGTACCAGCGATATTTCTCGAGTGGATCGGGAGCGTCGATCGGAGGGCCAAGGCCGCCGCCCGGGCGCGAATCGCGTCCAGCCACTTGCCCTTGGCCGCCTGCCTGGCCGGCGCTTGCTTCTTGACTTTCGTCTGTGAGCACACCTGTGCCCGAGATCGTAAATGCCAGCGGCTGCCCCACCCGCGTATTCGAGGCAACCTGTACCAGCGCGTCCGACTGCCGCGGATCTTTCATGGATTGAAACGACGTGCCCGCGCCCGCCGAGAATTGCATGCTCTTCGGCAACATGACCACGAAGTGCTGGTCTCCGTATAGGGCTTTGGGATCGACGCTTAGTTGGCCGCTGTACGGCATGTGGAAGGACACCTGGAACTGAGTCTCTCCTGGCCGCAGAGGAAAGACGTATGCATAACGGTTCTTCTCTTTCTGCGGCACTGGTGCGGAATTGATCGGCTGGCCGCCCGCTGTCATCGCCATGCTTTGATCTACAGAAGCACCATCCGGCAGGTAGAATTCGAAATTCTGATCGTTCATCTGCGTGCGTGGCGGGTCGGAGTGATTGTCGACCGCAAATAAGCGGATGCCCTGCAATTCATTCCCCTGCGCCTGAAAACGCATCACGTCGGCAGTCACGCTGATTCCGGCAAGCTTCTTGCTCACATCGAACACCTGCAAGTCCACAGAAGCTGTGCCCGGCGGCGCCATTTTGTGATAGGTCACGCCCTGGTGAATGGCGCGAACCAGATGCGGGCCGTTGTCATCGAGCTTAAATGTGAAGTTGCCCTGGGAATCTGCCTTGGTGCGAGCGGCTTCTTCCATGCCCTGGCTCAGCTTGATGAGCACGACGTCATCGCCCGAGGCGGGCTTCTTGGTTGTGCCGTTGGAGACGGTGCCGGTGAGAGTTTGAGCAGAAGCCGAGGCGATGAGCGCGAGAAGTGCTAATAAGTAAGGAAGAAAACGCTTCAAATCCGCACTCCCTTTCGTCCGCGCACAGCCTCCGGCGCCCGCTCTAGTCTTGCAATCTCAGCCAAGATTGCCGCCGCTTCTTCTTCCAAAGAGCTCTTCATAGACTGATAATCCGATTCCGGAAACTTGCCCGCCCTATATTCGAAATTCAAATCCCGCAGATTTTCGTAGACGGCTTCTTTGCGCTCACGGAGGTATGCCAGCCGCGTCTTTTCCGGTCCGAGTTGCAGTTTGCCGGGCAAATAGAAAACGTAGAACAGCACGGCCAGTGTGATTAGGGAGCAGAGCAGGAGAGTCATACTTCCGTTTCCTTCCTGGCTTGCTCGCGAAAGCGCTCAAACTCAACCCCGGTCACCGGAGCCACTGCGCCCGCGTGAGCACGCAGCGGCCGCAATTTCCACGCCCTGACGACGAGCACGACTGTCGTCAAGCCCAGCACAAGCGCAAGGTAAGGCATGATCCAAGCGACTCGATTAAAGCCAGCGTTGGTGGGCGCAATCAGGACTGTCGGACCATACTCCTGAACAAACGACTGCAGAACCAGATCGTCGCTTTCAGCGCGCGACAAGGCAGACGAGAGTTCGCCACGCATGCGATCTGAGTACCGGCAGCCCACATGGTTGCATTCGAGGAGGACTTGATTGCAGCCGCACACGCACATCATTTTGTGGCCAACGGTGCTGAAGCGCGCGTCTTCATCTCCGGCGCCAAGGAAGGCGAAGATTGTGAAGCACAGCAGTCCAAGAAGACACCCGCGTTTCAAAGATAAAACCAATTCAATCTCCCGCTCCCACCGGTTCGGCCTGCACTCGCACCGGCGCTGGGACGCGAACTGCCGCTGCTGCATTCGGAATCAAAGCGATCACCGTTCCCGCGATCATGATCCACACACCGACCCAAATCCACATCACCAGCGGATTCAAATGCGCTTTGATGATTGGCCGCCCACTATCTTCATTCTGACCTTCATATACCAAGTAAAGATCCTCATTCGCAGTGGAGTGGATGGTGGGCCGGGTGTTCATCTGCTGGCTGGCTTTGAAGAAGCGACGCTCAGGGTAGAGGGTGTCAATCTGGCGATCCCCTTTGAAGACGTCGATGATGGCCCACTCGCTCCCGTAATTTGGTTTGTCCTCCTGAGTATAAGAGCGGCAGACGAGCGTATAAGGGCCGATCATCATCTTGTCGCCGAAACCCATCTCCTTCTCTCGGTCTTGATTAAACGCGGCGCCGGCGAAACCAATGATGATGACGATCACGCCAAAATGGACGATGTAGCCGCCGTAGCGGCGGGTGTTGCGATGAGCCAGGCGGATCATCGAAGCCACAAGATTTTGTCCGGTATGGTGGCTGATGACGCGTCCGCCGCGAATGAATTCTGAAATCACGGTGAAGGCAACGAGTGCGGATAACGCAATGGCCATCAGGGAGTAAAGAGAAGAGATTTCTCTCCACGGCCTCATGGCAAACGGAGGGCCCCAACTCACAGGTGTGACCATCAAGAAGAGCGCAATGGCCAGCGCGCCGAGGGATGGCCAGAGAAAATTCCGTTTTAAGCTCTCTATAGATGTCTTTCGCCAGCACAGCAGCGGTCCTACTGCGGTCAAAAGCAACAGCAGCAGCGCCACCGGGATCATTACTCGATTAAAGAAGGGCGGGCCAACCGTGATTTTATGGCCCTGTACCCATTCAGAAAGAATCGGGAATAGCGTGCCCCAGAGCACGGCAAAGCAGGCGACCAAAAACAACAGGTTATTGAACAAAAAACTTGATTCCCGGGAAACCAACGATTCCAGTTTGTGTTCGCTGCGCAAGTGCTCGCGATTCATCACGTAAAAAACGCCGCATACTAAAAAAATGATAGTCAGAAACACCACGAACCATGTGCCAATCGAAGACTGCGCAAATGCGTGGACGGAGCTGACGACGCCGCTGCGGGTCAGGAACGTCCCAAAGATCGAGAGCATGAATGTGGCGAAGATCAGCCACATATTCCAGACCTTCAGCATGCCGCGTTTTTCCTGCATCATCACCGAATGCAGGAACGCTGTGCCTGTGAGCCACGGCAGCAATGATGCGTTCTCGACCGGATCCCAGCCCCAATAGCCTCCCCAGCCGAGCACTGAGTAGGCCCAGTGCGCGCCAAGAAAAACGCCGCAGGTAAGAAATCCCCAAGTCACCATCGTCCAGCGGCGAGTGATGTGAATCCACTTTTCACCGGGGTAGCGCATGACCAAGGCAGACAGCGCGAATGCGAACGGCACCGTGAACCCGACGTAGCCCAGATACAGCATGGGCGGATGAATGACCATCTCGGGATATTGCAGCAGAGGATTCAACCCGTTGCCATCTTCGGGCAGCGAGCCTTGCATAATGGCAAAAGGATGCGCCGCAAAGTTCAAAAGCAATAGGAAGAAGACCTGAACCGCGGCAATGATTACCGAAGCGTGGGCAAAGAGACGGCTGTCGGTCTTGTGCCGCAGCCGCAGCACCAATCCATAAGCGGAAAGTAGCAGCGACCAGAATAGCAGCGAACCTTCCTGCCCGGACCACAGGGTCGCAAACTTATATGGCGCAGGGAGGTCACGATTGCTGTGATGAAAAATGTAGGCAATGGAGAAGTCATCCTGGAAAGCGGCAATCACCAGCACGACCGCAGCCAAAAAAACCACCCCAAACGCCGCGATACCGGCGCGGCGCGCAGTTTCTCCCAGACGTTCCGCCCTACCGTCTGCTCGCAACAAGGCCAGTAATCCTGCGACAAACGAATAAGCGCTCAGGGCGAGCGCAAGCAGGAGGGCAAAACTACCTATCTGTGCCATGGAGGGGTCCATGTGTATTTTTTCAGAAACAGAGGGCGCAGGCAACCGCGAGGAGGCTACACAGAGGGAGGCACGGGAATTGCCGAGCCCTCGCATTTCTGAGAACTGAGAATTGAGGGCCGGGGGTGTTAAATTCAGTTCCCAGCTATCAGTTCCCAGCTCTCAGTTTGAACGCAGCACTTTGCGGACATGGCGGATCAGATCCTCAGGGAGGCAGGGTTTCGCGATGAAACCCACATCCAACCCTTCGTACTCCTCTTCCGCCTCGAGCATACCGCTGATGACAATAACTGGGACACCGCTGAAACGTCGGAGCTTGCGAGCGAAGGCGGCACCGCTCGGCCCGGGCATAACATGATCAGTGATGATCAGCCCCAAGGCTTTTCTCAGTTCAGGATGGCCCAGCGCTTTGAGAGCCTGACTTGCCGTTTCGGCGGTCCCAACGGTAAAACCGGCTTCGCGCAAAACCGCTTCGCGCAAACGCAACTGCGTAGGATCGTCATCAATGAGCAGAATTTCGCACATTTGGAACTCCGTTTGTCCAAGCGGCGCGCACGCTCTACGGCCGAAGCCGGGAACCGGAGTTCCAGGGCCTAAGCGCTCTGCTGATGATTATAACGGGTCAAAACTTCGCGTTCCGCGACCAGCCAGTCTTCATGTTCCTGACCTGGTGTGCAGCCGCGCTGCTCGTATAACTCGTAGGCGCGGCGGCGGATCTCGCTCTCCAGGTCGACTGTGAAGGAACCCTGCTTCACGTCGGGTGCGGTCACTACCGGCAGGGTTGCGACCTCTGCTTTACGGGCATTTCCATTGCGAGGGGATTTTGCTCTAGCCATAATCGGATACTCCTTACAGATACCAGGTTCAATAATGAATCGAATTGATGAATCAGCCACATACGCGCTGGACTCCTCTCGTACGGGGCCCTACATAGATTGTGGCAGATGATGTCTTCAATAATAAACCGAATGGCTGTGGATGTGGGAGGAAGCAGAAAAAAATTTCTAATAAAAATCGTGCGAGCTGGTTTCGGCTTGCGTGATGGCCAGCGGCAGGACACGCTCGGCTTTGACGGAAATCACATTATCCTGGTTCTGCAAAATACCTTCGATCATCAGGAACTGCTCGGCGGTTACCAGTAACCGGTTTTTCTGAAACAGATCGGGATTGATGATGGCGTTGGCTACACCGGTTTCATCTTCCAGACTTAGAAATACAAATCCCTTTGCGGTTCCGGGACGTTGGCGGGCAATAACGCATCCTCCGATTCGTGCTCGCTGACCATTGGGGATCGACTTGAGGTCGATTGCTCTGCGGACTCCGGTGCTTTGTAAGCGCGCACGATGATAGGCCATCGGATGGGGGCCAACCGTCAGCCCGGTTCCGCGAAAGTCGGCCACCAGACGTTCTTCATTATTCATTTGCATAAGTGGCGATTTCGAATCGGGTTCCGGCAATTCCTCCAGCAGCGGTCCGGAGTAACGCACGGCGCGCTCGACTTGCCAGAGCGCATCTCTTCTATGCAGTTTCGAGTTTCGAGTTGTAACCGAATTACTGGGAACTGCGAACTGAGAACTGAGAACTGAATTCAATGCACCAATTTCAGCCAGCGTATTCAGTTCATCTTTGCGTAATTCGGGGACGCGATGGACCAGATCATGAACAGAAGAAAACGGAGCATGATTTCGCTCGCGCACCAGGGCCTGCGCGGCTTCTTCGCGCAGTCCGCGAACATAGCGTAGGCCAAGGCGGAGCGCGGGCCTTTCGACTTCCCCGATTGCGGGATGGCCCTCCAGCCTATCGTTTGAAGAATTCCCTCCATTTTCCTGGCCAACGGCCAATGACCAATGACCAACGACTGCATTCACGACTGTACATTTCCACTCCGACTTCATCACATCCACCGGCAATACCTTCAGTCCGTGGCGTTGTGCATCTTTGACGATCGTCGCGGGACGATAAAACCCCATCGGCTGATTATTCAGCAATGCAGCGGTGAACGCGGCCAGGTAATGACATTTCAGATAGGCGCTGGCATAAGCAATCAAAGCGAAGCTGGCCGCGTGCGATTCAGGGAATCCATACAACGCGAAAGATGTGATTGAAAGAATGATCTGCTCCTGCGCCCCGCGCGAAATACCATTGCGATCCATGCCGGCGCGCAGCTTGGTCTCAATCTCCCGCATGCGCTTTTCCGAGCGCTTGAATCCCATGGCACGGCGAAGTTCTTCGGCTTCGCCACCGCTGAATCCGGCTACCACCATAGCCATACGCAGCAGTTGTTCCTGAAACAGCGGCACACCCAGAGTCCGCTTGAGCACAGGTTCGAGCGATGGATGCGCATAGGTGACCTCCTCGCGTCCCTGGCGGCGCTGTAAATAAGGATTCACCATTTGGCCGACAATGGGCCCAGGACGAATGATCGCCACCTGCACCACGATGTCATAAAACTTCTTGGGCCTCAGGCGCGGCAGGCATGACATCTGCGCCCGGCTCTCGATCTGGAACATGCCAATGGTGTCGGCTTTCTGCAGAGTCGAATAAACTTCGGGATCGTCCGCCGGCAGGTGAGCCAGGTCAACTTCTTCGTGGTAGTGATTGCGAATCAGTTCGAGCGAATCTTCGAGCACCGCCATCATTCCCAGCCCAAGCAGATCTACTTTGATAATGCCGAGATCAGCGCAGTCATCTTTGTCCCATTGCACGACGACGCGCCCGGGCATGGAAGCAGGTTCGAGGGGGACGACAGAATCAAGTTGCCCCTGGCAAATTACCATTCCACCGGAGTGCTGGCCGAGATGCCGGGGCAGATCCTGCACTGCCACGCACAGCTCAAAGTATTTGCGTAGACGAGGATGGCTGAGGTCAAGCCCGGCATCTCGGAAGCGATGGTCGAAGGTATCGTTCGAATCGCGGTATTCCCAGGTAGAAACCGCAGCGGAAACTTTGTCGAGAGTTTCAGGGTCGAAACCGAGTGCCTTGCCTATTTCGCGGCCCGCCATGCGGCTGCGATAGGTGATCACGTTCGCGGTCATGGCGGCCCCGCGCTCACCATATCGCTTATATAAATATTGGATGACGCGTTCTCGCTGGTCTCCGCTGGGGAGGTCAAGATCGATATCCGGCCACTCGCCGCGTTCTTCAGAAAGAAAGCGCTCGAAGAGCAGCTCCATGCCGACCGGATCGACCGCGGTAATCCCAAGCGAGTAACACGCGGCACTGTTGGCCGCTGAGCCACGCCCCTGCACTAGAATTTTTTGTTCCCGGCAGAAGCGCACCAGGTCCCAAACAATCAGGAAATAGCCTTCAAGTTTGAGCTTTTCGATCAGGTGTAATTCGCGATCCACTTGCTGGCGGGCGCAGTTCTGCAAATCTGCCGTCGCTCTGCAGTATCGTTGCTGGAAACCCTCCCGCGTGTGCTCCCGCAGGAACGACATCATGGTCTCACCCTTGGGCACAGGGTATTTTGGGAATTCGTATCCGAGATCTTTCAGCGTGAACTCGATTCGCGAAGAAAGTTCGGCCGTATTGGCGATGGCTTCTGGAAAGTCAGAAAACAACCTTTCCATTTCCTGCGTCGATTTCAGATGACGTTCGGAATTGCGCGGCAGTAAGCGTCCCGCTGCAGCTAACGTGCAGTGGTTGCGAATGGCGGTAAATACATCGCACAATTCGCGTTCGCGTGGAGTGGCATAACAGACGCCATTGGCCGCAAGCAGAGGAAGCTGAAGTGAACGGGCAATTTCAATAGCAGCATGGTTGCGGGCCTCCTGCTCGCGATGGAAATGCCGCTGCAATTCGATATAAACATTTTCGCGTCCAAAAATATCGATCAACTCTTCGACTGACCGCCGCGCTTCCGCTATGCCGCCGTGGGCAAGAGCAATGGCAAGCGGCCCATTTTCTCCACCAGTAAGGCAGATCAATCCTGCAGCGTGTTCCCGCAGTTCATCTTCGCGCACTGCGCCCTCGCCCTTTTTCGCGCGAAGCTTCATCTTCGTGATTAAGCGGCAGAGATTTTGATAACCGGCGCGGGAGGAAATAAGAACAGGAAGGCAACATGTTTCTATTTTTGAATTGTGGAATTTGTGAAAGTTTTTGGAAATCTCGTATGTCACCTCCGCCCCAATATGCGCTTTGATTCCTGCTCTTTTGGCCGCCATGTAAAAGCGCGGCGCGCCATATACGCCATCTCGATCCAGCAGCGCCATGGCAGTCATATCCAGATGTGCGCAGATCTCGATCAAGCTTTCAGGCAGAGAGGCGCCCTCAAGAAAACTAAAAGCAGAGCGAGCGTGAAACTCGATGTACATCGGACTCTCGACAGAGGCGTTACTCACAACCGAGAACTGCTTTTTGTAAAAATCAGTTCTCAGTTCTCAGTTTCCCAATTAGTCATAGCTTCCTTCTAAGAACCACCTTCCACTGAGCAGATCGCGAACCAGGCGATATAGCGCAATTCCGCTTTCCTGCTGCACAGCGATGTCCCATTCATCGCGCGCCCATCCTTCGTGCTCCCACCAGTCTCCCGAAGAGCGCCAGGGGCCCGCACTCCAGAAAATTTCTCCATCTATGTGTTTGCGCTTGGGACAGGTGATTCGCGCAGGCACGCCGTCCCGTATGTTCACAATAGCGAATAGAGATGGGCGAATAATTCGCAGGGCGGTGACCGCGCCGTCTTTGCTCTGCAGATGTGCCGCCGAGTGCGGAAAACTTTCGGCTTTAGCCGTCGAGGTCTGTGGCTGAGAATTCTCTGGCATGAATCGCTGCATTTGAAATGTCTGCGGACGATGTGTATCCATCATTTGCACAGCGCCCACTTTGTTTTCTCCAACAATGCCGGCAATTCGCGCCAGCGTGAGTTCAAGTTTTTCCGGTTCCGGTGAAGGAGGGAGAAATAGCCCATTTTGCGCGGCTCGCGGCCGCGCCGGCTCGGCTGATAACTGAATTTTGATGATAGGAGCACCTGGAGGATGCGCCTTCAAATCAAGCTGCAGGAGCTTGAGAAAAATCTTTTCATCGAGCAGAGGGACAGGAAGCCGGAGCGTGCGATGGAAAGTTTTGGTATGACTGCCGTTTTCGAGTTCAAGTTGCAGCCGTATTTCTTGGGTGGCCAAAGCTCTGGCGCTCAAACGGCCACATAGTTGTTCCAGCATCCGCGCCAGCAGAAATGCGAGCGGCTCCAACAGAACCAGTGGGTGTTCCAGTTCGACCGCTTCTTCAAAAACCAATGGCGGTTCCACCGGAACGAGAGTGCGGAAGGTTACTCCACGCGCTAACTGCTGCAGGCGAACTCCTTCTTGCCCCAATCGCTCGCTAAGCGCGATCTCCGGTAAAGTGGCGAGAGCGCGTAGATTGCGAATGCCCCAGCGGCTGAGTGTTTCTAAAATTCGCACGCGATCTAAATCAGCATCGAAAAACAGCACCTCCACGGGCAGGCTCCCCAACTGCTCCGCCTCTTTCCCGTCCGCAATCACAGTTACTCCGGAGAATCCACGAGCTGCAATTAACGCGGTGTCTGGATTCGCCGCCACAGCAACATTAGTTTCAAGCCCCAAATCGGAGGCACGCTGCGACACATCGCGGGCAATCTTCGGCAGAGGGCCGAAAAGCGATTCCATGCCGGCGAGATCAAGGATGATGGTGTCGCAGCCAGCATCTTCGACCCGCGGCGAGAACGCTTGCGCACAATCCAGCAACGCAGCATGAGCGGCGGTTTCCTGCAAAGGCGAGCGCGCCCGCAACGCAAGCTCAGAGCAAGCTTCCACTTGCAGTTTCGTCATTCCCACTTCCACCCCGGCACGGCGCGCTTTTTCATTTGCAGTCAAAACTTTTTCGAGAGGCGCTTTGCCTTCAAGCACAACAACGGCTTGCGAGCGCAGTTCCGGTTCCACGCGCAGAAGCGCTTCCACAGGAAAGTCGGGAACGAAGATGCAGGCAAAAGCGGGCATTGCTTCAGTCGTTAGTCGTTTGCCCTCAGTTTGTGTGTTAGCCGGCTCGTACAGTTTTCGTCCTGAACCCGGCCCTTACAGATTGTTGCGGCTTCCGCTCAAGCCTGGATCGCAAAATCTCTCCTTCCACTTTCAATCCTTCAAAAAGATGCGTGTGTGAAGAAACTGGAGTTTGAGAGCCGATGGCTGAAAGCTTTCCCGAAGACTGACGATCGACGGCCGAAGACCATAATTTGAGCGACAGCGCCGCGCAACTTTGCGCGCACGGAGCTGGCGTAATCGCAAGCAGCACCGTAGGCGTGTGCTCCACCGCACGCTGAAAACGAAACCAGGAAGTCAGGGGAATGCGCCGGGCCACGCGGAACGGAACGTCACCCAAATCTATGGCCACCATGCCGAATCCGCCGCTTTGCAGTAGCAAGTCGGTGACTCGCAGCGCTTGCTCCAGCGCAGACATCGGATCTCGGACTTCAGATCTCGGCGGTTGAGGATCAAGTCCAAAGTGTGAACTCTGACTCCTGAAAGCTGATGGCTGACGGCTGACGGCTGAAGTCCGAGGTCCGAACTCCGCTCCTCCACACCGAACCCACAGCAATCGTTCAAAATCCACTCCCGCCGCGTCGGCGGAACCTGGGTCAAAAGCATCGCTTGCATCCACAAGAACGCAAACTTCTTGCCGCCGTGTAGCCACGGCAAGCGCCGCCAGCAGCACGCTGGTACGTCCCGAAGAGGTTGGCCCGCAAATTTCAGTTAAACATCCGCGCGGTAGCCCTCCGGTGAGCGAATTTAGTTCTTGAATTCCAATGGGAACCATTTCCGGTGCGGGCCTTATCTCCAGCCGGGAAGCGGGAGTGACGGCAGCAAGCCTCGACATCTGCGACAGCCGCTCCAAAACCAGCACCGGCCCAGGCTTTTGGGGAAAGTCAGGGGGACGGCCCAAGGCCATTTCGACGCAAAACAAAGGAGAAGAAGACATTCAAGGACCTCAGAATTTCAGGGAACAAATTTCGGTGAACATCGAGCAATCCAGAAAGGACTGCGCAAGACGAATTCAGCGGCAAATTCGCTTTTTATTCGCCTTTACGAAATACTGCTACTGGAGGAAGATTTTGTCAAGAAGCTAACTGCTTTCTAATACCCATATCGGCGCTGTTTGCGGTCCTGAGTTGCCAAATGGATATCAGCTGAGAAGCGCAACGTATCGCTGAAGAAGCGGGGAGCCTTTGATGATTCATAATGTCGACGATGACGTTTTATTCTGTGCTTGCATCACTGGTACTGGCACTGCACCTCCTTTTCATTCTCTGGGTGGTGTTCGGAGCCCTTTTGACCCGCCATCGGCCGCTGCTGCGATGGCTCCACCTTGCCTCGCTGGTCTGGGGCATCGCGGTTGAAATCCTGCCTTGGCCCTGCCCGCTGACTCCAGCCGAGAACTGGCTGCGGGACCACGCCGGACTCGCCGCTTATCAGGGTGGATTTCTCCTTCACTATTTGGACACGCTTGTCTATCCGGATGTGCCGCCCAGCCTGCTGACCGCGGGTGGTGTCGCGGTTTGCCTATTCAACCTCGGAATCTACGCTGCACGCTTCCGGCACCGACATGTTGCCCGCCGGTAACTCGGGAACCCGTGACAATGGGTGTATCATATTGCCCAAGAAAGCTTGGCTTCATCCTACGTAGCGTTTTGGGGGCGGGGAGCTAGTACTTTGGCCTGCCGATTTTTTCTGTGAGCGGCTCCTGGACGCCTCTTTTGAAAAGGGGAGCTATGCATCACCGAACTAAATCTGTTCCATCGCGTCGGTCTCGCAAGAATGTTTTCCTGCTGCTATTTCTCACGGTGCTCTTTGGAGCGCCAGCCCGTGCGCAGAAGAACCAAACAGCCTCAGCAAGCCCGCCCAAGTACGATCTGAAAACCGAGGCGAAGCTCAAGGGAACTGTGCAGGATCTGAAGCTGCCGCCGAAAGGAAGCGAGAAGGAAATTGCCCACCTCGTCCTGAAAAATGGCGCGGACGCGCTCGATGTTTACCTGTGCCCCCAGACCTTTCTCGCGGACATGGGATTTAGCTTCAGCAAGGGCGACGAAATCGCGCTTACCGGCTCGAGAATCAAACAAGGCGAAGCTGATCTGATCCTCGCACGTGAAGTGGTGAAAGGTAGCGACACACTGGTGCTCCGCGACGAGAAAGGGAGCCCAGTCTGGGGCTGGCATCGTTGATGCTTGCCACGGCGACAGAACCCTTTTTCCGGGTTTGAGGTGAGAATCTATTAGATGTGCTCCTTGCTATCAGGGGCTTACATGGTTGGCTGGCGGCTGCACTGCCCAGCGGAATTGTTTACGGAGTGAAAATGAAGCCGTGGTAAGCCCAACCATCGAAATAATATCCCGTAATCTGGCCTGCCGAATTTATGCCGACCGGATACGTATAAGTTGAACTAGGTACATCAATTGTCGTGATGCTACCGTCCCGTTGCCGAAGGAAACCATGTATACGGCCATTCGGGTCTTGGTACTGTCCCGCAATCTGGCTTGCCGCATTTATGGCTTGGGGAAGCGTCGCACTTGAATTAAGCGCATCGAAAGTGGTGATGGTGCCGCCTGGCTGCCGCAGGAAGCCGTGATAAAAGTAGCTCGCATCCGAGTAGTATCCCGTGATTCGGCCTGTTGAATTTATGCCGACCGGGTACGTGTAAATTGAATTAGGTATGTGGAAGGCCGTGATACTCCCACTCCGCTGACGAAGAAAGGCGCCGATCGCGCCTCCGTACCCTGTGATTTGGCCTGCAGGGTTTATCGCTGTAAACACTGTGAAACCCGAATGGTCATAGAACGTGGTAATAGAACCATCAGGCTGCCTCAGAAATGCGGCTGTAGGACTTGGCAAGTCCGAGAACACGTACGACCCAGCGATCTGGGCTGCGGGATTGATAGCCGTATTCAACACATGATCTGCTGTCCCAATATCGAATGGAGTGATGGTGCCATCGCGATCTCGCAGAAAGCCGTGGCCCCGGGACTCGCCCGCCGGCACCGACGATTCGAAATAAGACCCGGCGATCTGGCCTGCCGAATTTATAGTTCGGGCAAATGTGAAGCTGGTGTACGTCAGAGTTAAAGGAGGGCCGTCGAACGTAGTGATGGTACCATCGGGTTCTCGCAAAAATCCGTGGGTAATTTGGTCTATTGTATCCTCGTAATATCCCGTGATCTGGCCTGCTGAATTGATAGCAGTGGCTATTGTGAAACCAGCATTAGGCGCATCGAACGTGGTGACAGTCTGGGCATAGCCCACGGAAGCGAGACTTGCTAACCCAACCAGAACTCTCAATTCGACCTGGAAATTTACCCCGAACAGGATGTGGCGCATAGTGGTTTCTCCTCGCAAAAATATTTTGAAAGCAAGAGGAGCTTCAGCACTTCCGGGGGGACTACATATTGATCGCGGGGGCTACACAAGTCAATAGAAAAAAACCGGGTAACCGTCTCCTTCCAGCGACCCCCACAGCTGGTTTGTCGCCCATCAGAAAATTTCCTAGTTGGAAGGGGTTGGTAGCGCTACCGGGAATCGAACCCGGGTTTGAAGATTGAGAATCTTCCGTCCTAACCCCTAGACGATAGCGCCTCGGATGCTTGCAAAATTATAACAAAGCATCCGTTGAGCTGATGACCGGCGAGCGGCCACAACAGCAAAATCAGCGCAAAATTACCAAGCACAGATGTGAGATTCCAGTTGCTCGCGTTTTATGGACGCACATGGAGGCAGCATCGGCGTCATAGGGTGGGAGAATTTGGGAAGCGCAACCTTCATTCGTACCGCCAGCATTTACAGTTAGTCTGCGCTTCAACGCCGGAGGTGCGCGTCAATCATCAACTTCAACGGTGGACTTCAACAGCGAAAGACCTGGTCCCTACTGCCCCAAAATCAGCGGCAGCCCATTTTTGCTGTTTCCGATCACGACGACTTTCGAGTTCCCGCTCTTGGCCAGGGTCTCGGTTGCCTCAATTCCTTTCCATTCCAGGAGCGCGGGACTGATGCCTTGCGCGACGATCTGCTGAAAGTCGCGAATGCCGGCCGCTTCGATGCGCTTGCGTTGCGCCTCCTGGGTTTCTTTTTGCAGACGGAAGTTCATGGCGAGCGCTTCCTGCTCGGCCTGTTGTTTGGCTTCAATGGAAACTTTCAATGATGCTGGCAGTTGGATATCGCGCAGGAGCACACTTTCCACCACGATTCCTCGATTGCCAATTCTCTGCGCCAGTTGCTCATAGATTTGTTTGGCCACCATCTCCCGCTCGCCCGTGTACAAGGCATTCGCTGTGTGCGATGCAGTTGATTCGCGGATCCCAGCTCGCAAGTTGGGCTCGATCAAAACCTGCAGGTATTTTGGGCCTATCTCGTGAAAGACCTCTGCCGCCTTATCGGGATTCAGATGGTAGATGAGGGATGTATCCAGGTTCAGCACCAAGCCCTCACTCGAAGGCACGCTGGCGGATTCTTTGATCTCCTGAGTGCGGATGGACATCTCATTATTCGTCTTGAACGGACTCACCAGATGCATGCCCTCCGGCAGCACCTCGCCGGTCACTCGGCCAAAGAGGGTGAGCACTCCGACATTTCCGGATTCCACCCTCGCAACCGATGAAAACAGCAACAACGCCACCAAGAATCCGGCAACCGCAATTCCGAACAAACGGAACGCAGGACTTGGATTGCCGTCAATCACCCTGCCCCGGCCCTCAGAGAAAATTGCCATAGCTTTTCCTCCCCGCGGCAATTGTAGTTTGGGCTGCGGTCTACCATAAGTGACTTGAAGAACACGCAGGCGAATCCCGCTCTGGATGCTGTTTCTAACGCAATTTTCACAATTCAGAATTAATTATTCCACCCCGGATCTCAATGATTTACAGAAACAAACAGCGCGGAAAATCGTGCTCACCATACCGCAATGCAAACTGCTCCCAGGCGTTTGCACCATTTCCTGGCACCCCCTTGTGGAGAGGCTGCACTCGCTTGCAGCTAAACAACATACGCTTCTGCATTTTTCATTGACTCAACATTTAAAGAGAGTAAAAAGATAATCGTTCTTTGACACGTTCTAAGTTTTCCCGGTTGGTGCGGCGTCCGGGGCTCGAGCAAGGTCACCTTCTACATCGCAAGATGACTGAAGGAGGGCTAGCAAGGGTCTATAGCCAAGCGCTGGTCGAGGCGAACAAGAACACAATGTCAAAGGCAGGATAGAGTCCCGAGGCGTTGAACTGGTTTATCTTGGCGGTAAGCCCGGAGCCCAAGCAAAGATCGCTCGTCGCGCCCGCAAGGGAAAGTGGTGAGGTCAGGTCGGCAAGGGTCTAAAGCGAGCTACTGGCCGAGACGAATGAGTTCAACATCACCTCGGGACTCTTTATTTGACGGAGTGTTTGAGACGCGGCTTTAGCGCGGCCAGTTGCTGACTCAGCTTCACCGAGGCGTTCCCCCTCGTGCCTGCCGTTAAAAACAACCCCCGCTTGGATTTCGCAGCCAGTCCGAATTTCTATCGCGTTGAGAATGATCAGGCTTGGTCCGTCCCACCACGAAAGCCAGTCCAGCGAATCGATCGTTCTCCCCGGCTAACTCTGTCGCTATCGGTGCAGTGCGAAAGCACTCACGGGCAGGATGGGGAAGTGGG
>QIAB01000011.1 GCA_003225455.1 Acidobacteriota bacterium
CAATTCGCTTTTGATCATCATTGACGTAAAAGATGGCGGATCGGTACGAGGTACCACCTCTGAGCCCTGGCGGTTGAGTTGCGTTGGATCGTGGGCGACGGAAAAGAAGATGCGCAGCAACTGGCCGTAAGTGATTTTGGATGGATCGCAAACCACTTCGACGGACTCAGCATGTCCAGTCGTTTCTGGAGGTCAGCGGGCCGGGCCCACACACCGGTCGCTGATTTCAAGCGCATAAGATACTATGTTGCTCGCAGTGGAGTTGCCCATTGATTCGAAGATCCGTGACATTGCGATTCTTGCAACAGAGCTGAACATGGCGCTTCCAGATACCCCCAAGGTGTTCATCATAGATGATGATGCTGGGGTTCGTGCATCGATACAGGGACTGCTGAAATCGCAAGGTTTGCAATCCGAGGGCTTTGAGAGTGCGGAAGAGTTTCTGAGAACCAAGCGGCCTGATGGACCCAGTTGCCTGATCCTCGATGTGAGCCTTCCTGGAATTAATGGCCTAGAGTTTCAGCAGCAATTAAAAGATGCAGGTCTTCAGGTTCCGATTATCTTCATTACGGGGCATGGTGACATCCCGATGTCAGTGAAGGCGATGAAATCGGGTGCACTCGAGTTTCTGACAAAACCCTTCCGCGATGACACGCTCCTCGAAGCCATACGACAGGCTCTTGCGAAAGATTCCGCTCGTCGTCAAGAACAGGCCGAGCGCTCCGCTCTGCAACAACGATATACAACTCTGACTCGCCGAGAGCGCGAAGTCATGAGAATGGTCGTATCCGGCATGCTCAACAAGCAGACCGCGTACGAACTTGGGACCAGCGAGATTACGATAAAAGTTCACCGCGCTCAAGTGATGCACAAGATGAGGGCGGGTTCACTCGCAGAGCTGGTTAGAATGGCGGAGAAGCTGCAGCTCTTTTCAGATCATTCGAACTAATCCGAGATCCCTAAAATCGACTTCTCTCCGATAGCTTAAATGCAGAACTCGCTTCCTATACAAAAGCATAATTGCGCTCAGAGTCGCACTGGACTAGCGTGTGAGGAAATGGTGAGTCAGGAAAGCACGAACGTGGTTGCGATAGTCGACGACGATGAATCCATCCGTAGCGCTCTCCAGGGTCTGATGAAAGTGGCCGGATACCGTACCATGGCGTTTGCATCGGCGGAAGACTTCTTGACCTCTGGAGAAAAACAGCACATTGGCTGCTTGATCGCTGATATCCGCCTTCCGGGAATGTCAGGGCTGGACCTCCAATCACAGTTAAATACCGATCATCATAAGATTCCCATCATCTTCATCACGGCACACGGCGATGAGAGCATGCGGACGCAAGCCCTTAGGGCCGGTGCAGTCGAATTTCTGGCCAAACCGTTCGATGATACAGCCTTGCTCGAGCAAGTCCGAGCTGCATTTGATGAATAAAACCTAGGAGCCATTTTGCGAGGTTATCCAGTGGAAGGGGCCAACAAAATTTCGGGCAACGAAGCGCCGAAGATTGAGCGGCGATTCGAACAGATCATAGGACACAGTCCTGCGCTTGAATCGGCATTAGCCGACGTCGAACGAGTGGCATCGACCGATTCTACGGTCCTCATTCTTGGAGAAACGGGCACGGGTAAGGAACTGATTGCTCGTGCAGTCCACAACATCAGTGCCCGTTGTGGACGGCCTTTTGTAAAACTAAATTGCGCGGCAATCCCTTTTGATTTACTGGAAAGCGAATTGTTTGGACACGAGAAAGGCGCTTTTACCGGAGCCGTCGCGCAAAAGATAGGCCGATTCGACCTAGCGAATCACGGAACATTGTTTCTGGATGAAATCGGCGACATCCCTTTGGCTCTTCAGCCCAAACTGTTGCGAGTCCTTCAAGAACAGGAATTTGAGCGACTCGGGAGTGGCCGGACACACCGGGTCAACGTTCGGTTGATTGCTGCAACGCACAATGACCTAGCAGAGATGGTCCAAAAAAGAGACTTTCGCGGCGACCTCTACTCTCGACTGAACGTCTTCCCTGTCGTTCTACCACCTTTGCGGGATCGGGGCGAAGATATCGCACAATTGGTACGACACTATGTAGAGATATTCTCCAAACGCATGAAGAAGGAAATAAATCATATACCGGAAGAGACGTTGCAGGCCTTCATGTGCTACTGGTGGCCGGGAAATGTGCCCGAATTGCAAAACTTAATCGAGCGCGCCGTTGTTTTGTCGAGCAATGGAGTGCTTCCGAATACTCTACCTGAAATAGAAGATTCTTCAACCCTTCCCTCGGTCCCAAAGTGCACGTTCAACGATTCTCAAAGGAACTCATTCAAGAGGTGATTGCCTTGCTGCGGTCTGAGGCGTCCAAACGGCGGGAACGGTAATCACGTTATAAGGTGTCGCCCAAACTAAGTTCAGCATCATTTTCTGATAGGTGATCCGTGACAGTGCAATAACATCCGACGACATGGATCCCTTGTCGCCGCTTTGACAGAATCCTAGATTCGCTTTCTTTTTCCGCCAACGCTGTTTTGCATCAGCAGCTTAAGCTTCGCGCGAGCCCTTGCAGTCTGAACTTTTACGGTACCGTTTGGTACCCCGAGAATCTTAGCTGTGTCCCGAATACTCAACCCATGCACAGCGCGCAGTTGAAAGGTCCTGCGCAACGTCGGCGAAATCAGGATCGCAGATCGCAGCGCTCGATCTGCAAGCTCGCTCCATTGAGACACCTCTTCTGGGCTGGGCCGATGGTCGCGAAGCGTTTCGGGGACCTGCTCGCTGTCGTGATCCTGAGATTGATCGCTTAAAGCTACATGCACCTTTTGTAGACGCCGACGCAACTTCATCCGCGCCGAATTAATCACAATTGTCGTCACCCAGGTGGACATTCGAGCTTGTCTCTTGAACTGGTCCAAATGCTTATAAGCAGACAAAAAGGCGTCCTGAACTGCGTCCTCGGCGTCCGCCACGTTTTCAAGCTGCCGCATGGCTATCCGATACAAGGATTGCCAGCGGTCGACGAAAATGTTGGTTAATTCTTCGACTCCACTTTGATGATGCTGTGCCAGCGCCTCTGGCGCACCATCCAGATCTGCAACAGCCGTTCCCATCGATAAGCTCCTTCGATCGGTCGAATGAAATGCACGCCAAGTTCCACTTCTGCACCGCGCCGTGCATTGGCCGCTTGGAGCGGTTCGCGAATCTTGCCTAAAGACGATCGAATGCTCAGTCCGCCCTGAGGCCGCTCGAATCGCCTTTGCCGAGATGACAAGATCAGTGCGGTTCTTTTAAGTTCCAGTCGGCATGTCAACACAACAACACCGAGACCTCTCCACGACGCCTGCTCGGCCTCAGATTTGCTTATGCGGCCGAATGGGACTGAATTCGACAGGAATCTCGGCGAGACTATCGCCTTGCGACGGAGTTGGTCCGTGAAGTGCAGAGGACTAACAACATGAATGCAACACAACAACTTCATGGTCTCGGACAGAGCCTCTGGCTCGACAACATTACGCGAGACCTTCTGACCAGCGGGACACTTAGACGCTACATCGATCAGTTCTCGGTGACCGGGCTCACCTCCAATCCCACAATCTTCGACAATGACATCAAGAATAGTTTGACTTATGACACCTCTATCCGGGAGAAGGCTCTCGGCGGGAAAAAGGCTGAGGCGATTTCCTCGACTTGGCGCTCGAGGACATCACGCAGGCTGCGGACTTGTTTCGGCCAACATTCGATCGCACAGATGGAGTAGACGGCTGGGTGTCGATGGAGGTCTCGCCTTTGCTGGCGCATAACACCTCAACTACCGTGACAGCAACGAAGGAGTTGTTTCTACGCGCAGCTCGACCGAACGTGTTTATTAAAATCCCAGGAACCAAGGAAGGCGTCCCCGCCATTGAGGAAGCGATTTTCGCTGGGATTCCGGTAAATGTAACTCTTCTATTTTCACAGCAGCACTATCTCGCATCCGCTGAAGCCTACCTGCGAGGCATCGAGCGGCGCATTGATGCGGGCATGAATCCAAATGTTCCTTCGGTCGCCTCGGTTTTCATCAGTCGATGGGATGCAGCCGTCATGGACAACGTGCCCGACATTCTCCGTAACCGGTTGGGCATCGCGATTGCGCAGCGTATCTACCATGCCTACAACTCCCTGCTCAACAATGAGCGCTCGCGGCGCATTTACAATTTCGGGGCTCGGCCGCAGCGTCTGCTGTGGGCCAGCACCGGCACCAAAGACCCTACTGCATCTGACATCCTGTACGTCAAAGCTCTGGCAGTTCCCTTCACGGTAAATACCATGCCCGAGAAAACTCTGAA
>QIAB01000025.1:0-538 GCA_003225455.1 Acidobacteriota bacterium
GGCTTGTAAGAGGGTTCGACGAATACAAAATCGTTGGCGGATTCAGGACGCTTGTTGCCGGCCACTGCGGGTGATTTGTCCGCGGGCTGATTTCTTGCAGCCTCGTTGTTGGTTACTGGCGTCGAGGTTTCCGGAGTGGAAGCCTGCACAGCGGGAGCGGCTGATTTCGAGATACCTTTTGCATCGCCGGTGCGCGTGTACAGCTTCAAAACGAGCTTATTGTCACCGCCGGGCACTATTTCATATTTGCAAGCTTGTTGCAGATCGATTACGACCCGGGTGCTGGGCGGTTCTTGCCCGTTCATGGCAACCCGCACAGTCTTCACTCCATTGCTTTCCACGTTGATGTGCGTCTGGGAAGTGGCCGCCACAGTGTTAGGCAGATCGAGCACGACTCGCGCCGGGTGAGCAAGAGTGCTTAGCTGAGGCGTTAGCTGGCCACGAGCGGTTATCTCCAAGCTCACGCTATCGTCTCCGCGCACCACCTCAAGCTTCTGCAGAGCCGCGTGCTTTACGGTCGCTGCGCCCGTGCTCTGCG
>QIAB01000025.1:570-14240 GCA_003225455.1 Acidobacteriota bacterium
AAGCAGCGGTAGGAAAACACTCAGCAATTGCTTTCGCATTTCGCTTCTCCCCACGGCGTGAGCTTCTCGGCCGTGATTCTTTCTTGCAAATTCTCGGGCGGTATTCTCGCCCCTACCCGGCTAGACCGCCGGCGTCAAAATCTTCTTCGTCACTTCACGCGTGAACGGCTTGCCCAACTTGTCCTGGAGTGTCTCTTTGAAGACGATCGAGTCGCCGGTGATCTTTACAACATATCCGTTGAACACCGGATCGTTCTCGCGCAGGAAATATGCTTTATTCATGGTGTTGACCACCACGGCGATCATGCCGGTATCTGCCCTCACCACGCCCTTAAGGTTGACCTCTCCAATTGCCAGGCAGCGCTTTCCTGAACTGCAACCCGAGCCAAGCATGCTGCGGTTCACGACCGGGCTAATGAAGGGGTCACGACGGCCGGTGAGATTGATCACCTCTGGCATATGCTTTTTCGCCTCCGCCGGTTTGCTCTTGTCCTCCACATCGATCCTCTGCTTCAGCTGCGGTTTCTTGGCCACCCTTTTCGGCGTCGCCATGCCAGCAGATTTCATGGCTGCTTTCGGGGCGGGTACTGGCTTTACTGCCGCTGCCTTGTGCGCGCCTGCCGTGTCCTGCGCGCTGCTCTTAGCAGCAGCTTGTTTACTTGCATTCGACTGCTTGGCTTTCCGTGGCAGGGCTGCTCCGCGTTTGCTCCCGGAGGCCTCCTGCGCCCGCAGAATCTTCGTGGGTGCAGGCGCTGCCGCAGGTTTCGCCCCGTTCCCCTGCGAGGGCGCCAAAGCTGCATCTGAGTCCAAAGCTTTCTTCTGCTGGACCAACTTCATTGTCGTGCGCGTATCCTGGATCACATCCGGGTTCTGCGCCCAGACAGTTCCAGCCATTCCCAACAAAAGAATTGCTGTCATCAGCTTCATAGGTTCCCCTACTTTTTCCCCGCGGCCGCTTTGCCGGACTGACCGAGATCCATGTCATGACTGAAGAAGGTAGTCGCTGTGTAGGTGGCGACGACGCTCTCGCCGGGCGCGTACTGGTATTGGTGCTTAACTTTGGCGTCAGAAGCCTTCTTCGTGCTTGCTACCTGCAGCCCGGAGACGTTGATGATCCGCTCCAGCTTGCCTACGTGGTCAAAGAAATTCAGCATCGAGTAATAGGGACCGTCGAGTTCCATTTCGAACGGCAACTCCGTATAGAAATCTTTGCTGTTGACTCCCTTTGCAGTGTAGCGGCGGAGTTCAACGCCGGTCTTCATCGCTTCTGAGTCCAGCATCCGCATGAAGTTGTCGACTTCTTTTTCGTCAGGCACGATGCGCCGCTCGATCTCCAATTGCTGCTTGAGGCTGGCAAGCTGGCGTTCAATTTCCGCCAGTCGCGGCCGATAGGTCTCCAGTTCAGCGTTCTCTTTCAGCTTGTCGTCAAGGCTCTGCTGCGCCGCCGTGTTGGCATCGCGCTGCGACTTGAACACCGTGAAATACAGAGCCATGCTCAGCAACAGAGCTCCGCCTAACACCACGGCCCACTGCTTGATCCCCGGCATGTCGTTAAAATTCATGATTTCCCGCCTTTACGACTTCGTCTTTTCGCAGCTCAGCGTGAATTGAAACGCCTGCATATCTTTAAAACTTTCGTCCTGAAACGTCTCCTTGATTTCGATATTCTTGAAATATCCTGTCTTCTGGAGGTTCGAAATCAAGTTGGCCACTGCATCGGCGCTGAGCGCCATGCCCTTAATATCTATGCTGCTGCCCGCATCAGTCATTGAGTCGAGCCACACCGCCTCGGTGCTGTTTACCGTGCTTCCAATGGTATTCAGCAAATTGACGGGACCCGCTTGCTGCGCCCGTAGCTGGTCAATCACATCTACGCGGCGCTTGTAACTCTCTGCCTGCTTCTGGCGCTCGAGGTAACGGGCTTTCACATCCGCCAGTTCGTGATTCTTCTGTTCAGCGATCACCATCTTCGCCGCAATGCTTTGCTTCTGCCGATCGAGCTTGTACCAGTAGCTCAGGTTGATGACCACCAGCAGGGCGGCAGCGACCGCCACCTTCATCGCCGGTGACCCGACATCTCCCACATCCATGACCGCGGTCGTGGCAGCGGCAGAGCGCTTATTCTTCGACTTCGGTGTTCCCAGCAAATTGATTCGGATCATAGGTCGTCAAAACTCCTCAGGGCCAACCCCACCGCAACTGCTAATTGGCCGGCGTTCTGCTCGATCAGTTCCACTCCCGGTCCTTGCGCTGGCGGCGCAATCCGTTGGAAGGGATTGAAAATCTCCACCGGCAGCGAGAACTCCTGGCGCAGTGCTTCTACCAATCCGGGGACCTTCGAAGATCCACCCGCCAGATAAATTTTCTCGATGTGCTCTCCCGCCGCGCTGGCGCGGAAGAAGTCGAACGTCTTCTGAATTTCCAGCACGATGATTTCAGTCACCTGCTGCAAGATGGGCGTCTTGGCATCTTCGCTGACTGTGCCCACCTTCTTGCCTAGCTTCAGCGCTTCAGCATCATCGAAGCTCAGGTCAAGCTCCTTCTGCAATGAATCGGTATATTGATGCCCACCGACGCTGACGTCGCGCGGGAAGAGGGGAGTGGTACCCTTCACGATGTTGATATTCATCACGCTGGCGCCCAGGTTCAACAACGCGACCACCTGGCCCGGCGACGGCTCGTAGTTGTACTCGTAGCAGTTCTGCAACGCGAGGGCATCAATGTCCACAATAGCCGGAGTTCTTCCTGCCATCGAGAGTACGTTGGTGTAGTTAAGAATCTTGTCCTTCTTGACAGCGACAAGAAGAACGTCCATCTGCGGGCTCCCGGCGTCCTCGGAAAGAATTTGATAATCGAGGTTCACGTCGGCAAGATCGAATGGAATGTGCTGGGCGGCTTCTTTCTCGATTGTCTCCGCCAGTTCCTGATCGCTCATCGAAGGCAGCGAAATCTTTTTCACAATAACCGAGTGCCCGCTGACCGCAGTGGCAACGGCTTTCGATTTGATCTCATTGTCGGTGAACAGCTTCGAGATCGCGCTTGAAACCGTCCCCGAATCCACGATCATGGAGTCCACCACGATATCCGGCGCCAGCGGCTCCAGTCCGAGACGTGCGACTTCAATACCATCACGTCCACGCTTCAGCTCCACTGCTTTGATACTTGAGGAGCCCACATCCAGGCCAACAATCGTCTTCGCTCCGAATCCAAACATGTGCCCGCCTCTTGTAGCGCCGGCGTCTCGCCGGCAATATCTATGCCCTACGGTTGTCCGGCGGCCTTCACGGCCACCTTCGGTTTCTTCTTGCTCTTGGCCTCCATCTGGTTCGACTTCTCTTCCATCCACTGGTCAAGTTTCGATTTCTTGAAGCGCCAGCGATTGCCCAGCTTGAAGGCGGGGATTTTTTGCTCCCCGACGTACTTGTACAGCGTGTCCGGACTCACTCCCAGGTACTGCGAAGCCTGGCGAATGTTCATCACTTCCCGCGAGTCGGCCATAGTTTCAATCCCTTTCCACAGCGTGTGCCCTGGCAGCGCCGCTTCTCGTGCGGTCCACAGGGCAGACATGGGAGAAAATTCCCCGAACAGATGGTTCAAAACTGCGTTCGAGTGAATTTTGGTGTCCAGAGCATATCTCAACCCGGAAAATGCTGAAGTCAAGGCGAATTTCCGTGTTTTGCCGGGTTTTATGGGGGTTTTCTGGAAAATGGGTTGAATGGAGTTGTGGGTACGTTCTATATGTTGTGGTTATACAAATCTTTAATACACTATCATGGGGTGTTTATACAGTCGGTTCGGATTTCTGACGGTATCGGTAACCAAAGTACGACAGACGTTACTCCGGTGTGTACCAAGCGGACCCACCGCTGCGACGCCACCTGGTGGAATGGGACATTGCTTGGTATACCGGAAATGCGCGCAAACGTCCGGATGCGTTTCCCCATACTCGCCTCCTCGCGTTGATTGTTGCTGTAATCTGTTCGCCTGCACCCGGGGGTGCCCTTGCGCTATTTGGACCGCCTGCAACCGCTCGCTTTGCTAATCCTCCGCGTCGTCTTGGGCGTGATTATGATCGGTCACGGCTATTCCAAAGTGTTCGGCGGACTCCCCGAACACGTGCATCATGTCAGCAACCTCGGTCTGCCGGGATGGCTGGCTTATCTTTCTGCCGGGGCGGAATTCTTTGGTGGAATGCTGGTCATTGCCGGGTTGTTTACTCGCATCGCGTCTCTGGCCATTCTGATAAACATGAGTGTGGCAATTTGGAAGGTTCACTGGAAGAACGGACTGCTGGGACAAAATGGTTACCAGTTCCCTCTGTCGTTGGCGGCAATCGCGTTTGCGCTTATTTTGTTCGGCGCTGGGCCGATCGCATTGGACGGCGTGCGGCGCGGAGGGGGTGCGCGAGCGAAGAAGGATTGAGTCTTCACTCCGCGCGTTGACCAATCGCGAGCAAGCACAGCTATTGCCGCGATGCAATCTCGCTGAACGGCACATCGCGCGGAATATTGTTGTGATCCATTACATCCCACATGCGCTTTTCCATGCTGCTGATTTGCTCGCGGTTGTTGTCGCGGCGGTATTGCAGCCAGCGCGTATAGTAGCTGTCAAAATGAGATTGATCGCTGGCAGAAAGGCGCCGGCGGCTGCGGCCCGAGTCACGATCATCGTCATCATCACGGTCGCGACCATGTTTGTCCCAGCCGCGGTGCAATCCACGGTCGTGGTCGCCGTCGCGACCCCGGTCGCGATCGTGGTCACGATCCCAACTCCGATCGCGGTCATCCCAGTCCGCATCCTCGTCCGAATGGCCATTAGAGGCTACTTGCCAATAGGGAGTGTCGGACGGAATACCGTAGTGCGAATAGACGTCACGCATGCGCTTTTCCATGCTGGCGGCTTCGTCCCGATTATTAGTCCTCCGGTATTCCTGCCAGCGTGAATAGTAGCTGTCAAAACGGCTCTGATCATCGGCTGACAGACGCCCGTGCCAGCGATTCCTCCAACGCCACCACTCGTTGTTGTCTCGGTCCCATTCTCCCCGGGCGTTTGAGGCCACTCGCCAATAGGGTGTGCCGGCTGGAATACCGTAGCGCGCGTATACATCCTGCATGCGTTTCTCCATACTGACGATCTGCTCGCGATTGTTGGTATGCCGGTACTCTTGCCAGCGCGAGTAATAGCTGTCAAAGCGACGCTGATCATCAGCCGACAGTTGCCGCTGAGCTTGCGCCAAAACCGGGAGAAACAGCGCGAAGAGCAATGCGGAAATCGCGAACAGCTTTTTCATAGATCCTCCAAATGCTTGGGGACAAAACATACCGATCTGGATCAAAGCTTACTATTTTGAACCTAAAATTTGGAGTGCGGGTTGGCAAGGCAGCTGTCATCTTTGGTAACATTCGCCAGTCCCTCAATGCATCTACAACAAACGAAGCGGGGGAGCCGCAGGTCCGGCGGGCCGCAGTATTATTTCCATGATCTCGGCGATGCGATAAAAACCTATCTGCGTGCTAAAGGAGCCGTTCGCGTCGCACTTGTAACACCCTACGGTGCTACAAAAACTGACTATTTCGCGGTCAGCGAGGATCGCAAGCTTGATCCGGATTTTCGGGCTGTAGAAGGAAATGTGGGCCACGACCGGATTCAACAGGGTCGAGCTGCTGAAAGAATTGGCGAAGCAATTCGCGTTTGGTACGACTTGCCTCCTGGAGATTTTGAGCGCATAGATGCCGACGTCGACATAATCGATGATTCCTTTTATCTGACTCCGCTCAAGTACAAATATGCAGGCAAACCTCGATTAGTGGAGATTCCACGGATTGATCGCCCGCTCACGTTCACCAAGAGATATGTGAGTGCATTCTGGACGCAGCAATTGGTTCACATCAATCGGGTGCATCCAGGCATAGTTTCTTGGTCGCTAAACGAAATATGCCGCATCGTCCAGAGCCATCTTCCCGACGTAAGACTCGCCCATGTGCAGGAAGGCGATCTGCTCAGGGCATCGGGACCCCTTAGGCATCTGGGGCTGTCGTTGGGCGGGTATGTGGGAAAAGGGTATGATTGTCTCTCGGAGTACACTTTCCTAAAGTATCCCGCGTATTCCGTGCCAGTAGAAATTAAGCGACACAGTCAGAATTTCCATTACCAGCAAAGGAAATACGGCAAGGAGTTGTTGTCACGAGCGGTCGTTCTTTGTGCAATTGATGATCATAAACAGATGCCAAAGAACATTGACGTGCTTGAGTTGCAGGCCCTATGCGATTACGCCAAGCAGTTTCCAACAGCCCCGTAAAGGCGGATTCGTACGCCGATATCGCGCCGATAGTTTCACCGATACCCGCTGATCGCCAGGGCGCAAAGAGGCACTATGGAGTTCACCCCTACTTTACCCGGCGTCCGTATAACGTAGTGCGTGATTACATATTGCATTATTCGCGGGAACGGGATGTTGTGCTCGACCCTTTCGGGGGTTCAGGAGTAACCGCAATAGAAGCGTTTCTTGAAAACCGAGTCGGAATTCAAAACGATATAAATCCCCTGGCCAATTTTATCGCGAAGGGTGTTGCGGGCCTGGAACACGGGACACTTGGGGAGTACAAAGAATCGTTGAATTTCGTCCAGTCACATTCCCAAGAAGCTTTGCAGAAAGTTCTGGCGGCTGACGAGCAAGGGCTCCGCACTTTGAAGAGGACGGCCAAGCTGCCACCCGATGTTCCGCTGCCCGGCAACTCGGACGTTCCCAGTTTTCACCAGCTTTTTTCAACTCGCCAGCTCATAGCGCTCACTATATTGAAGAACGCGATTGAGCAGGTCCCATCCAAGCCAGGGCGTGCAGCGATGTTGCTGGCATGGTCCGCCTGTTTAGCAAAGCTCAGTCTGACATTCCTCTCAGCAGAGGGGCGAGCGGAGTCACGCGGCGGATCCAGCATTTTCAGCATTTACCGGTACAAAGTAGCCAAGAAACCAATCGAGTTATCGCCCTGGAGGACTTTCGAGGAGCGCGCTACAAACGTGCTTGCTGCGAAGTCCGAGGTTGACAAGCATATTGAGATTTAACGCAAAACCACAGGATGGTTTGGAAAATTTGACTGCCAAGATCGGGACATAGAGCAATTAGCAGGCGAATTACCGGGCGAGGTCGATTACATATTCACGGATCCGCCGTATGGCGGACATATTTCATATCTCGATTTGTCGACTTTGTGGAACAGTTGGCTTGGAATAATGCCGTCGTCGGAGGCCCGGAAGTCCGAATTGATAGTAGGGGGGGAACCGGATTTCCCTGAGCGCGTTTACGTTAAGCGTCTCGGAGACGCGATTCGGGCTTGCCTGAAAATGTTGAAGCCAAACCGCTGGCTGTCCGTTGTGTTCCAACACTGGAACGTATCGTATTTTGAGGCAATTCTGTCGGCGGCGGCCGAGTCGGGAGCAGAATTGAGAGCCGCTGTTTCGCAGGTGGGAGATCCCATCTGGTCAATGCACAAAAAGAAAGGGAACGAGTCGGTACTAGCTGGAGACCTGATTTTGACCTTCTTTAGTAGTGGGGGAAAAACCCGCACCGACAGACTGAACGGATTCGACGTGGCCGATGCTGTTCGGGAAGCCTTGTGTAGTGTGGAAAGCGACAGCATTTACGGTGAATATCTCTTTAATCAAATTGTGATTGCGGCTTGGCGGCACGGCGCAATCGGATCGCTCGATATCTCGAAAACAGAGTTTACCGATCTAATCCAGAGAAATGGCTGGCACTACGACGAGAGGAACCACGTTTGGAGGCGGCGCCATGAACCCATTACTTTATTCCAAGTCACCCAATAAGTGTGGGAACTCGCGCTTCCTCAGAATTCCGCCAGATCTTTCATGGCGCGGTACAGATCGCTAATCTGAGGAAGAATGGCATTTTCCAGCAACGGCTGGTAGGCAACGTATGTGTCCATGGCGGCTACCCGGCGTACCGGCGCATCGAGATGCTCGAATAGCTGGTCAGAGATGCGTGCCGCGATCTCAGCGCCATAGCCCCAACTCAAGGAATCTTCATACACCACCAAGGCACGATTGGTTTTGCTGACTGATGCAACGATCGTGTCCCAATCGAAGGGATTCAGGCTGCGCAGATCGATCAGCTCGATTTTCAGGCCCTGCTCGCGTTCCAACTTTTGCGCCGCCTGAAGAGCGCGCGGCACCACGGCCCCGTACGTGATCACGCTGAGATCAGTTCCCTGCTGCACGACTTTCGCTTTGCCGAAGGGAATCATGTAATCCGAGCCGGGGTAAGCGGCGCGTCCGAATGTTTCGCGGTAAAGCCGCTTATGCTCTAGGAACAGCACGGGATCGTCACAGCGAATCGCGGTGCGAAGCAATCCAGCGGCGTCCAACGCGTTGGACGGGAAAATCACGCGCAGCCCCGGAATGTGCGTGAAGATGCTCTCGCCGCACTGCGAGTGGTAAATTGCGCCACCGGTGAGATATCCGCCAATCGCGACACGAATCACGCAGGGAGCGGAGAATCCATTATTTGAACGCCAGCGAATGAGCGGAAGCTCATTCCGCAACTGCATCATCGCCGGCCAGATGTAGTCGAAGAATTGAATCTCGACTACCGGCTTCAGGCCGCGCGTAGCCATTCCGGTTGCTCGGCCTACGATTGCTGCCTCGGCCAGCGGAGAGTTGAACACCCGGTCGGAACCAAAATCACATTGCAGGCCGGAAGTGAGTTTGAATACACCGCCTTTGCCTTTGACCATCTTCTGCTGCAAGTATTGCTCGCGGCTGCAATCGGCCACATCTTCCCCGAAAATCACGATGCGCTCGTCTCGCTTCATCTCATCGCGGAGAGTTGCGTTAATCAGATCGGCCATGGTCTTGGCCGCGGGCTTCTTGCCATCTGACGGGGTCGGCTCAGCTTTGGCAGGAGCCGGCGAAGTCTCGAACACAGAAACCGTGGGATCCAGATCAGGCGAGTAGACGAAGCGCGTCACGGTCTCGGGCACGGGAGGCGCCGCGTGCAGGGCGCGGTCGACAGCGGCTTGCAGTTCCTCGTCGGCCTGCTTTTCCAGCTTGTTGATTCCCTTCTCATCCAGAATGCCTTCGCGAAGCAAGAACATTTGCATGCGCGTGATAGGGTCGCGAGCCGCGTCGCGTTGACGTTCAACATCCGGACGATACAGCCGTTCGTCATCAGACAGCGAATGCGAGTAGGGGCGAATCACATGAGCATGGATAAATGCCGGACCGCGTCCGGCACGGCAATGCTGCACTGAGCGAACGAATGCCGCATAGCTGGCGACGGGATCGGTGCCGTCGACCTCCTCGAAATGGAAATCGGGGAATCCGGTTACGAGGCGCGAAATGCTTCCACCCGCGGTTTGCACTTCTACGGGCACGGAGATGGCGTATTCGTTGTCCTCGACAACAAACATTAACGGCAGCTTCAGGTTCGAAGCAGTGTTCATCGCCTCCCAGAACTCGCCTTCGCTGGTAGTGCCATCGCCGAGAGAGACGTAGGTGATCTCGTCACCGTGGAACTCGACATCTTTGAATTGGCGATAATCGCCCTCGACCTTCTTTGTGGCATTGGGATGGGCGGTCAGATACCGTGCCACCTCGGCACATCCGACGGACTGCAAAATCTGCGTTCCCGTGGGTGATGAACCGGTCACGATATGAAGGCGGGGAAAGCTCCAGTGGGAAGGCATCTGCCGGCCGCCGGAGCTGGGATCATCGGCTGCGCCCACCGCCTGCAGCAGCATGTCATAGGGAGAAACACCCAAACCCAGGCAAAGCGCGCGATCACGATAATAAGGATAGAACCAGTCATAGCCAGCCTTCAGGGCGAAGGCGGCAGCAACTCCAATGGCTTCATGGCCGGCGCCAGAGATCTGGAAGAAGATCTTCTGCTGGCGCTTGAGCATGATCTCCCGGTCGTCTAGGCGCCGAGAGGTGTACATGATGCGGTAGGCATCGATCATTTGCTGGCGGGAAAGACCTTCGTAGGCCTTGCCCGCCTGCTTAATATCGATGTCAGCTACTCCGGCCGGTTTGGGATCGGTCTTAGTGGCCATGCTCAATGGCATTGTAAATCGAGATAGGGCGTTCCGAATATACTGGATTTGCTGGAGGGTTTACCGCCGAACACCCCAGGAATGATTCAGTTCAACCGCCAATTCGACCCTCATCAAATCAAGCTGCTGGTGTTTGATCTGGATGGCACCCTGATTGATTCGCGCCTTGATTTGATCCATTCCGTGAATGCCATGTTGCGGCATTATCGGCGTCCGGAGTTGCCCGGTGACGTAGTGGCTTCGTACGTGGGAGATGGGGCTCCTATGCTGATTCGCAGGGCTTTGGGCGATCCTAAAGACGAAAAGTTTGTCAAAGAAGCTCTGGATTATTTCCTCGGCTACTATCGCGTTCACAAGCTCGACAATACTCAGGCTTATGCAGGAATCAAGGAGAGTCTGGCGGCGATCCGCAACTCGAACGGGGTGGTCCGCAAGATGGCCGTTCTCTCCAATAAACCGGTGAACCCCTCGCGAGCCATTGTCGAGGCGCTGGGACTAGCCGATTTCTTCGTTCACGTTTATGGTGGCAACAGCTTCCCCACCAAGAAACCTGATCCGGAAGGTGTACGAAAGTTGCTGCAAGAGACAAAGACTGGCGCACAGCAAGCCGTGATGATCGGAGATTCGTCGGTCGACGCAATCACCGGCAGAAACGCGGGCATGTGGACGTGCGGAGTGAAATATGGGTTCGCGCCGCACACGCTGTGTGAAGCGCCACCGGACGTGATGATCGATCAACCAAAAGATTTGGCAGAGCTGTTCGGCTAATGTTCTCCTTAGTGCTCCTTCGTGTCCTTTGTGGTTAATTCTCAGGTGCGGCTATCTTCGAGTAAGCTCCGATTAAGAATGCATAATTCCAGTTTAGACAGCTTCACTCCCGCCGAATTGCGCAAGCTGCGCAGCCTCAAGAGTCCGCACGGTATTCAGCGCTTTATCGATGACATGCCCTACCATCTTGCTGACACGGCATGGTCACCACGGCACGTGCTGCGCGAGAACACAGCTCATTGTTTTGAAGGCGCCATGCTGGCGGCGGCCGCTTTGCGCGCAAACGGATATCCTCCGTTGATCTTTGATCTCGAGGCAGAGAAAGACACTGATCATGTGGTCGCGATTTATCGGGTGAATGGGCATTGGGGCGCAATTGCGAAATCCAATTTTTCAGGATGCCGCTATCGCGAGCCGGTCTATCGCTCGTTGCGAGAGCTGGCGATGAGTTACTTCGATGCGTATTTCAATCTGCGGCGGGAACGCTCGCTGCGTAGGTTTTCTCGTCCGGTGAATCTCTCTCGATTCGATTACCGCCATTGGATGACAACCGACCAGCCGTTGTGGTTTGTCGCCGAGTATCTATTTACGATCCATCATTACCGGTTGATTACGCCCCATATGGCACGCAATCTGCATCGGCTTGATCATCGATCTTTTGAGGCCGGATGCGTGGGGAGAGCGGAAAAGGGATTCGGAATTCAGAAGTGAGAATGCGGAAGTAAGAATCACGACATTCGATAATTCTTAGATTTTAGGATTGCAAGATGTTGGGACGAGATCGGCCAAGAATGAAATGCGCGTTCATGTGGATCCTGTTGTCAGCAAGCACGCTGCTTGCGCAACAGCAGGCCGCAATCGAGATCACGGCTGAACCGCATCACCATCTGCTGCTTGAAAACGAGAGCGTTCGCGTGTTTGCGGTCACAATCCCTCCGCGCGAGGGCACCGAACTCACGCGCCACGATCACAATTTTCTCGTGGTCACACTTCAAGACAGTGAGATCGCATCCTGGGCTGAAGGCGAAGCTGGGGTCCTCACGTATCGCTTCCGTGCGAACGATATTCATTTCTTTTTTGGTGGACGCGCGCGCGCAATGCGGAACGATACCTCTTCCCAGTATCACAACCTGACAGTTGAATTTCTAAATCCGGAAGTCACGACCTATGGCTACCAGTCCAACACGCGACGCTGGCAATACGGCGGTAACACGCTGCTGCCTCCAGTCGATCCAAGGGCCAAGTTTGCCAACAGAATGCCGCTGGGTGACGCGGTGGTGAAAGATGTTCAGCTATTGCCAGGAGATGAACTTCCGAAGCCAGCGGAAGGGATAGCGCAAGTGCTGATCGCTTTGTCGGATCTGCAATTGTCGTCAGGCAAAGAAAAGATCCAGGAGGAGATCGGCGGAGTAGCCTGGATTCCAGCAGACAGGGCCGAGAAACTCGTAAATAAGGGCACGCAACCGGCGAGGTTTGTGGTGGTGGAACTACAGTAATGGCTAGATTTTCTTTTGCGCCACCTGAAGCCGAGTGTCGGCTCGCTTCAGCGCATCTTCCGCACGGTCGTAGTCGACTTCAGTTTTACCACTCTTCAGGAGTTCTTCGGCGCGCTGGCGGGCCTCCTGAGCGCGCTTGACATCGATCTCTTCGGGCCGTTCAGCGGTCTCGGCAAGGATGGTAACCTTGTCCGGCAGAACTTCGGCGAATCCCCATGCAACTGCCAGATGGTGAGTAGACGCGCCGCTTCGGTAGCTAATTTCGCCGACCGCCAACTCTGTTATGAGCGGCGCATGGCCGGGGAAAATGCCCAGATATCCATTCTTGCCGGGAATTTGGGCCTCTTCGGCGACATCACGGACGACCATCTTCTCCGGGGTGACGATTTCGAGTTGGAAGGTATCTGGCATTTGGCCGTCGGTCGGTTTACATGTTTCTAAACGATGTCATTCTGAGCCCAGCGAATATGTATTCGAGCGGATCAAGAATGAAATGCATAGATCCTTCGCTTCACTCAGGATGACATCTCATAGGGATGACATCTCATAGAAACCGCTGATAAATCCTCTACGCAGCGGCCTTGAGCTTTTCTGCTGCTTCGAGCACTTCGTCGATGGTTCCTTTCATGTAAAACGCCTGCTCGGGGATGTCGTCGTACTTGCCGTCGGCGATTCCCTTGAAGCCTTTCACCGTATCGGCGATTTTCACGTAGCGTCCCGCTGCGCCGGTGAACTGCTCTGCCACGTGGAACGGCTGCGACAAGAACCGTTGCATCTTGCGGGCGCGCGCCACGGTGAGCTTTTGGTCTTCGCTCAACTCGTCAATCCCGAGAATGGCAATGATGTCTTGCAGGTCTTTGTACGTTTGCAACGTCTTCTTGACCGCCTGCGCGACGTCGTAGTGCCCTTGTCCGACGATACGCGGATCAAGAATGCGTGATGTCGATGCCAGCGGGTCGACGGCAGGATAGATTCCAATTTCCGTCAAGGCGCGTGAAAGCACGGTGGTTGCATCGAGGTGGGCAAACGTAGTGGCGGGCGCAGGATCAGTCAAATCGTCTGCAGGAACATAGATCGCCTGCACGGATGTAACTGAACCCTTCTTGGTGGAAGTAATGCGCTCCTGCAACTCGCCCATCTCCGTCGCAAGATTTGGCTGGTAACCGACGGCGCTCGGCATACGGCCGAGGAGCGCGGACACTTCTGATCCCGCCTGGGTGAAGCGGAAAATGTTGTCGATGAACAGAAGCGTGTCGGCGCCTTCCACGTCGCGGAAGTACTCGGCGACAGTAAGGCCGGTCAGCGCCACGCGCAGGCGAGCGCCGGGCGGTTCAGTCAT
>QIAB01000026.1:0-19297 GCA_003225455.1 Acidobacteriota bacterium
CTTCCATCCGCCGCCGGAATAAGGCTTCAGGACGGCGGGGAATCCGACATAGGAAAAAATCTCGTCCCAGTTCAGCGGATAGATTAGGTTCCGCATCGAGCGATCGGTAGTGTCGGGAGGATGCTGATTGTGGGGTAGCAGCACCGTCGGCGGAATTGCCACACCCAATTTGCTGGCTAAGGCGTAATTGAAGAACTTATCGTCGGCGGTCCACCAGAATGGATTGTTGATGACGATCGTTCCCGTCAGCGCGGCGTTCTTGAGAAATGCTCGATAGAACGGAATATCCTGCGAGATGCGATCAACAATGACGCGGTATCCGCTGGGATCGGCCATCTTCACTCCGCCCAGTTTGACGAACTCCGCCGTGACCCCATCAACATTCATATTATTGATCTTCTCGACCAACGCAGGCGGAAAGGTATTTTCCATTCCGAAAATAATTCCGATCTTTTTCGTAGTCACAGACGACTCCATTTATGCACCACTCAAATCCGGACTCTAAAAATATTTTCCCGCCATCTTCTGCCACCAAGGCCAGTCATGACCCGTGTGATCACCCCAAACGTCCAGCCAATGCGGTATGCCCTTCGATTTCATAATGGCCGACAACTTCACATTCGGATCCAAGCACATATCCCACTCGCCCGTTGCCAGCACAATTTTCATCCGCCGATATCTGCCCAAGAACCACTCGTCGGCCATGTTCGGCAGAAAATCTGGAGGGCAGTTGAAGTAACAGTCATCGTCGTAATATCCATCGAGGAATTGATGAATATCAAACGCCGCGCCCATGCTGACGCAATGCGTGACCAGGTCGGGATGTTTGAGCGAGAAATTCACGGCATGGTATCCGCCAAAACTGCACCCCGTCATCGCTAATTGCGATGATGAATTCTCCGTGCGTAGAAATGGCAGCAACTCGTGCAGCAGATAGCGTTCATATTGCAAATGCCGCAGCACTCGCAGCCGTGGGTGCACCTGCTTGTTGTACCAGCTCTCGGCATCCACGCTGTCAACACAAAATACCTGCAGTTCGCCGCGATCAATCTTCGGAGAAAGAACGGCAATCATGCCCCGATCTTCGTAATCGAAAAACCTGCCACCCGATGTGGGGAAGACCAGTAGCGGCATGCCGCTGTGGCCGAAAATCAGGAACTCCATTTCGCGATTCAACTCGATACTGTATCCCTTGTGGTATTCGCGATTCATTGAAGCGGATGTATCTTACACCGCACGGTCCACCAACCAAGCCGCGGAACCGGATTTTCAGGCGAGAGAGGCCGGCTTGCCTTACGATGCTCTAGACGCACTATGCAGAAGCTGACCGAAGACGATGTCCGCCAGCGACTCGCCCCCGCGCGCCTGATTGCCGCGCTAGAATCCGCGTTCCGCGACCGCTATGCTTCAACGGAAATTCCTCTCCGCACACACATAAATCTGGACTCCGGCATTTTTCTGCTTATGCCTTGTTACGATCGTGCGGAGGTTGCCCTGGGAGTGAAGGTAGTCACGGTGCAAGAGAATCCCGCGCATCCTGAAGAGCGCATCCAGGCGACGTACATATTGTTTGATCCCCGAACCGCATCGCCCAGGCTGATCATTCCCGCCAAATATCTGACCGATCTCCGTACCGCCGCCACTTCGGCACTCGCAACGAAACTCCTCGCCAGGCAGGACGTAGCGACACTCGGAATTTTCGGCGCCGGGCGTCAGGCGCGAGCCCATCTACGAGTGCTGCCGGTGGTTCGCAATTTCCAGCGTGTGCTGGTTTGCGGAAGAACGCGTGCCGAAAGCGAAAGCTTCACAAAACAAGTATCCGGTGAGATCGCGATCGCACCAGCCGACGCCGCATCCGTTGCCGCCGAGTCCGACGTCATCTGCACCTGTACCACTTCGTCGATTCCGCTCTTCGATGGAAATCTAATTCGTCCCGGCACTCATCTGAACCTGGTCGGGGCGTTTCAGCCGCACACGCGAGAAGTGGACAGCGTCACGATTCGACGCTCCCGGATCGTTGTAGACACCTACGAAGCATGCTTAGCCGAAGCCGGCGACCTGTTAATCCCAATGAAAGAAGGCGCTATTACCCGCGAACACATCACCGCAGACTTGCATGAACTGGCCAGCAAGAAGAAGGCTGGCCGCACTACCCTCGATCAGATCACACTTTTCAAGAGTGTGGGATGCGCATTGGAAGATCTCGTTGCCGCTGAAGTTTTGCTTTAGGACCTCGCCATCGAGGCACGGCTTGATGAGCTACAGCCGCTGAAAGCGGATCATCTTCATAAATCCGTTTTTTCCTGGCCTGGTGTATCCTTTGCGCCATGAACTTTACCCCGCTGGACTGGTCAGCGATCGTCGCCTATCTCGGCATAACCCTCTTCCTCGGCCTGTACTTCCGCAGCCGGTCGGGCAAGAGCGTTGACGACTACTTTGTTTCCGGACGGAATGTTTCGTGGTGGCTCGCCGGCACCTCGATGGTTGCAACTACATTTGCGGCCGATACGCCGCTCGTTGTCACCGGTCTGGTCTACACCCAGGGAATTGCCGGCAACTGGCTATGGTGGTGCTTTTTGCCTTCTGGCATGATGACGGTTTTTCTGTTCGCGCGCTTGTGGCGGCGCTCTGGGCTATTGACGGATGTTCAATTCGCGGAAATGCGTTACTCTGGAAAACCCGCTGCGTTTCTGCGCGGTTTTCGCGCTATTTACCTGGGGCTGCTGATGAATTGCCTGATCCTTGGTTGGGTCACCAAGGCAATGACCAGTATCGTTGCTACCACCATGGGTATCAGCGAAACCAACGCACTTTGGATCTGTGTCTTCTTCCTGATTCCTTTCACCGGGCTCTATGTAGCCTTAGGTGGGCTCTGGGGAGTGCTGTGGACCGACCTGTTCCAGTTTGTGTTGAAGATGAGCATCGTCATAGCGGTTGCCTGGTATGCGGTGTCGGCAATCGGTGGCATCCATCCAATGCTCGATAGACTTGCAGCAATGCGTGCTGCGGCCGGGCCGAGCGCCAGCGATGCGACATCGTTCTTTCCAGACTTCTCACGGCCGCTCACGTTTCAGGCTCTATGGGCGCTTCCAGTCATTACATTTGTTGTGATTCTCGGGCTACAGTGGTGGGCGTTTTGGTATCCAGGCGCGGAGCCGGGAGGCGGAGGCTATATTGCCCAGCGGATCTTCAGCGCGCGTGATGAGCGCAATGGTCTGCTCTCGGTGTTGTGGTTCAATATCGCGCACTATGCTATTCGCCCCTGGCCTTGGATTCTGGCTGCCCTCGCGGTGATTGTGCTGTATCCGGGGCTTGCTCATCCCGAGCCTGCGTACATGCGGTTGGTGAACGATCACATGCCACATGCGCTGCGGGGCATCGTCTTTGCGGGTTTCATGGCGGCGTTTATGTCGACCATCGCCACCCAACTCAATTGGGGGGCGTCGTACCTCGTAGCCGATTTCTACCGGCGCTTCATTAAGCGGGACGGCGATGAGAAGCATTATGTTCTGGTTTCGCGCCTCGCAACGGTGCTTTTGGTAATCGTGTCGGCGTATGTATCGGCACAGCTCGGATCTATTGTTGCCGGATGGGAAGTTGTCCTCATCGTCGGCGCCGGAACAGGTCTTGTCTATATGTTGCGGTGGTATTGGTGGCGAATCAACGCCTGGAGTGAAATTGCTGCCATGGCAACAGCGCTGATCGTCAGCATGGCGATACGCCTGCTTAAACCGTTCAGCGCGACTGGTCCGGTCGTTTTCGCCGAGACCGCATTAACAGTGACAGCTGCCACCACCCTCGTGTGGATTGTCGTGACCCTGAACACCAGTCCTGAACCGCAAGAAGTGCTGATGAATTTTTATCGAACCGTGCGGCCGCATATTGGAGGATGGAAACCGATTGGCCGGCTCGCGCCTGAGATCATCCCCACTCGGGATCTGGGAAGAAATTTATTTTCCTGGATTCTGGGCTGTGCCATGGTCTATCTGGCGCTGTTTGGCTTAGGGCACGTGTTGCTGGGACCAGTGTGGGAGGGATTCGTTCTGCTGCTGATCTCGGCTATTTGTGCCGGCATTCTCTATTCCAGTATTTCACGTAGTGATTGGAAGGAAGCCACGGGTCCCATCGGCACTCGAAAAGAAGGTGTTTTGGGAGCGGCGACTAAGAGCCTGTAACAAAACCTCCCTAAAGATTCGTAGTGGTCACTTGTCTGGTTTGCCGGTGGTTCGGTGCAATCGACGGTTTGCAGCGAATGCAGCAACCTCCCAGAACCGGACTTCTGGCCCGGCCAACTTCCGAATTGCCCGTCATCCAACCCCGTTGCCGGTCCCACTTCCGAGTCAAAACGCCTGTGTACAATAAAAAGCGCTTAGGCAATAATTTCAACGATAGACTCTCATGCGAACTGTGTCCCTACTTTTCGCCGCGACAGCGCTTCTTCCGACTGCTAGCGCTCAGGTTAATGAGGCAAAATTTGTCTCGAAGGGATCATTCGACGGACAGCAGCTTGAACTCAGGGTCCATCCATCCAGACTGCGTTACGCTCTCGGAGAACCCGTCTATTTGACGGTAGATGTGGTGAATCGCGGCAAGGGGGAAGCTATAGTCCCCTCCGGCTGCTGCACCCTAAATGTGACCGTGACTGGCCCAGGTTTTGCGAGTCCCGATGATGAAAAGAGCACCGATCCAAATGGAGCCGTCGTTGAAGTCTGCGGCTGCCCAATTAAATTCATGACGATTGCAGCGCACAAGGCCTTTCGCGAGAGAGTTCTTTTGAATAAGGCGACCGGCAAAGAATGGTATGAGGCTAAGGACGACGATTGGTCAAAGGGGTATGTACTGATTGAACACTTTGTTTTGAAACACAGTGGGAAGTACGAGATCAGAATAGGTAGAGCAGTTGGCAGCCAGCATTCAAATGGGTGGCTTTACAACAAAACCGACATTAACGTTTCTGAGTAGGCGATTGGCGTTAAATCCCCCGATAACGCTCAACATGCCCTCGGCATGGTTGCGAGTGAAATTATCTTGGCGACATCAATGAGCAGACTCTTGCGCACGGACGACCGCGACTAAGAAATCTCTCCTCTTCTCCAGTTGAGCGGGCACCGTGGTCTTTGCTAATCTGTCGGCCACCCCCGGTGTGGCCCGATTCCTGTTAGAGACAAAACGCCAATCGAGATAGTCGAGGGCGGCTTCCGGTTCGTGGTTCGAGGCAATGAGCTGCACGATGGCATCGCTGAAGTCCGCCCCTCCTCGCCGAGGCAAGACCCTGATTAAATCCGCGAGGTGCGACCGGACAATTGGAGCTTTCGTGCGCGGCTCAATTCGCTGGTTCACGTCCGGAAGAGCCTCGTATCTGTGAAGGGCGTCGACTACCAATGCACGATACCGTTCGGTCTGTCGGGCGTGGTCAAGTGCCGGAACCAATACATAGCGGCCATTGGGGCTGTCCATAACTTCTCGAAACTCCTCTGGATCGAGCGCCCTGCGAACCAGTTCGGCGACGAGAACCTCATCGCGCCTTATGCGGAATTCGTCAGCGAACATGTTCACGTTGCTTGAATCCCAACACAGCTCCTCGTGCTGTTTCGTTGTTATTTGCTGTAATAGCCTCTGTTTCGGCCACTCGTTGACCAATTCGGAGAGAGGTGGAAAGCGGTCGCCTAAGTAAATTGACTGCGGCCATGGCGCATACCCTGCCCGCTTCCCGAGATCGAACACTAGAAAAACACGTCCATCAATCTCATGAAATGTGAAGAATTCTTCGTCGTAGCCAACTACCTGATGATTTGGCATTCGCAATAACGCACCATGCCATCGTTCAGTGTCGGAAGTGTTTGGCCTGATGAACCCGAATCCGTCATCCAACTCTTGGGCTGTTGGCCCGGACATGCGGAGCTTTCCAGGCGGCGGTTTGATAATCTTACGTAAAGTTTCTCGAATTGATTTTTTCGAAGCGATCGCGCCTGGATCTAAATCGAAGATCACCAGCTCATAAACAGCTCCGTCCCACATTTGAATGTTTCTAATTCGAGGGTAATTTGCGGGACCCGCCCAGCGTGCTAGAAACACATCTTCAAGTCCGTGGCGATAAATACCTACTTTCAGCAACTGGCTTTTGTCGTCTTGAAGCCAGTTGGACTGAAATATCTCGGCGGCTCGTAGGTTCGCATAGAATTCTGTCGGATCGGAAGACGGCGGAATTGCTGATTTCATTACGTCGAGTTCTCGAACGACCTCTCTAATCGGCGGTGATGGGCACAGCAGCGGCGGCCCCAATTGCGCGAGCACGGTGACTGCAGATGATCCAAGTATTCCTAGAATGGCGGCCAGGGCTTTCATCAACGTAGTACCCCCAGTAGCGTGCCGAAGAGAAGTTTAGCAGCTACCGCCAATCACGGTGGTAAGTTCACGATAAACCGATAGCGCTCAGAATGCCAGATCGGGTTACTTCGTGGTTTGTCGGCAACACGGAAGTTATCCAGAAACGGCGTTATGGAAAGCGTCAAGGTTGTGTTGGGTGGACCATGGGCTAAATCGGCACTCGAAAAGAAGGTGTACTGGGAGCGGCGACTAAATAGATACTAATCCAGCCCCTTTGTTTACTCGCTCTCTATCGTCACAGCAAAATTCGTTCCTTCCCAGCGCTGCTCGTTCTGCCAATAAAAGGTAAAGACGATCTCGGTGCCGGCTTTCAAGTTGGCGGCAGGCAGGTCGGCGATGTATATATCCAACGGATCGCGAGTATTTGTGTCGTGATTTGAGCGCCATCCATCGAAGCTCCAATGCACTAAAGCTGGAGAGGGAACGACAATGCGCAGCACCTTGCCTTGTGGCATGGAGCGGCATTTATTGTTGAACCGCCACTCGAAGTGTGTGCCGGTTTGCTTCTCGACAACATAGCGTTGCAGGGTCTGCGGCGGCTGGTCGAAAATCTTTCCGTCCCGCAGTGAACGCCGCAGCTTGATGTACGCCGAGTGCGCCCACACCAGCGGACAAGCCGAACCGGTGGGCTTCCCCAAAAACAGCTCGAGTGCGGGAATATCCTCGCGGTCCCATACCTGTTCCGGAATCAAACGGCCTCCCTCAGTCGAGAGTTCGATGACCCGCAGCAAGTCTTCAGCGGCTGAGGAACGTCCCGCCGCCAATTCGTAGTGCGCGCGCTCGCCTGCAAGCAGCGGCCATGGTCGGCCAATTCCTGTGCCGTCAAACGGCGAGCCGTCTTCATGCTCGCCGTAGCCATCGTCGTTGTAGCGATACCAGCAATAACCCTGTGGCAATTTCACGCGTAACAAGGCATCGATAACTTTAACTGTGCTCCGAATTCGCGGGTCATCCGGAGCGCGCAGGCCGAAGCGAACCAGTGCGAGCGCGTCAGGGCTAATGACGTGGGTTGCTGGCTCGGTGCTTTGCCCGGGCGGACGGTTCTTGATCGGAACGTATCCTTCCAGGGGAGAGGCAGCGCTATCCGTCTCCGGCGGGGCGATGCGAACGTAGTATCCCTCTACTCCGATCTGCCGAGCGAGATCGCTATCCTTCGCGTAGCACCATCGCTCAATATTGTCGTTCCAGCAATCAGCAGTCTCACGCAGATGAGCCGCGGATTCTTTCTCTTCAACCGTATCGGCGAGGTCTGCCGCTGCCAGGAGTCCTGCAATTTCAACCGCAAGAGTGAAAGGTGAATAGCCCGCGTCTTCCTCCCAGCGGTCCTGCAGCGTGACCGGCCCGTTCCGCGCGATGAATCGAGCAGCACGCTCCACCAGTTTCCACCAGCGTTGCAAGTCGCCCAGCGCGTATTTGGCTTCGCGCCGCAGCATGTCCACCAGCAGGATAGGGAATGCAGTCTCATCCATCTGCGTGCCGGGCCAATATGGACGCCCATCCAGCCATAGGTTCTGTGCCCAATGTCCATCCGATTCCTGCGTGGATTCCAGGTAGCGAAGCACACGCAAGGCATCCGGTTCAGCTCCAGCAGCGAGAAATCCCAGAGCCGTCTCTACCAGATCGCGCGGCCAAACCAGGTGATAGCCACCGAGATCTTCGTCACCTTTATTGAATCCCCAGGGTATCGACAAGCTCGCGATTACTCCGCCGAGGAAATCTTTGGATTCGTGCGACCGCATCACCGCAACACTGGCACGATAGAGATCGCGCTCCCGCGCAGGCTCATCCAGCTTCAGCAATGTCTCTTGCCATTTTTGCCAATGCCACACGTAGTGATCGCGCACGTCCTCATAGGCTTCCAGCAGGCTGGAACGCGCTTGTTGGCCTGCTTCTGCCCACATTCCGCCGAAGCCAAGCGCAAGAACGAATTCGCCGCCAGATGCAGCGAGATCAATTTCTCCCGTAAGCGCGACATTGCCGTTTTCTGCGCGCGTGTACTCCCAGGTCATCTGATAATGCTGCGAGAGATCCTGCCAGCTATCCGAAGCGCCAGCGAATCCCACCGACATTTTTTTCCACGGCACTGAGCAGGCGAAGGCCAACGCCGTGTCGTTGTGTTCGGCGAAAAGCATTGGAACGCCCTTGTAATGCCCTACCCAGCCTGTGTTGCCAGCGCCACCATTCGCCAGATGCGGCGCCAGCAGTGCGTACAGACGATAATCCGCAAGCTTACCTTCCAGCGGCTGAAAGCGGATTTTTTGCACAACCACGTTGCGGTAAGGATCGCTGAATACTTCCTTGTAGATCTTGTATCGTCCCTGGTTTTCCGTGTTGGTCAGCTCGTAGACCGGCACACCCGGTTCAAGCGGCGCATTTTCGAACCGGCAATTGCGCTTCTCTTCCGAAAAGAATCTGGCGCCGTCAGTGATGAGCAGGCCTTGGTCGCGAGTACAAGCCTGATCAACTCGCGGGAAATAGACTTCATTCAAAATTCCGTGGCTTAACGTGAACCAGACCCGGCTGTGTTGATTTAGAGCCGTGCCTATTCCGGTTTTCGCGCTGGAAGTCCAGCGTGGAGGAATTCCCGGCCACCCGGGGGCAAAACGTTCTGAATCACTCAATCGCAGTTGCCCTTTCAAAACGGCTTCAACCGCAGACAATCCCGCAACCTTACTGTAAAATCATTGAAAGCGGAAGAGAGTTGAGGCCGACTCAGCGACCTCGAAGCTAATTCTTAAAGCGGCGTGAATCAAGCCGCGTCCACAAACAGCCGTAAAGCCGGAAGGAACGACGCCGGATTAGTTTGTGAAGATGGAGACCTAATGGCCAAGATTGCCAAAACAGCAGATCGCAAGAAAGTTATGGATACATCCAAGAGCACGGATTGCCCAAAGTGCGGCAAGCCGACGCGCATTGTGAAACGAATGAAAGATCGCGAGCGTGGCGTCCCCGGTGGGATGTTTATTTCCTGCTCAGCCTGCGAATTCTTCGAGAAGCTTTGACCCGCATCTCTCCAGAGTCGCCCCGAAGCGCCAGGCACTGCAAAATGTTGTCATCGAGAGCTTTCAGTCAGCCTATTGCGCTGTGGGAGTGGGTGACTCAAACTCCCCCAATGTCGGCAGCTGATGAGTTCCCTTCACCATTCAAATATTGCAATCTCCCGGACGGCACAGCGCATCGAAGAGACTGATATCCCTGCCGAGTTAAATTGCGGGGAACAAAGGTGGGTGGAACAATGACAGAACGGACGCTTACTATCGCGGAGATCATGCTCATCGCGGGAACTCGCATCGCACTGGGCGCCGGGATCGGCCTCTTGCTTTCCAGCAGGCTAAACAACGACCAGCGTAAAGCCGCCGGACTGGCTCTGGCACTGGTCGGGGGCCTTACTACGATTCCGCTGGCCTTAGGTGTAATCGGCAAAAAAAGTGCGACCACCACCGCGATCAGGCCAGCCGCGTAGGCGCTATAATCGCTGAGAAAATCGATAAGGGCGCTTGAGCGATCCGGTTTCTCAAAGAAAAGTGCAGCAGACCCGCATTCATTGGGCGGGGACTACCTACAGAAGTGACTTCCTTCGCAGCCGATTTGGCTGGCGCCTCTCGGGATTGTGGCGGCTCTACCGCTTTCTTGGGAGGCTCTGTATGACCCGCCAAATCGTGTCATCGAAAGCAGTACGTCAGCCTATTGCGCTGCGGGAGCAGGAGAAGGCAGCTGGATCGTGAACGGTCCGTCCTTCTCGTCCACGATCTTGTAATCCCCCGGCACAGAAAACAGTGAGGGTTCCGGCTCCGATGTGTTCACTCTGGTGAACTGCGTCTTTAACTCTCCCGCCCACGGATCGTTATGCTTCGTCATCACGGTCGCCTTCAACTCAGGCGAGTACCACCGTTCCGAGGTCACAACAATAGGCTGTTCGTTCCCCATCTTTCCGCTGGGAATCGTGGTAGTGACGCGAGTGCCGATCGCGTGAATGCCGTCAATGGTTTCATCGCCTAGATTTTCTGTTGTGGGCGCCGGCTCATCTGAGCCTTGTCCGGTCCTCATGGTGAATCCGTTATTGAAGAACACGTCAGGTCCTGCGGTACTCACGCCCTCATAGAACATCATGCGTGCTCCCTTTGCCGGAAGACCAGCCTGACCCAGTCCGGTTGCGCTCCTAAGAGTAGGACCCGCAGATGACGGAATGGCCATCCTGCGCGCGATTTTGTTATCGCTGTCAAGCAGGTAGCGGAAGCCCGCGACCGGATCGACGATCGTGGTTAGTCTCGTGCCTGACTTTTGTGGAGCAATTCCGAGCAGGTTTAGGCTGGCTTCACGGCGGGTACGTCCTTCGCTGTCCCGGCACAAGGTCGAGTTATCAGTCGTATGGATACGGTTGCCATCGGCGAATACTTGTGTGTGCTCCGTCGCGATAGTAGCGCAGAAAGGCGCACCTTTCAGCGGTGTGGCATCCATATTGTTGTCGATTCGCATGCCAATCATGCCGGCTTTCGGTGGCAGGGCTGCGATCCCGGGCGGACCGCTCATGGCCCCCGGCACCGAATCAGGCGACGGCTGCGCGGCCACGCTGGCAGCCTGCGCGGTAATAACGATTAGGGAGAGAGCGGTCATTTTCAAGCGCATAACGTGTTTTCCTCCAATACGTCGATCTTTCAGTCTTCGATCCGAATGCTACGGGCGATTCCGTCCGCGCCCACGAGGACGTCGGCGAATACAACGCCATTCGTTGGTGTTGAAGCTGACGTAAGCCCCGCAACAACAGAAGATGGCAGCTGGACGCGGATCATCTCCATGGCTCCGACGCAACTCAGTTCGTCGCAGTACATCAGGCTTCTGAACCCCGGCGCAAGCGAACTGCCCACACTGGCGCGCGAAGTGGCAGGGCGCTTCCGCCTGGCCAAGACCACATCGGGCTTCGTCCGCCTAGTTCTTGGTGCGATAACTGTGACGCTATAGTTGTTTTCCGGCGGTTGAGGCACACCCGCCAACCGTGCTGTCCGTGGTGGAACTCCGGTTGTGACGGTCCTTCTGCTGGAGAAGAACGCAATCGCGGTAACCAGCAGCGCAGCCGCAACTGCAGTGCTCCAGCGCAAGGCTGCAAATGGGCGTCGCCTGTGAACGGGCGTCGAATTGACAGAACTATCCAGCGTCGCGATGTGTTCGCGATAATTGGCAAGAACTGCGGCATCAAGCGAAGCGGAGAGTTGGGGCGCAGACATCCGGGCGAGACGCAGGCTTGTCCCTAGCTCCCTTTGAGCATCGACGAAGCGGCTACAATCGGCACAGCCGACGATGTGTTCAGCGACTTCGGCGCAATTGGCTCGAAGATCCGCATCAACGCATAGCGGATCTGCAAAATAAGAATGAAGTTTTTGGCAGGTCATATCAGGCATCCCTCAGTCCCCGCAGCTCCGATGTCGGGTTGACGGCTTCTCAGCGGCTTCAGCTTCTGTGCGAGCAGAGCGTGCGCGCGATTCAGGCGCGACCTGATTGTGCCCACAGCGCATTGCAGGCGGGTGGCCGCCTCTGCATAGGAGAGCTCGCACAAATCGCAAAGAACGACCGCCTGGCGATAGTGGTCTGGGAGCGAAGCAATCGCTGTCTGCACTCGTTCGACAAGTTCGTTACGAATCATCTGCCCGGGCAAAGCTTCCGGTTCCGACACCAGACTTTCGGATAGATATTCAAGTCCATCATTGCCAGGGAAAGGCTGGTAGGCACGCTCGCGCCGTTCGATGCGCCGGACGAAATTACGCGCAATTCCGAATGCAAAGGCGGCGACATCGCCCAGCTCCTCCCGATATCTTCGTCCTTCTCTCAGCAGAGAAATGAAGACCTCTTGTGTCACTTCCTCGGCCGCCGTCCTCGAGCTCGTCATGTAGTAGGCATAACGGAAAATGCCACCTTTCAGCCTTCCGTAAAGCAGGACAAAGGCGCTTTCCTCTCCGGCTAGCGAGAGCTGGAGGAGGACAGCATCCGATCGGGTTTCGAGCCTGTCCATGCTGGCGTCCGTTAGAAGTTTGACGTCTGAGGTGTCACTCTGTCTTCGCGGCAGCCAAAGGAATAGTTCCAAGAATTCTTGGCAAAAGCCGATTCGGAAGGGATAGAGACCGGGTTCTGATCCCTGGCCATCACACCTATGGGAACGTCAGCCCGGGCATGATCACAAACCGGAGGCCGGAAAATAGCTCGACGAGGAAACGAAAGTGACATTCAGGTATGGGAGCAGGTGACAGCGGCAAAGCCGAAAGATTTAGAGTGCTAAGAACCCGGTCATGCACCGATGATGCATCACGCGCGGATTATAGCCCCGAAACTTCCTTCGCGCAGTGCTACGCTGGTGGTGGTGTTCAAGATCTTAAAAATTATTAAAGACGCCTCGCGCATTGGCCGCGGGATTGTTTTTCTGGCATTCGTGTTGTTTGCGGCAAACTCAGCGACAACGCAGAAGACAGATTCGAATTTCCAGGGGACTAAAACCTGGTCCGTTCGTTGGCGGCCCGCCGCGATTTCCAATGGGGCGCCGATTCTTTTCCTCGTAAATCCCCCAACCCGGCTCGAAACTCTTTCAGGAACGTGGTTGGACCATGAGGTAGCTTTCAGCTTTGACAAAGTCGCCGGGAGATGGTTCGGACTGGCGGGCGTGAGTCTGGAAACGCATCCCGGCGCCTACACCTTGCAGCTAACGGGCACAGTGGCCAGTGGCAGGGAACTGGCTTTTCAACGTAAACTGACTGTCCGGCCGGCGAAATATCCCAGCATTGCCGTGACAGTTGCGAAAAAATTTACAGAGCCCAGCCCGGAGCAGCTACAGCAGATTAGCAAGGATCAGGCCATCAAGCAGGAACATTTCCGCAGCGTTGATCCAGAACGCGAGTGGTCGGGCAGATTCCGTCCGCCAGTGAATGCGACCATCTCTGATGTTTTCGGCACGCGCCGAACTTTTAACGGCAAGGTGCAGAGCATGCATCAAGGGATGGATTATGCAGTGCCATCGGGCACACCTGTTTCTGCGTTAAATGCGGGAACCGTCCTGCTCGCCCGGCCGCTTTATTTCGAAGGCAACTGCGTGGTGCTGGATCATGGGCAGGGTCTGCTCACTCTCTACTTGCACCTCTCGGAATTCAAAGTAAAAGAGGGTGACCGTGTGACGCGTGGGCAAGAAGTCGGTTTAAGCGGCGGGACCGGTCGCGCCACGGGACCTCACCTGCACGTAGCTGTGCGCTGGCAAACGATGACGCGACTATGTCGCGTCCGGGGAGAAACTCAACTTCGCGATCCAGAGCCTGTGCCTGTGCGGGCACTCGGGAAAGACCGGATAACTCCCCTGAGTTCGAAGTTGCGAATCAGCCGGTGCAGGTAATTCGCGTGCACTCCAAGAATGCGAGCGGCTTCCGTGTAATTGCCCCGGCCCTGTTCCAGCGCATTGACGATCAAAGTCTTCTTTAACTCTTTGACAGCAGCGTGGTATTTCGCGGGGGTTATGCCGGGCGGTGAGTCTTTTTCCAGAACGGATTCCGGCAAGTCCTCAGGCAAGATCATTTCGGACGAACTTAAGACGAGCGCCCGCTCCATCGCATTTTCCAGTTCCCTCGCGTTGCCGGGCCAATCGTAATGGGCTAGACAGGCCATAGCTTCCGGAGAAATCTGCTTCGGCTTCAGCTTGCACTTTGCGCTGGACTTGGAAACGAAATACTGCGCGAGCATGGGAATATCCTCGCGGCGCTCGCGCAACGGAGGCATAACCAATGTGACGACGTTGAGCCGGAAAAATAGGTCGCGGCGAAATGTCCCGGCGTGAACGGCTTCTTCCAGATCTCGGTTGCTGGCCGCGATGAGCCGCACATCGACTGAGATCGGACGCGTACCGCCCAGCCGCTCGAACTCGCGCTCTTGCAGCACGCGCAGCCATTTGACTTGCAGAGCGGGAGCGAGTTCGCCAATTTCATCGAGGAAAACGACGCCGCCATTGGCCATTTCCAGACGGCCCTTTTTCTGTGCGACCGCCCCGGTGAATGCGCCGCGTTCGTACCCGAACAGTTCACTTTCCAACAAACCTTCGGGAATAGCCGCGCAGTTGATGGGAACAAACGGTTTTGCCGCGCGAGGGCTGTTGCGGTGAATGGCGCGCGCCGCGAGTTCTTTTCCGGTTCCGCTCTCCCCATGGATCAGCACCGTCGAATCGATGGGTGCCACGCGCGAAAGAAATTGGTACACCTCCTTCATGCGCACGCCTTCACCGACCATGTTGTGTTCAAGATTGATTTCGGTATTTAGCCGGAGATTTTCCTGCTCGAGCCATTGCAAGCGGCGCGCGTTCTCGAGTGCCACCGCCGAAATTCCTGCGATCGCGGCCACCAACTCGAGATGATCCATGTCGAAGTGAATTCCGGGAGTCGTACTGTCCAGGTATATACAGCCGATCACTCTTTGAAATACCGTCAAGGGTACGCACAGCAGAGAATGAATATTCGATTTGACAATGCTGTCCACTTCGCTAAGGCCTTCGCTGCGGGGGATGTCGGCTCCTAGTATCGCGATGCCTTGTTCGAGCACTTGACGTGCAATCGTCCGGCTCACCCGCACCGGTTGGGTTGAATGAGGCAAGCGATGGCGGGCAAAAACCGACGCGAATCTTTCACTGCCGTGGCCATCCAGCAGAATAGCGCCGCGTTCCGCCGGTGCGACTTCAAAGATTAAGTTCAGAATTTGTGCCTGTAGCTCCTCGATATCGCGGATGAGATTTCTTCCGATCCGCGAAGTGGAGGGCAATTCGCTCAGGACCCGGTCGGGCTGAAGATAAAGAACATCTTGCGGCCGCAGTTGCGCGGTGGCGTGGGTTGTGCCCTCTTCGAATTCCACGTGGCTGCTGGCGGGTTCCTCGACTTCCTCCCTTAGCAGGAACAATAAAACCGAATCTCCAACCGAGATCTGATCGCCATGGTGCAAGCTGCTCTCAGTAACGGCCACGCCATTCACGAACGTGCCATTGCGGCTTTCGAGGTCACGAATCAAATAGCTCCCCTCATCGCGAACAAGCATGCAATGCCGGCGCGATAAGGACGCATCGCTAATGGCAACCACGTTACCCGGATCTCGACCTACCGGAACTTCCGCACCATGCAGGAGAATCGTGCGGTCCCGCAACGGGCCCGCAATCACCAGCAACCTTGGGTTCAATCGGCCCCCCGAACTTGAGAAAGATGGTGTAACACACGGGGCGATGGTTTGCACAAATTTCGCTTTTGAGTTCTACTATCCGAACAGATAGACAGCTATCCGTTCGGATATACATGTCATTAACGATGACTCGCTGTCCTGTCGAGCGAATGCGCGTAAACTGCTGACACATATACGGTTACAGGAATCATCTCGTAGCGGGGGCGCGGGAAGGATATCTGGCTGCCAACGTGCACTGCTCACTGTTGCGACTGGCCTGGCAAAAGCGATGGGGGAAGCGCTTCAGCAGTCCTGCCGGGCAGCTCTCGGGAACTCGATAGGCACCCCCTCGTCGAGTTCCCGATTAATTTTCGAGTGTAATTCTCCCATTGAGAAGGGCGCGATAAACTTCCCTAGTCGCCGACCATCGCGTGCCGCTCCACAAGCCTGGAAGACTCCTCCACGGCAACTCCATCCTGAAAAGTCATAGTTTTCCCCGAGATGGCTGGAGTTCGTTCGCCCGGCACCAGAATTCCTACTAGGTTAAGGGGATCTGCGGCGGAGAGCGTGATCGATTCACCCGCGGTTGGCATGTTGCGCGTGGCGCGTAATGATTCTACGGCTACGGGCAGAGCAAACTGCTCCCCGATAAAACCATCCACAAAACGGCCTCCGCGAATTTCGCCGCGGTCTTCAAGGCGGCGGAAAGCAATCTGAAGCTCGCGCCACTTAGGCAAATTGCTTTCGCGCGGCAGCAGGTCCCGGAACACCACTCCGTATCGCTTGAGCAACATCCAACAAGTCGCTTCAATGGAGCGGTTGTGATCGGCGGCTTGGTCGGTGTAGAGCAATGCCCAGCGGCCAGCGCTGTGGCGCGGGCGAGCAGTCCGCCCGCTTCCTTGGCCGGCGCGACGCTTCGGATCGATGAGCGAACGCAGATTGTCGAATCCATCAGCTGTGACCAGCCCCGCCGCCACAAGCTCCCATAGAGCAGTCTCGATCTCGGCTTTTAACTTTCCGGTGCCACGAACAATATCTGCAAAAAACGACGCTCCGCGCTGCCGCAGAAAATCTAAAACCTGCAGCGCTCCATGGCTCAGCCCTCGCGCCTCAGGCTGATCCGTGGCCGGATTGTGCGGCGTCATCCAATCGGCATCTTCGCGCACGAAGAACGTAACCGGAGCCACGCTGGTCGGAATCACGCGACGTTTGCCGGTATTTGAATCCTCGAGAGTGGCGGGATGTGGCGACAGCCGCCCCCAGCCCACGGCCCCGGTAAGGCATAGCTGATCCAGCCACTTGGGATCATAATTTGCAACCCTCCGTGCCAGGATGTGACGCTCCCATGCGCTTGCGGGTATTTCGAACCCCTGAAGCTGACGCAGCACGTCAAGCAACCCTCGCTCACCCAGCACCTGAGTTCCTGGCGCTACATGCTGCCATCGGAGCAGCCAGCGCATGAACTGTGCCGGTGTCACAGGTTCGATCTGCTTGCGCAATGTGGCAACGGTTAGACGGTGAATGCGCGCCAGAAGTCTCCTCTCGCACCATTCGATTTCTCCGGTATGAGAATCGGTAAACTTCCCGCGAAGGATTGCGCCACTGGCTTCCAGACGGAGAAGCGTCTTTTCAATCTCAGAGGAGGGAAGGCTGAGAAGATCCGCTAGATCACTTGCGGTGACTGGGCCGAGATGCGTCATCCAGCCATTGAGCATGGCGAGCAGATTATCGTCGCGAGAAGGAATGCTCGATTGAATTTCCGGCAGCTTCTGCTCAAAGCTGGCAGTAGGGAACAGCACAGCAAAGCTTTGCGTGCGTTCGGCCGCAACCCAGTAAATGCGGCCTTTACGCTGAGCGCGTCCAGCCCGCCTCTGCTCAATTAACCGCTCAAAATGAACGCGCCAATCGGCAAGATTCGCGTAGGGACGGTCGCCCAAGCCTGCCCTAAGCGCAGTCGAAGGGGCCGTCCGGTCGAGCGAGGCTCGACAGTTTTCCTCCACAAGCGCCAGTGCCGGAGGTAAGAGTGGCTCCGCCGCAGACTGAGCTAAGATCGGTTGCGCCAAGATATCTTCCGGCAACGCAATCAGCGTGTGCAGCACGTCGTGCAGTTCGTCGGCATCGCGCACATCCGGCCAAGCTTCTTCGCGCACCTGCGCGATGGCGGCAGGATCGAGCTTCCCAACTTCTTCCAGCACCGACTCCGGCAAAATTCGCCGCATCTCAACGGCACGCGCACGGCGCTCTTCCAAAGGCGCGTCGTCGAGGTAGGCGTAAGGGTTCGCATTCAGAATTTCGTGAGAAAACTGTGATGGCACTGGCGTATCCACGGCAACACAACGAACGCGTCCTTCATCCATGTCGCGGAGAACGCGCTTCAACCCGTCGATGTCCATCGCCTCCGTGAGCACGTCTTTCATTACTTCACTTAACAGAGGGTGGTCAGGAATCCGAATATCGCCAACGATGTTTTCCTGGCAGGCGGCTACGTCCGGGAAAACCGAGGCCAACAGATCGTCCGAGCGCATGCGCTGAATCTGCGGCGGAACTTTCTTCCCACCATGAAAGCGCAGCAGCGCCAGCGCGCGGCTCGCATCCCAGCGCCAGCGCGTGCCGAAAATGGGCGATGCCAGGGCTGCCTGCTCAAGTACGGGTTGAACAGTCTCAGCATTTAGGAAATGAAAAACGTCGGCGAGGGGAAAGCTGTGCTGCTCGGCGAGGGCGATATTCAACCCATTGTCGGTCGCCGCTGCCTGCAACTCAAAATTAAAGCTGCGGCAGAAGCGCTTGCGTAAAGCCAGACCCCACGCCTTATTGATGCGCGCACCGAACGGCGCGTGGATCACCAACTGCATGCCGCCGGCCTCGTCGAAGAAGCGCTCGGCGATGATCGTGTGCTGGGTGGGCACCGCGCCCAACACAGCGCGCCCTTGCAGAATGTATTCGATTGCCTGTTCGGCGCCGCCATCGTCCAGCCCACATTCCGCTTTCAGCCAGGAAACCGTTTCGGACACTTCGGGTTGGGCCTGAGACACTCCAACTGGAAAGATTTTCGCCAGCCGATCGCTGATCTGCTGGCGTAACTCAGCAACATGTAGCGAAAGTTCTTCGGTGCGCGCGGGAGCTTCACCCAGCCAGAAGGGAACCGTGGGCGCAGCACCGTGCGCGTCCTCGACAAGCACACGGCCGGATTTGCCTTCTACCCGGCGAATGCGCCACGAACTGTTTCCCAGCAGCATGATGTCACCGGCGTTGCTCTCCACCGCGAAATCTTCATCGATTGTGCCGATAACAACTCCATCCGGCTGCGCAACTACGGTAAACAGCGCCGTTTCCGGAATAGCCCCGCCGCTGGTGATGGCGGCCAGCCGACTGCCGCGGCGAGCACGCAGCCTATGATTCACGCGATCGCGATGGAGATAAGCGCCGTAGCGTCCTCGCCGGGCCGCAATTCCCTCGGAGAGCATTTCGAGAACGGCATCATAGGTCTCACGCGAGAGATTACGGTATGGGTAGGCACGCTTGACTAGCGCGAAAAGCTCGCCTTCATCCCAGCCGGAAGCGTCGGCCACATGGTTCGTGCTTGCGCATATAGCGACAATCTGCTGTGCAAGGATATCCAGCGGCGCTTCGGGAATCATCACGCGGTCAAGTTCGCCACGCCGGATGGCGCGCACCAGCGATGCGCATTCCAGCAGATCATCGCGAGTAGTCGCAAAAAATCGTCCCTTCGGAACGGCGCCGCGCCAGT
>QIAB01000026.1:19329-39582 GCA_003225455.1 Acidobacteriota bacterium
GAGAGCTGATCTGCACAACCAGATCGACTGTGCCAATATCGATGCCGAGTTCCAGCGAAGCAGTGGCGACCAGAACTTTGATCTGGCCATCTTTGAGTCTCTTCTCCGCGGCCAAACGCAACTTGCGAGACAAGCTTCCATGATGCGCGGCAACATTGTCTTCACCCAGCCGCTCGGCCAAATGATGCGCTAAACGCTCCACCATGCGCCGCGTATTGACGAACACCAGGGTGGACCGGTTCTGGTGAACGAGTTCCGTCAAGCGATCATAGATTTCCTCCCACATTTCGTTCGTAGCGATTGGTCCGAGCTGGCTGGCAGGAACTTCGACCGCGAGATCAAGCGTTCGTTTATGGCCGATATTTACGATGACCGGATCGTGGCGGCCATTTCCGGTGAGAAAATGCGCGACTTCTTCGATAGGTTTCTGAGTCGCTGAAAGACCGATCCGAATCAGTGGCGATTTGTTTTTAAAGGGCATGGCTTCAGCCATGCCAATTTCTAATGCGTTCCTTGTCGTTCCGAGAAGCGAATGCGACGAGGAATGTGGACTCGGCAATCCCACACCTTCTCCCCGCAACGCTTCCAATCTTTCCAGCGATAGCACCAGATGCGCCCCGCGCTTGTCATCCGCCACCGCATGAATCTCATCCACAATCACTGTTTCCACATCGCGGAGAATCGCGCGGCTGCGCTCGGCGGTCAGCAGAATGTAGAGCGACTCCGGCGTGGTGACCAGAATGTGCGGCGGCCGCTTGAGCATCGCACGACGTTCATGCATGAGAGTGTCGCCCGTGCGCACCGCCGTGCGAATTTCCGGCATCAGCAGGCCGCGCTCGCCGGCCATTTGCAGAATCTCGCCTAGCGGACCTTCTAAGTTCTTGTGGATGTCATTGCCGAGTGCTTTGAGGGGAGAAACGTACAACACTTCGGTGCGGTCCTGAAGATCGCCCGCAAGCGCTTTCCGCACCAGCCGATCAATGCAGGCCAGAAATGCTGCTAGTGTCTTGCCTGAACCGGTAGGCGCAGAGATCAGCGTCGTGCGCCCGGCCAGGATGTGCGGCCATCCCTGCTCCTGCGGTTCGGTGGGCGTGCCGAACTTCTGGATAAACCATTCCTGTATTAACGGATGCGCCCAGACGAGGGAGGGAGGAGCAGAAGACATTCGGAATATTGTAACGGGAAATCACACTTTCGTAAAACGTTCGCCTGCAGCTACACGACTGGTAGGTGGCGGAGCCGCTTTGTGACCTTGTTTGTGTTCGACTAGCCCTTAGCTTGTTTCTTCAACCGCTCAATCTGCTCCAGATGATTTGCTCCATGAGTCCCCATCCTTGCGACGTATTCCGCCAGAGTTACGTTGGTCTGGAGTTCGGGATGAAAAGCAGATTTGCCGAGATCTTGCGGCTTGATGCGTAGCAGCAACTGGAGATTGTGGTGGCGGTTCAATCCATAAAGCGCGACGAGTTCGGCGGGAGATTCTGACATGTATCCAAGATTCCTGGCCCAGTCATCCTGATCGATCGGCGCGATCACCGGTTTTTTGTCGGCGAGCATCTGGCGCATGCGGTGAGCATAGAGAACCTCCATATCCGCCAAATGGGCCAGAATCTCCAGAATGCACCATTTCTCAGGCGCAGGTTTGAACCGCAGTGTTTTATCAGGAAGGCCTGAGACTGCCGCCGCAATTTGCTTAGGGCTCTTCTCAGCCGCATCGAGATGCTTTCTGAATTCGGATTCTGTCATGCATCCCCGTACTTCGGAGCTCGCGCTGAGCCTTCAGACGGCGGGAAAAACATTGACTCGCCCGGGGGCCGGCTGAAGTCCGAAGTCTCAGGCCCGAAGTTCTCAACTCAATCCCTGGTGCGCGCCTACGGACTGGGAATCACCGCCTTCACCTGATTTGAGTATTTGCTCTCGACGCCACCTCCGCTCACTGCACTCGTTACATAATAATACGTAGAGCCAGCTTGAACCGCCTTATCCGTAAAATTGGTGCTTGCGTCCAGCACAGTATTGATCTTACTGTACGGTCCGCCTGATAGCGTTCCACGATAGACGTTGTACCCCGAAACAGTCGACACCGGACTCCAGGAAAGTGAGACTGAGTGCTGCGTCGTTGCCGTCCCAGAGCCGCTCAGTGATTCTGGTGTAGTGGAAGTAGTCGCATTACTCTTGAACGAAAGAGTTCCCGATGCCGCGCCGCTGGTTTGCGGCACGAACTTCACAGTGAACGACGCGCTTTTTCCGGCGGCAATGGTGAAGGGGAAGGTTACCCCACTCAAGCTGAATTCGGAACTGTTGACCGTTGCGGAGGACACCGTGACCGACGCTCCGGCTGCGCTCAAGGATGCGCTCATGCTCTTACTGCTTCCCACAACCACGCTGCCGAAGCTTAATGCTGAGGGGCTTGCGGCCAATTGTCCAGCCGTACTCCCGGTTCCGGATAAAGAAATTGATAGGGTGCTGCTGTTATGGCCGTAGAGCACAGAGATCTTGCCCGTTACACTGCCGCTCGTTTTGGGCGCAAACTGCACCGTGAACGTATAACTTTGCCCGGGGGAGAGGGTAATCGGCACGTTCAGGCCGCTCATGCTGAATCCCGTTCCCGTTATCGTGACCTGGGAAACAGCCACTTTTCCATTTCCAGAGTTGGTTAACGTTTCAGTGGCGATTTTAGTGCTGCCGACTTGCACAGTTCCGAAGTTGTCGCTGGACGGAAGCGCCGCCAGGCCCGATTGCTGAGTGGCACTGGCGATTACGCTGGAAAAGACCAACAGAAGAATGGAAGCCAAAAAAATGCGAACGGGTATCCTGTAAAAATTGGGGGAGGTCATAACGATCCTAGTCTGCTGAGTACCGCCGTCGTGGGGAAGGTCCCGAGAGGACATCCAGAGACTCAGAAGTTTGCAAACCTTGAAGCGCTAGCTTTGACCCTTAGCAGGCTGCAGAAAAGCTAGTTTTTTCACAGGTGGTCAGTCGTGCCGATAAGTCTTTTCCTTTTGCCATTCCAAGCGGACTTCAGCCGACGAGGAATCTGCTTTCCCGAGTTTTTCCGCAGCCTTAGTCTGAAGCTACTCTGCTTACGGGCTCGGGACCGTGGCCTGCACCTGGTTCGAGTACGCGCTTTCTGTGCCGCTCCCGTTGAGAGCCGTGGTCACGTAAAAGTAGTTTTGCCCCGCTTGCACGCTGCTGTCTGTATACGTGGTGCCCACAACCAGTGCGGAGTTGATCTTGCTGTACGGACCCCCCGAAACCGTTCCGCGGTACACGTTGTAACCGCTGACTCCGCTCGAACTGCTAGCGCTCCACGAGAGCTGCACTTGATGCTGCGGAGCTGCCGCTCCCGTCCCAGTCAACGTTTCAATCGTGGGATTTGTCTGGGCGTTGCTACTGAATGAAATACTCCCGGAAGCAGTTCCGCTGCTCTGCGGCGCGAAGGTCACCGTGAGAGGAGTGCTCTGTCCCGCGGCAAGCGCCAGCGGGAATGAAAAGCCGCTTAAATTGAACTCTGGATTGCTGGTGCTCGCCGAAGAAACCGTCACGCTGGAGCCGCTTGCGCTCAACGTGGCTGTGAGGCTCTTGCTTTGGCCTACAGTGATGCTGCCGAAGTCCAACGTCGTTGGCGACAACAGCAACTGGCCAGGCGCAGTAGCTGTACCCGAAAGCGCAATCGTCAAACTAGAATTTGAAGCGTTAGACACAATGGCAATGCTGCCGCTCGCAGTGCCTGAAGATGTCGGCGCAAAGACAGTGCTGAAGGTGTAACTCTGCCCCGGGGTCAAGGTGACGGGCAGGCTCAATCCCCTGATGCTGAACCCGGACCCAGAAACATTGGCTTGGCTGATGGTCGCATTCGACCCACCTGAATTGGTCAGGCTTTGGTATTGGCTTACGCTTTTGCCAACCTGCACACTTCCGAAGCTATTGCTGGCGGGATTTGCGCTCAGTATCCCTGCGCTTGTTCCCGCTCCGGTGAGTGGAATTGAAAGGGTCGAGTCGTAGGCATTACTGATAATCGAGACACTTCCACTGCTGGTGCTGCCTGCCGTAGGCGTGAAGGAAACGCTGAAATTTGCGCTCTGGCCCGGCGCCAGGCTCCACGGCAACGCCGCGAGACTTACGCTAAATCCAGCGCCATTAGCCGAAATCTGTTGGACCGTCACGTTCGATGTCCCGGTGTTCGTGAGCGCCTCAAGTTGCGTAACGCTGTTCCCCGGCGCCGCTGTGCCGAAATTAACGCTGGAGGGACTCGCGCTTAACATGCCGGCGCTGGCGCCTGTGCCATGTAGTGACACGTAGAGGGTCGAGCTTGACGCGTTGCTAGTGAACCCTATACCCCCGTCCACGTGTCCCGTGGCGAGCGGTGCGAATGTGACCTGAAACTTTGTGGAGTTCCCGGGTGCCAATGTCATGGGAAAGCTCAGACCGCTTAAGCTATACGCGGTGCCGGTGACACTCGCGGATGAGATGGTGATATCTGACGTGCCGGTATTCGTGAGCTTGGACGAAAGCACGCTCGCGCTGCCCACCATGACTTTGCCGAACCAAAGGTTTCCAGGTTTGGAGCTCAGGGATCCACTGCTCCCATAAAAAAATAGCGGCAGGCTTGCGATCCCTGTGCCCGCTTTCGCAGGGCTGCTGATAGACAAACCCGTTGCGATTGCAAAACACATCACAAAAAACTGAAGGGCGCACTGAGGGATATACATGGCACACTCAGTTTTTTGCTTAGTGGGGTCAGAGGGAAAGGTATCAAGAGGCCAAATTAGTACCTTTGAGTCTGACCCTCTTCCGTTTTTGGGATTGGTTCTGAAATGGAGCAGAGGCTTGGCCCAAAAAAAACCGGACCCGGAGATTCCGGGCCCGCAAGAACCCCTGGCTGATTCTGTCGCTACGGAGACGGGATGATCGTCTTCACCTGGTTCGAGTAACCGCTTTCAAGGCCAGTCCCGTCCACTGCTGACGTGACGTAATAGTACGTCTGGCCAGCTTGCACCGAGTTGTCGACAAATGCCATGGTGGCATTCAGCGCGGTGTTGATCTTTGTGTATGGCCCGCCGGAAACGGTCGCGCGATACACGTTGTATCCCACCACGTCGGTTGACGTGCTTGCAGCCCACGAGAGGTCGACACTGTGCTGTGGCGGAGTAGTTCCGTTGCCCGTCAAGGATTCGCTCGTCGGCGAGTTCGAAGCATTACTCGCGAAAGAAATGTTCGCCGAAGCCGTCCCGCTCGACTGCGGTGTGAACGTCACCGTAACCGATGCGCTCTGCCCAGCCGTAATCGTGAACGGGAACGACACGCCGCTTAGCTTGAATTCCGATGAGTTCGCCGAAGCTGACGATACGGTCACGTTCGATCCGGTGGCGCTCAAGGTAGCCGTTAACTGGCTGCTCTGGCCTACCACTACGCTGCCGAAATTCAAAGTCGTGGGGCTCACGCCTAGCTGGCCAGGCACCGTTCCAGTTCCCGACAACGAAATGGTGAGAGTGGAATTGGAGGCATCCGAAGTCAACGAAATCGTTCCGCTGGCTGAGCCCGCAGCTGACGGGGCGAACGTTGCCCCGAAGGTAAAGCTTTGCCCCGCAATCAGAGTCAGAGGAAGGCTCAGCCCGCTGATGCCGAATCCGCTGCCGCTCACGTTCGCTTGCGATACCGTGATCGTAATCCCGCCAGTGTTTGTTAGAGTCTCCGTTTGCGACGCGTTGCTGCTCACCTGAACGCTGCCGAAACTTAGCGTCTGCGAATTGGCCGACAAGACCCCCGGTGTAGCGCCAGTCCCGGAGAGCGTGATCTTAAGCGTCGAATTCGAAGCATTGCTTACCAGCGACACGCTGCCGCTTGCTGCTCCGCCGGATTGTGGGGTGAACATCACACTGAAATTTGTGCGCTGACCTGCGGCCAGCGTCGTTGGCAGGTTCAGACCACTTACGCTGAATCCGGAACCTGCCAAATTCGCTTGCGAAATCGTCAGACTCGATCCGCCGGTGTTGGTCAATGTTTCTTGCAGGCTCGAACTATTGCCGGTCAGCACAGTCCCGAAGCTCAAGCTTGAGGCGCTAGCGGCCAGCGTGCCTGGAGTTACTCCTGATCCGGTCAGCGGAATGTTAAGGGTTGGGTTCGAAGCGTCGCTGATAATGGCGACGTTACCGCTGGCCGATCCGCTTGTCGGTGGCGCAAATTGCACGCTGAGACTCTTCGACTGTCCCGCCGACAGAGTTAACGGGAGGCTCAGTCCACTCAAGCTATATCCGCTGCCGCTCGCGCTTGCCTGGCTGATAGTCACACTCGACCCGCCTGAGTTCGTCAGCGTCGCCGACAGCGTCTGGCTGGTCCCGTTCTGTACATTTCCAAAGGCGAGGCTGGAAGGATTCGAGACCAGCGAGCCCGGCGTTATCCCGGTCGCAGAAAGCGCAATGCCGAGGGATGGGTTCGTTGCATCGCTTGCAATGGTGACGCTGCCGCTTACTGTTCCCGCAGCTTGCGGCGCGAAGGTGACGCTAAAACCCTGGCTCTGTCCTGCCGCCAACGTCAACGGCAACGTTAGTCCAATCACCCCGAATCCGGTTCCTGTCACGCTGGCCTGGCTTACTGTAATGCCGGTGCCGCCAGAGTTCGTAATCGTAACCGTCTGAATCTGGGTTGTCCCGACTTGCACATTGCCCAGGCTGACGCTTGCAGGAGTCGCTGCGAGTTGCCCAGCTGTGATTCCCATACCGGACACTGGCACTGTGACCGTCGAACTAATGCTTGCCGGTCCGCCACCGTGTCCTTTTCCATTGTGCCCTTGCGATGAAACTACAAACGCCAGAGAGATGCTGCCGTTGTCTGGGCCGCCGATCGGGGGGCTGAAGCTCACATTAGCGACGAGACTCTGGCCCGGCGCAAGTGTCAGTGGCATCGCTAGCCCACTCACCGTAAAGCCAGTTCCGTTTACGGTTGCCTGAGAGATGGTGAGGTCCGATCCTCCAGAATTCGTCAAAGTTGCAGACTGCGTTTGCGTCGTACCCACCGGCACGCCGCCAAACGTGATGCTGGACGGCGTAACTATGAGTTGTCCGGCGCTAGCAGGCTTTCCGGATGCGCTAAAGGTTGAAGCGGCACTCAAACTCTGGCAGCCAAGTGTGACGGCGAGAGCGAGAAGAAGGACTATCGTTTTGCAGCGAGCATCGAGATCCTTCACCGAAGGCCTCTCTTAGCCGTATGCGGTCATACGGCGGGGGATTCGCAACGGCCTCAGTGTGAATGGTTTGCCGTGAGGCGGAAAGGTATCCAAAGTTCACATAGGGAATCGCCAAAGGTCACTCCAAAACGGGAACGCTCGGTTGTTGGCAGGTAATACTTCAGGGTCTCGAGCCTAGCCCAAAAAGAGACAAAGAATATTTAGGTTGCAGATTCCAAGCGGCAGCAGTTCGTCGCGACGGGTCATTCCAACCCAGGAGTAGCTATTCTGGATCCTCAATCTTGACCCACGCGCTCGCTTGCGCCGATCTCTCCACTGCATCCAAAATGCGTTGCACCGCGACACCGTCATCGAAATCCGGGCAGAATCGCTCGCCATGCTCCAGCGCTTGCAGGAAATCTCCAAGAGTTGCGATAAACGTGTGTTCGTACCCAATCTCATGACCCGGCTTCCAGAAATTCTCCGCGTAAGGATGGTCAGGACCAGTCACCAGCAGATTGCGGCTTGCTTGCAGGTTGGGCGCTTGTGTGGCATCAAAAAATTCCAACCGGTTCATGTCCTCAAGATCGAACCTGATCATGCCCTTTGAGCCGTTGATCTCGAACGCATTGCGATTTCGGCAGCCCACGCCATAACGGCTCGCTTCCAGAGTCCCGACGCTGCCGTTGGCAAATCGCACCATCAACATGGTCGCATCATCTACGTCGCGCCCGGGCGCGAAAGTGTGCGTAGTCGCGCATAGTTCGGAAATCTCTCCGTTGAGGTGCAAAGCAAGATCCAAGGCGTGTGACAGCAAATCGCCAATTGCGCCAGAGCCGGCCTCGCTCCGCTTATATCGCCAACCCGCAGCTTTCGATGGATTATTTCCTGACTGGTTGAGGTACCACGCCCGATAATGAAAGATTTCTCCCAACCGCCCCTCTTCAATCAGCCTCTTCGCGAAAGCTACTGCCGGCACTCGTCGATAATTGAACCAGACCAGACTGGGCACGCGCGTTGCCGCCTCAGCCATTTTTTCGGCTTCCTCGAGCGACATTGCCAAAGGTTTCTCGCATAGCACGATCTTTCCTGCTTGTGCAGCAGCCATCGCCATCGGCGCGTGTAAGGCGTTCGGGACTGCGATGTCTACCGCTTGAATGTCATGCCTGTTCACAACTTCTTGCCAATCGGTGGCGACCTCCTGCCAGCCCCATTGCGAAGCCATCTCCTCCAGCTTGGGACGATTGCGTCCGCACACCACGCTGAGATTCAAATCGTAGGCAATGGGAAAAAAGCGCCCAACCTGGTGAAAAGCGTTTGAGTGTGCTCGCGCGATGAAGCCATGCCCAATCATCGCGATGTTTAATTTCTTTTTGTGGGCCATCTTGAATTGGAAGTCTATGCTCTCAGCACTGTGCATCGAGATCGAAACGCCATCGCTCAATTGGCTGCGCTGCACCCTCAACCGCTAACGCTCCGATATATCCTTCTCGCGGTTCTAGATGGAACAAGCTCCATCGCGAAATCGCTGTCGGATCCGTCCTCACCTCCTGCAATATCGCGGGAGCGTCCGGATCAATTGAAACTGAGAACTCCGATAAAGGAAACGACAGCCCATCCCCGCTGGCTTTGATGAATGCCTCCTTGCGGGTCCAGCAGGCAAAGAAAGCTCGCGCCAACTGGTTTTTTGACAGCGCTGATAGCGCTCGGTATTCATTTGCGGAAAAGAATCGCTCGGCGAGGTCCAGATATTCGACATCCAGCCTGATTTTCTCGACATCCACTCCAATCGCCCGGCCGGAAACAGCCGCTATGACGGCCAGCCCGGAAGAATGAGAGATATTGAACCTTAGTTGCCGCGCATTCTGATCCTCGACAATTTGCGGTTTGCCGTTTGCCTCATACCTAAACCGAATCTCCCGCGACGGAATTTCGAGATAACGTCCGAGAATCTCTCTCGCCGCGCTGCTGCATCGGACAAAATGTTGGCAATCACGAGTGAAATGGAACCGTTCCGCGCGCGCAATCTCATCCCGTGCCAGCACGCTTTGCGAGTCAACTACGGATTCTGGAGCGTCGAGGCAAATTTAACATCGATATGGTCCAGAGGAAACACCGGCCGGATCGCTGCCGACCGCCAAAGCTCCGCCTGATTGCTCATGCGTCCCGATTGTACCGTGAGTACTTTCAAGCCTTTCTCTGGGTACTCTGCGATCGTCCTCGCGGACTCCGGGCTAAAAGGCGTTCAGCCAAGAATCGGTGAGCCTTGGGAGATTCGTAGAGCCATTCAGGCCGGGCTCATTCTTTCGCGGCATTCCATCGCCCATGCGAACGAAGGCGGCAAAATTTCTGTCTAAACCTGCTTGACAGACCCCGCCCGCATACCGCAGAATCGCCTTCAGTCAAAGGCAAGCGCCAGCCAACATCTCCCAGCCAGCTGTGAAACTCCCCCGGACCCGTGGGCCGTATGGCTACATCGGTTCGCAGTAAAGGCTAAATCATGAAAAGTACTCTACGCATTTTGTGGAACGATGATCGCGGGCAGGACATTGCTGAATATGCTGTCATGCTGGCTGTGATTCTGGTTATTGTTGTCGGCACCATCCGGCTGGTCGGCAGCAACGCCAACAACGTTTTCTCTTCCGTAGCCAGCTCTGTTCAGTAGAGCATCAGGGCCGGGCAATTTAGTCAGCAATCCTTGCCGCTCGCGCGAAATTGCGGGTCGGCATTTGGATGGGTGCTGCTCACGCTTAGCTTATGGCACCGTCTCAGTGAAGGCGGCGGTTGCCGCCACGCCGCTCACACTAGCGGTAATGTGGTACACGCCGGATGCCGGTGGCGTGGTGTAAGCGACGGATGCGTTCCCAAGCGTGTCGCTAGTGGCCGGCACTGCAGAGAAGCTGCCGCCGGCGCCTCCATCTGAGAAAACCACGGAAGCGTTAGGAACTGCGTTCCCGTATTGATCGGATACATGGGCGACAAGATTCTGCGCCAATTGCGTTGACGCAGGTCCCGTTTGACCGCCACCCGAAACCGCCGTAAGGTTCGCCGCGGGGCCCGCGGTGGCCGTCGCATGCATGTGCAGCGGCGCGAGCGAAAGAGCGCTGGCGGTGATGGTAATTAACGCCGCCTTGGTAGATGTAGTGTAGAGGGTCGTAGCTTTGCCAAGGCTATCGGTGATGGCCGACGTGGAGGAAAAAGTCCCGCCGGCGCCTCCATCGTTGAAATTTACCGTAACGCCGGGGACTCCGTTGCTGTATTGGTCCGCTATCTTGACTACCAGCGCAGCGGGCAACTGGGTAGTGACGGTCGCACTCTGATTATTTCCTTTCAATGCCACAATCCACTTCGGCGCCGCCGGCGTTCCGGTCTCAGTTAAGACTGCGCTTGCGAAGCCTGGTGCCGTTGCGGTGATGGTTACAGTGCGTGCGATCTTCGACAGAGTGTAAAGAGTCGAAGCCAAGCCATTCGCGTCAGTAACGGGTGTTGTAGTGCTGAACGTACCACCCTTGCCCCCATCGCTGAAAGTTACTGTGATTCCGGCCAATGGCTGTCCTGAGTAAGGATCAACCGTCTTCATTTTGAGCGCCACCGGAAGCACGGTGTTCACAGTAGCCGTTTGGTTGTTTCCCGCCACCGTCAGTAACGCCGGGAATAATCCATAAACAACCACATTCTGCCGGGTCGCGACGTATACCTTTCCGTTAGCGACGGTTTGAGTGGCAAAATGCGCCGTGGTGGGCAGCGTATCTCGCGCGCCCGATTGCCCGCTCGTATAGAGGAGTTTCAGCGTGCTCGCGGCGTATGCCGACAGGTTCGGACCATTAATGACCCACAAAATGCCATTGGTATTCCCATTGGCCGAAATGGTCGCCACATGACCACCTCCGATCGAGGTTGTCGATTGAAACACCGGCGTATTCGACAGCAAGCCATTATTCACCGAGAACGCCTTGATCGGGGATACCCCGCCGAAAGCATACAATTTGCCGTTCCAGTACACTGGTACTCCATTTACCTCGCCGCCGGCGCCGGGGGAAACCTCCTGCACGATCTGCGTGTCCCCGGCTGGGTTGTAATGACCCATGCTGTCGCAGTCCAGCAGATAGAGAATTCCTTGCTTCCCCGTTGCTACTGCCAGATGTGGATGCGCTCCGGGCTGATCCGGCAGGACCACCACTCCGGCCGAACTCAGGTCGAGATCCATCTGTGACAGAAAGAGCTGGTTGTAAGGGGTGAAGTAGTCGGTCAATGACAGTCCACTCGGCGTCTGCGTCAGCTTCAACACGCTTGACCCGAAGTCCTGCCCTCCCGAATCGGCATCAAACGCACCTTCACCCGTCTCCGCATAGATATTTCCGGCACCGTCCGCCGTCAGCCCAGCACCACTCTGCCAGATCGACGACAGACCCTTGACCGGTGAAGTGTCGAAGGCTCCGACCCGTTGAAGTGTGAGCGCATCGTATGCCAGCACCCAGCCCTGATTGCCATAATTGCATCCATTCGATCCAAACCCGGCATAGATGACCCCATTCGCGAGCAGCAGACCGGGGCGGTTCATCTGGTACAAATCCTTGAATGTTGCGACCGAGCCCGTGTTCGTTCGGAACGTGGCTTTCAACACCACCGGGCCATTGAACTTCTCTTGCCCAGTGACCACATCGAGCGCGTGCAGGCGATGAACAAAGGTTCCGTTCTCCTCGGTTTTGGCGATCACATACAGTGTGCCCGTATTCGGATCGATGACCGGAGTGGATACAATGCCGAGCTCGGTGAAAGCAGTCACACCCGTGCACCCTTGCAGGGGTCCTGGTACTGTAGTGATCCCAGCCGCTGGATTGATAAAACTCACCTGCCAAAGTGGCTGCGCGTTGATGCCCGCGTTGTTGTCTGCATCAAACGCATAAACGCTGTCATGCTGTGTCGCCACATAGACTACGTTATGCATTCCGCTGCCCGGTATCGAAACATTCGACAAATACAGGGGCTGACCCACAACGATCCCGTCGACATGTTGTGTGAACAATTTTCCAAAATTGTTCTTGTTAACATTGCTTGGAGTAAGCCGCGTTTCGTTCGCATTGACCCCCGTCCGAGCGTTGTCGTTGTGGTACGTCACCACGTTGACCTGGGCTTCGGCAGAGCCCGGCAGGATAAAAGCCGCCAGGATTATCGAAGCGGCCACTCGCGCTGACCTGTGGAAGGAATTTCGAACGGACGGGGGGGCAATGAATTTACAAACTGGAAGCACACACATATACGTCTCCACTTCTACATCTCCACTCCGGAAAGCCGCCGAGTCTGGATCAGAGCCTGGTCTGGCGGGGGAAGAGGATGCAAGTTTACAGCAAAGCGGATGCCCTGAGCGAAGGGATAAATCTGCGATTCCGGGGGCCACATCCGAAAGGTGTATGCAATACATTTCAACTTTGTGGAAATCGCTCGGCACCGCTCTGGTAGCGCACTCTGCAGACCAGTGTTATCATCTAGTGAGCGAGCCTGCGACCCAAGCAGCTTCAGATTTGCATCGGAGGTGAAGAATTATGGTTTGGAGCGCGCCAGTTTTCGAAGAAGTTTCTCTTTGTTGTGAAATCAACTCTTACGCGAGCGCGACCCTATAGACGCTCTCCATGCATGTGAAAATCCTCGGCTCCGCCGCCGGAGGAGGATTTCCTCAGTGGAACTGTGCCTGCTCCAACTGCCGCTTGGTGCGTAGCGGAACTTTTTCAGGCAAAGCGCGCTCACAAACGCAAGTGGCGATCAGCCACGACGGCCTAAGCTGGTTCTTGTTGGGCGCTTCTCCCGATCTCCGCTCACAAATTGAAGCTTGTCCGGATTTACAAGCTCGCGATGGAGCAAATACTTCCCCTTTGTGCGGCGTCGTACTGGCAAGCGCTGACCTGGACCATGTTCTCGGCTTGCTGCTCCTGCGAGAACTTCAACCGCTGAATGTCTACGCGACAGCTTCAGTGATTCACATTTTGCGCGAGCAGAACAGCATGTTTGGCATGCTCAATCGCACGCCAGACCAAGTGCGCTGGCAAGCCATCAGCCCAGGAGAGTCTTTCCAGCTTTGCGCTCCCTCTGGCAAGCAGAGCGGGATAACCTGTACGTCCATCTCGATCCCCACACGCTATCCGGTTTATGTTTCTGACTCTGATCCGGATTTGAACCCTGAAGACGCTGCCTTGGCGTTGATCGTAACTTCTGATTCAGGGCGCGTTCTCGTTTACGCTCCAACTGTCGCTGCGGTTACGCAATCTCTTCGCAAGTGGGTCGAAAGAGCTGACCTGCTGCTTTTCGATGGAACCTTCTATGGCGACGACGAACTGATTCGCGTTCGTGGATCTGGTCAGCGGGCGCGCGACATGGGACATCTTCCGGTCGGAGGCGAAGACGGGAGTCTCCGTCAGCTCGCCAGATTGCGGGTCCCACGTAAGCTGTATATTCACATCAATAACACTAACCCCATACTTAACCAGACCAGCCCCGAATATCGCAACGTGCGAGAAGCTGGATGGGAATTGGCGGAGGATGGATGGCAGGCCACTCTGTAGAAATCGCGTCCGCTCCGCTGTTGTCCTTCGACGAGCTTCGCGGCGCATTGCATCAGGTCGGCGAAGAGCGCTATCACCATCGGCATCCCTTTCACCTCTTAATGCATGACGGCAAACTCAGCCGAGGCCAGTTACAGGCCTGGGCCCTGAACCGCTACTACTACCAGAGTGTGATCCCAATAAAAGATGCAATCATCGTTTCCCGCAGCGACGATCCCGGATTCCGCCGCGCGTGGCGGAAGAGAATCATTGACCACGATGGGGATGGGAACAGTGAAGGCGGTATCAAACGATGGCTCAAACTGGCGGAAGCCACTGGCTTGCATCGTGACCGCGTGGCCAGTATCCGGGAGATCCTCCCGGCCACTTGCTACGCGGTAAACGAATATCTCAACCTCGTGCGCACGCAGCCGTTGCTGGAGGCAGTCGCTTCCTCGCTGACGGAATTGTTTTCTCGCGATCTGATCAGTTTCCGCATCGAAAAACTTCGTGAGCACTATCCGTGGCTGACTGGCGGTCTGGATTATTTTGAAGCGCGGTTGACTCAGGCTCCAGAGGACGCCACTTTCGCGATCAATTATGTTTACAAGCACGCCAAATCCCGCGAGGAGCAGGAGAAAGTGATCCTGGCCCTCCGCGATAAGTGCGATATTCTTTGGGCACAACTGGATGCCTTGTACTTCGCATACGTGCAGCCGGGATGGCCTCCGCCCGGCGCGTTCCGGATCGAGGGATGAAGAGTGGCCGGTCCTCAGGATTCGAGCAAGCCCAAGCTAGCGGCTGGATGCCGCTGGGGTGGCACTGAGGCAGCGCGGGTTGTGCTATTCCCTGAGGGAGCGATCCGAATGCAAGGCACGGGACAGAGAGTCTTGGAATTGTGCGACGGCGAGCGTACCTTTGCGGAAGTAGTTGCGCAATTACAGCAGGAGTACTCGTCGGCCGATGCCACGGTGATCCGCGCAGATGCCTCCCGTTTCCTCGAGCAACTGCAGGAAAAGCGCATCGTTGATTTCTGACGCCTCATTTTTTGATGTTTGATTTCTGATGCTTTCGAATCCGTTAGCGCTCATTGCCGAGATCACGCATCGCTGCCCGCTGCACTGCGTGTACTGCTCGAATCCGCTCGAACTCGCTTCTGCCAAATCTGAGTTGTCCACCCATGATTGGCTGCGCGTCTTTGCGGAAGCAGCCACGCTAGGCGTCCTGCATGTGCACTTAACTGGCGGTGAGCCGCTGGCACGCACTGATTTAACGGACTTGACCGCAGCCGCACATGGTGCCGGCCTTTACACCAACCTAATCACATCTGGCATCGGACTTTCCCGCGAGCGTCTCGAAAGACTCGTAGACGCTGGTCTTGATCACATTCAGCTCAGTTTTCAGGATTCCGGTGAAATGCACGCCAACTGGATCGCCGGCACAAAATCGCACGCCCATAAGGTCGAGGTGGCGAGCTGGATTAAGGAACATCGGATCGCATTTACCGCCAATCTCGTCGTCCATCGCCAGAATTTGGATCACCTGGAAGAGATGATTTGTTTTCTCGAAGGCTTGCAGCCTGATCGAATTGAGATCGCCCATACTCAGTACTACGGATGGGCGCTGAAAAACCGTGCCGCCCTCATGCCCATTCGCCCTCAAGTCCACAATGCCGTAAGAATCGTGTCATCAGCTGCAGCACGGTTGAAAGGCAAGATTCGCATTGATTCCGTAATCGCCGATTACTACGCGCGTTTTCCCAAGGCCTGCATGGGTGGCTGGGGGCGCCAGCTAATGCTGATTGATCCAGCGGGTAGAGCGCTTCCTTGTCATGCTGCAGGCGTGATTCCAGGACTCAGCTTCGATAATGTCCGCGAGCGTTCCCTCGAATGGATCTGGCGCGAGTCTGACGCATTTCAGAAATTCCGCGGAGAGTCGTGGATGCCCGAGCCCTGCCGCAGTTGCGATCGCCGCACCGAAGATTTTGGCGGCTGCCGTTGTCAGGCTTTCCTTCTCACCGCAGACGCGACGACCACAGATCCGGCGTGTTCTCTTGCGCCGGCGCATCCAGTGATCGACAAGGCGCTCCGGGAGGTTCCCATTGAGACTGCCTCTGGTTCGCCAACAGAATGGGTTTACCGTGCAAATCCAAAATAAGGACGCAACTCTCTCGCCCTCTGTGCTTGCTTCGCGTCTCTCCAGCCTCTTAGGAGGTTTCTTTCTATGCCGGCTTTTCGACTAGAATGATCGCTGCCAGACCGGCCTGTGGATCACGAAAAGAAAAGCGCCAAAGGTTCTCCCTCTCATGCACCCGAGCATGACCCTGCCCACGAGCGTACCGTCGACGAATTTTTCCAGCGGCTGAAAAACGATCTTCGGCGTCCTCAGGCCGGGGAGGAGTCGGTTGCCGCCGCTGTCGAAGCCATTCAACGATACGCCTTGGAAGCTGATTCGGAAGCGGGCTCCAGGATCACTTCATCCAGCAGTTCTAATAGCTGCGGCGTCTGCGGGAGCCCCAATCGCCCGGACAATCGGTTTTGTGCAAGCTGCGGCGTGCCCCTGACGGATTCCACTGCTGAGCAGAAGGGAACCGCGGCAGATCACCGATTACAATCGCCGCCCGCTGGCGACCACCATTATCACCATCACTATCACCACCATTATTTTTTGTCTGCCGATGGGATAACGCAAGCGGCTCCCGCCGATTCACGCATTTCCAGCAGCCCCATTTCCACGCGCGATTCCCGGTTGCGTGCTCCTGTAGGTGGTGCCTCCTTGACCCGGGCAGAAGCCGCCATGCACAAGCTGACTCAGGATTGGGTTCTGGCGTGCAACGGAAAGCACCTTGACGATCTCGTCAGCCTGTACGTCCCGGATGGGCTGATTCTTCGCTCCAATATTCCGGCCGTGCGCGGAACCGCCGCCATTCGCGAGTTCTTTTTCAGTGTCCTCGATGCCGGTTTAGGTGATGTGGAACTGGAGCCGTTGCGCGTCGAGGTTTTCGGCGATATCGCTTACGAGGCGGGCCGCTTCAGCATGCTTGTTCCGGTTGCAATGGGCAAGCGCCGCGAAGAGCGTGGAAAGTACGTGGTCCTCGCCGCCCGCCAAGCCGGCGATTGGAAAATTGTTACCGACTGCTGGTCCAGCGACTTGAATCTTGGATCCGCTTCAGAAACAGGCCTGAGCTCTTCGTCTCCCGCTACTCAGCCTCCGCGGCCGCAGCGTAAGTCTTGAGTGTCACATCCGCACGCCGAGATCATCGAGCCTTCGTCGCAATTCTTCCAGATTTTGCATTTCAATCGTGTTCATGCCCAGCCCACGGGCGCACTCCAGGTTCAGGGCGCGGTCGTCAATAAAACAACACTCCTGCGGTGGTTTTTGCGTGATTTCTAAAGCCAGGCGATAAATGCCCTCCTCCGGCTTCCTTAGTCCTACGAAGCACGAGCTTACAAACAAGGTGAAGATTTCCCGCAGCCCAAACTTGTTTATCCGGTACAAATTCAGTTCCGTTGATTCATTGTTAATCGTTGACATCAAATACTTGCCCGATCCGCTGAGCTGCCGCGCGAATTCCAGAACATCGGCCTGCGGTCGCGAGAGTGAAAACATGTATTGTTTGAAGGCATCCTGGGTAAACGCTCTTGACCGGTAAAAGATCGTGCGTTGCAGATATTCGTCCAGGCTGATCTTGCCCCGCTCCAGCGACGAGACTACCAATTCATGCCGATCATGAAATTCCTCTTCATCCAATTTGAATTGTTCAATGGCTCGCTCGCGCTGCTCACGGTCCCATGCATTTGTGAGGAGCACCCCTCCTACATCCCAGAAAATTGCGCTGATCTGCGGCAAGAGACCTATTCCTCCGATTTGGAATGATTGCACTGGAGATAATACAGATTACACTCGATGTACGAGGGGACATCCTCACCTGTGGGATCGCTGCGGGTAAACCGGGCGCTTGGATGACGGGGCCTAGCTGAAAGACGCACTGCGCGCCCGTGCCGCGCCTTTCTGCGGCTTGCTCGCGGTTCTTCGCGTGCTGGGAACGTAAGCGCAGGAACGGAAATCGTAATGTTGGGCCAGGCAGGAGGGGCAAAGATGCAGTTGATGAACTCTACAATGAATCACTGGAGTGTCACTACCGCACAGCTCGCAGCCGCCACGAACTCGCCGCGCGCCATTTTTGTTTTCCGGCACAGATCCGGCGGCTGGTTGCATTCCGCGGGCCTTGAGGTACATACCTGACGCGGTAATCAACGCCCCAAATGAGAACACACATGCCCCTAATGCCAACACGCTGCTGTCCGGGTTCGGCCCCATCGCAGCCGGAACCAGGCAAAGCCCGACAAACATTCCGAAAGCCCCTGCTGCGATAATCCAGTTACCAGCGCGTGACGACATTATGTTTCCTTCGAAGAGAGCTCGCGGGAACCCGGCTAGCCAATCCCGAACATAACGGGTTCCCATGTCTAACTCTAGATGACGAAAGTCACCTTTCCCCTTTCCGCCGTCCCTTTCTCGGACGAGGTGACCCCGGTAACTTGTTCCTCGTTCCTATGGGTCCTAACATTCTCAGGGTATGGCGCTTAAGTCGCTCATAGTGTGCGCGGATACAAAAGCACTTCAAGTGCTCAGACAAATTTTTGAAGATTTGGGCATCGGGGTGGAGCACTGTGAACACTGCTCTCTCGCGTCTAGTCGCGTTCAGACCGGCAGTTTCGACGCAATCGTCGTCGACGCTGGCGATCCGCATGGCCTCCCACTGATCTCGACAGCCCGGCAGAGCTCACAAAATCACACTGCACTGATCGTCGCCCTCGTGGATGCCCGAGAGCAGGTCCGGGAATTGTTTGCCCAGGGTGCCAACTTCGTTTTGTACAAGCCGATCACGCCTGAGCGTGCCGCCAGCAGCTTGCGCGCTGTCAAAGGCATGATGCGCCGCGAAAAGCGCGGCAAGCTGCGGATTCGCCTGCACGCGCCAGCCACCATCGCATATGCCAATGCGGAAAATGTGCCGGCCACACTGCTCGATTTAAGCGAAAATGGACTGGCAATTCAATCCGAGCGCCGGCTGCCGCAACGCTGCAAGGTTTATTTTCAATTCAGTTTGCCAGGACAGAAATCCGCAGTCCGGCTTTCCGGAGAAGTGGTATGGCAGGATACCTCTGGGCGCGTCGGCATTCGTTTCGCCGACGTGCCGCAAGCTTCGCGCCGCGCCTTGACCGATTGGCTAAAATCGCAACTTTCAGAACAAAAGTCATTATTAAAACCAGCAGCACCGCCGGATGTTCCGCTACGATATACGTTGTAGTGCGCGACCGCGGAAGTGCTTGGTTTCCAGGAAAGTGAAACCAAATGCTGAGATGTCTTGGCACCCGTACCAGTGAGCGCTTCCGCCACCGGCGAATTCGCGGCATTGCTACTGAACGAGATCTTTCGTACGCCGTTCCGCTGATTTTTGGAGCAAATCGGAGCCGTTTCCTTCCGGTAGCGCCACCGAGATCATCGTCCGGACCGTCACGATGAAACTGCGTGTGCAGGGAACTGTGCAGGTGGCGCATCCCGGCTTTGGCATGGGAGTCAAGTTCACGTTAAAAACCGCCGAACAGCGGGACCAAGTCGAGCAACTGGTCGCTTGCCAAGCTTCGGAAGAAGATATTCGCGTCTGACGGCTTGCGAGGCGGAGAGAAGACTACGCCGGGGCCCTCTCTTCATGGACCGCCTTTTGGAAGTATTCGAGCGATAGTTGCAGGCCTGTTTCGAGATCGATCCTCGGCTCCCATCCCAGCAAAGTTTTAGCCTTGGTGATATCCGGCTGGCGCTGCTTCGGATCGTCCTGCGGCAAAGGTTCATGCCGGATTTTGCTTTTCGATCCGGTGATCGCCAGCACACGGTGCGCGCAACCTAGAATCGTGAATTCCCTGGGATTGCCAATATTTACTGGCAGATTTTCGTCAGTGCCCTCGATCTCATCACTGACATAGCAGAAGCTGCGCGTCTGGCTGCCATCGCCGTACACGGTCAGATCGTCGCCGCGTAACGCCTGCTTCATGAAATTTGGAATCACCCGGCCGTCATTGAGCTGCATTCGCGGCCCATAGGTATTGAAGATTCGCGCAATGCGCGTGTCCACTTTGTGATAGCGGTGATAGGCCATCGTGACCGCCTCGCTGAAGCGCTTGGCTTCGTCGTATACCGAGCGTGGCCCAATCGGATTCACGTGCCCCCAGTATGTTTCTCTCTGCGGATGCTCCAAGGGATCGCCATAGCATTCCGACGTGGAGGAAAGCAGATATTTCGCGTGATGTTTGAGCGCTACCTCGAGGGCGTGAAATGTTCCCAGCGACCCGGCTTTGAGAGTTTCGATTCCGTGAACCGTATAGTCCACAGGGCTCGCCGGGCTGGCAAAGTGAAATACGTAGTCGACTCTGCCGCAATCGAACGGCTCAGTGATGTCGAGCTGGCGAAATTCAAATCGGCTCTCGTTGCGCAGGTGCTCGAGATTGGATTGTCTGCCGGTCAGCAGGTTATCGACGGCGATAACTGTGTAAC
>QIAB01000008.1 GCA_003225455.1 Acidobacteriota bacterium
CCGTTGCGATGATCCTTCCGCGCCGCCGACCGGCCATAGCGCCCACTCACCATGTAGCGGTCGCGTTGCCGCTCGCTCTGCAACTCGAACAATTTCTTGGCGCCTCCCGCTGCACCGCGCCCTGCAGGTCCCCCCAAAAACTCTCTTTCAGTTCCGCGACAAAATGTTGGAAATGCTCTGTAATCGGGATTATCTTCGCCATAGGGTGTAGGTCGGAGAGCTCTTGCAGTCGCGTTTTCTCAGGATTGCTCCAAGAATGCCAGCCAAGCCCGACGCCATCAAGCCAAATGTGCCCGGTTCGGGTACCGTCGCCAAGGCAAACCTCCCTTTCGAAAACTGGTAAAAGGCTGGGGAACCATTCTTGGCAGGGACAAAGACGAACGTGAGCACCAACTTTCCAAGAGGTATCTGAAGATTAAAGGATTGGCCCGAGTCCACGTCTCCCATAATCGGGTTTAGAAAGGCAGGCAAGCTGACCGTGAACATACTCTTGCCATTAGTGGGGAAGGTGAAAAAATCGGTGCCGATGGACGAGTTAAAGAGAACGACGACATCGTGGTTCTGGCCTCCAAACCTCAGGCTTCCCTGTACAGAATCAAACGTAAGAATGTCAATATTTGGGTTCAACGAAGAGCCGGGTGCGAACGCAGTTCCCTCAACGCACCACGCACAAACGGCAGTACCGCCGCCAAACATGCTTCCTGCCGGACCACTGAAAGTGAAAAACTCATTATCGCCAGCCTCATTCGGAAAAATGGGAACACTGGCCTGCGTAATGTTGAACGTAAGAACGCCGTCGGCGTAAGCGCATTGTGCCAATGCCAGAATCAGCGTAGCGATTGCCCATTGAAAACCCTTCATAGCTGACGCCTTTCGCTCAGAGCTGCGGTAAAAAACCGAGCGAGATAGCATTTCCGAGGTGAACGAATTTGAATGCCTAGCCGGGGAATCCTAGGTGCACGAGAGAAATCGTCACGGCCATACTCATTTGCGGACTGGTACTGTGATTCATAGGCTGCTAAGTGTCAATACCAGTAACTCTGTATTTCAGGCGAACTCGGCGTGAAATTAGGCATTACCAGTTTCTTCGCGGTTCGCCAGCCACTATCGCGGGGCACCTTTTCTGGTTTGATTCTCGCGCCAGTCGAGTCTGCTTCAAAGTGCTATGATTGCAAATCCTCAAGTCTTCAATGCGCATACGACGGACCTTGCCCATCCTTGCCGGCGTGCTGATCGTTGCGGCGGCGCTGACTGTCATCGTCCAGCTACGAAAGCACGCCCCGCCCGAGCCCGCTCGGCTGCTTCCGGGGGCTGATGGGTTCCTGTACGTAAACCTGAAATGGATGCGGCGGGTCAATACCGGAGCCCAATTGCCGTCCGTATCTCACGATCCCGAATACGAGCAGTTCATCCAGGCTACCGGGTTCCAGTTCGAGCACGACCTCGATCAGGCCGCGTTCGCCATTCATTACCCTCCAACTCCATCTCAACCGCCGCGCTTTACGGAAATCTTCATCGGCAAAATCAATGGAGAGAAACTACGCTCCTACTTGGGCAAGGTCTCTAGTCCTCCAGAAACCTATGGTTCCGTTGACATCTACAATATCCTGCTCGATGGCCGTACTTTACGGGTCGCGATTCTCGGCGTCGACACAGTAGCTGCCTCCAATCACAGCGATCCCCTGGTGATCCGTGGCGTGATCGACCGCTCTCGCAAGCTTGCCTCACCGTTTCGCGGTCCCGCACTGTTGCGGCAGTACTACCGGCACGTCCCCTTTGCCAGCCTGGGATGGCCCTTCGCCAGTTTCGCTTGGGCCATCTTCCGCATCGATCCCGAGAACCGCTCCTTCCCTGGGCCGGGCCTATCGTTTCTATTCACCAAGCCCGCGACGATGGTGGCTTCTGTCCGTTACCTTGGCAAATTGCACTTCAGAGCTGAGGCCTTCACCGCAAGCGAGCAGGACGCGCAGCGCCTGACCGAACAGATCAGCAGCTTCCTGGGCATTTTTCATGCCGCCGAAAGCAGCGTGGCGGCTCAGGGGACCGATCCTGATGTTAAGGCGTTTTTCGATGGTTTAAAGGTACAACAAGAGAAAGATCGCACCGTGTTGAGTGCCACCGTTCCTCCCGGATTCATTCGCAAGCTGCTGGCCGAGTCTCCGCAAAGTGCGCTGCCGGCAACGCCACAATCCGGAACTGCAGAGCTCGCCTCCCCTGAACAGAAAACATCACAAAGGTAGGCTTTAGCCGACCGTGCGAATACCTGTAACGTTCGCTGAACTCTGGCATCTTCTCTATGGACGGATCTATGGACGGAATTTTCTGTACCTCAATTTGTTACCAAAGATAGCGAACTTTTCGTCCTGCACTGGTTAGCGAGCTGTTGTCGTACGCGGGTACAATATTTCTGAATGGCGACGCTTCCTCTTCCGATCGCAGCTTTCGTGGCAGGATTAGTCTCATTCCTCTCACCCTGCGTGCTGCCGCTGGTGCCTGGGTACGTGTCGCTGATCTCCGGCGCTGGCGTGGAAGAATTGAAATCCCAGGAGACGCAGTTGTTACGCAAAGTCATGCTGAATTCGGCCGGGTTCATTCTCGGATTCAGCGTCGTCTTCATCGCTCTCGGCGCAATCTCAACCGAAGTCGGGCAGTTGCTGGCGCGCTACAAGTCTTTGCTGGCGCAGATCGCAGGCGTCGTAATCATTCTCTTCGGACTTCACCTCACGGGCGTATTCAAGATCAAGGCACTTTACACCGATGCGCGCCTACACAATTTGAAGGGTGGTAGCACACCCTTCGGCGCTTTCCTGATTGGTTTCGCTTTTGCCTTCGGGTGGACGCCCTGCGTGGGTCCTATTCTTGCCGTGATCCTGGGCTTTGCTGCCGCACAGGATTCTGTCATCAAGGGCATCATTCTTCTTGCGGTGTATTCGCTCGGATTGGCCGTGCCCTTTCTGTTGACGTCGTTGGGAATTGAGCGGTTCTTGAAGTTTTATGGCCGCTTCCGCGCCCACATGCACGCGTTGGAAGTCGCCAGCGGCGCGCTGTTGATCGCACTGGGGATTTTGTTGGTATTAGGCCGTTTTACGATTATTTCGAATTATCTGTCATTCCTGAATCGATTTGCCCTGTAGGAGCTCTTTGTGAAGCGTGATCCTTTCATCATTATTGTAGCGGCGATGGCGTTGACCATCATGCTGGTGTTCGGGTTCCACATGGCGCGCCGGAGTTCGAGGCCAATCGACAAAGCTGGCGCGCAGATGAAAGGCCAGCCCGCGCCCGAATTCACACTGCAATCGCTCGACGGTAAAACCGTCCATCTCGCTGACTTCCGTGGCAAAGGTGTGCTGCTGAATTTCTGGGCGACGTGGTGCCAGCCCTGCAAAATCGAAATGCCCTGGTTCGTCGAGTTGCAGAAACGATACGGACCGCAGGGATTGCAAGTCGTCGGAGTCGCGATGGATGACGCCAGCCCAGAGGACATTAGCAAGTTTGCAAAAGACTTGGGCGTGAACTACCCGGTGCTCATCGGGAAGGAAGCTGTTGGCGATGCCTATGGTGGCGTCCCGTTCATGCCCGAGACCTTCTACATCGGCCGAGATGGCAAAGTGGTAGATAAAGTCGTCGGCCTCATAAGCAGGAGCGACATTGAAGAGGATGTGAAGAAGGCGCTAGCCGAAGGCCAGGCAGTACAAGCCGAGAGGTAATTGGGAGAAGTCGAACGGGCTGTCCGGTCAAGCGGGGAGCGCACGCGACGACGTAGGGACGGCCGCCCTCGGCTGTCCGGTCAAGCGGGGGGAGCGCACGCGATAACGTAGGGGACAGCCGCCCTCGGCTGTCCGGTCGAGCGGAGCTCGACAACGAAACGATCGCTTTTTCAGCACCACGATGGCTTACAACCGAACACTAATCTCGCTGCTGATATTTACGTCCTTGGCGATTTCTCAGGACATTCCCGGCCGGAAAATTCCCTCGGTCACCATGTCCCCCGTGCCTCTGAAGACTGTCACGCGAGGCAAGCCTACTGATATCGATCTCCGCTTCCACATCAGCCCCGGTTTTCACGTCAACTCCAACAAACCCAATTCCGAATTTCTTATCCCCACGGCGCTGAAGATCAACGCGCCGACGGATATCGTGATCGGAAAAATCACGTATCCGCCGGGCCAGGAAGCAAGCTTTCCCTTTGCCCCGGATGAGAAATTAAGCGTCTACCGCACGGAGTTCACGTTGGGTGTGGTCGTGCGTCCGCTTGTGAGTGTTGTCCCCGGCAAGTACATGCTCCATGGAGAACTGAAATATCAGGCCTGCGATAATGCCGCCTGCTATCCGCCGAAAAAAATGCCGGTGGATTTCGAAGTAAAAGTCGTGAAAGGCCCTCCGCCCCATCGCAGGAATCCCGCGCAAAGCCCACACGTTCACGGGTAGTTTCAGTGTAAGGAATCACGGCACTGCGGGTAAGGCTTCCCGATCTACGAGGCCCCAAGGTCCACCACCACGAGGGGACTAGCCTTTTCCGCGCTGGCTTCTTTCGGCCCCCTTCTCGATCCTGGCCCACGTATCTTTCAGCGCTACGGTGCGGTTGAACACCGGTCTGCCGGGCTTCGAGTCCCGGTCGACGGAGAAGTATCCCAATCGCTCGAACTGATAGCGTTCGCCCACCGCAGGATTCGCCAGCGAGGGTTCTAGCCTTGCATCGTGGATAACTTCCAGCGAGCGCGGGTTGAGATTCGCCGTGAAATCCTGTCCCGCTTCCGTTTGGTTTGGATCTTCTTTGGTAAAGAGCGTTTCATAGAGCCGCGCTTCGGCATCGATGGCGTGCGCCGCCGCAACCCAGTGGATGGTCGCTTTCACCTTGCGTCCATCGGGAGGTGAATTGCCCCCTCGCGTTGCGGGATCATACGTGCAGTGAACTTCGACAATTTCGCCCTTGTCATTCTTCACGACGTTCGCACAGGTGATGAAGTACCCATACCGCAGCCGGACCTCGCGCCCTGGCGAGAGGCGGTAGTATTGCTTGGGCGGATTCTCACGGAAATCGTCCTGCTCAATGTACAGTACGCGCGAGAACGGAACTTTCCGCGTACCCGCCCTCGGGTCCTCAGGATTGTTCACCGCGTCCATCTGTTCGACCTGGTTCTCGGGGTAGTTGTCGATCACCACTTTCAGGGGCCGCAAGACGGCCATCACGCGCGGCGCGCGTTTGTTCAGATCTTCGCGAACGAAGTGTTCGAGCATGGCAAGTTCGATCACACCGTTGGTTTTCGAAACGCCAATGGAATTGCAGAAATTGCGGATTGCCTCGGGTGTGTAGCCGCGCCGCCGTATGCCCACAAGCGTCGGCATACGCGGGTCATCCCAGCCGCTCACGTGCCCCTCCTGGACCAACTGCAACAGCTTGCGCTTGCTTAGGAGCGTGTAAGTAAGGTTCAGGCGGTCAAACTCAATCTGCTGCGAAGGAAAGATTCCCAATTGCTGGATGAACCAGTTATAGAGCGGCCGATGGTCTTCGAACTCGAGCGTACACATTGAATGCGTGACTTTTTCGAGCGAATCCGATTGCCCATGCGCGTAGTCGTACATGGGATAGATGCACCATTTATTTCCCGTGCGGTGATGCTCGGCGTGCAGGATGCGGTACATCACCGGATCGCGCATATTCAAGTTGGGCGAAGCCATATCGATCTTCGCCCGGAGAACGCGTGAGCCATCGGGAAACTCGCCCGCCCTCATGCGCTCAAACAGATTTAGATTCTCTTCGATCGAGCGGTTGCGATATGGGCTGTCCTTACCGGGCTGAGTCAGCGTGCCTCGGTACTCGCGAATCTGATCTGCGCTCAGATCATCGACGTATGCTTTTCCGGCTTTGATGAGCTGCACCGCCCATTCATATAACTGGTCGAAATAATCGGAGGCGTAGAACAACCCATCCCAATGGAAGCCCAGCCACTTCACATCTTGCATGATCGACTCTACGTACTCCGTTTCTTCCTTCTGCGGATTGGTATCGTCGAAACGTAGATTCGTGTGTCCGCCAAATTCGTCAGCCAGCCCGAAGTCGAGACATATTGCCTTGGCGTGTCCAATGTGGAGATATCCGTTCGGCTCGGGAGGGAAACGCGTCTGCACCCGGCCGCCATACTTACTCGTCTGCAGGTCTGCGAGGATGATGTCGCGTACGAAGTTCGAAGGACGAGCCTCCGTGGGCGGAGCTTGGGCGCTCGCGGCGGCATGCGTCTGGGGGTTCGAGGGATTCATTCCACTTTGATCTTATCGCAAGAAAAACATCCGCGGAGGTAGTGGCCGAGCATTCCGGTTCGTGAAGAGAAAAGTCCCAAGATTATGCACTTGACACACACAGGCGCTGCTGAAAGAGCCGTGACAGGGTCTAACTTGTGCGGGACTCAATTAGGGCTGCGAATTTGGGAGCCTGAAGCCGTTGTTTAAGGCGCTCTATCACCTGACGCCGTTCGTTTCTAATCGCGGAAGCTTGTGCGTCGATTTTATCTAGAACTGCCTCTGGACTGAGATGAAATTGATGTTCTAGGAACTCGTCGGGTGACATGCCTGCGATGTTCCATTGCTCTAGGCATTCTTTCGGAAAATCACGCTGGTTCAGAGTCAAGATCGCATCTGCTCTGCCGCTAATTGCTGCCGCAAGAACGTGGCGATCCCCTGGATCGGGAATGCAAGATACAGCTTGCGGCAAATCCGCAGGAACCGAAACCAGCGCTTCCGGAAACGATCCACGCATGAACGCAAGTCGCCGATCACGCTGAGTTTCTGTGTGATGTAGACAATTGATTAAAGCAATACCGACCTCTTGGAGTATTTGCTCACTCCAAAGAGGTCGATATAAGGCTGGTTCTTCCGCCAACCGCAACAGAAGGTCACAGAGTGGCATCGGAACCAAAACAGAAGAATCAAGCAGTACGGCGTACTCGTTGTCCGGTGTCAGAATCATCGGGAGACCTGTCATAGATCCCCTCGTCGTATTCTGCGCGCGCTAAATCATCAAGAGCTTGGCGACGTGCAGCGTCACGTTTGGCCTTGTATGCCAAAATGTCTCGTGCGTAAATACGCCTATGCGTTCCGACTTTGTGGAAGGGAATCTCGCCTTTCTCTAACAAATTGATTAAGAATTGACGAGATGTTCCCAACATCTTGCTGGCTTCCATCGTGGTCAACTGCGCGTTGCTCTGCAAAATGGTTACAGAGCCGCCGGCCTTCAAATCGGCCAGCAGCCGACAAAGAAACGAATAAACATTGTTGGGAAGCACCTGCGTTTTTCCATCAGGGCCTACAAGTTTTGCAGCAGCTTCTCGAAGCCTCGCATAAATTTCCTGTATCTCCCGCTGTTCCTTCTCCGAGACAGGAAGAGCGTTAGCATCACTAGCTGAGCAGGCGTTTGCAGTAATCCCTTCCTCCGCAGTTATCATATTTAGCGACCTCCTACCTAGGGCCGCCGAGGCTGCCATATCCTGGCGTCATGCTATTCCTCGGTTAAGGAATCAGTTTGAGAACATCCCAAAGCCTTCGGTTATGTGCTATATTCGCTACATATGCTACAATTGTAATCGCGCTGAACTTGTCGCGCAATAGGATAATTTGTCAAGAGTGAATTACATTGGTAACTGGGTATGGGAAAACTGTGGAAAAGCAAAATAGATTTACGGTTGTATCTCCAATGAAAACAGCAAGATGCGAAATGTGCCCAACGGCTAGTAGCCGAGCATTCCCGGTTCGTGAAGAGAAAAGTCCCACTTCGGCCACAACTTCATCCTGACTGACGACCTGCAACCGCTCTGAAGGTCACTAACCCTGCATCCTTCTCCCACCGTTAACTGGCGTGATTCTTATTATCCAAGGAACCGCGGCCACAGGAACACAAAAGGCGGCCCGCAGGCCGCCCATCAACGACAAATCACTATCGAC
>QIAB01000078.1:0-442 GCA_003225455.1 Acidobacteriota bacterium
CGTTCCCACGTTCCAGAACCCGAGGGCCGGGATTCCAGCCGCAACGTCTGATAGCATCCAGACGACGACGCTGACAACGGCGATCGCCAAACCAAAGACCAGGCCCCCAAACCATGTCGCCAAGGAAATCGGCAAAAGATAGAAGAGAAGCAGCGAACGTTCGTATCCGGTCAAATAATCGATATATCCTACGATGCCGACAAGAAAAAGGCAGCCGACCGCCAAAGCCGTCCGGGAAAATGTGAAGCGAGGAAAATTGCGCAGGTTAGCGATGAACCGCTCAAATCCGCTCCGGCGTGTAATCGTGTCAATCGACATTGTATTACTCTTCGTACGAACCTGAAACAACGCCAAAATAACAAAAAACAGCTGATTTCGACTCGTCGTTGGAAGCGCGTCCCGGCCAACCGGAAGAGATTACGCCGAACTTCGTTTTTCTTGC
>QIAB01000078.1:456-6800 GCA_003225455.1 Acidobacteriota bacterium
TGTAATTTCACATTTATCCCTCGATCGCATTTGCATGGCGCCTCCACAACATCGGCTTCCCCATTCCGCGGCATGCCGTAACTCGCTATGAATCGCATCGTGGTCGGACCCGAGGGAGAGTTTTCCTTGGGAGGCGAGAACTTTGTTGTTGATATGTCGGAGAAGGACCGGCGTCCATCGGATGCAGAGGCGTTCACCATTGTGAAAAACGAGCCGTACCTGCGGTTTTATGAACTTTTAGCCTCTTCATTCTCGCCCCGATCCATCCTCGAACTGGGGATTTTCCAAGGCGGCAGTTACGTGTTCCTCGACAAGTTATTCAAACCACGGCGGATGTCCGGCGTGGACATAAGCCCAAAGCCTGTGGCATCGCTTTTGCGCTACGTCGCGGACATGAAAGATCGTTTCGTTCATTTTGCCGCGTCACAATGCGATCGCGAAATCTTGGAGCGAATCGTCCGTGATGAGCTGGCGGATGAGCTCGATTTTGTCGTCGACGATGCGTCTCATACCTATGAGCAAACAAAAGCATCCTTCGAGTTTCTTTTCCCATTGCTGCGGCCCAGCGGCATCTACATAATTGAAGATTGGGGCTGGGCGCACGCGCTTGGCTACCAGCCATCGGACGCCCCCCGCGCCAATTGCATCGCTCTTTCCAACCTCCTTTTCGAGCAGATCATGCTCATGGGCTCGACCTCGTTGATTGCGGAGATCCGCATCTGCAAGCAGCTCTATTTAATCCGCAAGGCGGCGACTGCGCATGCGGAATCGCCCAAAGCGGAGCGTGACGACGAGAGCGGCTCTATTTTTGATCAGATCCTGAGCCGCGGCAGAAAATGGCATGCAATTTGAAGATCCGCTCTTTGGGTGGATGAGCTGCCGTTACTTCAAAACGTGTTTCATATTGATTCTAACAGGAGCAGATTTTATGGGTAATTCGATCGTCAGCTTGAATGGCAGCAGCCGGTATTCAGGTCGAGCCGAGTGTTTCTAAGTATGGATTCGTATCGCGATAATATCTATATGATAACCTGTGCCGCCAGAACTGGCAGTACCATGCTGGTTCACCTTCTTCGATCTCATCCAGAAATTTGCTCACATGATGAAATATTTTCTACCGGCAAAATCGGGGGAATCACGGGCACCTATTTAATTAAGCGCCGGGCAGACCCGGAATTTATCGACCGGCTGTCAGCCGAAAGGGACCGCGACCCGATTAAGTTCCTTTACAAAATCGCGCTCGATCTCCAAGGGAAAAAGGCGGCGTGCTTCAAACTCAAGCACGACGAGCTAATCCTACCCGAGTATAAAGCGTTGCGAGACGAGATTGTTAACGACAGGGATTTTCGAATTATCCACCTGCGCCGCGAAAACCTGCTTCGTCGTTATCTTTCGCACTACATCGCGAACCACGTCACTCACGTCACAATGGCCATCCACGGTCAGGTAATCCCCGAAGTGCCGCGCGTGGAGCTCAATCCGCAGGAATGTCAGAAAGACTTTGAAGCGATCCGAAGTCGAGAGCTGGAATTTGTAGAACTGTTTGCGCAACATCCCAGCTTCTCGATTTCCTACGAGGAAATGGTTGCTCGTGACGCCGAGAAGATCCGAGCTCTCCTGGATTTCATGGGAGTGTCGCCGCGGGAGCTGACGACCACGACACGAAGGCTTGGTTGTGATGATTTGCGGCAGGTCATCGTTAACTTCGAAGAACTACGCACGTATTTCGCAGGCAGTCCCTACTCCAAGTTCTTTGAACAAGCGTGAATCCAAAGGTCCCCGAATATTAAACCGTATCCACTCGCAGAGCGCAGTCTCGGATTGCTCGGTGAGATCTGAGCAGCGCATTCGATATATGATATCCGGGCCGTATGCCTGCTCGGCCTGGAAGCAGGCGGTTGCTTACGGATCCAGTATTCATAGGCAGCCTGCTCGTTGGCGACCAACCGGTTTCGACCGTCGGGAAAAAAGTTTAGCAGTGAGCGCACCACATCTGTAACATCGCGAACAAGATGAACCAAAACGGGCTTCTGGGAAAAGTTTGCGCAGCCCATAGATATAAAAAGAGTATTCCGGAGTGCTGTCCGCCCATCGGGATTTCGGCTCGTTTTCGGAGCGGGAGACGTTGAAGGCCGGGGGGACCACCCGCCTCGTTCTCGGAGAACCGTGTTTTCGAACTGTGCGCGATGGCTCAAGATCAGCCCGTTGATAGCTTCACCGAGGCGCAAGAGAAGTTCATAGCTTCACCGAGGCGCAAGAGAAGTTCGTCACGTTGAATGAAGTTTGCGCTGAGCTGTCCCCATTCACTCCGCGCAGTACCGCGCTCATAGCCGACGGCCCCAGTCAATCTGATTCTTCCTGCGGGATGATGTTCGGGTGCTGCCCAAGACGCCAAGTGAGAATAGTGGATCCCGATCGGCCTGAGCCTACGATAAAAATCGGCTTGGTTATTGTTCAACCAAAGATGGCATTTCGTCGCGAAAGTTTTAAGACAGGCTCTGCGTGGACTCAATCTTGGCGGTTAGCATTTTCAGTTTTGGTTCTTGTGGAACCTTAGTGTGCTTATCGCTAAACAAGCGACTCAAGCGCTTCCGCGCTGCTGGGACTGAATAGCGCGCCTTGGTTTTCTTTATGCCATTCTCCGATAACCTGTTCCAAAGTTCCTCCGATTCATAAAGCTCGATCAAGGCGCGTGCAAAATCTTCCGGCTCATCTGCTACGAGAATGTCTTCATGGTCGGTAAGCGCCATTCCCTCCACAGCCAGTGACGTTGCGACAACCGGCACTCCGAAACCCATGCTCAGGTTGATTTTCCCCTTCACCCCCGCGCCATAGCGCAATGGCGCAACCGATAATTTCACACTTTCAAAAAATGGCCGGATATCCGGCTGCAATCCGGTGACAATGACGTTCTCGGTTGCCAGCGCAATCACCTCCGGTGGCGCCTTGTCACCGATAATGTAGAATTTGGCGTTACCGAGGCTCTTGCTTATCAGCGGATAAATTTTCTCCACAAAAAAAATAACAGCGTCGATATTTGGAGTGTGCTGGAAGCCGCCGATAAAAAGAAAGTCCCTCCGTAATGAGAACGGTGTGTTTGTACCCGGAACATCGACAATGGTGGGAACTACTTCGATCGATTTATTCGGCCGCGCCTCGCGCAAAATCTTCTGTTCGACGCTGCTGACTACCCAAGTCTCGTCCGCCCGGTCAATCAGTTCGTATTCCAACCTCTCGTTGTCCCGCGCCCTTTGCCGTGCGTCGGGATTCCTAGTGAGATCGGCTTCCCTGGAGCCGCGAAGAAAATGGAGATCGACGGTGTCGAAAATAATGCGGCTTTGCGGCGCATGCTGCCGAACATTCGGGATGTGCTTGCGAGCAAAGTCGCATCGGCTCAGCACCACCGCGTCGAACCCGGAGCCGTGGGCAATGAGATAGTCGCGCACGTTTTTGATGTAAGGATGATGCACAACTTCAATCCCACGTTTCCGTAGCTCGTCGCCGTAGGGAGGAATATCGGCAAGGTTGTCCGGAATAAATGTCACACGGTGACCCAACCGGCGCAGAATGTTTAGAACATGAAACATGCGCAACGAGCCAGCATCCTTTTCCGGCATGGGAAGGTGATGGTCGATGATGAGGATATTTTTTTTCCCAGGCTGCGCCTTTTGTAAAGATGTGAAATCACCATTCGCCGGCTTTGTCATCAGCTCAGCGGCCCATGTTTCGGCGAAAGTTGAGCGATTAATGTCTTGATGCTGTTTTGTGCCGGTGGAGAGATCGGTGCCGCCGGTTGCGCCTTCATAGTGAATCACTTCGCTCAGCGGCTGATACAAAACTTTGCAGCCGTTTTTTCGAAGTTTGAACGACAAGTCGGCGTCTTCGTAATATGCCGGTGCGTAGCGCGAATCGAAGCCGCCGGCGCTTCGAAAAAGCGATTTCGGGATCATGAGCGCCGCCGCCGAGCAGTAATCCACTTCCCGAAGAAAATTATATTCTGGTCTTTCGGGGTCATCGAACTTGCCATAATTGCACCCGGAGGCATCCCGCCAGATAATACCGCCGGCTTCCTGCAAACGTCCATCGGGGTAAACGAGCTTTGAGCCGACGACACCCGCTTGCGGCTCTTCGGTGAACGTGTCGAGCAACGCGCTGAGCCATCCTTCCTTGACGATCGTGTCATTGTTCAAAAAAACCAGATACTTGCCGCGCGCGTTTTCTGCGCCGCGATTGCACGAAGCGATGAAACCCTTGTTCCTCTCGTTCCGGAGATACACGATTCCCTTCATCTCTGGAACAAGCTTAGCCGTCTCGTCGGTTGAACAATCGTCCACCACAATTACTTCAAAGGAGGGGTGTGCCCTGGTGCTTTGCAGCGAAGCAAGGCAGGCATGCGTAAATTGGAATTGGTTGAAAACTGGAATGATGATGGAAACATCGACGGCTTCAAGCGCAGGAAACTGGATCGACTCGAGCGGCACTGAAGGAACGGGAGGCGCAACCGCCGAAGTCTTGTCCGGCCGGCCGTCGTCCCCGGGTGCAAGATCGACAACGGAATGTTTGGCGGTCGCCGGAAATGCAAGCGCCTGGATCTGATCATCGATGTTTGCAATCTCTGGATGCGACTCGCGCCATTGCAGATACGATGCGACGATCTTTTCGAGATGGCCGTAGCCAAGTGAGACCTTGTCTGGAAATAACTTGGCTTCGATCGCGGCTATCGGGTTCGCCAGTTTCCAGCGTCGGGAGGATCGCAGGCGGGTGGCAGCGCTTTCTGCGTCCTTTAGCAAATGGGAGAGCTTTCTTGTGTCCCAAAGCTGTTTGCGCAAGCGCGCGGTCAGTTCTGCGACTCGTCGCTCTTGTTCCACTAGGCTGACGCTCGTACTGTGAAGGGCGCGGTTAGTCTGCAGCAACCGATCACGTAATTGCTCGACTTCGTCCTTGTGCCGGGACTCGTCTTCCTTGTGCCGGGACTCGTCTTGTATAATGCGGTCACGCAATTGTTGGATTTCGAACCGGTACCCAGCGGCAGTTTGCGTAATGTGGTCGAATTCCGCGATTTCGATCTTGTGGTGGGCTTCGGTTCGCGCAAGGTGGGCACTGAGTTCCTCGATTTCGGCCTTGTGCCGAGCTTCCGTTTGCAGAAGGCGTTCACGCAGTTGCTGGATTTCGGCATTATCTTCCGGAACGAAGGCATTCAGCCGGCTGACCGCTCCCGGAAGCAAATCGGTCTCGCCCGATTTCGCAGTTTGCGGAGCCTTTGTTATCCTCCCTTTGTTCTCTTTCCTTGCTGAGGCACTGGCGACTTGACCGGCCTCGGCAATCAAAGCGCGATAAAGTTCGATTACTTCCGCCGAGACCCGAGCATCGATCAGTTGGTCAATGGTGAAATGGATGTGGCGTCTCCGGGCTGTTACCAATGCCGCGGCGTTGGTAACAGCCGCATCGGGCAGATCAGCGAAACGGGCAATTCGCCGGAGTTCCGATGCCGCGTCTTCAAAAAACAAATCGTAATGAGTGACAAACCGCTCTTGCTTATTCGCTGTCTCGATCACGCGCCGGTTATAGATTTCCCAAAGCCGCAAACCGAACGAATAAGATGTTCCGTTCCGCTCCCGCATTGAGTAAGCGACTTCAAGCGGATTACGCACGATGATAACCGTTTTCAGCTTGGGCAAGAGGCCCTGCCAAAACGGCAGCGTCAAACTATTGCGCGGATCCTTCCAGCCCCACGCGCTTGTCGAAGCAAATTCTTCGATCAGCAGCCGCGCTTTCATACGCAAAGGATCAAGCCGCGGGTGCTTGAAGTTCTCGTTAGGTCTCGGCGGCAGATCCCACGCACCGCCGAGCTCATTCAACAGTTCGTCGTTCAGTGCGACGAACCCGAGATGTTCCCAGAAGCCATCGGGGTTATCAGCCTGCGCGGGCATCAACTGGTTTTCTGGGCCCAGCTAAAGGCCGCAATTATGCAATAACTTCGCGAGCATCGACGTGCCTGAACGATGCGCGCCAGCGATGCATATAGGGGCGTGGCCGGTCGATGGATGCTTCAAGTGTTTTCGCTTCAAGAAACAGGCAAATACTTAGATCCAATTAATCCGTATCATAGATATTTCGCATCGTAAAACCGATTCTGAACCCCTCTCCTTCGTCGGGTGTGCAAGGTACCTGTTGTCAGGTTTCCATCAATCCGACCTATTCGCGGCAAAGTATCGATATTACCAATCCCCAGCCAAGGTGCGCGCGACAGAGCTTCAGATGCAAAGCGATTGGGCGTGCGCAAATTCGACCACAACCGTGTCCCGATAGCTGGCAACGATCTGCATGCTTTTCACTCCGCAGCG
>QIAB01000027.1:0-12908 GCA_003225455.1 Acidobacteriota bacterium
AACGCCACAGAGCAGTGTTTACGGCATGAAAGCCTCTGTGTCTTTTCGCCTGTGACACTCTGTGTCCCCTGTGGTTGACGTGTTTTCGGAAGAACTTGATCAGAGTTTCCTTAGCACAATAACTCACGTAGGGACAGCCCTGAGCATCGCCGAAGTGGCTGTCCTGCCGCGTGCAATGCGGCCAGGAGCATGAATGCGCAAATTGACTCTAATCTTTTCGCTGATCTGCCTCTCGTCAGTGGGCGACTTGGTGCAAACCGCGCCTGCAAAAAAAGCAGCGCCCGCAAAACCGGCCACAACTTCAGCTGGTCCAACCGCCATCATTGACACGACTGCGGGCAAAATGACTTGCAAACTTTTCCCCGACAAAGCGCCTCTTGGCGTTGCGAATTTTGTCGGTCTCTCAGAAGGCACCAAGGACTGGACCAACCCGGTTTCACACGCCAAAAAACACGGTGTGCCTCTATATGACGGAACGATTTTCCATCGCGTGATCCCCAATTTCATGATTCAGGGCGGCGATCCCGCCGGAACCGGCAGCGGCGAGGTTGGTTTTGCTTTCAAGAACGAAGTTTCTCCTGATCTGACATTTGATCGCCCGGGCCGGCTGGCCTACGCCAACGCCGGCCCAGACACCAACGGCTCGCAATTTTTCATCACCGAGGTTCCCTATCAGAGCTTGAATGGCAACTACACGATCTTTGGGCAATGCGATGATGCCACCATTGCGCTAGTTAAGCAGATCGCCCGCATGGGCCGTGACGCGAACGACCGTCCCTATCGGCCAGTGAAGATCAATCACATTGCGATCATGAAGGGCGGAGCGAGTAGCGTGAGTCCAGCGAAGAAAGCGGGAACGCCAGCTAAGGCCGCATCGCCGACAACGAAGCAGCAATAAGTTGTCAAAGTTCTATGAGCTGTCATTCCGAATCGGCTTTGGCCGTGAGGAATCTGCTTTTCCCGGCGAACAGCAGATTCCTCGGGACTGAAGTCCCTCGGAATGACAATATTGAGAGGTGATTTTCGGTGCGGGTGAAAACCGCACTCTTCCAACGTCTTGAGCGTCTACAAGCGCCGTCTTACAAGAAAGGAAATTCGTGATGCCTCGCCAACCCGGCACCTATGCCATCTTTAATACCTCCGAAGGAACTGTCGTCTGCCACCTCTTTGAAAAAGAAGCGCCCAAAACCGTAGCCAACTTTGTCGAACTGGCCGAGGGCGAGCGTGACTGGACCCATCCGGTGAGCGGCAAGAAGAGCAAAGACCGCCTCTACGACGGGACGATTTTCCATCGTGTGATATCCAGTTTAATGATCCAGGGAGGCGACCCTGCCGGAACCGGTTTCGGCGGTCCCGGATACCAATTCGAAGACGAAACCAACGGCTCTCCGCACAAGTTCGACAAACCCGGCAAGCTGGCCATGGCCAACGCCGGCCCGAATACCAACGGGTCGCAGTTCTTCATCACCGTTGCGCCGACGCAGTGGCTCACCGGCAAGCACACGATCTTCGGTGAAATAGTCGAAGGGCAAGATGTCGTCGAGAAGATCGTGAATGTCCCACGCAACCGGCAGGACAAGCCGAATAAAGATGTGGTGGTGCAGAAGGTTACGATCGAGCGGGTGTAAGGCCCAGCAGAATCTGTGTCATTCATAACCGGGAAGGGCACGACTTCCAGTCGTGCCGATCAGGCTGCCCGAAAGGCCCCGGCTTTAGCCGCCGAGGTCTTTGTATTTAAGTGGTCCATGAGGCTTTGAAAGAGGCTAGGCACAAGCCGGTTCCATTGGTTCCAGTCGTGACTTCCTGAGCCAGTGTGAAACTCGAATTGAAAGTTGCGTCTATGGAGCAAAGCCGCAAATTGACGATTAGCGGGTAGCAATCCTTCTTGCTCGCCGCATGAAAGAAAGAGATATGGTGTTCTTGCCGGATCAGCGGATCGAGCAAGCACAGATGGATCGTTGTCACGCCGCGTTTGGCTTCCCCACGGTCCAAAAATTGCGCGGTGTTGGCGGTACTGCATGGGCCGCTTAATCGAGAACGGGCGGCTGGGAACGTCGAGCGCAGAGCTAAGCCCTCCTGCAAAGGCAAACAGGTCCGGATGTTTCAAGGCTAGCTTGATGGCGCCAAACCCTCCCATAGAAACACCAGCAATCGCGCGGTTCGCGCGTCCACCCGCAGCGGGGAACTTGCTTTCAACATCAGCAATGAGATCGTTCAAAATGTAATCTTCGTAACGGTCTTTGGGTCGCCCCACCGAGTTCGTGTAGTAGGAGGAGTCGCCCTCAGGCATCACGAGGATAAGGCCGCGCTCAGCAAATTGCGCAACATCGGAATGGTTCGACCAGTCGCGAAAACCACCTCCATCGCCGTGCAGCAGGTAGACCAGCGGAAGCCTCTGGCCGGCGGGGATGCTCGCCGGGAGTATCACTCGGTATGGCATTTCACGGTTGAGTGCAACGCTGTAGAAAGTGACGTCCCGCAGGGTCACCTTCGGAGTCAAACGAGGATGATCTGCTGGCGGTTCCTGTCTTTTCTTGCAACCCATCGCCAACAAGGCGAGAAACAATACGAATCCAACAAAACCTCTTACGCGGGATGGGTTCATCGAGAGGCGATTCTATAAGGAATCGCCAAGGAACTCCTTTACTATATTGGATCGCAATGCTTTTCACGGCGGACCTCAGCGGCGGTCCGAGATACGCGGCGCAGGCGAAGATTTTCCTTTTTATCTTTCAAACTTGCTTCGACCGTCTCAGTCACGGCCCGCAGAAGGCGCGCAGCACGCCGAAGCCGTCCTCACTTTCTATAGGCGCTGCAAGCAAGCTTTTTTCCATCCTGCCGCGCCAGAAGCGCGTCTATTTAGGTTAACCTGTTAACAGTGACCGATGGCCCACGAAGAGGAAGTTCTAGGTAAAGCTTACGACAGCCGGTTAATGAAGCGGCTGATCGCTTATTTGCGGCCCTATCGCTGGCAGGCCGGAATTGCGCTCGGCTCGATTCTGTTGAAGGTTGGAGCAGATGTTCTCGGACCGTATCTCACCAAGGTCGTAATTGACCGCTATCTCGCGCCGGTTCCAGGGCTGCATACGCCTTTTGATTCTTTCCTGAGTAAGAATCCGTTCACTGGCGTCGCTCAGATCGCCCTGCTGTACGTCGGACTGTTGGTGTTCAGCTTCCTGCTGGAATATCTCCAAACCTATTTCATGCAATGGGCCGGGCAGATGGTGATGTTCGACCTGCGCAGCCAGATCTTCCGCCATCTGCAGCGCATGCACATCGGATTTTATGACAAAAACCCCGTGGGGCGGCTGGTGACGCGGGTTACAACTGACGTGGATGCGCTGAACGAGATGTTCACTGCGGGCGTGGTGTCGATTTTTGAGGATGTTTTTGTGCTCGCCGGGATCGTGTGGATCATGCTGCGCATGAACCGCAACCTGGCGCTGCTGACGTTTGCCGTGCTCCCGCTGATCGCAATTGCAACGAAGCTTTTCCGAGACAAAGTGCGCGATTCGTACCGGCGGATTCGCGTGGCCATCGCGCGGATTAACGCTTATTTGCAAGAGCACGTAAGCGGGATGATGGTGCTGCAACTTTTTAATCGCGAGAAACGCGCGTTTAAGAAATTCTCAGAGGTAAACGAAGTTCACATGGAGGCCTTTAAAGACGCCATCATGGCGCACGCGGTGTATTACCCGGTGATAGAAATTCTTTCTGCCACGGCTATCGCCTGCGTGATCTGGTTCGGTGGGAGTAACGTGATCCACAACCTGACCACGATCGGCATTCTGGCTGCGTTTATTCAGTACGCGCAGCGTTTCTTCCGGCCGATTCAGGATTTCAGCGAGAAGTACAACATTCTGCAGTCGGCGATGGCTTCGAGTGAACGGATTTTCAAGCTGCTGGATACGCCGGCTGAGATCACGTCGCCAGCGGTTACGAAGAGTCCTGAAGGGCCAGGGCGAATTGAATTTGATCATGTGTGGTTCGCGTATAGGAGTATTCCTGGAAATGCTGATGTGGGGACGGGCGCCCTCGCCCGTCCGGTCGAGCAAAGCTCCACAGCTGCCGTTACTCCAACGAATGGGCAGGGAGGCATCAGCGGGGGCAGAGTTCAATCTGAGACCGCCGACCCTTCCGGTCGGCCTGGACGGCCGAGGGTGGCCGTCCCCACGCAAACACAAACGGGCGAGCCGGATTGGGTGCTGCGGGATGTGAGCTTCGCCATTGAGCCCGGAGAGACTGTCGCTATTGTCGGCCACACTGGCGCGGGCAAGACTACGATCATTTCACTCCTGATGCGCTTTTACGACGTTCAGAAAGGCGCGATCAAAATTGACGGCGTAGACATCAAAGAGATGGATCTTGCTGAACTGCGGCGCCGCTTCGGCGTTGTGCTGCAGGATCCCTTCTTGTTTACCGGCACAATCGCGGGAAATATTCGGCTCGGAACTGAGCGAATCGAAGATAGCGATGTTGCGCAAGCAGCAGAAGATGTCAATCTGGCCGACTTTGTTCGCGGCCTTCCCGGAGGGTTCGAGGAAGAAGTTCGTGAACGAGGCAGCACGTTGTCAACGGGGCAGAAACAGCTCATTTCCTTCGCGCGCGCTCTGGCGCATGATCCGCGAATTTTGATCCTCGACGAGGCTACGTCAAGCGTGGATACGGAAACCGAATTCCGTGTTCGCGACGCTCTGGGCCGCATGGTGGAGGGCCGCACATCCATCATCATCGCCCATCGGCTCTCGACGGTGCAGCGCGCAGACAAGATCGTCGTGATGCACAAAGGCCAGGTGCGTGAGATGGGCACGCACCAACAACTGCTCGCCCAGCGCGGCATTTACTACAAGCTGTACCAGCTTCAGTACAAGGATCAGGAACTGCCCACGCCAAGCGGGCCGGTCACGGCCGGCGCGGATGACTAGAAGCTATCAAGCGATCTCATAAATTGGCTTGGCACGGTGGGTCGTCTAGCGTAGTTGGTGCAATCGCCTGATTGCATCAGCTATCCGGGTTGAAACACGGAGTTCATTGGCTTGAGAGGTGTTTGAAACGTATGAAGAGGTATGTGAGCAGTGCCGAAATCGCGACGCCTAACGTAGAAACCACGAGCGTTGGAATCCAGAACAAAATTGTTTTAAAAAACGTATTTCCGAGTCGGCTGGCCGCAAAAAACAATGCAGAGAACAAAACGGCCAGAACCCATAATAGAGGCGAAGAGAAGAATGCCACGAAGACACTCAGTCCTGTTGCCCTCTCTCCACTGATGAGCTTAAGGACTGGCCAAGAAATCACCACCCACGCGAGGAAAATCCCTGTTAATCCGCTAAGGATGACCTTGATGTAATCCATAAACTTTTCGTCGAACCGCAGGATTATATGCCAGAGTGCCTCTTCAGCGGGCCCGACAACTGTTGAAATATCGCCATTACACTCATTGACCGCCGGACACGGCATTTTATGAGATGAGTTGCAATCCGTTTCCGCGCCTGAGTCACCATGTAGTCACTTACAATACCTCCCGTGCGAATCCTGATCTCCGCCGGGGAGGCTTCCGGTGAAATGTATGGGGCGCAGCTTATCGATGCGTTGCGACGTCGGTCTTCTGGCCAGGCATCTACTGAGCTTCGTTCAGCCGGACAGCTGGGGGCGGCTGTCCCCACGCCATCCATGCAGCTGGAATTCTTCGGCGTGGGCGGAGAGCGCATGCGCGCCGCGGGATGCGAGACAGTCGTAGACGCCAAAGACCTCTCGGTTGTCGGAATCACCGAGATTCTCAGTCATCTGCCGAAAATCTGGGGATTGTTTCACAAGCTGATCGCGGAGGCAGGCCGGCGCCAGCCCGATCTGGCCATTGTGATCGACTCGCCTGCTTTCAACTGGCGTGTGGCGCGGCAAATGCGCAAGCGCGGCGTTCCCGTTGTGTACTACGTGTGCCCGCAGTTCTGGGCGTGGCGGCAAGGACGTGTTCGCCTTCTGCGAAAGTATGTCACGAAGGCGCTGGTGATATTTCCTTTTGAAGAAAAGTTCTATCGCGATCGCGGAGTGGATGCGAGTTTCGTCGGCCATCCTCTCGCCGATCTTCCCTGCCCTGCGGTCGACCGCGCTGCCTATGCCGCGCAACACATGCTCGATCCGGCCAAGACGTGGATCACGATCATGCCGGGTAGCCGAGTGAAAGAAGTTCGCATGAACCTGCCTGAAATTCTGAATGCCACGACCCGGTTGGGTCCGGGCTATGAGTTTCTGCTGCCTGTCGCGCCGACCTTGGACCGAACTTTTCTTCAAAGATTTATAGGAGAGCGAGAAATTCATCTCGTCGATGAGGCCCTGCCTGCGATGTCGCAGTCGCGCGCTGGAATTATTGCCAGCGGGACGGCAACTGTTGAGGCAGCGGTAATGGGCCTACCATTTGTGATGGTGTATCGCGTCTCACCGTTGACGTATGCGCTGGGGCGTCCGCGGGTTAAGGTGCGGCATTTCGCGATGGCCAATTTGATCGCTGGGGAGGAAGTAGTTCCTGAGTTGGTGCAGGATAGGTTCACGGCGGAAAATGTCGTGAACGAGCTGCAGAAAATAATTCCCGAGGGGCTGGACAGGGCGAGAATGATTCAGAAATTGGCGGAGGTCAAGTTTCGTCTGCGCGGTGAGACCTCAGACGATCTTCACCCGGCGGATCGGGCAGCTAAAGAGGTTTTTGCGCTGCTGCCGCACGCACGGGCGGGGACGCCCGCGCCTACATCGGAAGGGTGATGGTCGTTAGATCGCTTCGCATTTCGCGGGCGAGGGGTCCGCGCCACACGGCACTTGTCCCGGCAGCATCTTTTGGGCCACAATCTTCATCTTACGGAGCAGCGGTACTTTCAAGGAGTCAACTTTTAATGTCCTTCCAACCTCGACGCCAATGTCGGGCCTTTGTCACGTGTGTAGTCTTTTTGTTCTCTTTGATTGCGATTCCGGCCAGCGCAGCGGAAAAAACGCGCCTGCGCGTCGACGACTATCAGATTGACGCCGAACTGTCCCCCCACAGCCATAAACTCACGGCCAAAGCAAGGGTGAAGTTCACTGCGCTCGAAGATGTGAACATCGCATCTTTCGAGCTGCACAACGGCCTGCGCGTCACAAAGGTGCTTGACGAACGTGGCAAGCCACTCAGCGCTGAGCGCGTTACCCAGGACTCGACGGTGCGAGTGCAGTTGCCGAATGGGCTTTCGAAGGACGCTTCAACAACTTTGACGTTCGATTACGAAGGAGAACTGAATTCCGCTGATGATAGTCCAGTTCAGGGACTAAAGCTGGCCTCGATCGATGACGATACGAGCTATCTTCTCTATGCCGGGCGCTGGTTTCCGGTAAACGCGTATGGCATTAACCGCTTCACGGCAACGATGAACATCACCGTGCCGGCGCACATGTTAGTGATTGGAAGCGGAAAAGAAAGCGTCAGCAATGCTTCTGCAACCAAGCGGGCCGGCGCCGGAGCCGTAGCTGGCAAGACCTACACTTTTGTTTGGGATAAACCTAGCTTTCCGGGAACCATCGTTGCCGGACAATTTCAGGAGTTTAAGAGCAACGAAGCGGGACTCGATCTGCACCTGTTTCTCAAGCCGGTCCATAAAGATTTGGCGGCAGCCTACGCCGAAACGGCTGTCAAGGAGTTCACGTATTACGTAACGCTCTATGGCCCGGCGCCATCTACCACGCTACGCGTCGTGGAAATCCCCGACGATACGGTTCCCTCGGCTTGGGCGCCAGAGATTGCTGCGATTGCCAGCCGGGGGCTGACGCAGAAGATCAACTATCGTCTGCTGGCGAATACCATCGCGCATCAGTGGTGGGGTGTTTCCGTCAGTCCCGGCTCGCGCGACGATTGGTGGCTGAACGACGGTTTTGCACGCTATTCCGAAGCGCGCTACGTGGAGCAAGCTGCCGGCAAGGCGGGACTGGAGGAGGCGGTGAAGGATATGTCCGTAGGCGCGCTTGCCTATGACACAGTACCGCTTTCCACAATTGGCAAGCTCGACATTTTCTCCCCGGAGTTTCAATCGCTCGTAACCGACAAAGGCGCGATGATTCTGCACATGCTGCGCTGGGTGGAGGGCGACCAAAAATTCGACCAGACGATGCGCACCTTCGCGGCGAAGTTTTCCGGAAAATCTGCGTCGCTCGATGACTTCCGCGCCATCGCGGAGCAGAATTATGGCGACAAGCTTACCTGGTTCTTCTCGCAATGGCTCGACTCGACGGGCGCTCCGGAGTTCAAAACCAAATACACCATTTACCGCCTGGGGAATGGCAAGGGATTCCGCGTTGTAGGCCAGATTGCGCAGGACCTCGATCTCTTTCGCATGCCCGTGGCGTTGAAGATCGACACGGACGGCAAGACCGAAGAAAAGCGAATAGAGGTTGTCGGCACTGATTCGCCGTTCTCGATAGAAACATTCGGCAAGCCGCGCAGGATCGTGATCGATCCCGAGGACCGGGTGCTGAAAAATTCCCCCGAGATTAAATTGCGCGCTTCGATTCAACGCGGGCAGGGCTTGATCCAGCAAGGAGATTTTTCCGGGGCGCTCAGCGAATTCAACAAAGCGCTCGAGGTGAACAAGAACAGCTCGCTGGCGCATTATCGGATTGCGGAGGTTTTCTTTCTTCAGCACAACTATCAGGCTGCCGCGAACGCCTACCGCGAGTCGTTAAACGGGGATGGCGATCCGCGATGGACTGAAGTGTGGGCTCACATCCAGCTTGGCAAGATCTTCGATGTCACCGGGCAGCGCGAGCGAGCGACCAATGAGTATCGCCAGGCGCTGCAAACCAATGACAACACGCAGGGCGCGCTGGAAGAAGCCCGAAAGTATTTGCAAAAGCCGTTCGAGCAGGTTAAGGAACAGCACGGTTAGGAAGCAGACTTCGTTGGTTCAACTCCGGCGGAAGTTCTAAGGAGAACCCAAGAGACTCGCACGTATGAATAGCCGAGACTTGACCTTGCACGGCATACCGTCAGATCGAGACTTGACCTTGCACGGCATACCGTCAGATTAGGTCAGGCTCGTCAAGGCTTGCTAAAGCCATCATCAGAAAACGCACCATTCCCGGTCGTGAGTAAAATCGGCTGATTTCGTCAACGAGCAAATAATGGGTTGTACCATGCTGTCGACGCCGACGCGATGACACCATTGGCAAATCCTCGGTGGTGTTCCGGCAGATGCCGCGCCAGGATTTTCGAGCACGACGGAAATGCTACGGATTCCCCGATGCCCAGCATCAAACGCATCGCCAGCAGGATTGTGAATCCGCGCACAAGGCCGGTTGTTGCCGTCGCAACTGACCACAGCAAGTACCCGGCCGCGATCACTAGATTCACGTCAAAGCGATCGACCAGCCAGCCGCTGACAAACTGCATCGCGGTATAGCTCCAAAAGAATGCCGAGAGCAGAATTCCCAGTTGCGAGGCAGAAATGCCCAATTCGTCTTTCAGGAGAGGGGCTGCAATCGAGAGATTGCCCCGATCAACGTAGTTGATCAGCAGACAGATGGCGTGCAGCGCAAGCACGGGAGTGAAAGCACCTAAACTCCGCGGATCATCTGCGGTCTGAGCCATAGCAAAGTGCCCGTGGCATTCTGCCCCGGATAGATGCTATTTACAAGCAGCTGTAGGATAGCCGTTAGGAGGCGAAATTAAACGCCCGTCGGACTTAATCTCTTTAACTACTGCTATTGCCTCTTCCGCAAAATCAAATCGCCCTGGCTCGGTGGCAGCTTAAAAGGGAACTCCAGCACCCGATCTTCAAGCGGTATGCGGAGCACAAACTCCTCGGGATTCCTCCAGCCGCCAATCCATTTGTCTTTCGCGCTGAAGAACACCCAACCCGCAGTCTCTGGTTTCGCCGGATCCAATTTCACGGGATTCAGGCTGTGCGTGCTCAGGAACTCCTGCCATTCGGCGGTCTCTTTCTCAAAGTCTTGAAGCTTTGTCTCAAACTCGTCTCTTTTTTCCGGGTGCTTCCGAATCTCGCGCTCAGTTTGATAACTGAGTTCATCGGCGTCGCTTTGTAGCCGGCCGGTTAGATGGTTCGGGTCAAGCGAGGGGTGGACAATCTGATGATGGCTTAGAAATTGAAGGCTCAGATTGTCGTTTCGAACTTCCAGAGACCCGCCGCCGCGGTAGCGATACGTCAGTTCCACTCCGAAAACGTGACCGATGCGGTGCCGGGCCTCCTGCAATTCCTGCGAATCAACCGCCAGCGTGACTCCAAGATCGTTGCTCCACAACCCCCAACGATATTTGCCGTCATCACCCCGAACGAATGTGCAGCCGGATTGCCCTTCGACCCAGCGGACCACACGTGGTTCTGTTTTCTTTTTGCCGGAAACTTGGCTGGCAGTGAAGAAAGAGAGCACTACCAGAAGCATCCCAGCCGCGCGGTATCGATATCTCCACCATCGCGCTGCTGGTTCTCGCATAGGCGCACCATACACTTATATATTCTCCGGCGGCAATGCGGAGCATTCTTAGGATAAATAGGAACCACAACGAAGCGCGAAACATTGATGCCGAGGGTGCAACTATTCCTGTAACTTTCACCGGGCATTCAGCATCGATTGAGTTACACGGAGTGGGAATCGAATATGAGAATCGCATCGTTAGTTGCGCTTGCCATCGCGACGCTTGGCGCCTGGCTACTCCATGCCGGTCTGCCGCGGGCGCGCGCCTCTGAAGCGCGGGTACCTGTTCTAGTTGAATTGTTTACTTCTGAAGGATGCTCCAGTTGTCCGCCCGCGGATACCTATCTGCAGAAGCTTGATCGCGATCAGCCGATCTCCGGAGCGGAAGTGGTTGTTCTGAGCGAGCACGTGGACTATTGGGATGAGTTGGGATGGAAAGATCCTTACTCTTCACGATTGTTGACTGATCGGCAGAGTGCCTACGGGAACCGCTTCGGCCTAAAAACGGTTTATACGCCACAAATGGTTGTGGATGGCGCAAGCGAATTCGTTGGCAACGATTCGCGTCTGGCGGAGAAAGCGTTTGCGAAGGCGGCGAGCAGTGCCAAGGTCAACATCCGCTTCTCTTCGGTTTCTGCTGAGGCGGGCGTTCTGCAGGCGCATCTTGAAACCGACTCGTTGCCGGCGGGATTGGGTTTGCGAGAAGCCGAGGTGTACGTCGCGCTGGCCCTCGATCACGCCGAATCGCAAGTTGCGCGTGGGGAAAATGCGGGAAAAAAGCTGACCTACACTTCTGTGGTCAAAACCTTAGAACGCGTCGGAACGCTCCGTGCCGGCGAAAACTTCTCCAAGGATCTTCATCTGAAGCTTGAGCGTGGATCCGATCTCCAGAATCTTCGGCTCATCGCGTTTGTTCAGGAGCCAGGATATGGCAAGGTGGCAGGGGCAGCCGTTCAGTCCATCCGACAATAATGCTGACGGCACCGCCCGACCCGCACTAGGCGTGGCCTAGAGCTCCGCGAGCGTTTGAGCTTGACCCTGCCGAAGAGTTACTGAGATGAGGTCGAAAACTTAGTTCTTTGCGTTCAGTTTCAGGGCCACCGCGAGAATGGGCTTTGCCCAGTGCGGTGCACGCGTTAGTTCACAGGTTTGCCGTATCTTGCCGTGTACGAGGCGAAGAACAAGACTCGGTTCTGGCGCCATTCCGGTCCGGGGATCGGCTTCCTCGCTGTTGTCATAGAGTAAAAGCTCGGTCAATCTCGGAAGGAGCCGTATCAGATTAAGCCGGCTCTGGATATATCGTTCACGAATTGTCTCTTCTGGAATATCGTGTCCGCCCTGCGCCACTCGAGAACGCACGCGCGCGATGTGACGCTCAACGCTGTCCAGGCCGACGTACCAAATCCTGACCTCAATCCCTTCCAGGAGCGCTTTGTCGAGAAGATTGACAATGGTCTTTCCCCCAAGCGTGGTCTCGAAGGCAAAATCCAGTTTCTCGCTGATGGTGCGTTCGAGCAGCCTCTTGCCTTCATGCCAGGCCGCGCTGTTGGCTTCTACCTGGGATATGCCAGCGTGCGAAATGTGAAGATTGGCGGACAAGATGCGCTGTGCGGCCTGGTCGGGGTCGAAGTAGTGCACTCCCCGTTGCAACAGCATTGCCCCCATCAGGCTGCTCTTGCCAGCGCCGTTGGCTCCTGCCAGCACATAGATGCGGGGAACCCGAGAGACCTTAGCCACGCTTCCGTGCCGCCGCGACGGCGGCCTTTCCCAGCTGCTTTGGCGAAGCACGGAAAGCGTCCTGCATCGCCTTCCGTGCCCCCGGCTTCTGCATGCGCATGAGAAGTGAATCGAATTCAGCGCTCAAGTTGTTGATCCGGGATTCAGCAGCGCTGGACAAAGCCGTGTACTCATCCATCGAAATCAGGACGGCTTTGGGAGCGTCGTGCTTTGTGATCACGACCACCCCACCCTGCATGGCCTTTTCCAGTAGGTGTCCGAAGGAATTCTTCGCCTCAGTGGCGGGAACCAATGCGGGACGCTTATCGGTGGTCCGCATGGTCTTGTTTCACCAAATGTCTATTATAGCTAATATAGCTATAAAAGCCAACATTGGAGATCACCGTGCAGTTGAACGAAGCGAGACCTAATGCTTTGTCATTCCGAAGCCGGCTTATCGGCGAGGAATCTGCTTTTTAATGGAGAACGGCAGATTCCTGGTGCCGCGGAAGACATGACACCAAACACGTCGAAATCGATTGCCGGACCGTTGATGAGAAGGAGAGCGCGCCGTCACAGTTTCCCCCTCACTTACGTCGCCTCTTGTAGCCATGCTCAATGGCGAGTTTGGCAAATCTCTCCCACTTCAGCACACGCGACAACTGATCCGAACCGTCCCTCCAATCAAGTGAGCCCTTACTGATTTTCAGTGTTCCGATGGTGTGACCATTGCTTTTGACTTGCAC
>QIAB01000027.1:12928-14774 GCA_003225455.1 Acidobacteriota bacterium
TCTACTCGCCTCGGAAGCTTTACCTTCACCATGTGTTCAGCCATTCGGCACCTCCATTTTCGTCTTACGCCCCCGCTCTCCGCGCCATGTATTGCGTTTTTCAGGCCGTCCTCGCCCCCGCTTCCTTGACTCGCAGCTAAGCGGTCTCTTCCGTTGACAAGGGCCTTGCGTCGCCGCCCGCAGTAGTGGGCAACACCGCTTCGTCGGTTGCAAATATCACTGTCGCTGCAGTTCCTGGAGTCAGGATGACTGGCCACCAAAACGGCAAACCACGCCACCCCTTAGCCTCATCTCCGTTCTGACGGAGAAGCATGAGCACGGGAATTTCCCGTGCGCGCGTGAGGGCTGAGTCCTTCTGTTGTTTCGTGTCAGGCGCATTGGAGAATCGCCCCTCCTCGCGATACCGCGCGACATTGCGATCCTTGGCCGCCAGCAACCATGCTTTTCCTCTAAGGTCAGGCCTCTTGCAAATACGGGAAAGGTGCTGAAGGGCTACGATGTGGGCTTGCCGGTCATCATCGGTCGTGTCGTCGAACTCAAGATTCGCATACGCAAGTTCCAGGAGCTTTGTGGCTTCGTCCACGTCAATCAGCACAGGCTCTTCGGAAGATTTGGCCAGTTTCTCAACCCGCCTGTCCAGTTCCCCCAGATTTTTCCTCGCCGTGAACGACGATTTCGCGAGCGTCTGAAAACCGGACAGGACCAGGCGCCGGCCCGGCCGAATGCTGACCACGTCAGAGAACAACAACTTGTTCGGTGAGCAAGGAATCAGCCGATCTGCCGCATCCTTCTGGATGAAATAGACGCCCTGGTCGTGGGCTCCCGATTCGAAGGCTTCCCTCAACGCGCCGTCGAACTCGTGTATCCGCCGCATTATTTGATAGACGTGCTGAGGCGCATAAAACCTTGTAACTGCGAGGTCTGGTGTTGAACGCGCGCCGTACATCCGCGAGTGCTGCAGGACCGTATCCTGCTGGAAGCGATTGGGATTCCTGCCATAGTAGAACGCGATCAGGTTGTTGATGGTGATCCCTCGGTCTAAAATCTGGCCTCCGATAAACATGTTGAATGGTGTCCGCAGCTTTAGCTGCCCATCGTCGGCAAGCAACTTTCGGATCTCATTATCGGAGTTCACTTTCGTGATCATGAGCTGTCCCGTTTCCAGAGCCTCGGCAACCGCCCTTTTGACCTCATCGACGCTAGGAAGCACTATGCCCTCCAGTTCAATCGATCTTTTGAGGTCCATGTAGGCGGCCCGAACCAGCTCATTGAAAAGCGGGCTGTCGGCCCGGGATTGATCCACTAATGCGTCCCGAATGGCGACCGCCTGCCACTCATGAGAACTCCGCGTCTGCTCCGTGTGAAAGAGGAAGCTATAACGTTGCGGTTTCTGGCGAGGACCTGCCGCCCGCTGCTGGAGGCGGCGAATCGCACCTCCGACCAGGAAGGTGACAATTGCATCGCGCAGGACCGCCACATTTCTCTCTGTCAGAACTCTGTCAATCTGCAATCTTCGCCGGTCCTCCTTTTTCAACGCATCGCGCTCTTGTAGCGGAACCTCGCGAAAGAAATAGAACGCAGGGGAGTCCGCGTCCCCGCTCTTCTCGAAATATTCATCGCCACCGACATACTTGCCGTGCGTCGGCAGGAGGACCGTGAATGCCGGCCTCTTCGGCTTGAAAATCGCTTCACCGTTGACAACAATTTCGTCACTGGGTTGGAGGTAAAGGGCGTACGGAGTTGCTGTCACTTGCAGGAATGCAGAGTTTGTGACCGAATCGCGGAGCCGATCGATCTGTCTGGAGATGATCCCCGCCGTACCGACGCCGCCAACCCTGCGCCCACT
>QIAB01000079.1:0-2686 GCA_003225455.1 Acidobacteriota bacterium
CGTCGTAAGCAGCAGGTCCATAGCTGCCCGCCGTCAGCGTCATTCCCAGCGGAGTGATGGACCAGGCGCCGTTCACTGTCTTGATGTCGTAGTCGGCTGCAATCCCGCTCGCCACTGACGCGACCGGAGCAACTGGCGCTCCGCCCACGTCAGGTCCTACCAAGCTTGGATTGTTGGTGCAGCTCACGCCCGCATAGCTGCTGACGCAAGCCGAGGGCGAGTGCGTGCTGCCGTCGTAGACGCCAGTGTAGTTGCCCCCTGTTACCGTCACCGTTAATGGCGTGATCGAGTAGGAGCCCTTGACCGAGGTAACGGCGAAGTTGCTCAGGCCGGTGCCGCTCACCACCGGATTGACGTCCCCCGAGCTCACGTTCGGTCCGACCGAAGCCGGGCTATTGGCGCAAGTCAGATCGCCCGTGAAGGTGCCGGTCATTTCGCACGCCGGCGAGGGCGAGTGCGCGCTGCCATCGTAGACACCGTTGTAGCTGCCTGCAGTCGCCGTCACCGGCGCCGGGTTCACGGTCAGAGTGCCATCAACGTACTTGAAGGTGTAGTTGGCCGATACGCCGCCAGCGCAGGTAATCGAATATTTTCCGACATTACTGCTCGGGGTTGCTGTGGTCGTGCAGGTCGGCGCGGTTGTGACCACTGCAGACGTTTCATTATTTACGAATCCGCTGTACTGGAAGGTGAATGATGGATTGTTGGCTCCATAAGCGCGCGAAGCATCATCAGCTGTAACCGTCAGGGTCGCCGGCGTGATGTTAATCGTGGCCGTTGCGCTCGTGCCCGCATAGGTTGCGGTGTCCTCAGGCCTAAACGTAACGCTCAGGTTCAGCTGCCCGACGAGAAGGACCGTGCTGGCCGGAGGATTATAGCTAAATGTCCCTTTCACGTTATTGCCGCCGTTATGGTGATCGCTAGCGGTGGCATTCAGTTGGGTGTCGCTCAATGCGGTGCCGTAAACAATGTCTCCAGGATTTGGCCACGTAATGGTCGGCGTAATCTGATTCACCGTCTCGACACTTACGGGCGAGCTGTTGCCTGTGAATAGCCCATCATTGCTGGCATAGGTCGCAGTAACGCTATGTGAGCCGTAGGGCAGCGAAGTAGTGCTGAACGTCGCCGTGGTGCCGGTCAGGGGAGCCGATCCAAGCAGGTCGCTGCCGTTGTCGTAAAAACTAACTGTGCCTGATGGCGCAGTCGCGCTGCTGTCAACGGCATTCGCCGGCGTGACGGTTGCGGTGAAAGTGATGGAATCGCCGACATAGGCCGTCATTGCAGATGTGGCCAATGTGACGTTGGTTCCATCCGCCGTTACGTCATGCGATACCGTTCCCGACTGACCGCTAACATAATACGTATCTCCGGCATAAGTGGCGTAAACGGTGTGCGTGCCAGGCGTCAGAGTTGCGGTGCTGAACTGGATCGCCTGAGTGCAATCGCCCAGAGTCGCCGTCGAGACTGGCTGGCTATCAACAAAGAACTGCACCTGCCCGGTCGGACAGGGCGAATTTGCAGTCGTCAGATCAAAGTAAACACGGTAGCCGTAGGTTGTAGTAGGAGCTGGAGTACCAGTGTGTATGACCAGCGTCAATGCGGCGTCTTTTTGCTGGATGGTCAGCGTACCGCTCTTGCTGCCGCTGTAATTAGGGTCGGTAACGGTCGCCACAACTGTGTAGGTCCCCGGCTCTGTGGGCGCGGATCCGGTCGTGGGATACACGGTCGGCGAAACTCCGATGTAAGTTAGCGCGTAACTGACCGCTGGTGTCACTGTCGGCGTTACCGCGTGCGGACTGCCATCGTAGGTCACAGTCGTATCGGGCACCGTCACCGACACAAGTGCAGGCAGTGCATTGGTTGATTGATTCGCCATCGCGGCCAGATAATTAGCATCGGCTGGCCAATTTGCTTGCAGGCTGCAGATGCCAACTCCACTGGTCATCGTTACCGTCGCGCCAGAGATCGTACATGCGCCAGAAGCGGTAATCGTCGGAACCGCAGCGGAGCTTGTTGTCGCCGTAACCGCAAACTGTGCTCCGTAATAGGCGTTTGTTGGCGCTCCAGTGAAACTGACTGTCGGAGTCGCCTGGGCGACCGTGAAGCTCTGAGGTACGTCCGTTGCGGCGTTGTAGTTCGTGTTTCCTGGTTGATGCGCCGTAACCGTGCAACTGCCCGCCCCGATGATCGCGATTGTAGTCCCGTTCGTTCCGCTCGCTGTGCAGACACTGCTCGGGCTCGCAGTGAAGGTGACAGGCTCCCCCGAAGCTCCGCCTGTGGCACTAACCGTGAACGGCGCGTCGCCGTAAGTCTTGTTGGCGAGTGCGCCGAAGGTGATGGTCTGCCCCGCCGTGCTGACGGTCACAGTCTGGGTTCCGCTGCTTGCAGTGTAAGTTGAGCCGCTGATCGTAGCGCCTGCGAACGAGGCCTGAATGTTGTGGCTTCCTACTGAGAGTGCTGATGGATCATAGGTCGAAAAGGTGGCAACACCGCTAACGGTGGTCGCAGAGCCGGCTGCGTTTCCGTCTACTGTAAAGTTGACCGTTGCACCAGATACGACAGCGCCACCAGTGGTGCGGGTCAGCGTGGCAGAGAAAGTGACGGACCCGGTTGAGCCGAACGAGACAGACGCTGGGCTAGGCGCTGCGAGCGCCAGAGAAGTCGCAACAGACTTACTTACGTTATA
>QIAB01000079.1:2762-3220 GCA_003225455.1 Acidobacteriota bacterium
CAGCGCCACCGTAAAGACCGTGTTGTCGGTGGTGGTTACGCCCGTGATGGAGGCTCCGCTTACCGTGGTGTTGATCGAGTCGAGCGCAAAGTCCTCTGCGTCTATTCCGAGAACGGGCTCGCTGAACGTCACGGTGAAGTTCACGTTGTTCAAGTTCGTCGTATTCGGCGCGGTCGTGATGCTCGCCGGGGCCATCACAATCGAGCTGATGGTCGGGAAGACGATCTTGTAGGTGACGATGGCGGCAGCCCACGGCGCGGCAGACTTGTTGTATGTCCAAGCGGCCGCATACTGACCAGTGGCGCCAACAACTAGGTAGGCTGGCTGCAACTGCAATTGGTTACTTGCACTGCCACCGTCCATGCTGTTGGCCAAGTTCGTGAAGGTGTCGCCTGCGGTAAGGACTCCCTGCTTGCTCTCCATGCCAACCGCTCCGACCAGCAGTTCGTCGGCCTGCG
>QIAB01000079.1:3226-5841 GCA_003225455.1 Acidobacteriota bacterium
CGCCGTGGTGCCCGAACTCGGCGTAATGCTGTTTCCGATGGCGGTGTGGCAGAGATCCTTGGGTGATGGCGACACAATGCCGTTGAACGAGAAGAGAGTGGCCGCCGCGTTCACTGACGACGGGAAGTTGACAGTAATAGAGCCAGTAAAGGCGCTCGCCTCGTAAAGATGGAAGACCAGTGTTCGGACTCCGCTCGTACCCGAGCCCTGCGTGACGTCCGCATCGGCGGTATTAACGACCTGGGTGCCATCCCCGACCGATACTGTCCCGGCGACGGCATCCATTGCAACGGTGACGAAGATGGTCTTTCCCGCGGCAACAGTCACTCCGGTTTGGGTGAGCGTGTTTGTTGGGGTGTTGCCGCTGTTCGCTGTTCCGATGTTTGTTTCTTTGATGGTGTCAATCACAGTGATTCTTAACGGGCTCGACGCCGCCGAAACCGCCCCTACCGCGTCTGTCGCCTTCGCGGTGATCACATGCGTTCCGACGCTCAGTGGCGTGGTAACACTGACGCCGATGGTGTTGTTGGCATAATTCGCGGGGCTGCCGCTGCCTACTTGGACGCCATCACTAAAGATCGTGACGGTCGTGATAGAACCGGTTGTCGTTCCATAAAACGACGGTGTAGTGGAAGTAGTGACGTTATCTTCCGGATTTCCTGCTGTGCTCGGAAGCAAGAGTGGCTGAGACGGCGCAGTTGGCGGCGGCAGCACGGTTAGCGTGAAGCTCTGAAAGACCGTAGTGACTGCGTTACTGGCTGAGAACGTTATGTTGTACGTACCCGCTGTGGTTGTCGCTGGCGTACCGCTTAACACACCAGTGGACGTGTTGAATGAAACCCCGCTCGGCAGCGGCCCGCTCTCGCCCAGCGTCGGAGTCGGAAAACCAGTAGCTGTGACCGTGAAGGTTCCGGCCGTGCCCTCGCCAAATGTGGTGCTGCTGGCGCTAAGGATGGCCGGCGCCGTGTCCACGCCCTGGATGAAATTCGGCGAAGTGCTGGTGATGAAATTCGTATCGCCGTTATAGACAGCCGTGATCGTGTGGTTCGCCGCGGCGAGGGCGTTGGTGGTGAAAGTAGCTGTCGTCACGCCGTTCGTGGTGCTGACATTCTGGGCCGAGCCGAGATTGCTGCCGCCGTCCTTGAACTGTACTGTGCCGGTGGGGCTGCCGGAACCCGGCGCGTTCACGCTGATCGTTGCCGTGAACGTCACGGATTGACCGGAAATCGATGGATTCACCGAGGACGTAACTGCTGTGCTAGTCGAGGCCTTGTTCACCGTCTGGGTGAAGTTCGGCGAGGTGCTGGTATTGAAATTCGTGTCGCCGCTATAAACGGCAGTAATCGTGTGATTCGCAACTATAAGCGAGGACACACTGCATGTGGCTTGCGCGCTCCCGTTTAGCAATGTGCTTCCGCAGCCGCTGATTGTGGTGCCTCCGTCCCTGAAGTTCACTGTGCCGGTCGGAGTTCCGGAGCCTCCGCCGCTCACGCTGACCGTGGCCGTGAGCGTTACAGATTGTCCAAACACGGAAGGGTTGACGGATGAGCTGACTGTGGTGGTGGTGTTGCTCTTGCCTACTGTCTGAGTAAAATTCGCGGAAGTACTGCCAGAGAAGTTGCCGTCTGTATCCGTAAAAGCAGCAGTGACCGTGTGGTTGCCTACAGAAAGGGTGCCAGTGGCTCCGCTGGTTGCGCTGCCACTCGAGACCGTGACTGGCAATCCGAAGTTGCTGCCGTCGATCTTAAATTGGACGTTGCCGGCTGCGCTGCTTGGCGAAACCGCGGCGGTGAACGTCACGGACTGACCGAATACGGAAGGATTCGCGGAAGAACTCACTGTGGTAGTAGTCGACCCCGTGTTTACCGTTTGGGACAGCGGCGATGCGCTGTTGTCGCTGCTGTTGAAATTCGCGTCACCGCTATAAGCGGCGGTGATCGAGTGGCTGCCGATGATGAGTGTTGACGTACTGAACGTGGCCGTCGTCACTCCGCCGGTCGTCGAAAGCGAAGGAGTGCCCAGCGTGGTTGACCCATCCTTGAATGTGACGGTGCCAGTCGGATTACCGCTACCAGGCGAAGTTACAGACACCGTCGCCGTGAATGTAACCGATTGCCCAAAGTTGGATGGATTGGCGCTGGAGGAAACGCTTGTCGTCGTGCTGGACTGGTTGACGGTTTGCGTGATCGCAGACGACGTACTGGAAGCAAAGTTAGTCACGCCACCGTAGGACGCCGTGAGGCTGTGCGAACCCGCGGTCAGCGTCGATATTGGAAGCGTTGCAGTTCCGTTGCTCAGAGTAGCCGTGCCAATCGTATTGGCGCCGTCTTTGAACGTCACTGTGCCGCCCGTCGGCGTGGTCGGACCGGTCACTTGGCTGACCGTTGCAGTGAGCGTGGTGGATTGACCAAAACTGGAGGGATTGACCGAACTGGTCAGCGTCGTCGTAGTGTTCTCGACGACCACCAGCGTGCCCGTGGCGCTTGCTGTTCCCGACTGACTACAGCTGCCCTGACTCGCCGTAATCGTAAATGGGTACGATCCGGGGGCCGTAGACGCAGTGGTCGCGATTGCCAGGCTTCCGGTTCCAGCCGTACTAGTTGAGCCGGATATCG
>QIAB01000079.1:5849-10848 GCA_003225455.1 Acidobacteriota bacterium
CTGCACGACCCCGCAGTCCCGCCGAAACTCAGGTTAAGCGAATAGTTTGCTGTGCCTCCGGGTGGTACTGTCACCGAGGTCGCGGACGTTATCGTCAGCGTCTGCGGCTTTGAATCCGTGAACGTGTTCTGCGCCTGCGACTGGGAACCTGCAGCCGTCAAATAGAAGCGAATGTTCTCGTCGTGGGCGTCCGTCGCGAAGCTGCTGTCGGAAATATTCCCAAAAGCATCGGCGGTCACCGTATAAGGCCCGTGTGTGTCAATCAGCGGCGATTCCACCAAAGTCAACGTGACCGTCTCTCCCGGTTGCCAGCCTGTGCCGGTGATCGTGACGATTGATCCTGGAGGATAGTCAGCCGCATCCGTCTTTACCGTCGCAAATCCATACAGTTCTGCGCTGGCGCTCGATCCACCCGCGATCAGCAGGCGTCCATCAACTCTGGTTAAAGCCGCACCGGTTGCATCCGAGCGCGGAGTGGCCATAGCGCCCGTCGCCTGAAAAGCTTTTTGCCACAGAATATAAAGTTCCGCCGAAGCCAGATCGTTTCCTGCCGACTGCCCGCCCACCACTAGCACTTCATTGTTATTAGGAAATAAGAATGCCGAATGCTTGCTGCGTGCGGTGGCCAGGTTGCCGGCTGCGTTGAAGTTATTGGCTGTGGGATCAAAGAATTCTGCTGAGGCAAGATCATTGGCGCCATTACTGCCGCCGATTACGACAACGGTACCATCGAGCAATGTAGTCGCTGTAGCTTTGGCGCGTGGCGCGGACATCGCCGGGCCAGGTGTGACACTTCCCGCCTTCGGATCGTAAATATCAGACGTGTTCAGGGCATTCGTGCCGTCGCTCGAGCCGCCGACGATGAGCACGCGGCCATCACTCAAAACTGCCGCAGCGTGATCTTGGCGCGGCGAAGACATCGTGCCTGCGCTTAAAAAATTGCCGGAGTCCGGATCAAAAATTTCGAGAGTGTTAACCGCGCCGCCGGAATTCTGTCCACCGGCAATGAGCACGCGGCCATCTTGCAAAATAGAAGCTGTCGCGCCGGAGCGCGCATCATTCATCAATCCCACTTGCGACCACTTATCAGAGCTGGGATCGTAAATTTCCGCCGAGTTGGTAATGCCGCCGCCTGAGGTTGTTCCGCCGGCCACGAGCACACGGCCATCCAGCAGCACGGCACAAGACTGGTGCGAGCGCGGGGAATTCATGCTGACCGCCGCCGACCAACTGCCGGTTGTGCTGAAGAGATCGGCCGTGGCTGTGGGGCCGTGGGCGTCCGAGCCACCGCTGGTAAGCAGACGCCCGTCGCTCAAAACCGCCGTGCACGCGCCGCTGCGCGCAGCCGCCATATTGCCCGCAGCGACCCAAGTTCCGGTCGCGACCGAGGGCAACGACGCCCGCAGCAGAAAAGTGATGCCAAAGAGAATGCTGAATAGAAGGGTGTACCGCAGCGCGCGGAGCTTCATGTTGAACCTCGAAGGAGACAAGTTCGGCGACGCAAGGGGGAACGAAGCCGTTAAAAACGAATCGCAGCCTTAAAAGCTGTCTTGGGTAAACCAGGGGAGTTCGGAAATGCTCCGCAAGCGCCACGTCCCAACTTGCGGCTCACTTCTGGGGAGTGCTGGTGTGGCCCGCGAAAAGCCACGCCAGAGTGGCAGTCTGGAGATTCTGCTGTGAACAGCTACTCTGGTCAATAGGAAGAAAGTGGGGGTCGGCATCGGGGTTGATGGGTGCCCGACGTTCGTTCGTTATCGTAACCCATGCCCCATGAATCATGCTGCGAAAAGCCATCCGTTAGCGGGGAGGATCGTGCGGCATCTGCTGGTGCGGAACTCCTGTGACGAAATAAAGCGGGAGGACAGCATGGCGTATTTTGCTGGCCGAAGATTCGCCTTGATAGACAGAATGGGGACGATGCGTGGCGCGTACTTCAGGCAGCCGATGCGCCAAACCTTGCGTTGCTTGATTGGGTGTTGTTATTGGGAATCGAAGGCATCGAACTCTGCCGCAGGATTCGGGCGCTCGGAGGAAACGGAAGATATCATTGCGGCGCAGCCGATAAAACGATGCGTACTCCTGATTAGCCAATTGAAACTCATTGTAGCGGCCGCGCTATGCCATCTTTGCCTCTTACAAGAAACTGCTTGGTGGTTGGCTTCAGCTGGAGCGGCAAGAGCACAAAATCCTGGCGATTGCCGATCTGCACAGTCTTCCTTTGCCGTTATCGTGCCAGCGCCGCACGAGAGTCCGCGATGCGGCTTCGAAGATTACGATTTCGGACTTCCACACCACGGTGGTCGCGTGTTACGCGATCCGCGCAAGAATTCGGTCAAATATCGAACCGAGAGTGGCTCCCCTGTACCCTGTCGCATGATCCCATCCAAAGTTGTCTCCGCGCCACGAGAATAAAAATGTTCTTGGAGATATGTGCCCGCTTGCTCGCCCCAGCAACTTCCAAATCTTTGGTCCACACTGTATGCGATTTGATGCGCGACCATGTCGCCTACGATGTAGCTCTGGAGATAGATCGGATCCGAGCCATACATTGGATTGTAGGCCCATACAGCGACCCCGTGCATGTCCACCCCGAGGTACTTCGAATGGATCGCGTTGTACAGGGTGGTCAGGTCTTGCTCGGGGTCAGCATACGCCTCGAACTCGAAGAGGGAGTCTGCCATGGTGCTCCGTAGGTCAAATATCGCTTTCAACCTGTAGGTGTCCGCCACCACCCGCGTCTCTTCGCGGGTCAAGGTAAAGAGTTTGACACCGATTTCTGGGCGGTAAAGTTGCAGCACTATAACTTGGGCTAAGCCTTCATCGAAGGGCTCGGCATAGTTGTTACTCAAAAGGAAGGAGGATTCGTTCATCATGGCATAGTGCAGCGCATGTCCGGTGGCATGAAATAATCGATCGAAGAAGAAGATGCCGGAATAGCGATTTGCCAGAATCTTCACTTCCTTCCCGTATAGGATAGGGTACGCAGCCCCTGCAAAGCTGAGATCGGCAACCTCCATGTGTACGGGTAGCGTGTCCAAGTTGTATCCCAGACTCCCAAGCAATTGCTTGGCTTTCGGCCATCCTTCCTCTGTGACAAACTGCATCTGTTCAAAGTCTTTAGTGGACCTGGAAAAATAGAATTCCAAATCCCAGGGTTCTACTGTGTCGACGTGAAGATCATGCCGCAACTGCTGCAGCAGGGCTTGGTACTCGGGTTCGGTCGCGTCGCGGATGTCTTCGAACCATTCAAAGAGCTTCTCTGCTTCCATCCCTTTTTTGCGGAGCATGAAGGTGGAGAAAAGTTCATCGGTGTAGGCCAGAGCAAGCTGGTTTCTCAGCTTCATGGCCTGGCGGATGCGTTCACCGTTTCCCGACATTTGTGCACGTGCCTCCCAGGCCTGCCGCCGAAGCTGCCGGTCAGGATTGCGTGTCACAAGCTGCGTCAGTTCCGCGCGCGTGAGGTCACCGTCCCCAACCTGGTACCGCATTGTCTTCCACAATGGCGGTCAACTTTTCATCATTCGAGATCTTTGTGTACGCAGCTTCCTCGAGGAAGAGGTTGCGCCGCCGTTTCAGCAGTGGATCTCGGAACTGTGCCGCTTTTAAGCGTCGCAAAAACTGTTCGTCGCTGATGACTTTGCGAATGCGTTCTTGGATGGGACGTGAGGATAGGCTTTCGCTTCCCCGCGCAATCTGATACTCGTTCCGCCAATAATCGGCATACAGGTCTGCCAACTGGGTCTCTTTGGCATCGAGCTGTGCCGTGACACCGGTCTGGCTTTGTGCTCCGAGCGAACCGACCAATGCCATAAACACCAGGAGCTTGCGACACACACCCATACACAAATTCTATTCAATTGCGCTGATTACTGAAGATTACCGAAGTTACATTGGGAGGTTTGGACGTGCGATGGAACTACCGTTGGACTTCAAATTTCGCACAGAAAAGGGACGTGGAATCAACGGCTGAAAAAAGCTGTCGAGAAAGAGGGGCCATCTCCCCGTAAAGGAATATCCGGATGCTGACGCCCGGTCGGTAACGAGCGCACACCGGCCTCTCGTGGTCAACTCCGCTTGTGTTGCCATTTTGACCTCAATTTGCACATTCCAAAATCGCGCTGGGCTTTTGGTGAGGGGACTTTAACCGGCGGAACAACGCGGGAAAATCAGGCCAGTGTTGACATTCGCACAACCCTGGGAAACGCTTGCACAAGTTCTCGGCATTCGCCTGTGGATGGTTGTGTATATATAGGACAATAAAAGAGATAAAGTTGCACTTTTTGGTGTGGACTTCAACACTAAGAGGTGTAAGAGGTGTCCTTATAGAAAACGTCGCCCGACGCCCGGGCAAGCACGTGACCACACCCTTACGCGCAGCGAGTCGCCATGGCCAAACGGCAGAAAACCCTCCTCTGTGTCGATGATAATCAGACCTGCCTCAACATTTGCAAGATAATTCTGGAAGACCTCGTACACAGTCTTAACCGCCAGCAGCAGCCGGGGAGGGCTCAAAGTTCTTGCGTCTAACGCGATCGATGCAGTGATTCTCGACTATCAAATGCCGGAGATGAATGGCGAGCTGGTCGCTGCTGAAATCAGAAAGACGAATCCGCGAGTTCCCATTCTCATGCTTTCCGGCTGCCTGTCACTGCCTGAGAGCGCGCTTCAACTAGTGGACGAATTTATTGCCAAAGGAGATCCGGTCGAGTTCTTTCTTCTAGCAGTTCAGCAACTGTTGAGTGGTGGCGAAAGGCGAAAACCAGCACGCGCCGATAGCCGCCATTGGGAACCAAAACAGTGCGCCTAGCAGATTTGGGGACACTGGATCCTTTCCAGGAGCCTTTCACATGAGTCATCGCGCACTGGCAAAAGCGAAGCCCCATTCCATCCAACGACGTCAAGAACCTCAGCCGTCGGGACACGCCTCATTCCCCATCGTCGGCGTCGGTGCCTCGGCGGGTGGCTTAGAGGCATTCACACAACTGCTGAGAGCCTTGCC
>QIAB01000079.1:10878-21095 GCA_003225455.1 Acidobacteriota bacterium
GCTGACTGAGCTGCTTGCGAGAGCCACCGAGATGCCTGTCGTGCAAGTAACCGATGCCATGCCGGTGGAGCCTAACCGTGTGCACGTTATTCCACCCAATGTGGACATGATCATCTCACAGAGGGTATTGCGGCTAACACCCCGCACGGAGGCATGTGGCCATCACATGCCTATCGATCGTTTCCTTCGCTCGCTTGCGGAGGACCACAGGAGCAAAGCGATTGGGGTAATTCTTTCAGGAACTGCTTCGGATGGCACCTTGGGATTCGCAGCGATCAAGGGAGAGGGGGGCATTACCTTCGTCCAAGATGAAAAATCGGCCAAGTACGATGGCATGCCCCGGAGCGCCATTGCTGCTGGCTGCGTGGATTTCGTTCTCCCGCCTGGCGGGATTGCCAAGGAGCTAGCGAGAATTTGTCAGCATCCGTACGTGGCCCATTCTCCGTCCTCAAAAACCGCCGAATTGATGCCCGACAGCGATCCTCATCTCAAAAACATCCTCCTGTCGCTGAGAATGGCAAACAAGATTGATTTTTCCGATTACAAGCCCGCCACTGTTAAGCGGCGCATTCTGCGCCGGATGACTCTGCACAGAATAGAGAAGGTGAAAGAGTACGTGCACTTCCTGCAGCGCCATCCGGCTGAAGTCGAGGCCCTGTACGAGGACATCCTGATCCATGTGACTAGCTTTTTCCGAGACCCCGATGCTTTTGAAGTGCTTAAGACGGAGGTGTTTCCTACCATTCTGAAGCACAGGGCGCTTGAGGAACCCGTCGGGATTTGGGTGCCAGGGTGTGCAACGGGCGAAGAACTGTACTCGCACGCCATTTCGCTGCTCGAGTTGTTGGGCGATAGGAGAGCTAATATTCCGATTCAGCTATTTGGCACGGACCTCCGCCAGGCAAGCATTGAGAAAGCCCGGGCAGGGGTCTACCCGGAAAGCATTGCGGCCGATGTTTCGCCGGAACGGCTGCGACGCTTTTTCGCTAAAGTGGAGGGTGGCTATCGAATCGCCAAAACCATCCGCGATATGTGTGTTTTTGCTAGGCAGAACCTTCTCGAAGATCCTCCTTTTTCTCGCATAGACCTTATCAGTTGCCGCAATGTGCTGATCTACCTCGGGCCGGTTTTGCAGAAAAGACTGATGCCGATTTTTCATTATGCCCTGAAGCCAAGAGCATTTCTCATGCTGGGGAGCTCGGAAGGCATCATTGGCACGGCTTCGGATCTGTTTGAGTTGATGGATAGGAAGCACAAGATTTATTGCCGAAAATCCACCCCAGCCCGGCTGCACTTCGACTTCGCCGCCAGCCAGTATCCGCTCGAAGCCGGAAACCTTGCGAACGACAAGGAAGCAAGCCGGAAGAGTGAGGGCGGTGCGCGTCTGTTCGAGTTAAACAAAGAGGCCGATCGCATCCTCTTAACCAAATACGCTCCCGTGGCTGTGGTGGTGAATGAAAACCTGGAAGTCCTTCAATCCCGTGGACACGTGGGCCTTTGTGGGCCTTTATCTCGAGCTGGCGCCCGGTAGGGCCAACCTCAACGTTTTGAAAATGGCTCGAGAAGGCTTGCTGTTCGATCTGCAAGCTACGATCAACAAAGCCAGGAAGGAAGACGCTCCGGTCCGAAAGGAAAATGTAGAGGTCGAACGCAATGGTGAACTCAAAGGTGTGAATTTTGAAGTGATCCCTTTGAAGACATCCACCAAAGAACACCATCTCTTGATCATGTTCGAGGATGCGACGTCCCCGCGTAGGTCTGAATCAGCTGAGACTATGGCCCCAGAGGTAAAACCTGTTAAGGGAGGAGGAAAGCAAGAGCGCAGTACCCGGCAGAGTATCCAATTGAAACAAGAACTTGCTGCGACCAAGCGGTATCTCCACTCCCTGGTCGAGGACAAGGAAGCCAGCAACGAGGAACTGCAAGCCGCTAATGAGGAGATTCTGTCGAGCAACGAAGAGTTGCAGAGCACAAACGAGGAGCTGCAAACTGCCAAAGAAGAGCTCGAGTCAACGAATGAAGAACTACACACTGTCAATGAGGAACTCCACAATCGAAACTTCGAATTGACCCACGCCAACAATGACTTGGTGAATCTGCTCAGCAGCGTGAATATCGCAATGGTTATGTTGGGACCCGACCTGCGAATTCGAAGTGTCACTCCTCAGGCAGAAAAGTTGCTGGGTCTGATCCCGACCGACATTGGACGACCGATCACCAATATCAGGCCGAATATTGACGTACCCGACTTGGAGCAAATGATTGCGGCGGTGATCAACACGGTAACGGTTAGAGAAAGAGAGGTTCGGGACCGAGGAGGGCATTGGTATTCGCTTCGCACACTGCCCTATAAGACTGTAGAGAACGTGATTGAGGGCGCCGTCCTGACGCTGGTCGACATAAATGTTCTCAAGAACAACTTAGAGGAGATTAGGCAATCACGCGATCAACTGATCACGGAGCGGAGGAAATTAGAAGAAGTGCTTCGCCAGATGCCCTGCGGTGTCATGATCAGCGAAGCCCCATCCGGGAGGCTGATCCTCACCAACAAACAGGCGGGAGATATACTACGTCACCCATTCCCAGCTGCGGCCGAAATCGAGCACTGCGACCAGTACACGGCCTTTCGCCCCGGTGGGCAGCTCTATGCACCGGAAGAGTGGCCCATGGCGCGGTCTCTTGCGACCGGCGAGATAGTCACAGATGAAGAAATCGAATATCTCCGCGGGGACGGCTCTCCGGTCATCCTCAGTGTCAGCTCCGCCCCAATTCGTGACCGCGACGGGCGCATCATCGCGGCCGTGCTTACGCTCTTTGATCTTACCCATCGCAAAGGTACAGAAGAGGTACTGCGTTCTACCGAAAAGTTGGCCGCTACTGGACGTCTGGCGGCTTCTCTTGCCCACGAGATCAATAGTCCGTTGGAGTCGGTGACAAATGTGTTTTATCTGCTCAATCAGGACCCGTCGCTTGGAGACAAGGCGCGCCAATATGTGAACGTGGCGAGCGCTGAACTGGAACGCATGACCCACATGACCAAGAATATGCTCAGTCTTTACCGGGAGTCCCCGTTCCCGGTGGACGTCAAGATTTGCGAGGTGCTGGATAGCGTACTGGAGCTTTACGGACCCACAATCCAGTCGGGAAAGATCTCCGTCGCGACGCGATACGACTCAGCGGGCGAGATCCAAGGCTTCCCGGGTGAGATGCGCCAGGTATTCTCTAACCTGATCGCCAATGCGCTGGAAGCTTTAGGAGGGGAAGGAACGCTCAAGCTGCACGTTTTGGCTTCGCGGGATTTAAGGAACCCGAAAACCCGCGGCGTTCGTGTCTTCGTTGCGGACAATGGGCCGGGCATCCCGCCTGAGCGGCGCCGAAAGATTTTTGAGCCGTTCTTCACAACGAAAGGTGAGAACGGGACCGGGCTGGGGCTGTGGGTCGCACATGAAATTGTCTGCAAACACAGGGGCTACATCCGAGTGCGCAGCAGTACGCAGCCGGGGCGAAGTGGCACCTGCTTCTCCATTTTTCTTCAGAACCACATAATGCAGGCGAAGCCGGATGACACTGCTGCCCGCTTGGATAAAATCGCGTGAACCAGACCCGCTTGTGGCCGATTGGTATCAGTGTTGTTGTGTTGCAGATCGTGCCAAATCATGAACTTCTCGCCTTCTTTGTTTCGTTGCCGATGGCTTGGCTTCAGTTACGTGGCATGAACCGGTCACTGCGCAAGAAATCGTATACCGGATTCACCTTTAAGGCAGTGAGCCAGCCATTGGAAACCTAGTTGTCCATCGATCCAAGCAGAGATCCCACAGCGGCAGAAGATATTGAACCGTGCATTCGGACGAGCGTGGTGCGCGAAGTGGGTGTGCTCTCGACGCGCCAAACCCTGGTGGCAGCCACGCTCCAAGGTGAATGCGCCCGTGGATTTTCTTCAACCACGCTGAAGCAAACCCCAAATGCAACAAAGATTCCCCGCGCGATCTGCAAACCGAAAAGCCATTCAATCCCGACGACAGGTACGCCATTAATAATGAGGAGAGCCACGACCCAAACGCTGCACCAACGCTGCACCTCAATCGCACACCGCGGAATCTTCTGGGCACATTCGGGCTTTTGTGTCCTGCCGAAGATTTGCGCTTCACGAGGGCCGAGTGCTCTGGGGGGCAGCGCATTTCTCTTTTCCCGATTGGTTCGTTCGTCCTACGATTGGGGACCCGACGTTCTTCTGGCTCGCTCTTCGGTTCGGGCAAGTTCTCCGCCCAGAGCACGCCAAAGTCAGGGGGATTAGGTTTTGTTCGGTTTTCGGAACAATTCAGAGAAATTTCAAGCAGATCATCCGCCGCGAGTAAAAATATCTCTGATTCCGATGAACGGCGCTGAACATCATACGTCTCCAGAAAAAAGACGCTATCCGCGCTATGAAATTGATACCGAACTCCATGTGACCATTCTCGGGTTAGAACAACCCAGCACGATGCGAGGCAGGTCTCTCAATATCGGCGAAGCCGGCATTGCCGGAGTATTCGTTACCGTGTGGGGTATCGGCGTACCGGTTCATCTGGAATTCACGGTACCGGTTATGAGTAGCCCGGTAAGGGTTCGAGGAATTGTGCGCAGTCAGTCGGGGTACCGCTACGGATTTGAATTTGTGGATCTGAATCCAGCCCAGCGCGAGGTGATCAGCAAGACGTGTCGCACTCTGGCCCTGCTCGAATAGGGACAGGTCCCAGTTGACGGCTCTGAGGCTTTGGGGTCACAAAGCGCCTCCACGACTTGGCGATTTCGGCTAGCACCCGGGTCGATTTTGATGGGAGATCGTGAGCTGCTTAGCCTTCGGCATAGCTGGAACTCCTCGAAGGGCACTTCGTTCCTGAACGACTTTGTGGGCGCCCATTCACGATTACAGTTTTTCCTGTATTGCTATGCTCGTTAGTTTGCCGGACAGTATTAAATGTCCTCCCCTACCTCCCCCCTTACTTACGCGCATGAGAGCTCCGCAGAAGCGACGCTGGCACAAAAAGGCCGGGCGGCAAACCCCGCCTTCCACGCAGGTTAGCATAGACGCAACGCCGCCATTAGTAAGGTCGGGAGGATGGAAGAAAACAGGTGATTCCAAGTTCGACGCAAGCATTGATTACTACGTCAGTCTGGCGGATAAAGTCCTCAAGGACAGAAAATAATCCGGGTTAGTTCTGATCCGTTCCAAGATTTGGATAAGTCGGGATATTTACTCCTCATCTTGGTCAAGTCAGTAACGGGGATGATTTTATGAGGGAGATAACCCCGCGACTTTTGCGCTCAAAGCTCTTAGGGTGGCAAGCGCTGATTTTACTCTGCTTGCTGATCACTCCGGTGCTCTTAAGAAACTCTTGTTACCACGACCCATTTACGTGGAATTAATTGGTTTGAGAAACGCGGCCTACACCGGCGTGCTCAGATCAGCAGCGGCGGAGCCGCTAAAGAGCGGGAAAAGCGGCAAATATTTTCTGGACGCGCTCGCGTCGCTTCTGGTAACCACGCCGTTCGGCAGGAGAAGAGTCGCTAATATTACGCTTTCGGAAACGCTCGACCTGTTGCTCAAAGAGCCGAGTCAGCTCGATCTTAATCCGAGAAATTCCTTCTCTCGCCATTCGGAAGTTCTCGGTAGTGGGTTAAACCCAACTCCGGCTCAGGAGTGCCTGCAATCGCCAAGCGACACATTTATTTTGGTTGAAGCGGACGAAACCGAAGCAGGCCCTACTGCGGGGACAGCCGCGCTGCCGGTCGGCGTGAATCACTTCCAGTGCTGCATCCACCCCTGGATGCGCATCACGATCAACGTCCAGCAAGCCAGCCCATAGGACAGCCCAATTTGCTCATGTCCTACGATCATGAGTAACCACCAGGTACAAATGCGGCGGCCACAGGCCGCCGCGCACTTGGGACTCGTCNACTTTGACTACGACTGGTACCAGAATACTGGTGTTCGATGGCTGCGTTCGGTGAGGCCTTGTCAGAACTCGCCAATGAAGCGCAGGGTGGGGTAAGGTGTAGGTCAGTACCAAGGCGCGGGCATCCTGGTTGCCTCGATTGAAATACCGTCTGTATCTCGCTGAGGCGCTGTCAAGGGCTCACAGCCTAACCAAATTGACTAAACGAACATGCGAAGCAAGCAGCAAGCGGCGACTGATCTTAACGCTCGCAGAAGGCACGGTCGGGCAGACAGAGAACGGGCGCTCGTTCGGGCTGCAATTAAGCTCTTCGCCAGCCATGGATATGAAGCAACAACCACGCGGGAGATTGCAGCTTACGCCGGTTGTTCCGAGGGTCTCATCCATCGTTATTTCAAGAGCAAGGAAGGGCTACTGCGGGCGGTAATGAGTTCTCACACTTCACAAAGAATGCTCGAACTGGCGGAACATTTGCCGGTCTCCGATAGCTTAGAAGAGGAAATGCGGCAGCCTATGTACTGGGAAGTGAATCGCATGTGGCAGGACCGGAACTTTCTTCGCGTCGCCCTACAGCGCGCCATGCTTGATCCCAAAATAGCAAGATCCGTGCGCCACCTAGGACCCGCACGCCTTGCGAAAGTCATCGCCGATCGGCTGCGGAATTACCAGAATCCGCTTGGCTTAGATGACGATGATATTGAAGCAGCATCGAATGCGGTTTCAGCACTTTGCTTTGTGTTCGGATTTCTGCGGCCAGCGGTTCTGGGATACGATCGAAAAGAAACCAAACAGGTGGCTGAAAACGCTGCAAAGATAATTGCGCGTGGACTAGCCCCAGCTAAACGACCTTTAACTGCTCAGCGGACGTAGTCCTTCTTTCATCAATGCCTGGAGTTCCTGGGATCTTGATAAGCAAACCGAACAAATTCTTCCGCTTCGTGTGAAAGACGAAGGTCATTTCGAGTTAGCAATACCTGCAGCTTAGTATGCAATAGAAGAGCGCTTCGTCCGCACTCTCGGTGAAATCGCTCTAAAGTCCGGGTTAAATTTCGAAAATCCCGCTCGCGTTTATTTTTTTTCCGCAGCAGCCAGCCCAGAGCTAGACCATAAGAAACGAACAATGAACGATAAACCAACATAGCAGGATGTTGAATTAATTCAACCCAAACGCTGTAGCCTTGCATGTGGGCATCCATGGCCGTGTCCATAGTAGCCGCGCCCACGCCAAATGCGACTCCGTAGAAGATTTCTTTATATTTTTCAAATCTGTCTTACACAATGGCCCCGTGTCCGGCTGGCACCTCTTCCTGGGAGTGTAGCTGATGTTGGCAAAAAACCACAGCCTCCCCACACGAGGGCGGGACATGATTACTGGTGGGATCGTTTGTGCTTGTTGAAAAGGAGGAGAGATGTCATCGCACTTGGACCACCGCAAGTGCGCGAGAGATAACCAAGTATCAGGAGCCGCAGCAGAAGTTGGAATCAATCGATGGCTGCAACTGCGTTCAGTCGGTCGCGCACAAGACTCAAGCTCACGTACTTATCAATGAGCCGCAACAGATGATTCTCGTATTGAGCGAAGTTGGAGGAAAGCACAACGGATACGCTGGATACTACGTGTGCTGGAAGGGTCAGCAGCTACTCTTCCGATTCGATTTTATTTATGTGGATGGTTTCGCTTTTTGCATCCAGCGTGCCATTGATCTTCACGTCCATGCCCACGAACTTTTGTGCGAGTTCCTGGTTATCGAGATGGTAGACATGCTTCCGCGTGGTTAGGACGAAATTGCCTCCGAGATATCGGATGCAATACAGAGCACATGAGGTCGAATTCCCGCCCATGGACTTAGATTTCAGCATCTCTTGATGTGACCGGGTGAGCGAATGCACGTTCATTGCGCACTGGCTATCGGCAATTTCCCCGCGAAATGTGGAGGAATCGGCTGTGCGGGCGTAAGCGGCAATCGCTAACGCGAGCGCGCATGCGGCCATCCAAAGTGTGACCTTGCTCATAACTACTCCTTCATGATTGCGGCAACACAACAAACTTCATATTCATGCCCTCGTGATCTTCGCTGCACACCACTGTACAAACAACCACGTATTCGCCCGGTTCCGCCGGTGCAGTCATCTGGAATTCCTGGGTCCCCGGCCGGAGTAGCAGATCCCAACCCAGAACTTTTGACCGATCCTTGGCTCGGAGCAGTGAAAATCCGTGGATCGACCCGTCCCGGTTCCACGACTTCCCTTTCCGTGCAGTAAGACGAAGCAAAACCGGCTCTCCGGCTTTGACGGTAATTTCTGGCCTGTTCTCGCCGGCAATTTTGTAACGGCTGTCCTTATCCGCCAGAACTTCAATCACGCGGAGTTGCGCACTGGCGGATTGAACCGCGAACGCAATCAACATCAGTAAGATCGCCGAGCGCGTGTAGTTCGTCGTAAGTCGCATATCGCTACTGGGTCAAGTACCGCAAAATCGACTGCATTTCCTGATCGGTAATCGTGGCCCGCACCCGCATGTGGCGAACCACAGTGGCCATCATGCGTGGTGGAAATTTTTGCGGGGCCGCATGGCACCGACCACAATTCGCTCGAAACCGTTGTTCCCCTTCAAGCCGCATTGAATCTTCATCCGCTCGCTTGGCTGTCACAGACGCGGATGCGCTATCTTTTTTGTGCGGCTGCGCCAGAAGGCAAACAGCCGAAGGCAAAGCCAAGAAGGCGATCATGAGGCAGAGCTTCTTCTTCATCGCGCTCCCGATCGACCGAGCGGAAAGACAAAGCGATAAGCGATGCCGGCCGTCCAGAGGTTGAAATTTCCATCGGAACTGAATCGGCGGCCATAACTGGCCGTTGCCTTCAAACCATCGCGGAGAAAATAATTTAGCCCGAAGTCGCATTGCCGGGTATTCACATCGGGCAGACCATATTCTTCTGCGTCGTCCTCACTAATGTGCCCGGCAAAAAGCTGCTGCGCTCGGCCGACCACTTCAGTGCGACGCATTGCTTTATTCCAGAATGGGAGCTGGCTGAGCCGATATGCGCCTTCGATCCAATATCCGCTGCCGAGATTCGACCGGGCATATTCGGAGCGTAAATTGAGAGGCAGCCGCGACGGTTGCCAAGCAAAATGAAAGCCGAACGCATTCGCGCGGTCTTCTTGCAGCAACTTCTGCCAGGAGAGTCCGACTTCGATTCGTTGCGCTGGAAGGAACAATCCGAAGCGGCCTCCCACCGTGCGATCAGATTCGAACCTATGCACAGTGCTCAAGGTCGAAAAATAAGCCGCGTAGTTGAGATTGGCCTTAGGGCTAATCGGGATTCCGCCACGCAGCATAAAGCCGTCACTTGAGCCAGTGGCAATTGGAAAAATCAATGGCACTTGCTGGAGGCTTCGAATCCAGATGGGATACAGACGCTCGTTATAAATTCCAAATGGTGTGAGAAATCGCCCGCCAGTAACGGTGACGTAGGGATTAGCAATGAAATCGGCCTGGAGGTAGTCGAGTTCTTTTTCGACTTTGCCTCCGTATGGCCCTCCGTCTTCTGGACGTTCAAACTCACCTTTGAATTCAGCTCTCGATTCAATCAGCCAGCGGTCCCCCAAAGGCAAAAGAATTACTGGATTTATTTCAGGAACCAACTGGGCCTGGCCGGCGTTCACGTTTGTGAAGAATCCGGCGTTTCCGGTAAGAATGGGAATGGGCCGCTCGTTTTCTGGGCCCTGCGCCGCGGCTATCTTCGCAAGCAGAACCAATGCTGCAAGCGCGCACGTCAAGACGAGGCTTCGCCGATTTCTAATCGTCTTTCGAAGAAAATCCAATGCTCTTCTCAGTTCTCCGCTGCGAGTTGGGTTCATTGTGGAGGAAGGCTCTGCCGAGACGTAAGGTAACCGAAGTAATCGCATTCGCAAGCCTCGGCGCAATGCCAGCACGTCGCAAGATCACTAAACTGTTTTAATGTGAGATGGGTCGTCGAGCTCGACGGCATGAAGGGCATCTTGGAATTACGGAAGCGCGGGAACTTTGAGGCGGAGATCCTGGATGATGCGACCGAGCGGCGAAAATGGGAAGAAATGCCGTACCCTACCAGAACTTACTATCCCCTCAGGGACAACAGAGCCTGACTACCGGACTTTACCTGTCGGGCAGCATACGGTTCTTCCAATATACGGTCTCATAGTACTCTCCGCACTTGAAGAGGAGCAATCAGGGCTGGAAGGATTCGGGCGATGCGATTGTCTATGAAGACGGCACTCAAGTGGATCCGCCCATCTCGACC
>QIAB01000080.1 GCA_003225455.1 Acidobacteriota bacterium
AACTGCACTGACTCGATGAGAGCTAGTATCGCGGCGCTATGGCGAGTCCACACGAGTTCGGGGGCCGGGGATCGGACCCGGAATCGAAAACAGGTCTATTCTGTGTTTGGACTCGATTTTTTCGGGGTGGTGTATGCCGGGTTTGCTGGCTCTGCTGGGCTTCTGCACTTTAACCCAGCATGGCTTCACTCTATCTCGCCAACGTCACCTCGAACGCCCCGGTCTTATCGCGCATCACGCCGATGACGGTGAGAATCTGCCCCAGCGCAATGAGCGGCCGATACACCCAGTATTTCCGTCGAATCGCCGCCATAGCACGTTCATGCTCGCTGCGTTCGGCGAGGAAACGTGCCTCGCCCTCGAACGTCTCGCCGCCAACGGCTAGTCTGATTCGCGGTGTTTTTTGTAAATTACGCACCCATTGGCGATTCACGTTCGCGGTGCCGATATAGACCTTGTCACCATCTGCCACAAACCAGATCGTGACATCGTGGGGCTTCCCCGTCTTGCGGCCGTAATGCGTCAAGGTCAGAGTCTGCCTACCTGCTATTGCCTTCAGTCGCGCCAGTGCATTCGAATCCATGGCTGCCTCGAAGAAGTTACCGTCTTCAGTGAAGATTGTCACATCCCTCCACCTTACATAAAATAGAAAATCTCAAGGTGACCTGTTCCCACTCGAAGTCTGAGGCTGGTGTGGAATGGCGGATCTCATTTCGAGCATCTTTCTCGGCGGATTCTAACCTGAGGCTTTTCTCTTGATCGAGTTCGCGATCCAAGACAACGGGCGATTTGGCGGAGTCACGCATGCCTGAGTATTATGGCCCTGCTTCGGTTGAGGAAATCGCCGCAGAGACAGGACTGCCAATTGAGTCAGAGAAGGCGGCTTAGCGAGGCTCAACAGTTCGCGGCAACGAATCAAAGGAGAAGATGATGCCCCAGAAGGTTATCGAGGTCGTAGGCGTATCGAAGGAAAGCTTTGCAAAGGCTGCGGAGAACGCCGTTGCAGAAGCCGCAAAGACCGTTCGCGGCTTGAAGTGGGCTCGAGTGGCGGAACTAGAAATGGAACTGGAGGGCAAGAAGATAACACAGTACCGCACCACAACAAAGATTTACTTCGATATTGAACAGTAGTCCTCGCGGATGATCGAAACACGTGTCCAGAGGGCGATCGGAATGGAAGGTCGCTGTTGGCAGCAGCGCTCCGAATTGTTGCCCTAATCTGGCTCTCTGCGAATCTTTTTTCGGGCACGCTTTCGCGCCAAAGCCTGCTTCAGTCGGCGCTTCTCGCCCGGCTTTAGGTAGTAGGAGTGACGCTTCACTTCCTTAATGATGTCTTCCGTCTGAACCTTGCGCTTGAACCGACGCAGCGCGTTCTCCAAGGACTCGCCCTCTTGCAGTCGAACCTCTGCCATACTCATTACCCCCAAACCAGCTCTAATCGGACATATTAGAGCTTACGCCATTTGTGCCGCTAAACATTCTTCAGTTGCTCCTCATCCATCCCGAAATAGTGGCCCAGTTCATGGATGACCGTCAGGCGGATTTGTTCGCGGACTTCGGCCTCGCTGGAGCAGACCGCTTCAATATTCTTCTGATAAAGCACGATGTAATCGGGCCCCGTCGGCAGGTCAAAGATGCTCTTCTTGGTCGTGGGCACGCCGTGGAAGACACCCAGAAGAAGCGGCCTTTGCTGCCCCGACTGCGGTGATGGCTGGGTGGGCGGCAAATCCTCTACCAGAACAGCAACGTTACGGATGCGACTGCGAAATTCTTGCGGGAGCGAGTCGAGCGCCTCCTCGACTACCTTGACGAAATGTTCGCGCTTCATCCTTCACCCACTGACACAAGTAAGAGCGCACTCACTCCGAGTAGCCATCATCATGATTGTCGTCATTATCGTCATCTTCTTTGCGGTCGCCTTCGTCTTCCTCTTCGTCTTCTTCCTAGCCTCGCTCCTGCCTCCCACCCCTTGGCCACCTCACCGGTTCGTGAGGCTTGGGGCCGCTAACAAAAGATCTGCGCTTTCACGGACGCGAAAACAGGTGTCTGTTGCTGGCGGTGGCGGAAAGTCAACCGTTGAACCGCAAGTGGGGACAACACGGCGGCGAGAATCTCGTGCAGTCGGCGCTGGTGGCTGCGAACTACAACCGGTAGCGCTCCGGGCTTTCAGATGGGCGGCGACGAGTAACCCCACCGGAAGGCGGCGGCCGCACAATGAACAAGCCGCTTCATCGGCCGCGCCAAAAAGAACATGGCGAAGATAGCTCTGCTCAACTCGACCGAGAACGGTATGCTCTCGGTCAAGAGCTCCCGCTATCATAGCCGCTTTGTGGAACTGCCTCTTCGTTACTGGTGCAAGCCACACAAAGGGTTGGCCGGCGACTCGGTCGGCGACACGAGCGGGCGTTTTGTCTTGCAGGAGACCGCGAAAGTCTGAATCGTAGACGAGCAAAATGGGTCTTCCTTGCCGAATGAATTTTGCCGCCTCCGCTTCTTTAATCCCATACTCGCCATGCACCCACACCGAACTCTTGAGCCATTTCCTCATCTACTAGGCACTGGTCTCCATTCGCAAAAAGTCAACCCATGCACGCGTCTCAGCCGCGACTTGGAGATCTTAACCGCTCGTCACATTGCCACTTGAGTTCAGGGAAAACTTCTGGAAAGCCGATTCAGTTGCAGGCTCGACCTCATGCTAGGCTCGTCACATCGCTGTTTTTTGAACAGCATCAGGCGTAAATGCCACGCTGACGTAAAGTGTACGAGACACGGTTAATTGCCAGCATGTAGGCCGCAATTCGGTTACTGACGTCGTGAGTGTCGGTGTACGCCAAGACTTCTGCGAATGAAGTTCGCAGGGTGTGAGCGAGCTGATCGTTGACCATCGACTCCAGCCAAAAATAGCCCTGGCGGTCTTGTACCCATTCAAAGTAGGACACGGTAACACCGCCAGAGTTCGCCAAGATGTCAGGGATAACGAAGACCCCCTTGTCGGACAAAATGTCATCGGCTTCGGCGGTCGTCGGACCATTCGCTCCCTCGCAGAGGATTTTGGCTTTCATCCGGTCGGCATTGAGGCTGGTGATCTGATTCTCGATCGCCGCTGGAATGAGAATGTCGCAGTCCGTGACCAGCAAATGGGCAGAATCGGTTTCTTCCGCGCCGGGAAAACCGATTACAGTGCCATTGAGCTCGTGGTACAACGAGAGTGCATCAATGTCGATGCCATTCTTGTTAAAGAGGCCACCCCTGCTCGTGGACACACCGATGATCTTGTACCCCTGCCGATTCATCAGGCGAGCGGCGTTTGAGCCCACATTGCCGAAACCCTGAATGACTACACGCGTCTGGTTTCGGTTCATGCTGAGCCTCTTAAGGGCCTCGTCACAGACGATCATCAGTCCACGTCCGGTGGCTTCGGCGCGTCCATGTGAGCCCCCCAACTCGAGCGGCTTGCCCGTAACAACGGCCGTGACGGTATGGCGAACATGCATGGAGTAGGTGTCCATGATCCAGGCCATGATCTGTTCGTCCGTGTTGATGTCAGGACCCAGGACATCCTTTTCTGGACCAAGCAATTCCATCAACTCCGCCGTGTAGCGGCGCGTGAGTCGCTCGAGTTCACGCTTGGACATCCGATCCGGGTCGCAAATCACCCCACCAGCTGCACCGCCGAACGGGATGTTCACCACGGCGCATTTCCATGTCATCCAACTCGCTAGTGCGCGCGTCTCATCAAGAGTCACGTTGGGGCTGTAACGGACGCCACCCTTGGCTGGCCCGCGAGCGGTTGAATGCTGCACCCGGAATCCGGTGAATGTTTCCAAACTCCCATCGTCCAGCTGTACGGGTATGTGCACGATGACTTCGCGACTAGGTGCGCGCAGTATTTTCCACAGGCCGTCGTCGAGCTTCAGCTTCTTCGCGGCCAGGTCGGATCGGGCAACCTGTGCTTCCCAAGGATTGACTTCTTCTAGATATGCAGTTGCCATTCGCCCATCTTGCTGCGCATACAAATACTACACGCACAATCCCCTTACAAGGAGCTAGTCTGTGGGCGAGTCGATCCGAAGGGGTTCTATCGCAGTTTCGCACACAGCTGCCCTGGTCGCTGGGTTATTCAAATTGTTCACTGGTGAGAAGGAATGCAAAAGGACCATCGTCGCTCAAAAGCCAATCCTGAGATTTGGAAGAACACTTCATTCATTAAACTCATCGTTTTATCGGAGGAACAAGGATCGGCGACAGTCATGGCCGATCTCGACCGCCAGCATCTTCAACGGCGCGCCCAGCCGTTCGCTACTTGCGTACCATCGGGCGCAACGGCGAACGTTGATCCGTTGATCCCGGAGGCTGTGAAGGGTTTGGGCTCACCGCCGGCGATATCCTG
>QIAB01000081.1:0-10945 GCA_003225455.1 Acidobacteriota bacterium
GAGATGCGGCTCAACCGCCCGCCGGCCAACGCCCTTTCTCCGCAGCTGATCGTCGCCCTCAGAGAAGCCGTGGAGGGTGCCGCGCAGGATGGAGTCCGGGCACTGGTCCTCTCAGGCGCACCGGGGATGTTCTCCGCAGGCCTCGATGTGCCCCTGCTCCTCACTCTCAACCACGCGGAAATAGCCGCCGTCTGGCGCAACTTCTACGCGTTACTTCGTGGGCTGGCCTCTTCCTCCATCCCGATCGCCGCTGCCATCACCGGTCACGCCCCAGCCGGAGGGACGGTGCTCCCGCTTTTTTGTGATTGGCGAGGCATGGCGCAAGGGGAGTGGAAGATCGGCTTCAGCGAGGTGCAGGTGGGGCTGCCGCTGCCGCCTGTGATCTTTGCTGCGCTGAAGCGTCAAGTGGGCTCGCGCCAAGCCGAGCGCCTAGCCGCAGGCGGGTCCCTAATCTCGGTGGCTGAGGCCGTAAACATCGGCTTGATCGATGAGGCGCTTCCGGGTGAGCGTGTCGTAAACCGCGCGGTTGAGTGGTGTCAGAGTTTGCTCGCTCTGCCTCCGCAGGCGATGGCTGCCACCCGAAAGAAGGCGCGCGCTGATCTGGTCGGCCTTTTCGATCAAGACTTAGACCGCGAGCTCGACGAAGTTATCGCGAACTGGTGGAGCGCTGAGGCGCAAACCGTGCTGAAAGCTTTGGCCGAACGGCTAGCCCGACGGAGTTCAGGTTGACGGAGTTAATGCAGTGTCCAGTTTGTCTTGAAAGGCTTCACAGGCTGCGTAAGCGACCTCGGCGTAAAGATAATCGTTGAAGGGCACGGCTTCAACAGGCAGCGGAAAACTCAAAGCGCCAATCGTTTTGAAAGGGATCGGCTTCAACCGTGCCGACAAACTTATTGAACGTATCCACCACGGCTCACGTAGGCCCGGACGCCCTCGTCCGGGGCCAACGCCGTCGCGATGCGTTGCATCGCCGGGCGGGTGAGGGCACCCGCCCCTAAGTGGACTGTGCTAGGGACAGCGTCCTCCCGCCCGCGCCTCAGATAGGAACGCCGTCTTGGGAAGGGCACGGCTGTTCAGCCGTGCCGATGAGTGTGTTGATTTTAACCTCCCGAGCGGGCGTTAGACCGCGAGGACTGCTTTCATTCGTGCGGAGTCGGCTTCATTAGGGAGCGTTTTTGTGACCGGGCGTTTGTGCCGGGTGCTTACTTCAGGAACGGATTGCTTTCCCGCTCGTCGCCGATTGTGGTCAGAGGGCCATGTCCGGGAATTACAACCGTCTCGTCGGGCAGTGCCAGCACCTTTTCGTGCAACGAGGAGATAATCTTCTCGAACGACCCACCAGGCAGATCCGTACGCCCAATACTTCCCGCAAACAGCGTGTCTCCCGCAATCAGTTTCTTTTCGGCAGGGAAGTAAAGACAGATGCTGCCCTCCGTATGTCCCGGCGTATGGATTACGTCTGCGCTCAACGATGCTACTTTGATGGAGTCAGCCTGCCCGACGCTGTGGTCGATTTCCACCTTGCCTGGAGCCGCCACGCCAATCCAGGCTGCCTGAGCATCGAGCATCTTCAGCAGCGCGTAATCGTTCTGATTTAAGAGAATCGGAGCGCCAGTGGCCGCCCGCAGCTTCATCGCACCGCCAACATGATCAATATGAGCGTGCGTAATAATGATTTCTTTAATCTGCAAGCTGTGTTTGCGCACGACGGCGAGAACGTCAGCGATGTCATCGCCCGGGTCGATCACCAATCCTTCACGAGTCGACTCATCTCCTATAACCGAGCAGTTACACTGAAGCGGACCGACAGGGAGGATTTCGTGAATCATGGGCTAGTCGCTGGTCGATAGTCGTTGGTCATTGGCCGATCTCGATAAGACGACACGCATTGGCTACCAACCAAAGACTGCCCACAAACGATTACTTTTGTGCCGGTGCCGCAGGTTTTGCAGGTTGCGACTTATTCTGCGAGTTTTGCAGGCCTTGCAAAACCGATTTCGGACCCGAGCGGCGCGATGCGTACACCGACAACGTTATTGAAGTCACCATAAAGATGATGGCGGACCAAGTCGTGGCTTTGGAGAGCGCCGTGGCGGCACCGCGCGGGCCGAACGCCGTCTGACTGCCCATCCCGCCGAATGCAGCGGCAATGTCGCCGCTCTTGCCGCTTTGCAGCAGCACAACAATTATCAGAAAGAAACAGACGAAAATGTGAATCAGAGTTATGAGGATGATCATTTTTTAGTTTCCAGTTTTCAATGACAGGCAAATTCAAACTACAGGGCTTCCAGTGGTGCGGAAGGGGGGATTTGAACCCCCACGCCTTTCGGCGCCACCCCCTCAAGATGGTGTGTCTGCCAGTTCCACCACTTCCGCACTTTGTAAATTACATGTACTCAACAGTTTAGCTTCTGGACCGCATCCTCCCTCGGGTTTATGTAGCGTATCGTGGTTTCAATGTTATCGCGTCCGGCGACCTACTGCAACGCGACCCTGTGGGCGTGGATGATGGGCGTTGGCACGTCGACCTTACTTCAGGTCTTCCGTGAAGGCCGTCTCGGGAGAATGCAGCAACCGAAAAAATCGTATTTAGAGTTGCAGCCTATCAGCGACACGCGCTTTCGTCAGTTGCACCCAGAAAGCCAGGTGCGTCATCTACTACTCACAGTTTGCCCGTAAGATCGGAAAAAACATGTCTTGATGGCCGCCCATGGCGATCACCGTCCATTTTGTGCACCGCGCCCTGGCGGAGCCGTAGAGGGTGCGACGCCAAGTGAACTTTCGCGCTAATTCAACGAGCAACGAGAAAGGACAAATGAACGGCAGATTTGCAGGCAAGGTGGTGTTAGTCGCCGGTGGAACCGGGGGATTGGGGCGCGCCGTGAGCATTGCGTTTCTCCAAGAACGCGCCAAGGTGGTCGTCACGTACCGCAAGGAGGAAGAGTTTGTGGCTCTGAAGAACGCAGCCGGCCCACATGCCTCATTACTCCGAGGTCATCAGGTTGATGTCACTAATGAATCAGCGGTGCGCCAACTGATCGAGAGAGTCCTCGGAGAGCACGGACGCCTGGATGCTTTGGTGAATGCGGTGGGCGCTTACGCAGGCGGTGTGAAGCTATGGGAGCTGGAGCCGAGTGTCTTCGAACTTATGCTGGCATTGAATTTGCGCTCGGGCTACGTCTTGTCCCGTACGGTGGTACCGGCGATGCTAAAAGAAGGGAGCGGCGCGATCATAAACGTTGCGTCAAAAGCTGCATTCGATCATGCGGGCGGCGCGGCTGCCTACGCCGCTTCAAAGGCTGCAGCCGTGGCCATGATGGATTCGCTGGCAGAAGATTTAAAAGGCACGGGCGTGCGGGTGAATTCGATACTCCCCAGCATCATTGACACGGAAGCAAACCGGAAAGCAATGCCCATCGCCGATTTTGCGAAGTGGCCGAAACCTGAGGAGATCGCGCGCGTCATCCTGTTCTTGTGCAGTGAGGACGCCAAAGTGATTCACGGCGCAGCCATACCTGTATACGGAAATACGTGAGAGAGTGCGAAGTTGCGAAAACGTGTGTGGGCCCAAGCGGCGGCTTGAGGCGGCCCGCGCGAGAAAAGGGGTGACGAGATGAAATGCAAGCACACAAACGAAATTAAGCTCACACGAGGAATGTTTGAAGATCGGCGGTACGTGGGTCCATCTGCGGTTATGCCTGGAGTGTGGGCACGTTGGCTGCTGCGATTCGTCGAAAAACAAACACGCGACGAAACACTTTAAGTCATCGAACCATCCGCTAATCCGCTCCATCGAACCGGGCGAGTCCTGGATCTGGTGCTACATCGATCAGATATCACCGGGAGCATTAGACGTGGCCTAGTGCTTTGGCAAGTGGCGAGCCTGCTCACCCAGATTTCTTCGTGAGGCTGGTCTACACAGCGCTCTAATACTTTACGATCGTCGCGAACGATTTGGGATCCAAACTCGCTCCCCCGACCAGCGCGCCATCAATTTCTTCTTCCGACATCAGGGCCTTGGCATTCTCCGGCTTCACTGACCCACCATATAGAATGCGCAGCTTATCAGCGAATTCCTGACCGAAGGCCTTGGCCGCTTCTCCGCGAATCACAATATGAGCGTCGGAAGCGAGTTGCGGCGTGGCGGTTTTTCCGGTGCCGATAGCCCAGACGGGTTCGTATGCCACCACTAGCCGTCCAGCTTTTTTACTTGAGACAGCATGGAACGCCCGCAGGCATTGCCGGCGGAGAACATCTTCCGTGACCTCTCCCACACACACGATGGGAGTCAGGCCCGCCTCCAGCGCGGCTTTGAGCTTTAAATTCACCACATCATCGGTTTCGCCGAAGTATTGGCGGCGCTCGGAGTGGCCGATGATGACGTGCGTGCAGCCGATGTCGAGCAACATGCTGCGAGAGATCTCGCCTGTGTAAGCGCCTTCTTTTTCCCAGTGCAGGTCCTGCGCCCCAACTCCGACGTTGGACCCTTTTGTCTCTTCAACTGCCGCGCACAAATCAATGTACGGAGGGCAAACCACAATTTCGTCGCGTGTGTGATCAGCTACGAGCGGGAGAAACTCACGGAAGAATTCGCGAGTCTGAGCGGGATTTTTGTACATCTTCCAGTTGGCAGCAATGAGCTTTTTCTTAGTCATTCATGATTCCAATCCTAACCTCATAGGGATCGCCAGAAGCCGGTTTGCGTTGAGCTATGGCGGCCGTCGCGAATACATCCAGCATCGTCTTGTCGAACAGAACGAGCGATACAAAAACAAGGTTTTTCGCGACTCGCAGGCTCTCGATGAGAAGCGGAATGGCTATCCACGCTGCCTGTTCGACCGGATATCCAAAAATACCAGTCGAAATTGCGGGAAATGCAATGCTATGCAGTTTAAGCTCGTCGGCGATGCACATTGACTCGCGGTAGCAGCTCGCAAGCATTTCAGCTTCGCCATGATCTCCTCCTTGCCAGACGGGGCCGACCGCATGGATCACATACTTGGCCTCAAGTCGGCCAGCCGTGGTTGCAACCGCCTGACCCGCTGGGAGGGAACCGCGTTCGGAACGAATGCGTCGGCACTCATCTGCGATGAGCGGACCTCCTGCCCGGTGAATCGCACCGCAAACCCCACCGCCGGGCAGCAATTCGGAGTTGGCGGCGTTCACAATGGCGTCAGCCGGATATTGGGTGATGTCGCCACGTACCAAGCGAATCTCGTGGGGATCGCCGACCAGCAGGGATACGTCATAATTTTTGCCGCGTGGTAGATCCATTAGAAAAGGTCGCTCGAACAGGAGACTCGCACTTGGTTCGGATAACAAAGGAAGACAGCTAGCGCTTGTCGGTGAGAGCTTCGACTCCGGGCAGCTTCTTGCCTTCCAAAAACTCCAGCGAAGCTCCACCGCCGGTTGAGATATGTGTGATCTTATCGGCCACTCCGGCTGCGTGGACGGCAGAAACCGAATCGCCTCCGCCAACGATTGAGGTTGCGCCAGCATTTTCCGCCACCGCTCGGGCTATCTTGAACGTTCCTTTCGCAAATGGCGCGACCTCGAACACGCCCATCGGCCCGTTCCAAACGATGGTGCGCGCCCGGGAAATCTCTTCTGAAAAAGCCTCAACAGTCTTCGGACCAATATCGAGCGCCATCACATCGGGCGGGATCGGCTGGCCGCTATTTACGGTCTGCACTCGCGCGTTGGCATCTACTTTGTCGGCCACAATGTGATCCAAGGGCAGGAGCAATTTCAATTTTTGATTCTTAGATTCATTCAGCAACTCTCTGGCGAGGTCGACCTTATCTTCTTCAACCAGCGATTTGCCGACCTGCTGACCTTGCGCTTTCAGGAATGTGTACGCCATGCCGCCGCCGATGATCAGCGTGTCGACTTTCTTCATCAGATTTTGAATAACGCCGATCTTGTCGCCGACTTTGGCGCCACCGAGAATCGCCACAAACGGCCGCTCCGGATGCTGTAAAGCTTTGCCCAGGTACTCCAGCTCTTTTTCCATTAGCAGACCGGCTGCTGCTTTCTGCACGAATTTCGTGATACCCACGGTCGAAGCGTGGGCGCGGTGCGCAGCCCCAAATGCATCGTTCACGTAATAATCCGTCAGCTTGGCAAGCTGCTCGGAAAACTTCTGATCGTTGGCCTCCTCTTCCGCATGGAAGCGCAGATTCTCCAGCAGCAGAGTTTGGCCCTTCTCGAGCTTGCCTGCCATTTCCTCGGCTTCGAGTCCCACGCAGTCGGGGCAGAATCCAACGTTTTCCCCGGGCGCCAACTCTCTATCGAGAAGCATGCGGAGGCGCTCCGCCACCGGCTTCAGGCTCATCTTCGGATTTGGTTTGCCCTTGGGCCGGCCCAGGTGCGACGCCAGAATCAGCCTGGCGCCGTGGCGTAGCGCATACTCAATGCTGGGCAAGGTCTCCCGGATGCGGGTGTCGTCAATGACGCGGCCGTCATCGAGCGGAACGTTGAAGTCCACGCGCATAAAAATATGATGATCGCTCAAGGGTAGATCGCGGATGGAAAGTTTGGACATGGCTGATCCTCGAGAGTAGCCGCTAAAAGTAGCGCCGCCGTCTCGGCGGCTGTCCGGCGGGCGTCTCGCCCGCCCACCGCCCTCACTATCAAAAGTTGCGGGTTATAGTCCCTTACTGCCGATGTAATTAATCAGGTCGCGAACCCGGCAAGAATATCCCCACTCGTTGTCATACCAGGAAATTACTTTTACGCAATTGCCAGCGACGACCCGAGTCATGGGCGCATCCACGATAGACGAGCGCGAATCTCCACGAAAATCGGCTGAGACGAGTTCCTCCTCTTCATAGCCCAGATAGCCTTTGAGCGGACCATTCGCAGTGGCTTTCTTTAGCGCAGCGTTTACTTCTTCCGCACTGGTTTTCTTCTCCACGAATGTAACCAGGTCAACTACGGAAACATTCGGCGTGGGCACGCGCATGGCGAAACCATCCAGTTTTCCTTTTAGCTCAGGAATCACAAGATGAAGAGCCTTAGCCGCGCCGGTTGAAGTGGGAATCATCGACACCGCAGCCGCGCGGGCGCGGCGCAAATCTTTATGAGGGAAATCCAAAATCACCTGATCATTGGTGTAGGAGTGAATCGTCGTCATTGTGCCGCTGACAATTTTGAATTCATCGTTTACGACTTTAGCGATCGGCGCCAGGCAATTCGTTGTGCAGGAAGCGTTGGAAATGATGTGGTGTTTAGCGGGATCGTAAACCTGATGATTGACCCCAAGCACGAGCGTAACGTCCTCATTCTTTGCCGGAGCCGAAATAATGACCTTTTTCACCGGCCCACGCAGGTGCTTTTTGGCGTCGTTGGCGTCAGTGAATCGTCCCGTGGACTCGATGACCACTTGCGCTCCCACCGACTCCCACGGAAGCTTGGCCGGATCTTTCTCTGCGAATACCCGGAGTGAGCGATCTTCAATCTTGATGCAATCAGTGCCCGCCGAAATCTTGTGCTTCAAATTTCCCAGGATCGAATCGTACTTCAACAGGTGAGCCAGCGTTTTAGGATCGGTGAGGTCATTGACGGCGACGAATTCGATGTTGGAATCGTTCAAAGACGCGCGCAGGACATTGCGACCGATGCGTCCGAATCCGTTTATACCAACTTTGATGGCCATATTGCCTCCGAAGGGATGAATGAAAAACAGGCGAACAAATAAGAGCTTATTGAAGTAAAAATCTTAACAGGCCGAAAGCGCGGGCGGCAAATGATCGAAGATCGCTGGAAAAGCCTGCTCACTCAGCTCACCTCCATCGGTGTTTTTGGATTATCATCTGAACCACTCAAGCGGATACAATCCACTTAGGCTTCCCCTAATCAGCAGCATTCAGCACCGAGCATTCTGCCGATGGTGAACACTCTCGATCGTCTGAAAATCCTGATCAACTCCTCCACACCGATCGTTGTCATGGAGACGGTCGAGGAGATGCGCGCCATAGGCTTGGTGCGCGCCGCTTGCACAGACCTGAACATAGCAGTCTTTGAATGGAGTATTGCGGATGGGTTGTTCCGGTCGGGCAGCAATGCGCCTGCCGTTCCTGCGGCCCCACTTCAGATGCGAATCAATGCGGCGCGGCAGGCGGCTGACCCCGGAGCACCGGAATCGAGCAAGGCTGCCATCTACAACACGCTTGATCCCGTGCAGGCACTGGCCACGATGGAGACAATGACCCTGGAGGCCGCGTTTGTCCTGAAGGATTTTCATCGGCATATGGAGAGTCCTGTCGTAGTGCGGCCGTCGAGGCGCCAATCGGCGCACCCTTATACTTACTGCCCCATCCATTAACATGCCGCCGGAGTTGGAGAGCCTGGTGGAATACCTCGATTTGCCGCTGCCCGATCTCCTGCGTCTGAGCCAAATTATCGAGGAAACCTTCAAGCGTTCATCGAAGACGCACGCGTTGCAGTTGAAGCTGGATGCAACTGGAGTGGACGCGGTGGCTACGAACCTCCGCGGCCTGACCGAGGAAGAAGCCGAACGTGCGATTTCGCAGACACTTGTGGCCCACTACGCCCTTTGTCCAGACACGATCGCCGATGTGCTCGAGGCGAAAAAAGAACTGCTGCGGCATTCCGGCATGCTGGAATTTATTGATGCTTCCGAAAACATGGGGAGCGTAGGCGGGCTGGATAACCTGAAGCACTGGCTGGCGCAGAGACGTGGAGCTTGGGAAGACGCGGCTCGGGATTTCGGGCTCGATCCGCCGCGCGGCGTGATCATTCTGGGAGTGCAGGGCTGCGGAAAGAGCATGTGCGCGCGGGCCATCGCTGGCGAATGGAAACTCCCTCTGGTGAAGTTCGACACCGCTGCCGTGTATGACAAGTACATCGGAGAGACAGAGAAGAGAATTCAGAAAGTATTTCAGGTCGCCGAAGGGCTTGCCCCGTGCGTGTTGTGGATCGATGAACTCGAGAAAGTCTTCGCTGGGAGCGGCCCGGATTCGGCGTCGGTGGATGCAGGAGTCTCGTCGCGCATTTTGGCGGCGTTTCTTGGCTGGATGCAGGAGCGCAAAGCGCCAGTCTTCGTCGCTGCAACTTGCAATAACGTCACGGCGCTTCCGCCCGAGTTGATCCGCAAGGGCAGATTCGACGAGTTGTTCTTTGTCGACCTGCCAAACCAAAGCGAGAGAAAGCAGATATTCGCCATTCAGCTGAAGCGGCGTAAGCGGAATCCAGAGGATTTCGAACTGGATCGCGTGGCTGCTACCGCCAGGGGATATTCCGGTGCGGAGATCGATGCAGCGGTGCAAACGGCACTCTACGCTGCTTATTCCTGCAAGCAGCCGCTGAGCACGCAGGCTTTGCTGGATGCCTTGAAGGCGACGATACAGCTGTCGACGACCCGGGCGGAGGAGATCCAGGCATTGCGGCAATGGGCAGAGACTCGGGCGGTGGCGGCCTCGATGGCGGCGTCTAAGGCCGAGGCCGTCTAGCGGCCGGTCCAACCTCTTGGAAGGTACTAGGGTAATCAGCATTGACTCGCGCCGGAAAACGGGGGTACCCTTAGCGGTAATGGTAGTTGCTTCGCCTTATGGGCGAGAATCCACGGCACGTTCCACCTCCTACAGAAGAATCGTTTGTTTGCTACAGGACGGAAGGTCCGGTTTCCTGCCAACAACGGCGGGGAGATCCGGTCCTCAACGTTTGTCAAAGCATCTAATGCGCGGGAGGAAAAGCGCCACAACTGAATGAAGAAAAGTATTGAGATCAGCCAGAATATTGAGACCCTGTTCGGCACGCGCGATGAAAACCTGCACGTGCTGGAAGACGGTCTGAACATCACCATCGATCTGAAATCAAATTCCATCGAACTCGAAGGCGCGCCGCGAGATGTGGGCCGTGCCGAGCAAGTCTTCGCGGATTACGATCAACTGCAGCGCTCCGGATTCACCTTTAATAATGGCGACCTTAACAGCATGCTGCGCGTGCTGATGGCCGATCCCAAAGCCACATTACGCGGATTAGCCGAAGCGGGACGGCAGCGCTCGTTCGGGCGCCGCACGGTGCAACCCAAGAGCGTTAACCAGCGCCGGTATCTTGAAACCATCGAAAAATACGACATGGTTTTCGGTATCGGCCCGGCGGGTACTGGCAAAACCTATCTGGCCAAGCGCGTAAATCGCATCATCCTCGCGCGGCCGGCGGTGGAAGCTGGAGAACGGCTGGGCTTCTTGCCGGGAACCTTGCAGGACAAGATTGATCCCTATCTCCGGCCGTTGTACGACGCGCTGTATGACATGCTCGACCCCGAGAAAGTGGATCGCTATCTGGAAAAGAATGTTATTGAGATCGCGCCGATTGCTTTCATGAGGGGGCGAACTCTGAACGATTCGTTTGTGATTCTGGATGAAGCGCAGAACACCACCTCCGAGCAGATGAAGATGTTCGTCACCCGGCTGGGCTTTAATTCGAAGGCAGTGATCACGGGAGACATTACGCAAATCGACCTGCCCAGCGCGCGACGCAGCGGACTGCTCGAAGCCGCGGACGTGCTGAAGAACGTGGAAGGCTTAACATTCGTTTACTTCGATGAAGGCGACGTCGTGAGGCATCACTTGGTGCAGCGGATTATCCGGGCCTACGATGACCACAAGACGCGAGTGGCGGAAGAGCAGATGTTGCTGCCGGAGTCAAAGTCCGGAGCGAATGGAAAGCCGGCCGCGACAGAGACACCGGTAGGGAATAGCGTCTTGCGGCCTCCGGAAGTAGAAAGCAAACAATAGAACAGCGTAAGATTCAGCAGGAGGGTTCCAGCGGGAGCCCTCCTGTTTGCTTTGGCAGCGATGACTGTGAACTTAAGGCACAGAGAGAACCGTGGTCATTTTCCGAAAGCGTGTCGCTGGGCTCAGTGAGTCGGCGCTGGCGAGATTTGTGAAGCAGGCCTGCGCTTCAGCAGGCGTTCAGG
>QIAB01000081.1:10951-16127 GCA_003225455.1 Acidobacteriota bacterium
GTAACCGGAAGCCGTGAACTGCGGGGATTGAACAGTCGCTTTCGTAAGAAAGACATGACGACTGACGTGCTGTCGTTCCCACCCATGCCGGGCTTGCGCAATGAATTCGCCGGAGATGTCGCCATCTCCGCGGAAATCGCGAATCGAAACGCGCGCCACCTGGGACATTCTGCCGCGCAGGAGATCAAAATTCTGGCTCTTCATGGGATACTGCATCTCGCAGGTTATGACCACGAGCAAGATCGCGGACAAATGGCGCGCAAAGAAACACAGCTGAGAAGGCTGTTCTCATTGCCGGACGGGTTGATTGAAAGAAGCTTGCCATTTAGGGAGTTAGCCGGGAAGCGGGGCCTTCGAAAATCCACGGGCGAGGGCCCCGTTCGACTCCGCTCAGGGCAGGTCCGCGCCACACCACCACGATGAACTTCGCCATTGCAGTTGCGCTTTTGCTGCTGCTTGGATTGTTGACGCTGGTCTCCTACGTGGATCGTCTCTACACCGAAATTGGTAAGTTTCTCTCCCGCGAATTTCAAGACAACATCGATGTCTTTGAGCAGAAGATTGAGCCGAGGCTCCACGTCAGCCGTGAACGTGCTTCACTCTCGATGGCCATTCTCACGCAAGTGATAATCGCGGCCATCGCTATGCTGCTGGGATTCGCGGTATTCCGCGATCGAACGTGGAGTGTGTATGAAATCCTCCAGGCGACACTGAGCTTGATCTTGATCGTGATCGTGTTTAACCGATTTCTGCCGTTCGTCTTCTTTTCCAGGACGAAGGGAGAATGGCTGGTGAGTTGGACGCTGCTGCTGCGGGGTCTTATTTATCTTGTGCTTCCCGTGACCCTGGTATTGGGATTCCTGCAGTCGGTAACGGCGTTGACCCGTGAGCACGCCGACGAGGCGCCGGACACTCAGGCAGAGGCCGTCGATGCGCTACTGGAAGCTGGGCAGGAGGAAGGAATTTTGGACGAGAGCAATCGCAACCTGATCCAGTCGGTGGTGGAGTTCAGCGAAAAGACAGTACGGGAAGCGATGAAACCCCGGCCGGAAATTGTTGCGGTGCCCGCCAACACGACGGTTGAACAGTTCATCGAACTGCTGCGCACCAGGCCTTTCTCGCGCGTGCCGGTGTTCGAGGGCACAATTCACAACATTGTAGGGATTGTCTTTGCCCAGGACGTCTTGCAGGTGCCGGATATCGAGGCGCAAACCCGCACAGTAGACACGCTGATGCGTAGGGATGTGTACTTCGTACCGGAAAGCAAACTCGGCAGTGATTTGCTGCGCGAGATGCAAAAGAACAATATCCGCATGGCCATCGTGGTCGACGAGTACGGCGGAGTTGCCGGCCTGGTCACAATTGAAGACTTGGTCGAAGAAATCGTAGGCGAGATTCGTGACGAGCACGAGAAGACAGAAGTTGTGCGTGAGAGTGAGCAGTCGTATATCGTGCCAGGCAACATGGATGTCGATCGACTCGCAGAGCTTTTCGGGATGCGTCCGGAAGGGAAAGAATCTGCCACGGTAGCGGGGCTTGTGAGCGAACTGGCTGGCCGTATCCCGCGAAAAGGCGAAGTGGTGGAAGAAGACGGATTACGATTCGAAGTGCTGGATTCGACTGAACGACGGGTGCAGCGCGTGCGCATTTCCGCTCGACCCAAGCAGATGAAACTGATTTAGTAGAGGTCCTTCGACCTCGCTCAGGCTGGTTCGATGCCCTTTCATTCCGGATTCGTTTGCATTCTCGGCCGCCCGAACGCTGGCAAATCGACACTGCTGAACGCGCTGGTTGGGGAGAAACTGGCCATCGTCAGCCCCAAGCCGCAGACCACGCGCAATCGCATTCTGGGAATTCTCGAAATTCCGAAGCGGAAAGGAAATGCGTACGGGCAAGTAGTCCTCATTGATACCCCCGGAGTGCACCGGCCCGACAGTTCGCTCGGCCGCAAGATGATGGCCGAGGTACACGAGGCTCTCGAAGGCTGCAATCTGATTTTTCTGATCGTTGATGCCACCCGGAAACTTGAGCAGGGTGATCAATTCATGTTAGGAATGCTAAAGAGATCCGGTACTCCGGCGTTTCTGCTGATGAACAAAATTGACCTGTTACGTGGAGAAAAGGGAAAGCTGTTGCCGATTATGGATGAATACCGGAAATTGAATGATTTCCAGGAGATTATTCCAATTTCGGCACGCAGGCGGGACGGTCTTGATGTGTTGCTCGAAAAGACATTGGCAGCATTGCCACAAGGGCCGCGTTATTTTCCTGAAGATCAAATTACGGATCAGCCGGCGCGCTTTATGACTGCTGAAATTATCCGCGAGCAGATTTTGCTGGCCACCAGCGAAGAAGTGCCATACGCGACTACGGTGGCAATCGAGCAGTTTGAGGAAGGAGCAAGGCTGACGCAAATTGCGGCAGTCATTTACTGCGAGCGGCAGGGACAGAAGGCAATCCTCGTCGGAAAACGCGGACAGATGCTGAAGAAAATCGGTAGTGCCGCTCGGTTGCAAATTGAGAAAATGCTAGGCATGAGGGTTTTCCTTGAGCTGTTTGTAAAGGTGCACCCAAACTGGCGAGAATCGAGGCAATTTGTGGAGGAGTTGGACTGGCGGCGGGAACTGCAGCGACTCGTAGGAAATGCCGAGCTTTACGGACTGACAAAGACCAACTGAGGGTGTTGTAGTTGCGGCTTGACTCGAAACGGCTGTTCCGAAAACCGGAAAGAAAATTCCTTAGTAATAATGATGATGTGCTCCGTGTACAATCATTCGGCCTTGGAATCGCCGATGTAATCAAAAGCCATGTCTACTGAGACTCCTGCCTTCAGTTTCGACACGCAGAAGCTGGTTCTGAAACTGAGGATCACGCTCGCGGCGCACCCCAATCTGGTTGATTCCGTCGTCGAGAGCGTGATGCATCAGATCAGAAAAGCTCAATGCGCCGCGGACAAAGCCGATGCCCTTGAGCTTGCCTTAACTGAAGCCCTGGCCAATGCCGTAATGCACGGGGCGAAGGCTGATCCTTCCAAGATCATCGAATGCGATTTGATGTGCGATGAAGCCCAGCGCGTGCTCATTGTGGTTCGCGATCCTGGCCAAGGATTCGATCTGTCAACGATCCCCAGTCCGATAAGTGGAGAACGTCTCCATTCCGATCACGGGCGCGGGATTTATCTGATCAATCAGCTTATGGATGAAGTAAAGTTTCTGAAGAATGGCACCGAAATTCACATGTTGAAGCGCTAGCTGGCTTTCGAAGAGCCGTTATTCCTTCGCGGCGATTCCCAACGTTTTCATTTTTCGGTATAGATGACTGCGCTCAAGACCGAGGACTTCGGCTGTACGGCTGACGTTTCCGTGGTTCTCGTCAAGCTTTTTCAAAATATAGTCGCGTTCGTAAGCTGCGCGCGCCTGGTGCAGGGTGGAGAACTCATTTCCTACCGCGCGGCGGCTGCCATCGCGATGCACCAGCGGCGGCAGATGCTTCCGCTCAAAGCGGCTCGTGGTTGGATTCATAATAACGATGCGCTCGATCACGTTGCGCAGTTCGCGCACGTTTCCCGGCCAGGAATAACGCATCAGAGTTTCAATTGCGTCGTCGCTGATTTCGCGCGGCCTCCGGCCATAGGCGGCAGAAAATTCCTTTAGAAAATAACGGGCGAGCAGGGGAATGTCCTCCTGACGCTCGCGCAATGGAGGAACCGAAAATGGAATCACGTTCAGCCGGTAGAACAAGTCTTCCCGGAAGTTACCACGCGAAATTTCCTCTTCCAGGTCTTTGTTTGTCGAAGCGATCACGCGAGCATCCACGGTGATGGGCTCGTCGCTTCCAACCGGCGTAAAACGCTGCTCATCCAGGGTGCGAAGCACCTTCGACTGCGTCTTCAGGCTCATGTCGCCGACTTCGTCGAGGAAGAGTGTTCCGCCATGCGCTCTCTGGAATTTGCCTTCTTTATCGGTGGTAGCGGCCGGAAACGAAGACTTGAGATGTCCGAACAGTTCGCTTTCAATCAAATCTTCCGGGATCGCCGCGCAATTGACTTCCACGAACATTTCATCTTTGCGCAAGCCCTGAGCATGGATCGCCCGAGCCACAAGTTCTTTTCCCGTGCCTGATTCGCCATAGATCAGAACTCTGCCATTTGTCGGCGCCATGAGCTGAATCTGCTGACGCAAGGCTTTGACTGGTATGCTTTCGCCGACGATCAGGCTCTTGGGAGTTAGCTGCTTTTTCAGATCCCGATTTTCCTGACGCAAGCGCTTCGAGTCGATTGCATGTTTTACAAGAATGAGAGTTTTATCGACCGAAAGCGGCTTCTCCAGAAAATCATAAGCGCCGAGCTTAGTGGCTCGCACCGCAGTTTCGATCGTGCCGTGGCCGGAGATCATGATCACTTCGGGGGCGTTTTCGATTTCGCGGATTTTTCCGAGTGTCTCCAGACCATCGATGCCAGGAAGCCACACATCAAGTAATACGACATCCACCGGCCGCTTGCGGAGACTCTCCAGGCAAGCTTCGCCGCTCTCAGCCAGCGAAGCTTTGTAGCCCTCATCTTCGAGCACGCCCTTGAGCGATTGGCGGATGCCGGGCTCGTCGTCGACGATGAGAATGTTATGCATGCGGTGTGCTGACAGGCGCAATCAGGGGCTCGGAGGCAAGGGGCAGCTCTACAACGAATCTCGCTCCCACAGGTTGGTTCTCTTCAACTCGAATTGAACCATGGTGATCTTCGATGATGCGGCTTACGATGGCGAGGCCAAGCCCGGTGCCGCGTCTCTTGGTTGAAAAGTAAGGCAAAAAGAGACGCTCCTTCAGTTCCTGAGTGACGCCATGACCGGTGTCGGATACAGTGATCTCGACCGCATCGCGGCTGGCGACCAGGGAAGTGAAGATGTGAACTTCGCGCACAAGTGACTCCTGCATCGCTTCGGCGGCATTATCGACCAGATTGGCGAGCACCCGCTTGATGGCTTCTGAATCCGCCATTACCTTAGGAAGATCGGAGCCAAGAAAAGTCTGCACACGGACGTTGTCGAGCCGGCCATTGAACATCGCCAGAGCGCTTTCCACAATTGAATTGATATCGGCTGCTTGGGGTTGTGCCGTAGGAAACCGCGCCAGCGTAGAAAATTCGTCAACCAGAGTGCGTAATACTTCCACCGCTCCGCCG
>QIAB01000081.1:16200-22418 GCA_003225455.1 Acidobacteriota bacterium
GAGTCAGAGGATTTTTAATCTCATGCGCGACCCGGCGAGCCACTTCGCGCCACGCCGCCTGTTTTTGCGCGCGCAAAAGATCAGAGAGATCTTCGAATACGATAACGTAGCCCAGTCCCTTGCCGGCATGCTGCAGTGTGGCCACAGTTACTGCCACGTTGAATTTTGAGCGTTGCAGAGTAATTTCCATCTGAGTCGTGGTCATGCCCATTCGATCGGCACGGCGCAAAAGAGATTCCAGGTCTTCCAGCACGTCGGCTGGAAACACGTCTTGAAGCGCGGCGCCAATGAGCAATCTGGGAGCGTCGCCGGCTCTGCCGGGAGTGAACATTCGCAGCAGCGCACGGTTCACATGCGTGATCCTGCGGCTTGCATCCAGCGAGAGCACGCCAGTAGGAATGCTCTCGAGTATGGTTTCAATGTGCCGGGAACGTTGCTCGAGAGTCATGTTCGCCGCGCTCAGCTCGCGGCTGGAGGCCTCGATCTGCAGTCGGCTGGATTCCAACTCTTCTGCCATTCGATTGAAAGAGCGCACCAGATCGCCAATCTCATCGGCAGCGCTGACTTCAACGCGGTAATCGAGTCTTCCGCGAGAAATTTCCTGGGTAGCTTCAGCCAGTGCCGCCACCGGACGCGTGACCAACTTGGAAAGAAACAGCGCCAGCCAGGTGGTGGCGAAGAGCACCATCACCGTCAGCAAAAGCAGCATGCCCATGTAAGTGCGCCGAACGGTCTTGCGGCTGCGGCTAAGCTCCAGATACCGCTTCTCACTGATTTCGGACTGTCTTACAGTTTCGGAAAATTTCTGCGGCAAAGGCATAGCCACCATGATTAAGCCGCGCTCTCCCACCGGAGCCGCGCCGAGCATGTAGTCCGTTTGTTCCCAGGTCATGCGAACCGGGGCTCCCGAACTAAGCTTTCGGATGGGAATTTTCGTTTTCAGCAACGGCCATGCGGCCGGAGCAGCAAAGCTCGCTTCGGCATTCCCGTTCTCTATCGCCAAAATAAATCCGCCTTGCAGCGTGGGTTCGTGCCGGCGAAATTCGCTCATCACAGTAGAGAAACTATGGCCTGTAAAGGCGTGTTGGGTCTCAGGAGAGCCCGCAATGGATACGGCTTCGGCTCGCGCATTCTGCGCCGCGTAATTCGAGAGCAGCGAGGCGATAGCTGTCGTGTCGGCGTGAACCTCCTCCACAGGCCGGGAGAACCATTTGTCGATAGACCGGTTCATCAGTCCGTACGCAAACCAGAACATGACGATCACCGGCAGGAATGAAAGCAGCAGGCCAGCTACCACCAGGCGCGTGCGGAACTTCGAGCCCAGCACTCCCAGTCGGCGTTCCGCAAATAGTTTGAGAAGATTCCGCGCCAGCACGAAGGTGAGTGCTACAAACAACAGAAAGATCAGCGCCGAAAGGGCAGCAAAAAAGAGAAGTTGCTGGTTGGTATCAGGGTTCAGGAACGGCAGATCAAAAGAAGACTGCGATAGAAGAATACCGAAAAGCAGGATGATGCCAATGGCCAGCAAGACAATCACTTTCTTGCGGCGAGTATTTTCCGCTGACCGGATTGGGCTTCGAACAGGCACTTCGCAGGATTCCGAGCCGAACGCGTTCATCGAAATGATGAGCGTCAGGCCTGAGCGGTTTCATTATATGGCTGGACGCCCGAGATGAGCATCCCGCAATCTCGCATCCGCTTATCAGGAGTGGTCAGCGGGCCTGCCGCTCAGGACGGAAGAAACGGTCGCAGCGGGCACTGCTCGCAACGAGGCTTTGATTTCAGACAATAATGCTTGCCTACTCGCACGATAAGCCCGTGCATATCGTTGTACACCTGCGCCACATCTGAGCGTTTAGCAAGGCTCATGAGAGATGGGCGGTGCACCGCTAGAACAGTTTCTGGTTCCTGGTTCTCGGTTTTCGTTACAGGAACCGCGCTTTGGGCACTGATCCCAGCCAACGCCTTTTCGCATAGCTGCCGAATAACTTCATACGGTGCATTTTCGGGCAGGATGCCGTGACGGCCAAAGACCCGGCGAGTATATGCATCCACAACAAAGATCGGGTGCTGTCCGGCGTAGAGAAGGATGGAATCGGCGCTCTCGGCTCCGATTCCATTAAGCGAGAGGAGTTCTTGGCGGAGCGTCTTGGTAGGCTGGGCGAACATACGTGTGAGCGAACCGCCATAGCGGTCATTCAGGAACGCAACGAAAGTCTTTAGGCTCCGAGCCTTTTGTCGAAAATACCCGGCAGAACGAATCATTGATTCCAACGTTCGGAGCGGCACAGTCTGAATCGCGTGGACGTTGAGCAACCCAGCCGATCGCAGCTGGCGCAATGCCCGCTCCACGTTTGTCCAGGCAGTGTTCTGGGTCAAATAGGCGCCCACGATCACCTCAAACCGGGTGCGGGCTGGCCACCAATGCTGCGGCCCCCAAGCACCCAGCAGTGCGTGGTAACAAGCGCGGATTTGTTCCTCTTTCCTCATAGCGAATTACAAGCATTTCTAGTCTCGTTTTTAGTTTACGGTATGATTCGCAGACCGCCTCTTAGTTAAGCGTCCTTCAGTGTAGGGATCACTTTCTCAGTTCTCTGTTTCCAGCTTCAGTTGTGAGTTTGCGAAACGGCTGCTGCGCTTACTGAAGTGCATGGCCGCCAGAAGCTGAAAGCTGCTGCTCTAGCTTGAAAAGCGCAACTGACGCGGATTGCGTGACCAGTAAAGGCTTTCGGCCATCGATTCCACGCAGTACAGGTACTAAAGTTACTGGTACTTCGGCCCTTCTGCGTTGACAATTTGTGTCAACGCGATAGGCTGCAATTTCTCCCCCTTAAGGTGGCCTTTCGCGCCGATCAAGACTTAAACCGCATTTCTCTGCCGCAAGATAGGAGATCGAGGTATGTCTCAACGGTTGGGTGATCTTCTCGTCAAAGAGAAGGTCATCACCCAAGAGCAGTTGACGCAGGCGACGAAGGTCCAAAAGGAGACCAAATGCCGCCTCGGCTCCGCCTTGGTGAAGCTGGGATTTCTGAGCGATGAAGACGTTACCAATTTTCTCTCGCGGCAATACGGCGTACCTGCGATCAATCTTTCTTATTTTGAAATAGATCCGACCGTCGTCAAGCTGATTCCTTTTGAAACTGCAAAGCGCTATCAAATCCTGCCGCTAAGCCGGGTAGGCGCCTCGCTGACTATCGCCATGGTGGACCCCACAAACGTGTTTGCCATGGACGATATCAAGTTCATGACCGGCTTCAACATCGAGCCGGTGGTGGCGTCCGAAAGTTCGATTTTGGAGGGAATCGAAAAAGCATACGGAACTACACAGCAAGAGGATCTCGAGCAAGTCATGCAGTCGATGACCGACATGGGGGAGGCGGATGTCGAACTGCAAGCGGAAGAATCCGAGATGGATCTCGCCGATCTTGAAAAGGCGGCCGATGAAGCTCCCATCGTCAAGCTTGTGAACCTGGTGCTGACCGATGCGGTAAAGCGCGGCGCCAGCGACATTCACATGGAGCCTTACGAAAAAGAGTTCCGCGTGCGCTTCCGCATTGATGGCATCCTGCAGAGCATCATGACGCCGCCGCTGAAGTTGAAAGACGCGATTACCTCACGCGTGAAAATCATGTCGAAGCTCGACATCAGCGAAAAGCGGCTGCCGCAAGACGGTCGCATCATGCTGAAGATGAACATTGGCGGTCGCAAAAAGCAGCTCGACTTCCGCGTTAGCACGCTGCCGACTCTCTGGGGCGAGAAAATCGTGCTTCGGTTGCTCGATAAAGAGAACCTACGGCTCGACATGACAAAGTTGGGTTTTGAACCGGAGTCTCTGGTCAAGTTTGAGAAAGCCATTTTGAAGCCGTATGGCATGGTGCTGGTTACGGGACCAACGGGATCAGGTAAGACAAATACTCTGTATTCATCCATTGCGCGTCTGAACACGCCTGATACCAACATTATGACCGCCGAAGATCCTGTCGAGTTTCAACTCCAGGGCGTTAACCAAGTGCAGATGAAAGAACAAATCGGCTTGAACTTCGCGGCCGCCCTACGCGCATTTTTGCGGCAAGACCCGAACATCATTCTGGTGGGCGAAATTCGAGATTTCGAGACAGCAGAAATTGCCATTAAAGCTGCTCTTACAGGACACTTGGTTCTGTCGACCCTGCATACCAACGGCGCGCCCGAGACGATCACCCGCCTTATGAACATGGGTATAGAGCCATTCCTGGTCGCGACGTCGGTCCATTTGATCTGTGCACAGCGGCTTGTGCGCCGCATCTGCAAGGATTGCGCCGAGGTTGTTGATGTCCCCGTCCCGGCACTGATCGAGGAACCGGAAGAAGCCAAGAGCGTGAAGATTCAAAAAGGCAAGGGGTGCGGGACCTGCAACAACACCGGATACAAGGGCCGCACCGGTTTGTACGAAGTAATGGAAGTTGATGATGAGATCAGAGAATTGGTCCTGGTCGGCGCCTCTGCTTTGGAACTGAAAAAGAAGGCGATCGAACGGGGAATGCTCACCCTACGCCGCAGTGGGCTGATCAAGGTTGCTGCCGGCTGGACGACGCTGGAAGAAGTAGCTCGCGAAACTATTCACTGAGGTTCAGGAAGGGAAGAGAACACTATGTCGCTCTCGTTAAGTGATCTGTTGAAACGATTAATGGAGATGTCCGGAAGCGATCTCCACATCACCACCAACTCACCGCCGCAAATTCGTGTACACGGACACCTGGTGCCACTCGACCTGCCGCAGATGACGCCGGCAGACACCAAGCAACTGGCGTATAGCGTGATGACGGACGCGCAGAAGCATCGCTTCGAGGAAAGTCTGGAGCTCGACTTCTCTTTCGGTTTGAAAGGCCTGGCACGATTCCGTGCCAATGTCTTCAACCAGCGTGGCGCGACCTCGGCTGTGTTCCGACTCATTCCCTTCGAGATCAAATCCTTCAACCAGCTCGGGCTGCCGCCAGTGGTGAGCAAACTCTGCGATAAGCCACGTGGGCTAGTACTGGTTACCGGGCCTACGGGATCCGGCAAATCAACCACGCTTGCAGCCATGATCGACAAGATCAATACGGAGAGACACGACCACATCCTCACCATCGAGGACCCGATTGAGTTCGTCCACATGAATAAGAACTGCGTGGTCAACCAGCGCGAGCTGCACGCGGATACCAAGAGTTTCACTGATGCCCTGCGCGCCGCGCTTCGTGAAGATCCCGATGTCGTGTTGATCGGTGAAATGCGTGACTTAGAGACGATTGAGTCCGCCTTGCGCATCGCTGAAACCGGTCACCTCACTTTCGGCACGTTGCACACCAACTCGGCGTCATCGACCATCAACCGAATCATCGACGTGTTTCCGGCACACCAGCAGCCGCAGATTCGCGCGCAACTATCGCTCGTGCTGGAAGGCATCATGTGCCAAAGCCTTCTGCCAAAATCCGACGGAAAAGGCCGGGCAATGTGCATGGAGATCATGGTTCCGAATGCCGCCATCCGCAACCTCGTCCGCGAAGACAAAATTCACCAGATTTATTCGGCGATGCAAACCGGACAGGACAAATTCGGGATGCAAACATTCAACCAGGCGTTGGCGACTGCATATTTAGAGAAGCAGATCACTATCGAGATGGCATTATCGCGTTCCAGTAATCAGGATGAGCTAAACGAAATGATTAGCCGGGGCGCAACTCTGAACCGTAACCAACCTGGAGCAATGGCCAAAAGTGCTGCCCCAGGCAGGCGTTAAGTTTTGAGTCGAGATTCGTAACGAAGTGACACCTGAAACGCGCAAGAGCGCGTTCCAGCAGAGACAAAGGGTCGTAAGGAGAGGCTAACCATGCCAGTTTTTACATTTTCGGGAAAAAATGCAGGGGGTGAAAAGGTGAGCGGTGAACGCTCCGCCCCCAACAAGCAGGTGCTGCAATCTCAACTTCGCCGCGAGCGCATCACGCCGAGCGCCATTCGCGAAAAGGGCAAAGAATTCGCCCTGCCGACATTCGGGTCCGGCAAGGTGAAGGTGAAGGAGATCGCTATCTTCTTCCGCCAGTTCTCCGTAATGATTGACGCCGGTCTTCCGCTTGTACAGTGCTTGGAAATTCTGGCGGCCAACCAGGAAAACCCTGCCTTCCAGAAGACGTTAACCGGAGTTCGGACCACAGTGGAGGGTGGCGCAACTCTTGCCAACGCCATGAAGCAATACCCGAAAG
>QIAB01000028.1:0-29028 GCA_003225455.1 Acidobacteriota bacterium
CGATCCGCGCCCTGGATTGCGCTACAACAAGGTGCAGCCGCGCCTGATCGAGCCCGATGTTGCGTTCATCAAACATGGCGACGAGTGGCTTTGCTTAATGAACGATGAAGATGTCCCGCAACTCCGCCTCAATCCAGCCTACAAACGGCTTCTGACCCGCGACACCAACGACAAAGACACGCGCAACTACGTCAAAGAGCGTTACAAAAGTGCCATCCAGCTAATCAAGAACATCGAGCAGCGCCGCCAGACCATCATGAAGGTCTGCTACTCCATCGTCGCCCGCCAGCAGGATTTTTTGGAGCGAGGAATTGATTATCTAAAGCCGATGATGATCAAGGAGGTGGCCGAAGAAATCGGCGTACATCCTTCCACCGTAAGCCGCGCCGTAGCCAACAAGTATGCCCACACTCCCCAGGGCGTATTCGAACTGCGGTACTTCTTCAGCGAGAGCGTGCAAGGCCCGGAAGGCGGCAACACGTCACTGCTCATCCTGAAGCGTCGCGTAAAAAAGCTCATCGAGGAAGAAGATCCCGCCCGGCCGTTGACCGACGAGCAAATCACCCGCATCCTCCAGTCGCAAGGTATCCAGGTCACTCGCCGCACGGTTGCGAAATACCGGGAGGACATGCGCATCCCGAGTACCCACCAGCGCAGAGTGAAGAAATAACGCAGAAGTTAGAAGTAAGAGCAGAGGTAAACCTGCGGTGAGATAACAGGGTACATGGTCGCGAGTTTCTGCAATTCAGTATTTTGACTTCTTACTTCTGAATTTCCAATGCGGTGCCCAGTCTTGTGGCAAGAACTTCAACAGGGGGCGCTCATGAACGTCGAATACACCGGGAGGCAATATGAAATCACTCCCGCCATCCGTCAGCAAGTTGAAACCGGCCTGGCAAAAATCCGCAAGATTCTGGACGATAAATTTGATACCAAGGTCATCCTTGCTCTAGAGAAGCACCGCCACAAAGCTGAGATAACTATTAGCCCGCGCAACGGACCTCTGGTGGGAGTGGCTCAAGCTGGAGACATGATTTCGGCCATTAATGAGGCGCTCGAGCACTTAGAGACGCAAGCGGTCAAATACAAGACCCGCAAGAAGCGACATCAGCAGAAGAAATGGAATGGAAGAGAAACGCAGGGAGAAGCTTTGCAGTCAGCGGTCGGAGTGAATGAGAAAACGGCCATTCCGGTGGTGGTTCATAAATTCCCGCAAGTGGCCAAGACTACCGATGTGCACCTGGTGCGCTCCGATGAAGCCGTCGCGATCCGCCCCATGACCCTAGAAGAAGCAATTAAAGAAGCGCATTTTCGAGACCGCGATGTTTTTGTCTTCCGCGATAAGAAAGGCAAAGTGATGGTCCTGCACCGCACGCGCGACGGGAAGATGGAGTTGATCGAGGCGCCGTAAGCTCGGCAACCTCAGAAAACCGTGGTCGCGGAGAGAACCCGCGTCTTTTCCGCCTGGGTTGAAGTCAAGGTGTCCAGAGCCGGAATGGAAACCGGCGGCAGCAATGTCCGTTCGGGTGGAAGGGAACCAGTATTAACCGCTTGCACCAGCATCTCCACAGCTTTGCCGGCGTTTGGCGGGATAAATATCGTTGCAGCCAGCAGTCCGCGTTTAACGTAAGTTTGCCCCGTCTTTGGAAGGCCGTCGCATCCGGTAAATGGCAACCGCAGCCAACGATCACGGGCCGCAGTGTCTGGAATCTCCTGAAAGGCTTTCCTGGCGCCCAAAGCCATCGAGTCATCCTGCGCGGCTATGACATCAACCGGGGTCTGATGAGAAGTGGATAGCCGCAGCCAGGAGCTGACGGCTTTATAGGCGCTGGCCTCCGTCCACTGGCCGCGCATGATTTTCACCTGCACATCGACCGGCTTAGTTTCATACATGCCGCTGGTCCGCTGTTTTGCCGCAAGGCTTTCGGAAGGTCCTTGAATGTAGAGCACCGATCCACCCTTGGGGAGCAAGGCTGCAAATTGTTTGCCTTGAATACGCCCAATCTCTTCGTGATCCGAGGTAATACTAAAAATCGGAACTCGATAAGCCTTGCGCAATTCGGAGACGTATTCCGCGTCTCGATTCAGAACGACCCACGCGATCCCCGCAGCCGCGGCCGCACGGGCGACTTGGGGAAGAGCTGTGCCGCCGACCGGCTCAAAAATCACGCCGTCCGGGTGAGCATCGGAGCGCGATTGGATAACTTTAAGTAGTTGCTGGCTTTGGGTAATCGAATCGTTGTCCGCATGAACGATTTGTACATCTGCTCCCAGGCGGCGAGCGGCTTCTTCGGCAGCCGCTGCCTGCTCAATCTGATAATCGTTATCCGTTGTGGTCAGCGAAAGCAGGAAGTTCAGTTTCCTCATCACCAGTCCCTGCCCAAATCATAGCCTGACTTTGCAACGCGGTCTGGTTACCGGAGTAACCTGAAGACCGGGCTTCGAGGCACAACGGGCAGGTTACGTGCTCGTTCCTGGCAGAGTGCTAGAATGCGCGCCTTGGAGAACCTCATGCGCAAACTGCTGATTTCATCAGTCCTGTTTTTCCTTGGTTCGACACTGCTGTGGCCGCAAGCCAAGCTGTCTACTCACTGGGAGGAGCTAACTGCCGCCGACTTTCGCAGTGCCATTCAGCAATCCCAGGGCACATGCCTACTGCCCTTCGGCATCCTGGAGAAGCACGGCCCTCACCTGCCGCTGGGAACTGACCTACTCGACGTACGGTACGCTACTCTGCACGCCGCCGATCAGGAGTACGCGGTGGTATTTCCCGAATACTACTTCGGCCAGATTTTTGAGGCCAGACATCAGCCCGGCACCGTCGCGTACAGCACGCATCTGCAATTGGACCTGTTGCAGGAGACCACCGACGAGATGGCACGCAACGGCTGCAAGAAAGTGCTGATCGTGAACGGCCACGGAGGCAACGAGAGTCTGCTCCCGTTCTTCGCGCAATCCCAAATGGAAAAACCGCATGATTACGTGGCCTACATTTTGGGTTTGGTTGAGACCCCTCCCGGCGGACCAGCAAAAAAGACGAAAATCGATATGCACGCCGGTGAGTCGGAGACCTCGAAGATGCTGATCTCGCGGCCCGACCTGGTACACCTCGATCGCGCCGCAAGCGAATCGGGCGCAGATCTTGCGCGCCTGAAGCTGCCGGAAAACGTCTACACAGGCATCTGGTGGTATGCACGGTTTCCGAATCACTATTCTGGAGAAGGAGTGGCCGCCAATAAAGAGCTTGGCCAGTTTGAAATGAATGGGTGGATCGATGGCATTGTGAAAGCCATCAAAGCGGTCAAAGCAGATGATCAAAGCTTAAAAATTCAGAACGAGTTCTACGAGAAATCGAAGCACCCCCTGGATACAAGACCGTAGTGTGAGACGCGGGCGGGTTCGCCTGCGAAGTGGCGGTGCCTGCGGGGCAAGCCGGCGCGCGAACAACTAAATTGTGCGGGCGGGGGCCACCGGCGTCACACGTGCTAAAATCCGGCTCCCGCCATGTCGAGTCCAGCAACTACCGTAAGCGCAACAAACCCCGCCGAAGATGCGCGGAAGCAGGGCGCCAGTCGCCTGCTCTCGCTTGATTTGTTCAGGGGCGCGACGATCGCGCTGATGATTCTGGTGAACAATCCCGGGGATGAGCAGGCCGCCTACTGGCCGCTCAAGCACGCGGAGTGGAATGGATGGACACCCACAGATCTCGTGTTTCCCTTCTTCTTGTTCATCGTGGGTGTCTCGATGACGTTTTCTTTTTCCTCGCGCCTGGAACGAGGAGAAACAAAGCGCCAGCTATTCATCCATGTGCTTAAGCGCGGCCTCGTTCTGCTCGCGCTGGGCATTTTTCTGAACGGCTTTCCCAATCACTACCAGCTCTCCACGTGGCGTTTCTATGGAGTCTTGCAGCGCATTGCCATTTGCTACGTAATTTCGGCAATTCTTGCGCTGTGGATGGGCCGTCGCGGTTGGATCGTCGCGATCATCAGTTGCCTTGCTGGTTATTGGATTCTGATGCGCTTTATTTCCGTGCCTGGATTCGGCATTCCGACGCACGACATTCCCCTGCTCGACCCGGATCGTAATCTCGCGGCGTGGCTGGACCGCAAGCTGCTCATGGGACACTTATATGAAGTCACTCGCGATCCCGAGGGCGTCTTGAGCACCATTCCGGCGATTGCGACGAGCCTTTTGGGAGTGCTTACGGGTGAGTGGTTGCGTTCTGAACGCAGTACGCAAGCAAAAGCCACCGGCATGGCGATTTTTGGCATCGCTGGACTGGCGCTGGGAGAATTTCTCAACCGTTGGTTCCCGATTAACAAAAACCTCTGGACCAGCTCTTATGTCGTCTTTACCGCGGGATTTGCGTTGGTTTGTTTGGCGATTTGCTACTGGATTCTCGATGTCAAGCGTCGGCGTCGCGGGACGCAGCCATTGCTGGTCTTTGGCGCGAATCCGATCGCCGCATACTTTTTTGCCGAAATTGTTGCCCACTGGATTGATCGCGTGCAGGTTCACTCACCTGCTGGCCGGATCACCTGGCAGGAAATGATTTATCAGCGGCTGTTTGTGGGTCTCGCAAGCCCGGCGAACTCGTCCCTGCTGTACTCATTGGCCTTTGTCTTAATGTGTTGGTTGGCGATGTGGCTCTTGTATCGTCGCCAGATTTTTCTGAGAGTCTAATCCAAAAGACATGCTTACGCGGAATTCCCGTCCGCAGCTGGAAGTAACTTCTGCAAGCTGACCGCTCACTACTTCTTGTCGCAATCTGCTCTGTTACCCAGCCGGTAACCAGCGTAACTTTGGCCTCTCTTTATCCCCATGCTAGGCTCCTTAAATCAGTAAGAAATCACGCGTTTCCGAGGAGCGGATGCTCGATCGCCGCCGTGCCTGGCTGGCTGTACTATCTGCATTCGTTCTTGCTCGCGCGCATGATGGAGCGAGGTCGGTGCGCCAGACTAGCAATCCTGTCCCACAGGAGCATCAGCCCTAGCGCGGGGTACCCAGCACAATGCCTCGAATTCCTATCATCCGGCTCAGGCCGACGGCAGAAAATCTGGAGCCACCCCGGCTCACCCGCTACACTCCAACAATCTCGCTTGAGGGCTTGCAACTCGGTGTCGATAACCTCCGCCACGATGTTCACCTCAGTTTCAAGTTTGTAGACCAGACGCGTCTCCAGATCGCCAGGCTCATCGTGCGGCACGGTGATATGGAGGGATTAATAGCCGCCGAAGCGTTGGAAAAAGCGCGCGGCAGCAATGCAGGTGGCGCCGGATCGTCGAAGCCTACGGCCAAGGTCCAGGCGTCGGAACTGAAGCCGCTGCTTTCGGAGTTGCACATCGCCGCGCTGAACCGTGCCAAGGCTGCGGAAAATCTTTCGGTGGACATGCTGGCGCGCTTGGCGGTTATCAAATTTTTGCGCATCGAGTTAAACGCGCAGTTCGCCCAACTTTTGGAACGCGGCCGCATGATGCTCAGAGGCTACGAAGGAGTGCGGCAACAGAAGGCGCTCGAATACCGCGAGCGGATGGCAGCCTTTCAAGTTGCGAAGAAAATAATTCTTCGTAAAGCTGGGCAGGAACTGTTTGTCACTCTGCGAGAAATCGAAAAGGAAACGTTGGCCCGCACGCGACGATCGCTATTTGGCGACAGCGCGGAAGCCGCGTACAAACTGTTCTTGAATCCTCTAATTTTCACTGAAGACGGTAGCGACACTTACCTTAACGCCCAGCACTACGTCATGCTGGGCAACTTTGATAAGGACCCGGATCGCTTTTCGAACGTCCGCAAAGTCATTTGCGAGTTCATGCAGTTGATCCATCCGGAGTCGGGCGCAACAAGTGAAGAGGGGCACGATGGCTGGCTCAACGTCCCGGAAAACGCGCAGGAGATAGTGGGTATCGGCAACGATGATTCCACCCGCGCCCAGAAAGTCCGGATGCAGATCTGGACAGACCTGCTTGAACGCGAAGAGCTGATGGAGTATGTCATTGCGTCGTATGAAGTGGTTTCGGTGCTTTCCGAATACTCGCCGCGAATCAATCCGCAACAGCTCAAGCATGCGCTGATCTCACGGCAGGAACGGGAGCGCGTAGAAAAACTTATTGAAGAACACGGGAAACTTACGTGCGAGAGCTTTTATTCGGCAATGGCGCGTGTAGCCGGATGCCGCAGCGCCGAGCGCAGCAAGATAGCGGGACGGTTTTTGCGCGATTTCATGCGCTATCATCGCGATTTGCGCCGGCTGGAGGCGTTGAATGGAGCGCTCGATAGCATAAATCTGGTCGGCAATCAAAAGATCCGCGATCTCTCGGCAATGAACGGAACTCTTTATGAATTCGTGCTGCAGCAGGAACAAAAGCTGAATGAAGACAAAATCCTGCGGCACGTGATCGTAAAAGCTGATGTTCGCGATTCCTCACGACTTACTCGTTCGCTACTTGAGCGGGGGATGAACCCGGCTTCCTATTTCAGCCTGAATTTTTATGATCCTGTGAACAAACTGCTGCCAAAGTACGGCGCGGAGAAAGTTTTCCTTGAAGGCGACGCGATTATTTTGGCATTGCTTGAGCGCGAAGGTGAGGCGGGCCTCGCTGTGAGCCGCGCTTGCGTGCTGGCGCGCGAGATCATCGAAATCGTGCGCGGCTACAATCAGTTGCTTCAGCGTGCTGGTTTGCCTGGACTCGAGCTGGGGATTGGGATCTCCTTCCAGGATTCCGCGCCCATGTATCTCATGGACGGGGAAGATCGAATCATGATTTCTGACGCGATAAATGAGAGTGATCGCCTGGCTTCGTGCAACAAGCGCGTACGGAAAAGCATGGAGCGGCTAGACAGCCCATTTAACGTTTACGCATTCCGGACTCTCAACGATGCAGAGGGCGCCCAGGCTTCCGACGATTTCATCATGAGGTACAACCTCAACGGCATCCGGATGAGCGAATCGGCATTTCAGCGACTGCAACAGGAGATCTCGCTCGAAATTTGCCGATCGCAATTCCCGCAGCTCTGGGGCAACGAAGGATTTCGTTTATTCGTTGGAACGGTTCCGATCGGAAATGACATTTTCCGGAAAATTGTGGTGCGCACCAGCCGCATCCCACAAATCGACCCTTCGAGTTTTTCCTTGCAGAAATGGACTGAGCGCCATTACTACGAGGTCTGCGCGAATCCGGTTGTTTACACAGCTCTAGAAGGGAAAGCGGTGGCGGCGAAGTAGGCTTTTTTCTGGGGTCCTTCGCGGCATTTTGCGGTTGAGAGCTTGCAACGAGTTCGCCGAGGATTCGCAAGGCGCGGACACTGCTGCATCTAAAATCCAGACTTCGTTCGACTCACCCGGAACGGAATGGCCACCACGGCTTCCAGGTCCACCGCATTGCCGTTCTTCGTCGCAGGCTGGAAACGCCAGTGAGTCAGAGCAGCCCGCGCATAAGCGTCGAGCCGATCATCTACTCCTCGCAGTACGCGCACCTCGCCGACCGAACCGTCGCTGCGGATAACGGCATAGAGTGTCACCGTGCCTTGCACGTTGCGACGTATCAACTCTAGAGGGTAAGCAGGATCCACTTTCTGCACTGCGACTGGCGCGGCGAGATCGCCTTTGTCACGACTGTTCTTCAGTTCTGCGAAGCGGATGACCCAGCTCCCACCGGCGGAGTTGAGATTGGGCATGTTAAGGGTCATGGAATAGAACTTTCGATCGCCAAAGACCTTCTTCTCTAAATCCGTCGGACTGCTGGAGGAAACCTCGGCTAAGGACCGCGACGACGAGCCGCTCGACACGCGCGGAGGCGTTGCCTTTGCGATGATCTCCGGTTCTTGTTCCGGTTTTTGAGCCGATGGCGAATTCCCACCCGCCACATCTCCCCTCCCCTGACCTGCAACAGAAGTGCTCTGCTCGGCCGGGCCTGCTCCGACATGCAATCCTGCTGGAAGCCCGCTTGTGCTGTGGCCTGAGCTTGTGCCGTTTCCGCCATGTTCCGTTCCCCGGGCGATGTCTGGCGTACCAGGTGCCCCATGCTTTCCTTGCGGCGTGCCACGGCGATTGCCAACGGGCGGATCAATCGGCGCGTCGAGCGATGCTGGATGAATGCTTAGGGCAATGAGCTGCCCACCGTGAGTTAATGTGCCGGAGCCTCCCAGAGTTGGCGGTGGTTGCACAACGGCGCCTCCGCCGAGCGCAGCAGCTCCTCTCGACATCGCACGCTGTTCGGCCATAGGCAGCCGTGGCGCAGGTGCAACCACATCAGCGTGCCCGATGTTTATGGCCCCCAATTTTCGTGCGGCGCCCATGTCAACGGTGGGCGGAGGCGCAACCACCGCCTCCTGCGCACCCTGCACACTGCGGGCATTTGCTGAATTAAACTCCGGTGACGGCGCAACGACCGACTGTTGTAATGACACCCGCGATTGCAGCATCGCGTCGGCGACCCTCGAAGGTGGAGCAACAACGTCCGCCTTCGAAGTTGGCAATCTCATCTCCGCGACCGAACGCTGCGCCAGTGGAACCGGTCCGGGTAACTGCGTCCAAGCAACGATATTCGGCAGGGGTACGTCATGGTTCAGTTTGACATCAGGAGGGGTGACGATGGTCTGAGCGCGATTGTCCGCCTCAGGCGGCACAGAAATGATCGGCTGTGGAGCATACTCCGGCTCGCCTTTCTCTTGCTGCTGGATTTGCTGGTCGCCTGTATCTAATGGCGGCAGATATTCTGAAGGTGAGTAGGAAATCACATCGTCTTTGCTAAAAGCAGGCCGATCCAACAGGCGCGGCTGAGGCCAAAAGCGCGCTGCTCCCCATAGCAAGGCAATTGCGGCAACGTGGCAGATTGAGGATTGCAAAAACTTGGACCAAGGCAAGCCCGACCGAACAAATACGTCTGGCCAAAATGCACCGGGAGTGGAAGAAAGCTCCAGTGCGATTTTGCGCCGGAAAAGATCGCTGAAATTAAGGAGGAACCCCTCTGCCCAAGGCTCTAGTTGTACCAGCAATCTAAGCTCGGGCAGAGTTGTGTCGGCTGAATAGAGTGCGGAGTCTGAAAATCTCGAGGCTGGTTTCATGCGAGACAAAATGAGCCAGAGAACATCATTATAGCTGCGGAAAAGGCGGCGTGCGGGCGAGCACAATGCTTTTGGTGCCCATTTTGGGATGCAGACATTCCGGCATGATCGCAGTAAAATCCACCTGCGAGCAGTTTCGCACTAGCCCAATCCCGTGAGGAACAAGGAATGCCGGATAAGGCCTCCGCGACTCAAACAGCGACGCACATTGATTCCATTTTGCAAGAGCAGCGGAAGTTTGAGTGCCCTGAACACTTCCGCCAGGAAGCGCATATTAAGACTTTGGACGAGTACGAGCGCATGTACCGCGAATCGGTTGAGCAACCAGAGAAGTTTTGGGGACGCATTGCCGGAGAGCTCCACTGGTTCAAGAAGTGGAACAAGGTTCTTGAGTGGAATTGCCCCTGGGCGAAGTGGTTCTCCGGAGGCGAATTCAACCTCTCGTACAACTGCCTCGACCGTCATGTTCAAACCTGGCGCAAAAATAAGGCAGCGCTGATCTGGGAGAGCGAGCCGGGCGAGGTTCGCACGCTGACGTATGAGCAGCTTCATCGCGAAGTGCAGAAGTTTGCCAATGTTTTGAAATCCCTCGGAGTGCGGAAGGGCGATCGCGTTGCCATTTATATGGGGATGACGCCAGAGTTGCCCATCGCCATGCTGGCTTGCGCCCGAATTGGAGCGCCCCACACGGTTGTATTCGGCGGATTCTCTGCCAACGCTTTAATTGATCGCATTCACGATTCCCAGGCGGTAGCTGTGATTACACAGGATGGTTCTTACCGCCGCGGCATAGAAGTGGATCTGTTTCCCGCGGTTGAGGAAGCTTTGAAATCGTGTCCGTCGGTGAAACATGTGGTCATTTACCAGCGCACGGGATCAGCAATCAAACTGCAATCGGGCCGCGATCATTGGTGGCACGAGTTGATGGCGAAAGCCTCCGACGAGTGTCCCGCCGAGCCGCTCGACGCCGAACATCCGCTTTATATCCTCTACACCTCAGGCACGACGGGCAAACCGAAGGGAGTTGTGCACACCACGGCGGGCTATTCCGTCGGAATCTATAGCACCGCGAAGTGGGTGTTCGATCTGAAGGAGGAAGATACGTATTGGTGTACAGCCGATATCGGCTGGGTTACCGGCCACAGTTATATCGTCTACGGACCTCTGCTGAATGGCACGACTAGCCTGATGTATGAAGGCGCGCCAAACTTTCCCGAACCTGATCGCTTCTGGAACATCATCGATCGGCATAAAGTGAATGTCTTCTACACCGCGCCGACCGCGATCCGCACGTTTATCAAGTGGGGAGATCAATGGCCGAAGAAACACAAGCTCGACAGTCTGCGTTTGTTAGGGACCGTCGGCGAGCCGATTAACCCGGAAGCCTGGATGTGGTATCGCGAAGTGATTGGGCATGATCGTTGTCCGATCGTGGACACGTGGTGGCAGACCGAAACCGGGCACATCATGATCAGCCCGATTCCAGGCGCAGTTGCGACGAAACCCGGATCAGCAACGCGCCCCATTCCTGGAGTGGTTCCAGAAATTGTGAACATGCAGGGCGAACCGGTCCCCGATGGCTCCGGCGGATTTTTGGTTATCAAGCAGCCCTGGCCAGGCATGCTGCGTACCATCTACGGCGATCCTGACCGCTACGTGAAGCAGTACTGGTCGCAAATCCCCGGCGTCTATTTCACGGGGGACGGTGCGCGCAAAGACAAAGATGGTTACTTCTGGATAATGGGCCGCGTAGATGACGTGATCAACGTCAGCGGCCACCGGCTGAGCACGATGGAAGTCGAGTCGGCACTCGTGGCGCACGACGCGGTTGCTGAAGCGGCTGTAGTTGGCCGTCCGGATGACCTGAAAGGCCAGGCTATATCTGCTTTCGTGACGCTCGAACATGGCCAGAAACCCACTCTCGAGCTCAAAGAAGAACTGAAGAAGTGGGTGGCTAAAGAAATTGGAGCGTTGGCCAAACCTGACGATATTCGCTTTACAGATACTCTCCCTAAAACTCGCAGCGGGAAGATCATGCGCCGCCTGTTGCGGGAGTTAGCTACCAACGGCGAGGTAAAGGGCGACACAACGACGCTCGAAGACTTCAGCGTTCTCGCAAAATTGAAAGAGAGCGAAGAGGCATAGTCCGTAGCGCCGGCCTCTGGCCGGCTGTTTGGCGGGCGTCCCGCCCGCCTATGGGGCCGCCGGGACGGCGGCGCTACGAGGCAAAATCGGGGGTCGCGCCCGCCTATCGGGCCGCTGGGACGGCGGCGCTACTCGCCCGCACCCATCATCACAATTGGCATTGTCGGCGTGGATGATCCTTGCTCGGGTTCGACGGTTATCGCGAATGCTTTCGCCTCGACTCCGGCAGGCAGCGGCGGATTGATTACGGTCGCGCTCCCGTGAGCATCAGGCTTGAACACTCCCGCGGGAATTGGCGCGCCGCTCGTAGGAATCAGCCAGAGTTCGTAGGCTTTTTGCGGAGGCAGTTTCCGCAAATTACTGGCCAGAAAAATCAAACTGGCGCGCTCCCGCACATAAATTGCCTTGCCTTGTGGTTGTGGATGAGCCTTGACCGATGTCAACGTGAAGTGCTCGGCGTTGCTCGCAGTCAACGCCTCGACAATGCGATGAGCATCCGCCAGTTGCAATTCCTGCTGACTCGCCAGTGATCTCAACTCAAAGATTTCTTTTCTGCCTTCATCTATCAGGGCGGAATTATCCCTCCACAGGAGAACTACAATCACCGCCATCGCGGCAGCGCAAATCCATCCTGCTGCGGCCCACCAGGGCCGCCGGAAGCCAGCAGCTACGGGCGCGTCAGGTTTGAATTCAGCGGCGGCCAAGACGCAGTGCTTCCTCTCGAAGTACGATTTTGGGGCTGCTTCAGATTTCTAAAGACCGCTGCGCGAAAGATATCAGCATTCTTGCCCCATCGACAAGCGATGGGCACGTGCGGAGCATGGCTGAGATTCGGCGGGGACTGCTATACTCCCGCGAAATGGGGGAATGCAATGAAGCGTTATTCAGTGAGTTTGTTGCTTGCTGGCCTGCTGGTCTCAGCCGCTGCCACTGCGGAAGTTGCGGATTCAGGCAGCAACGGATTCACAATCAGGACGACACACACGATTCAGGCGTCTCCGCAAGAGGTCTATCGCCAGCTGATTGGTGTGGGTGACTGGTGGGATCCTCAGCATAAATATTCCGGTGATTCGCACAATCTCAGCATAGAGGAGAAACCAGGAGGGTGCTTCTGTGAAAAGCTTCCGAATCAGGGAGGCGTACGCCACATGCAAGTAGTTTATGTAGATCCGGGCAAGACGGTTCGAATGATCGGTGGGTTGGGGCCATTGCAGTCCATGGCGGTAACCGGCAGCATGACGATCGGACTTTCGCCCGTTGGAACTGGTACGAAACTTGAGCTGACATATGCTGTGACGGGCTACGCTCCCGGAGGGATTACCAGCTTGGCCGCTCCGGTGGATTCCGTTTTAACCCAACAGTTCACGCGGTTGAAGAACTATGTGGAGCATGGTGACCCGGCGGGGAAGACTGACGTGAAAGCAAAATAGGGCAAGCGAACTGAACAGCAGATTCCTCACCGGCTGAAGCCAGTTCGGAATGACAAGAGTTACCGAGCGGGAGGGATTCTTCATCGGCTAGAGAGTTAAGAATGCGGTCTTAGTCGCGACGAGGTCAGTTCACCACCGTTGCTACGCCACTCTCACCGGCGACAGTTCCCGCTGGTGTGTTTCTTCATAGCTTAGATAGTAATGAACTGCCGGCGTGATAATCAGCGACAAGACCATCGAGATCAGGATTCCGCCAATCACGGCGATGGCGAGCGGTTGCAGCATTTGCGAGCCTGCGCCCAAGGCGAAAGCCAATGGCAACATGCCGGCAACGGTGGCGAGAGCCGTCATAACGATTGGGCGTAAGCGGCGGCGGCTAGCTTGCAGCATGGCGTCTTCCGCGCTGAGACCCTGGGCGCGAAATTTCTGGTCGGCATCCAGAAGCAGAATTCCGTTCTTAGCGACAATGCCAACGACCATGATCATGCCCATGAATGACGAAATATTGAACGTGGTGCGCGTAATCAGCAGCGCGATAAAAACACCTGACGTTGAGAGCAGGGCAGAGGCGAGAATCGCGGTAGGTGCGGCGAAGGTACGGAACTCAAACAGCAGCACGATGAAGATCAACACGACGGCAAGAATTAGCACGAAAATCAGATCGCGAAACGATTTTTGTTCTTCTTTGTAAGTCCCGCCATATTCCACGCGAATCGCAGATGGCAAGTGCAGATCATTAATGGTCTTCTGTACCGCGGACGCAGCGCTGCCCAGGTCAGTGCCTTCGAGACGCCCTGTAACAGAAACGTCGCGTTGCAGGTTTTCGCGGCGAATCTCAGTCTGCGGAGGCAGTTCGGTTATCGTCGCCAGAGATCCGAGAGTAGCCGTGCGCCCACTGCTACTGGTAAGCAGCGTGTTGCTCATCGATTCAAGCGAAGAACGATTCCCCGAAGGAAGGCGCACCCGAACCGTATAGGCTCGGTCGTTGTTCACCACCGGAGTGGCGGCGGGTTCGCCTTCGAGGATGGCGGCGGCATCGGTAGCGACTTCTTCCGGCGTGAATCCGGCCCGCGCAGCCACGCTAGGGTCCACTTGGAAATTCACCGCCGGACCGCTGATAGTATTTTCGATTCCGTTCAGCACATCCACGACGCCTTTATCCTTTCGAATCGCATCCGCAACCTTAGGCGCCCAGGTCTCAAGCAGAGCAGGGTTTTGCGAAAACAATTTGATCTGAATCGGCTCCGGCTCGCTGGTCAGGTCGCCGATCATGTCCTGGAGGACCTGCACGAATTCCACGCGAACTCCAGGCTGTCTTCAATTACCCCATCAATGTCACGCTTGCGATCTTTCTTCAGCTTTACCGGAATGTCGCCGCGGTTAGCTTCTGTTACAGCAGCCAGGCCGAGTTCCAGCCCGGTTCGTCGCGAAGCGCCCTCCACTTCCGGCACTGACTTTATGATTTGCTCCATGTGGAGCACCATGCGATTAGTCTCTGCGAGCGAGGCGCCGGCGGGAGTCCAATAGTCGAGGGTGAATCCGCCCTCGTCCATTTCCGGCATCAGATCTGAGCCGGAGAAGCGGTAGCAGAGATAGGAAACAACGATCAAAATTACACTCAGTCCAGCCAACCATAACGGCTTGTCCAAGGCGCGGCGCAGCCAGCGCTGGTGGAAATCGACTACGCGGTGAAAGAATTTGCCTAAAGAAGCTTCCTCCGCAGCCATCAATCGCTCCATGGATTCCTGATCGGAGTGCGGTTGGTCGTCGCCATCGTTTTCGTGCCGGCGAATGAAATATTGACTCAGATTTGGAGTCCACGTCAGCGCCAGAGCGAGAGACGTCAGCAGCGCCACGCCCATGGTGACGGCCAGGGCTCGAAAGAAGGTTCCAGTAACTCCAGTGATCGAAATCAGCGGCAAGAAAACGACGATAGGGGTGATGGTCGAGCCGACCAGAGGTACCGTAATTTCCTGCAACGCGTTATGGACGGCTTGTAAGCGGCCCTCACCGGCGTCACGGTGCAGAACGATGTTTTCAACTACGACGATGGCATCGTCAATCACCAGACCCACCGCCGCGGCGAGCCCGCCTAGCGTCATTAAGTTGAAGCGCTGGTTGAGAAGCTTCAATGCAATGAATGTGACGGCGATCGTCACCGGAATAACCAGGCCAGCCACGACCGATGTGCCCCAATCGCGGAGGAAGACCACCAGGATAATCGAAGCCAGAATCAGACCTAGGAGGATCGCATCACGCACGCTCTTGATCGAATCGCCAACGATGATCGATTGATCATAGAACGGCTGTATATTGATTCCCGGCGGCAACGATTTGCGAATGCGTTCCACCTCATCGTGGACCTCGGTTGCAACCTGCATGGTGTTGCTGTCCGGCTGGCGGTTGATATTGAGCAGGACTGCGGGTTTGCCATTCGCAGTGACAATTGTGTAGACAGGTTTCACGCCTGGCGCCACGCTGGCAACATCTCCAATTCGAACTGGAATTCCTGCTTGCGTAGTCTTGATTACAGTCGCCGCGATCTGCTCGGGCGTGCGCACCTGGCCGCTCACAAGTCCGAGCACTAATTGATGATTGCGCTCAAGCAGGCCGGGCGAGTCAATCAGATTCGTGCGCCGCATGGTCTCAAGAAGGTCGGTGACGGTCACGCTTGCGGCCAACAGCCTTGTAGGGTCAGGAGTGATGTGAAACTCCGGTTGCTGCCCACCTTGCACGAGCACAGTGGAGACGCCATCCAAGCGATTCAGCCGCGGCTTAATTTCGTAGGTCGCCATTTCCCAGAGTTGCGTCTGCGGCACGGTTTGCGAAGTCAGGCTGTATCCAATGATGGGGAAGCTGGCGAACGTCATGCGATTCGCAATGACCTTCGCGGTTGGGGGAATCTCAGGCTGCACCCGGGAAATGGCGGCATTCACGTATTGCAGCGTCTGGAACATGTCGACGTTCCAGTCGAAGAAGAGATCAATTTCGGCTGAGCCCCGGCTGGTGATGGAGCGAACCTGCAGCAGGCCGGGAACGCTGTTCACAGCCTCTTCGATCGGCCGCGTGATAGTAACCATCATCTGGTCGATCGGCATCACTCCGTTATCGACGCCAATCAGGATGCGGGGAAAATTGGTGGTAGGAAAGACCGAAATCGGAATAGTGAATGCGAGATAGCCGCCTAATAGCGCCAGTGTGAGAATTAGAAAGATCACCGGCTTCGACTGGCGTGAGAACCAGAAAGAATTTTCCGTCGGCGTCACGGTGCAGCTCCGGCAGTAGTTTCTTCGGGTTTGATTTTCGAATTTTCCGGCAGGCCATAGGCGCCGGAACCGACAATTTGGTCCCCCTCTTTTAGGCCCTCCGTGATCTGAATCTGATCGCCTTGGCGAATTCCCACCTTCACACTCTTTTGATGGGCGTAGTTGTCTGCGCCGACTTGCATCACCGATGTGCTTCCATCCTGTCCAGTCAGCAGGCTGGCGGCAGGAATGACGAGCGCATCAGGAATGCTCTTTGCCAGCATGGCGACTTTGACGCTCGTACCCGGTTTGAGGCGCTGGACTGGATTTTTGGCCTGTACCCAGATTTCAACCGTGGTGCTATTCGGATCGAGCGCGGGACTCACTATCGTAACCGTGCCTGCCACTGGATTTTGTTCTCCCGGAGCCGCGATCGTGGCTTTGTCACCGACTTTCAGCAACGCCGCCTCGGGTTGCGGGATGTGCGCGCGAGCGATGACTTGCGAGATGTCCATGACCGTGAGCAACGGAACGTTGGCGCTGGCCATCTCGCCGGGATAAAGCGGACGGTCGGTAATGACGCCGTCAATCGGGCTGCGAATTTCGGAGTAGCTAAGCTGGGCTTCCGCCCCCTGGAACTTGCCCTTGGCAGATTGGAGCTGGCCGGCGGCCGACTTCAGAGTCTGCTGCTTGCCGATAGCATTCAAAGCATCAAGATGCTTTTGCGCCATCTCGTATTGATTGCGCGCGTTGGTGAGATCGACCCCGGCTTGATCGAGTTCTTTTCTTGGCAGAGCGCCCTGTTGAAACAGCTCCTGACGGCTGGTGAAGACTTTTTGTTGCGCGTCATAGAGCCGCTGCGCGGATTGCAAATCAAGTTGAGCTTTCTGTAACTCCTGTGGCAGGTCCGCGGCAGTGGTGGTCGCGTATGCGGCTTCGGCCTGCTCGTACGCGCCTTGATTTTCCTGCGCGGCGGCAGCCAGGTCGCGGTTCTCTAAAGTTGCCAGCAACTGGCCTTTGCGAACTCGGCTGGCGCGCTTGATGTGAAAGGCCCTAACCGGGGCGCTGATCTTTGGCGTAATCGCGGCTTGCTGCAACGGGAACAGAATGGCTTCGGCGGTGACAGTCTGATTCAGGGTCGTTTTTTGAACAGCAACCACTTGCACGGGCACAGTCGGCTCTTCGGCGGATCTCTTAGAGCACGAAGATCCGAAAAATATGGCGATCAGCAGGCACGCGATCTTTGAAATTTGTTTCATTCGTTCAGAGACTTCCCGTCAGAGTTTGCAGATTCGCCAAAGCTACGCGAAACCGAACCTGGCCATCGTTCAGAGCGTTTTGCGATTGCGTTCGTGTATTTTGTGCATCCACAACCTCGAGCGCGGTAGCTTCTCCGGCTTGATATCGCAATGTTGTCAGGCGCAGGCTTTCCGCCGCCAGGTCTGCGGATTGGCTGAGCAAATCAAGCTCGGCGCGGGCAGTCTGAGCTTCGTTGTAGAAAATCCGCAAATTGCTGAGCAGCTCACGCTGCGTCGCTGTCAACTCAATGTTGGCCTGCTCGCGGCGCAGGTTCGCCTGTTTGAGCTTGCTGCGGTTCGCGCCCCAATTCCAGACGGGCAATTGCAGCGAGGCTGTAGCAGCATAACCCAGATTGCGCGTGCCATCGGGCGCTCGCGTGGCAAACTGATTGGCATCGATACCATAAAAATAATCAAAGCTGAGAGACGGCAAAAAACCATTCCAAGCCATGGCAACTTCCTGTCTCGCCTGGTTCAGAGCCGCCACAGCAGCGCGAAGCTCAGGATTCTTGCGGCCGGCGGCGGATTGCGCCTCGTCGAAGCCCGGCAATGGCTCCGGCGTTTGCAGGTCATCCACGGCCGCGAAATTCTCGTTGAAATCAGGAAACACCAGAACGGCGAGTTCCAGGCGGCTGCGACTCATCTCGAGTTCGGCTTCCTGCAGTTCACGTTGTTGTTGCTGGGCCTGAATTTGGGCCTTCACAACGTCAGAATGCGCAACCTCGCCGCCATGCTCCAACTTTTGGCTGATGTCGAGGAAGTGTTGCGCCTCTGCGGCGGCACGTTGCACCGAGGCGTACTTGCGCTGCGCCACGATGAATCCGTAATACGCCCTAACCACGGTCACAACCAGTCCGCGCGCAGCAATTTCAGCGCGGGCACGAGCCACGGCCTCGGCAGCACGCGCGCGCCGGTATTCGGCCACGTTTTCGAGCGAAATTACCTGGTGCGCATTTCCCTGGCTTTCGTATTCGTGCACGCCGTTTGCGGCGATAAAACGTCCGGTGGCCGTGTGATTGCCTTCGTTGTAGAAGAATGTAGTGTTGTAGTTCACGTTGGGAAGCAAAGCTGCGCGGCTCTGTACTCTGTCTTCTTTCGCGATGCCGGATTCAGTCAGCGCAGCATGATATTCGGGATTGATCTTGCGCGCGCGAGCGAGAGCGTCTTGCAACGTGAGCGTCAGCGGGGCGGCAGTGTTTTGGGGGCCGGCATTGCCCTGTGAGCTGCCAACCTGCGCAAAAGTTAATACCGTAAGGCTCACGATACCTAGAACGCAAGCTTGTCGAATGATTGCGGCGTGGGTTCCGGATGAAGCCGGAGCGGATGTCTTCATGCTTTCTCCCTCTACATAATCGTGGAACAAAGATTAAGAGAAGCTGAAACGGAGATCGTGGTTGTACCTTAGTTACGGGAAGACACCGGGAGTTCGACGGTCATACGGGTTCCCCGGCCCACTTGGCTTTCGGCTGCGATTGTGCCGCCATAAGCTTCGACCAACGCTTTGGCGATAGCGAGTCCAAGGCCAAAGCCTCCCGTCGCGCGGGTACGCGAGCGGTCGCCGCGGTAAAAACGTGCAAATATATGCGGCAGATCTTGCGGCGGAATTCCAGGCCCATGATCTTGGAACGTGACTTGTGCCGGGCCGCCATGGTTCCGCATCACCGCGACCTCGACTGTGCTTCCTTCTGGGCTGTAGCGCACCGCATTTTCCAGCAGATTAGCCCAGACCAGTTGCAAGTCTTCAGGATCGGCGCGGAAGGGAACTGGGCCATTGGTGGAAAGACGAATGGAGGTCTTGCGGGATTGCGCGAGGCTGCGCATTCGTTCAATGGCTTCCTCGCAAGTGGCGTTGATATCAATAACGTCGAGATCCCGCCGGAGCGCGCCATGCGCCCACTGCTCGGCTCGCGCCAAGCGAAGCATCCATTGCAAAAGTTGCTCCAGGCGTTCCAAATCTTCAAGTCCCCCCTCAATGCCGGCGCGATATTCCTCCGAAGTGCGCTCCCGCTGCACGAGTGACTGTAGCGTGGACTTCAGCACCGCGACCGGAGTCTTTAACTCATGGGCGGCATTGCCCAGGAATTGCCGTTGCTGCTCGAAGGATCGCTGCAAACGTTCGAGCATTTGCTTCATGGATTGCGCTACCGGACGGAGTTCTTCGACTTGAGAAACCTCTTCCGGCAAGCGTAATTCCCAGTTCTGGGCCGAAACTCGCTCCGCTTGCTGAGCCAGATTTTGCAACGGCCGAAGGTCACGGCGAATGCCGCGCAGAGCCAGCAAGACTGTTATCCCGAGCAGCAGCAATCCTGCCAGCGCAATAAACGCGCCGGCGCGGCGCACTTGCATCCGCAGCCGGATCGTAGGCGCAGCATAGAAAATAGTCAGGGTTTGTGGGCGGAACGCTTTGCCCTCCTCCCGGTCGAGTATAGGGACGTGAGTTGCGCGCAGCGCGTGATAGGGGACATTATTCCAATCGAAATTCCAGTGATGGTCAGGGCCGCTGGGAATCTCAAGCTCTTTAGGCCAATTTTCGGAATGTGCAATAAGGCCAGAGCGGTCGGCCCAAACGGCAAACAGATCCGGGTGATTCGGGTCGATCGACGAAGGCAGCAGAGTGTTGTCGAAATAAACATTGCCGGTTGCGTCTTCGGTATAGCGCACCAGCGCAGCGACGCTCATGGCATGCGCTTGCATAGAAGTATCGAGCGTGGAGAGCAGACGCCAAAAAGTATCCGAAACGCCGACCAGAACCAGCCCGATGGTGAGAAGCGACTGGAAGAGCACCATCGTGGTGATCAGGCGGCGTTGGATGGAGTCGCGCATACTATCCTTGAAGCACGTAGCCCTGTCCGCGCAAGGTGCGAATCAACGGCTGCTGCGAGCCGGCATCGAGCTTGCGGCGCAGCCCGGAAATGTAAACCTCGATCACGTTGCTGAACTTCTCCCAGTTGTAATCATAAAGATGCTCGAGAAGCTCGGTTTTCGAGACGACTGCACGCGGACGATGCGCGAGGTACTCGAGTACCCGGTATTCCATGGCGGTTAGCGTAATTGGGCGTCCGGCGCGTTGCACCGTCCGATCCACGGTGTTTAATTGCAAGTCGCCGATGTTCAGCACCGGCGAGGGCTGGCCTTTGCCGCGCCGAATGAGAGCCTTAGCGCGGGCCAACAGTTCGCCAAGATCGAACGGCTTGGTCAAATAATCATCCGCTCCAGCGTTCAGCAACGCCACCACGGATTCCTTGTCATCGCGGGCCGTCAACACCAGCACTGGCGTGTGCTGCCCGGATTCGCGGATGCGTTTCAGCACCTGCATTCCGTCGAGCTTGGGCAGCATGAGATCGAGGAGTATGGCGTCATACGCGTTGGATTCCGCCAGAAAAAGGCCCTCCTGGCCATCGGCTGCCACATCAACGGCATAGCCGGCAGTTTCACGCAGCGTACGGGCGATGTTCTCTGCCAGCCTGGGCTCGTCCTCGACGATCAATACGCGCATGGTGGTTTGATCCTTGCCAACTTGCTCAAGTTAAACGATACCGCGCCTCCCATTTGGTTGGAAGTGTGACTCTCGGCATCCGTTGCCAGATGAAGGCTGAGGGACGCAGTTCCATTGCAGGACTGCGAGTTCCAGATTAGAGCCGGTTAAGCCTCTCCAGGACCCCGTAGAGACTGCAAGCTAAAGCAGCGACAGGTATTTGTCCCTTCGTGCGGCTGAGCGAAACTTTGGCGAAGCAACTGCTATGAGCAGGCATGTCCGGGCGGGAAAGAAGCGGCCAGAAAACAAAGGAAGCTAAAGCGAGGGATTTGCCATGCTAGACCTGACAACCATAAAAATCACCCAGCGCGACGAACAGGTTTTGAAGCTGCTGGTTCAGGGGTGCAGCAACAAAGAAATCGCAGCTCAGCTAAAGATCAGCCCCCGCACGGTGAAGCAGCATCTGCGCACGCTATTTCTGCGGGCCGGAATCCGCGATGGCCGCAAGCGGGTAAAGCTTGCCACCGCCATGTTTGTGAAGGAGCAGACAAATCATGCAACCTCGTGAGCGGCTGACAATGAAAGAAATGCAAGTCGCGCTGCTGGTGTGGCAAGGACTTACTAACCGCAATATCGCCCAGACCATTGGAACCACCGAGCAGGTGGTCAAGAATTACTTGCGTAATACCTTTGACAAGCTTGGGGTGTGGAGCAGGCTGGAACTAGCGCTTTATGTGGCCAGCCACGGCGGTTTGAAATGGAGTGAAGAGTTCGGGATACGGCAGGAGGAGGTTGCTGGGTACCATCGCGCCTGAACGAGCTGAATCAGCCTCGGCCTCGTAGGAACAGCGCCAGGGTCAATGCACAGGGCTGAACTCTGTCTCGCTTGTTTTCCACAAGCCTCCAGGGTGGCGATACTCGCAAAAGGCGCGCTCACGCAGCCACAAACCCTGCACCCGCGAGGGGGACTTGCGGGGTACAAGGCTGAGGGTCAAAGATTGCACCAGCTTGCGGCAGCGGCCTGTGGATCGCAGGCATGTCATTGAGGCTGCGAGGATTATTTCATTGGTATCGCGCTTGACGATGATAGCCCAGCGGTGTATACAGCCTTCATCTTTCGAGGCAGTGTTTGCAGATCTTACGACGTTGACCATGTGAGTCCTATTGCATGCCCTCAACCCTTGAGGCCACGCCAAAGCCGACAATCCTGGTGGTGGACGATTCACCGGACATGCTCCGCTATCTGCGGATGGTGCTGGAACTCGATTCTTATCGTGTCGAAACCGCCACTAACGGTGTAGAGGCGCTGCAACGCGTGCGCGGCGGCACGGTTCCTGAGGTGGTCGTGCTTGACCTGCAAATGCCGGGACTGGACGGACTGAAGACCTTGGGACGTCTGTTGAAACTGCAGCCGGGGTTGAAAGTGATCATGTGTTCGGGTGTCGATGATCCCGTGCAGGTGCAAGAAGCGGCACTGCTCGGAGCGCGGGCTTATCTCAAGAAACCAGTGCAACATCTTTATCTCTCAGCTGCCGTGAAAGAATGTCTTGGGCTAGCGTCCGGTGGCGTGACTGGTGAGAACGCAGCCGAGTTGATCACCCTCCCTCCTCCTCCGCAATACAGCGAGAATTGATAAATTGTACTCTGTTTCATGTCAGTAGCGGCTAGACCGGCAAACGGCTCAAGCTCTGCAGGAATTGCTTCAGGCGATCGCTGTCTTCCTCTGGCATTTCGCTGAACTGAAGTCCGATCCCAAAGCCGGGGCGGCTGCTGACTACTTTTGCCGTGACCCATAATTTGGTTTCCTTGAGCCAGAGCGCCATTTTGACAGTTGTTCCCTGCTTCAGGGGAATCGGCATTTCGACAAAACATCCACCCAAGCTAAGATCGGTTGCCTTCCCCCAAATGCGAGATCTGTCGCCCTCGGGATTGAGTTCGACCGAATTGGTTGACTTTACCCGGACATGGCGACGCCGATCTTTACTGCTGGACTGATATCCGAAATTGTCAACGCCGTCTCCCGGCAGTGGAACACTCCAGAACGGTTTCTCTGGAGAGGTATATTCGATTCCGATTTTGCCTGCGCGAGGTGTGCCCGGGGCACCCACCCATCGCACGACGAAGCGGCCTTTGGTTTGGCCGTACGTCATCCCGATGGTCTCGCCCTCCTTGAGTTGAGCTTGAATGTTGCTCAGTTTTGCGCCGCGACGGCTGACATCGACGGTGACGATGTTTTCTGAGAAGGCCTTTCCATTGATATCCGTGCCGAAAACACGGATTGGAAGTTGAAGTTCCACGCGTGGCTCGCGGCGCTTAGCCATGGACAAATTCAGAGTTGCATCGGGGGCCGAGTCAAATAGAACGTGGTCGTGATGTTAATGTAGAGTTCATCGGCCGCCAAGTTACTGACAGTCGTACCCCAGCAAAAGCTCAAAGCGGGAAAACCATGCAAAAGCTTGCATGGAGCGAGCATCCAGACTGCGTCCAGTGTCCGACAACCTACTCTGCCACAAGGCCTTATTGAAGGCCGAGCGGCACCCGAATTGCACAGCGAAATGGCTGGGGGCTTCGCGTGTCCCCGTCGCAACCTGAGGGGCAGATGGCGTACAAGGAAACTTTTTGGATGGCCTGTGATTCAACCGAACAATTACGCGCGGAATATGGGCCGTTTCACACTCGCGCCGAGGCAGAAATGGAAGCGCGCAAGCTGGGATTTGCCTACTTGTTGCGCTATGAGCATGTCATTGGCGACGATGACGACATTCAGGAAGTCCGCTGCATCTTTATCGAATTGCCAGGCACGGTGACGCCCACGGTGCGGATTGTGCGAAAGCTGCATACTCGATGTGCCACCTGCGGAGAGTCGGCGGTGCACGATGAACCCTGGCAAGCTGAAGTTTGGGCCGACATCCACGAATTCGAGCATACCCGCCACCGTGTACGCCTGTTCGAGCAGACCCGGGCCGAGGGCTTGAAAGAGATCGGCGATTGGCGAGACACCTGCGCCTGACTCAAAGCCGCCACTCTACAACAGATGAAGAGTAGCGCCTATTTTTGCTAATCTGTTTCCGCTGGTCTGATCTAAAACATCTGCTTCCGAGAAAACCTATGATGCTGGTCCTCTCGCTGCTGCTGGCACTGGTTCCGCTGTTGGGAACTGCCTGGATTCTCCTCTACGGCTCCATTACTACCGTGGATGGGTTGTTTATGTCGCTCATTCTGCTGGCCATGTCAGGAATCCTCGGGATTAATGTCTTGCTCGAACTGAAGAAACGGACGCCAAGTGTTCGACGCCAGAGTATGGCAAAGGCCAAGGCGACTTCTTCCGGCATGATGCAACGCGGAAGAGTTGAGAAAGTCGATTTTTACGAAGCCAATGTCGGTCTGCCGAATAAATCCATCGTGATTCTTTCAAATGGCGCCAAATCGTCTCAAATGCTGGTCTTCGAAGGTGATATGCGGAATGCTTTGCCAACTGGACGGAATGTCGAAATCACATTTCGCAAAGAGAGCAGCCACAATGTCTTGCTCAACGTCAACTACTCCTGAAGATCAGTTCTTCCCATTTCTGCATTACGAACGTAACTCGCCGAAGTAATTTCGCAGACATCTTCTGCTCTCCGGTAGGCGAGAATCTTATGCATAAGCGTTCTAGAACTGGCGATGGTGTGTGCTTTTTCGCCCGGCGGTTCCCGGAGGGAGATTGGCTCAGTCCAAACAGGAACGAACCGTTCAGCCGTCGATGCTGGCGCGTACGGAGGATATTCAGCAGCAGATTCAGGAGCTCTCCGGACGGGATTTGCAGCTCTGGTCGATCGGCATCCTCATCATGCTGGTGCTGACCTCCGGGCTGCTGGCTCTGATACTGCCGAATCTCGTCTGGGCGCAACGCGCGATTCGAGTTGAGCAGGCATACTTGCCGCAATTGTTCTTCGGACTGATCTCCCTCGTGCTGCTGTTCAATATTTATTTGCTTACGCAGAAGCGGACTTTAAATTCCACACGCCATGCCCTGATCCGCGAACTGGTGCTGAACGAGCGTTTGGAAAGTCTTTCGCTGATCGATCCCTTAACCCAGCTTCTAAACCGGCGTGCAGTAAACGAGTTGATCCCACGCGAGGTCGCGCGTGCCAATCGGCTGGGAAGCAATCTCACGTTGATGAGTATCGACCTGAGTGGGTTTCGTCAGATCAATTCAAAGTTCGGATCGGTAGAGGGTGATTCGGTTCTGGTAGAGTTTGGCAAAATCCTGAAGTCGGTGTTTCGTGGCGGAGACATCGTGTTTCGCCAGGGTGGTGACGAATTTCTCATCCTGATGCCCGAAACCACGGAGGAGCAAGCGGATTATCCGCAACAGAGATTGCAGCGCGAAGTTGAGCAGTGGAATCTGAACAGCAAAAAAGGATTCGAGATGGCATTCAGTTGGGCGCTGGCGTCGTATGTCACGGGAACGGATGCAGATGAAGTGTTGCGGGCGGTCGATCGCAAGCTGTATCAGAAGAAGAACAAGCTAGTACCGGTGTTCTAGATCAGTCGTTGGTCATTGGTCGTTATTGGTTCGCTTTCTAAGCTTACCTCCATCATTTCTTCGATAGTTTGCCGGCTGCACCTTGATCGAGGAGCCATAGCAATTTCCCGTTTACCGGCTGGACTTTCTGAGAAGGCAAGTTGGCATTTCTATCTTCCAGAACAGTACAAACCATTTCTGCCTTGTCGCCCCCGCTCACCAGAAACATCACGCAGGCGGCATGATTGAGTACAGGATAAGTAAAAGTGATCCTATGCGTTTTGAGTTTCTCCACCCAAATCGCAACAACCAGGCGCTTTGTTTCGCCAAGTGCCGCTGTCTCGGGAAACAAGGAAGCGGTGTGGCCGTCTGGGCCAAGACCGAGCAAGATCAGATCGAAGCGGGGGAATTCACCAGGGCGCAAATGGAAGAATGATCTGAGCGTTTGTTCGTAATCTTGGGCGGCAACATCAGCGTCTTTTTCTTCTGCACGGATACGAAAAATGTTTCCCGGTGGGACGGACACTTTCGACAGTAGCGCTTCGCTCGCCATGCGATAGTTGCTGTCAGGATGATCTGGCGGGACGTGACGTTCGTCACCCCAAAAGAAAAAAATCTTCTCCCACGGGAGCGCCGCCTTCGCCAACACGGAGTACAAAGATTTTGGGGTAGAACCGCCGGAGAGGGCGACCGTGAACTTGCCCCGATCGCTAATCGCCGCTGCAGTACGAGTGGCGAATTCTGAAGCTGCGGCCTGGAATAAATCCTGCGGCGTGTGCAGAATACGAATCTCGGGTTCACTCGGCATTGCCAAACTATCCCGTTCCAGCGGGCACACAGGGCTGCGTTTCGACTACTGCAAAGCGTGCCGCTCCGAGCAGTGCGATGCTTTCATTCGTGATTACCTTTACCGGGATGCCTTCCAGCAGAGACTGCAATCGTCCTTTGCTGACAAAAGCTTGCATGAACAGCGGCCCGGCAAGTTTGGGCAGAAGTTTTGGGGCAATGCCGCCGCCGAGATAAATTCCGCCCGTAGCAAGGAGTTTGAGAGCAAGGTTTCCAGCTTCAGCGCCGTAGATGGAGACAAAGAGATCAACCGCTTGCTCACAGAGTGAGCATTTGCCTTGCACACCGGCACGCGAAATGGCGGCAGCCGGATCAGAGTAGGACATTTCGTCAATCAGCCACGCAGGTTCGCTACCGCGCCCGGTGTCGCGCAGAAAATGAAACACATTCACCAGCCCCGGTCCGGAAACGATTCGTTCATAACTGACGTGGCCAAAATGGGTCCGTAGGTACCGGAACAGATCCAGTTCCAGGTCATTGCGCGGTGCAAAGTCTCCGTGTCCGCCCTCACAGGCGAAGACGTGATGCTTGAGACCATCCCAGTACATCCCGGCTTCTCCCAGCCCGGTGCCTGCGGCAATGACTGCCTGATTGCCAATGGGATTTCCTTTCACCTGATTCAGGCAAACGACATCTTTAGGATCGAGCGCTGGAATGCCCCAGGCATTGGCTTCGAGGTCATTGATGAGCAGGGTTCAATTCGTCGGCTAACCGCTTTGAATCGATAATCCAGGGTAGATTGGACGCCTCTACGCGCCCGTTGCGCACGGGACCGGCGATTCCGAAGCAGGCGGCGTCTGGACGCACGTTCGAGCTATCGACGAATTTGACAACGATCTCATCCAGCCCGCGATATTCACGGCTGGGAAAAACTGAGGCTGAGATCAGGCTGAAGCGGCCATCCACGACATCGAAGAACGCCAGCCTTGCGTGGGTGCCTCCGATGTCGCCTGCCAGGATCATTTGTCGAAGTTCCTCCAGTGACGGCCGTCGCGTTCGAGAAGTTCTTCGGCTTCTTTCGGTCCCCAGGTTCCGGCGGGATAGTTAGGGAAATTGCGCGGAGGGAGCGCCTTCCATACATCGAGCACCGGGCTGACAACGCACCATCCAGCCTCGACCATGTCGGCACGCTGGAAGAGCGTCTGGTCGCCAATCATGCAATCGTGCAGCAGGCGTTCGTATCCGGTGCTGGGCTGAGTGCCGAAGTAATCAGCGTACTTGAAATTCATGTCCACTGCACCCAAGCGCATGATTGGACCAGGAACTTTGGCGGCAAACTGAAGAGAAATTCCTTCTTCAGGCTGGATGTGAAGAACAAGTTGGTTGGGCATTAGATTTTCAACCGGCGTATCGCGGAACAGAACGAAAGGTGCCCGCCGGAACTGGATCACGATGTGGGTGTTCTGCGCTGGCAGGCGCTTGCCAGTGCGCAAGTAGAACGGAACATCGGCCCAGCGCCAATTGTCAATCGCCAGCTTCATGGCCACGAAGGTTTCGGTTTTTGAATTTGGCGGCACATCGCCCTCGGCTCGATATGCCGGCACGCGTTTCGCGTCGACGATCCCGTCTCCGTACTGGCCCCTCACGGTTCGGCTAAGCACATCTTCCGAACTGTGCGGCTGGATAGCGTGCAGAATCTTTGCCTGCTCATCGCGGACAGCATCGGCTTGAAAAGAGACCGGAGGCTCCATGGCGGTGAGGCTGATGAGCTGCATGATGTGATTGGGCACCATGTCACGGAGAGCACCGGCGTTGTCATAATAGCTGCCACGCTGCTCAACCCCGACGGTCTCAGCCACAGAGATTTGTACGTGGTCGATGTAACGGCGGTTCCAGATCGGCTCGAAAATCCCGTTGGCGAATCGGAACGCCAGAATATTCTGGACCGTTTCTTTGCCGAGATAGTGGTCGATCCGGTAAATCTGATGCTCCTTGGCCACCTTTAACAATTGCTGATTAAGCGCTTTGGCGGATTCCAGGTCGTGACCAAAAGGCTTTTCGACAATAACCCTCCGCCAGTAGCCGTCTTTCTCGTCCATAAGGCCAGCGGCGGCGAGCTGTTCGACAATCGAGCCGAAAAAATCAGGCGCGGTAGCGAGATAGAAGAAGTAGTCGCCATGGGTGGAATGTTGTTTGTCGAGCTCGCCGAGCTTCGACTTGAGCTGGGCATAAATATTCTTATCGCCGAAGTCGCCGGTCATGTAGTAAAGGCGGCGATTGAACCACTCCCAGATCTCGCGATCAATGTCACTGCCCGCATACTGCCTGATGTCGTCCGCAAGCTTCTTGCGAAAATCGTCATCGGACATTGGACTGTGGGCCACGCCGAGGATGGCAAATTCTCGTGAAAGAAGCTCTGCTTTGGCGAGGTTGTAAAGCGCAGGAACCAGCTTGCGACGCGTCAAATCGCCGGCCGCGCCGAAGATGACCATGATGCAGGGGTCAGCTACGCGCCCCGGTGGACGCTGAGGTTTGGTCAGCACTTCTGCTTGTGCCATTCACTCATCTCCGTCAGGCGGATTTCTTTTCGGTTTTTGGCTCAACGTGGCCGCCAAACTTCTGGCGCATGGCGGAAAGCATTTTCTCGGCGAATGTGTGTTCCTGGCGCGAACGGAAGCGCACGAACAGGGCAGCGGAAAGCACATCAACCGGAACAGCTTCATCGATAGCAGCTTCAATCGTCCAGCGACCTTCGCCAGAATCCTGTACGAAGCCCGAATATTCGGACAGAGTTGCGTTCTCAGCAAGCGCGATCGCCGTAAGATCGAGCAGCCATGAGCTAACGACACTTCCGCGTCGCCAAACTTCGGCAATGTCGGCCAGGTTCAAATCGTATTGCTGGTCTTTCGGAAGGTCGGGTTTATTGGCATTGCGAAAAATATCGAACCCTTCCGCATAGGCCTGCATGATGCCGTACTCGATTCCGTTATGCACCATCTTCACGAAGTGTCCGGATCCTGATGGGCCGCAATAGATGTAGCCTTCTTCAGCAGTGCCCGGAAGCTTTTCACGACCGGGA
>QIAB01000028.1:29175-29554 GCA_003225455.1 Acidobacteriota bacterium
ACGCCGCCGCTGGTGCCCACATCGACATAGTGAATGCCTTTGTCGCGGAATATTTTAGAGCGGCGAATATCGTCTTTGAAATAAGAATTGCCGCCGTCAATCAGGATGTCACCCGATTTCATGTGCTGCGCGATTGCTTGCGCGGTAGATTCCGTCGGGCCGCCGGCCGGAACCATCAGCCATGCGATCTTCGGGGACCCGAGTTTCGAGCAGAAGTCATCGAGGGAAGAAGAGGCGATTGCGCCCTCTTTGGCCATGCCTTTTACAGCATCCGGGCTCAGATCAGTGACGACGACTTCGTGACCGCCGCGCATGAGCCGGCGCGCCATGTTGGAGCCCATCCGGCCCAGGCCGACCATTCCAAGACGCATGTAGTTTC
>QIAB01000029.1 GCA_003225455.1 Acidobacteriota bacterium
GAATGTCTGAATCCTGTCCTTCGTGTCATAAAAGGGCTGGCTTGTGTCCCACCGCAGCCCGTAATTGATTGTGAGATTCGAGGTAGCTTTGTAAGTATCTTGCCCGTACAGACCGAAATACTTCGTTCTTGAGTCCAGAAGTTGGGGGCTGGTTTGATTAAAAAGGTCGGGTGCTCCCAAGAGAAAATCAGCGAAATCGTTTCCGGTTTCGCCTCCATCAAATTCGAACCAGCCGTTCGAAGTATAGGTATTGCGTTCGTTTACCTGGATATAACGAATGTCACCGCCAAACTTCAGCGTATGCTTTCCTACCACCTTCGAGAAGTTATCGGTAATCTGGTAGGTGTTGTTGTACTGTCCAGTGGTACCGTCTGGGAGACCAATCTCCAGCCCGGTATTGGCAAGGCTGATGGTGGCAAGGCCTTCATACTTAGCATTCGTCGGTAGAACGCCCAGGCCGCCACGCTGAAATCCGAAGTCTTCAATATTGCCAAGGCCGCCCACTGGCTTGTCTTTCAAGAACGCCAAGCGGGTGTAATTAAGGCGTACTTCGTTGACCGTATTCGGGTTGATGATCGCTGTGTTGCTTACCTGGATTTGTTGCCCGCGTGAAAGCGTGACTGTCGAGAACCCCGGCACTTTGCTGGCATCGAACTCGTGAAAGGGATTCAAGAAATTGGCATCATCGAAATGGTAGTAGCCCGACCAGTTGCCGAGATGCGCGGTATTCAGGTCAAGCCGGAGTCCGAATTTTTCGTCTCGCAGATTGAGCTTCTCGGCGGTGGTGGAAAATGACCCGGAACCCACATTCGGTGTGGGAATGAACTTTAGTGTGGCCAGAGCAACGGGAGACCATGCGGATTGGGGGATTACCGGACCGCTGGCACCCGGAAAAACACAGCCGGTCGTCGGGTCAGTTGTGTTACATCCGGCAAACCAATACGATTCACCGGATTTCACCGTATATCCCAGCCGTTGGCTCAAGACGCTCGGAAAATTGCCGAGAGCCGGATCATCGCTACCAGCAACCGAGCCGGTGAAGTCATCGGGCAACTCGGAGAAGTTTCCAGTCCTTTCAAGTAGAGAAGGTACATTGATCAGGCCGGACGAAACTCCACGCACCTCGCGGGTACCCTGGTAATCGCCAAAGAAGAAGAGCTTATTCTTCACAACCGGAGCGCCAATCGTGCCTCCGAACTGGTTGCGTTTGAAGTCGCCTCTTTCCTGATCGAAGTAGCTTCGCGCATCGAGCTTCTCGTTGCGCAGGAACTCGTAAACCGAGCCGTGAATTTCGTTGGTTCCGCTTTTCGTCAACACGTTCACAATGGCACCCGAAAAACGGCCGTACTCAGCATTGAACGAATTGGTCAATAGTCGGAATTCTTGAATGGAGTCGAGTGTGGGAATGATGGATGCTCCATTGTCGACGCTCTCTTCGACGTCACCGCCGTTCACGAGGAACGAATTGGCAGACTCTCGCTGCCCATTGACGGATACCTGACCACCTTTCAAGTTGCCCGACACATCCCGGTCGCTGATCGCACCTTCCGACGAAATCGGAACGACGCCTGCCTGCAAACCCAATAAATCGATGTAGCTGCGGCCGTTCAGCGGCAAGGTGGTCATTTTCTTGTCTTCGATGACGTCGCCAAGTTGCGTACTGCTGGTATCCACTTGCGTGGCAGAGCCAGTGACTTCGATAATCTGGGTCACAGCGCCGACCACCAACTTGAAGTCAGCCTTGTACTTCTGATTCACCAGCAGCTTGATTCCGCTCTGGACAGACTTTTCGAACCCTTTTGCCTCGACTTGGACGCTATACCTTTCTCCGACCGGGACAGCCAAAAACTCATAATCGCCCGATTCGTTGGTCTTCGCGCGGCGCAGCAGTCCGGTTTCCCCACTCTTGAGAATCACTGTCGCATTGGCCACGGCGGCGCCGCTTGGGTCAACCACTGTACCCAGGACTCCAGCCGTGACTTCCGCACGAAGAAGTTGGCCGCCAAGGAGAAGGGCGGAAAGGCAAACCAGACTTTTATAGGATGGGCAGCTCACAAACCACCTCCGGCGGGGGGTTTTTGGAGAAGCCAATGAGTTCGACCCCGAGTTGACACACATACTCCATAGAACCGCAGATGAAGTCAAGAAAATCTCGTTGAAAATTTCTAAATGTAATAATCTGCGAATGATGAAGCGCGGTTGTGAGTGGGAATGGTTTTCACAGGCTGAAAAATGTCTCCGGCTGTCGCTTGATATCCGGTCGACCCCAGTTCACAGCGCACTTCAGCTGCTTGCGATTGCATTCATCTTCTTGCAGGTGGCAATTTGTTCGGCAAACGCACAACAGCCAACATCGAATCCCGCAGCGGCACGCTCTTACTTTGCAAGCGCTCAGAAAGCATTGGCAGCAGGGGATTCGACCACTGCCCTTAAGAAACTTAACCAAGCCATTCGGGCTGACCCGAATTTCGCTCAAGCTTACCTTCTGCTGGGACTCACCGAGTTTCAGGGCGGCGAGACTGCAAAATCAATCGAACATTACAAACGAGCGCTTAAGCTGCAGCCTCGTTCCTACACAGGTCATTACAATCTGGCTTTGGCCTACTTGCGGGAACATGATTTTCAGGACGCGCGCCCGGAACTTGAGCAAGCCGTGAGCTTGGATGCACGGCAAGCTGACGCCGCTTATGACCTCGGCATCGTGCTTCTGGAGCTTAGGGACCCTTCTGCGGCGCTGGTGCACTTACGTCGTGCAAGAACACTGAAGCCGCGGCCGGATGTCGATTTTAATATCGTCCGCGCGGAAATCGAGGCGGGGCGAGTTTCACAAGCAAGGGCGGATGCTGAGAATGCAGCGCAAGTTTTGGGATCGGATTTCCAATGGAACGCGGCGATTGGCCAACTGTTTCTTAAGAATGCTCAGCCCAAGGAAGCAGCAGTTTACCTGCGCAAAGCTAGTCTGATTCGTCCTGAGGACGCGGAGATCCGTGGCCAACTGGCGGCAGCCTACCTGCAATCCAGCCAGCCGGAAGAAGTATTAAGCACAATCAGAGAAGCGAAAACACCCGAAGATCACTATTTGCGTGCGAGCGCATACTACCTGTCTCACCGCTTTCCCGAGGCAGACAAGGAATCGGAACAGGCGCTGACTATGGCACCTGATAATCCTCAAATCTTGAGCCTGCGCACTCGCCTCCTGCAACGGGCGGGGCAGCAGGATGCAGCGCTTGAGATGGCTAAGAAAGCAACTACCTTGGCGCCAAACTGGGATGAACCCTACTACCTTGCCGGCGTGAGTTATTACTTCAAACGGCTGTATGACGAGGCGGCCCAAAGTCTTGGGCGCGCAGTCGAACTCAATCCGAATTCTGCAAGAGCGCTATTCCTCGAGGCCATAGCATTGGCCAATCGCGGAAAGATCCAGGAGGCTGAGGAGTGCCTCCATCGGGCAATTGCTCTACAGCCGAACAACGCCCGCTTGCACTGCCATCTTGGCATTCTCCTCGCGCGCAAGAACGAATCCGGCAAAGCTGAAGATTCATTCAGGAAGGCGATCCAAATCAAGCCAGATTATGCGTTGTCGCACTACGAATTTGGAAAACTCCTCGCATCCAGCAAGCAATTCAAACAGGCATCCGATGAGCTCAGCCAGGCTGTGGAACACGACCCATCTCTCAGCGCAGCGTATTACCAGCTGGTTCGCGTCTATGCCAGTCTCGGAGAAACAGAGAAGTCAGAGCGCGCGCTGGCCGACTTCAATAGACTTTACCAGCGACAAACAACCGAATTCCAAGCAATGGAAGAAGACGCCAGGCAAGAAACTGAGTGACGAGGGGAAAGCCGCAGTCATTGCTTCAGCCTTTAATTAAAGACAATCGAGGGGGCGACCGGATGAGATTCATTGCCCTGATTCTTAACTGTTGCTGCTGCGCGTTCGCGGCAACACATCATCAGTGCCAGGTTCGCCCCACAAATTTCGAAGGATGGAAAGCGGAAGAACTCTCGAACGATTGGGTGCGGCTGGCGATTGTGCCGCAGCTTGGCGGGCGTCTCATGCAGGTCACGTTTGCCGGTCATTCTTATCTGTTTGTGAATCCGCAATATAAGGGGAAATATTTTCCGCCCTCCAACAAGAACAATGGCAAGTGGTTCAACTACGGCGGCGACAAGATTTGGCCGCTTCCGGAAGGTCGCCAAGACGAGCAGCACTGGGCTGGGCCGGCATCGGATGTGTTGGATGACGGTGAATATCAGCTCAAAATCCTTTCCCAAGACAACATCTGCGCCGTTCGTCTCGACGGACCCGCTGATCCAGTTACGGGTCTGCAATATTCGCGTGAAATCAGCATCAGTGGCGATTCTCCGCAAATTTCTTTTCACGCAGTCATGAAGAATGCCTCTTCCCGTCCGATTCGCTGGTCAGTGCAGTCCGTAACACAATATGACACCGCCGCATCCGGCGGCGGATTCAATCGTGACTTTTGGGCGTTTACTCCTGTGAATCCGCAGAGCGCCTATTTCAACGGATATCAGGTGCGCGCAGGTCTGGCGGACGATCCGTCGTTTGCCGTCGACGGCGGTCTGTTCACCCTGCACTGGCAATATCTGGAAAACGAAGTGTGGCTCGATTCCACCGCCGGCTGGCTCGCCGTTACGGACAATTCCACCCACTACGCCATGATCGAGCGCTTTCAGTATTTTTCCGGCGCTGATTATCCCGGAAAAGCTTCCGTAATCTTCTACAAGAACGGCGCTGCGTTAGAGCTGGATAATCATGATCTCCCCGCAATCCGCTCCTCGACGCGCGAAGAATCTCCTTACTACATGGAAGCGGAGATCAACAGTCCGATGATTCGCTTAACACCGGGCGAAAGCTACGCAATGGATACGCAGTGGTTTCCGACGCGAGCCGGAAAAGATCTAAAAGGCGTGACTGACACCGGAATAATCGAGCACCCTCTCGCGGCACATTCGACGATGAAGGGCCTCCGGATTTCCGGCTGGTTCGGGGTGTTCTATCCAGGCAAGCTGGTTGCGCATCTCTATGATGTTCATGGTGTGCAGCTTCAAACCATACCGCTGCAATCGGTTGATCCGGCGAGAGCGGTTGAACTGCACGAGGAACTGGAAGTACCTCAAGCCGCCGAGCGCGTTTCCATTCACCTGATTGATGAAGGCAAAGACCACGGCTCGCTGGGTGAGAGCAAGATCGCGCACATAAATTGACAACCTTTTCACTTGACAGTCTTTGCAATTGATATAAAGTCTCTTCCCTCGGAAGCGGATGGTTTCCGATTCCTTCTTTCCCCCATACATCTGATGAACCACCGCCAGGCCAGTTGCACCGCCAAGCGAAAACTAACCAACAGCCTCGTTAGGCCTAATCCGCCTACGAAAGCACGGACCACAGAGGAGACGACCCTGATGAAGATATTCAGAGAAGGCACAAAGCGCCGCATTGGTCGGATTTTGATTGCAGGCACAACTTTCTTGTGTTTGGCTACAGTCAAAGTCCGCGCCCAGCAGGAGTCCACAGTTCAACTGCAAGTGAACGCGGAAGACCGCCTAGCGGCGACCATTTACACCTCGAATATTCGCTACCACCTGCAGCTGGCAAAAACTGCGGCAGCGCGAACTGCTGCGCAGGATTTTCCCAATGCTAATTTTACGCAAAGAGCCAAAGCCCGTTTGACGCTTGCCACCACCGTGCCGGTGCCTCCACAGCCGGCGTTCTACCCGCAAGACCTATTTAAGGTAGTTTCGACTGGCGCGACGGTGCTAACGGCTAAATCACACCCCATCTTTGTGGACTGCGCTTCCGGAGGAAGTTGCTGGGGCAATCCCAGCACGTTTCTCACTAATCTTGGAAACAGCACTTTCATTCACCTGCTCGACCAGTACATCGGCTCAAGCGCAAACAGCCGCTACACGTTAGGCACCGCTGTCACGGTTACGCAGCCGATTTTTGCCGGCACCTCGGGCGTGCCCACACTGAGCGAAAACGACATTCTGACCATCGTTCATGCGGCAGCTAAGACAAACGGCGCTGGCCTTGGACACATCTATCATGTGTTCCTGCCTAATAAGGTCGACACTTGCCTCGATGAGGGGCCTTGCTACTCGCCGGACAATTTTTCCACGTTTGTCTTTTGTGCTTATCATTTCACCGTGCACTTCAGCGATATCGGGAACGTGTATTACACAGTCGAACCCTTTCAAAACGTGCTGGGGTGCCAGATCCCCGGGAGTCCAACTCCTCCCAATGGACAACTGGCAGACTCCACCAACAACAGCCTTTCTCACGAACTGTTCGAAACTATCACCGATCCCGATATCAATACTGGCTTCCGCGCTACCAACACATCTTTCGAAGAGATCGGCGACGTGTGCGTTGGGGCGGTTGCAGTCTTCCCACTCAACGGCCACAACTACGAAATACAGTTGGAGTATTCGGATACGTACCACGCCTGCGCGTCTACGCCATGAAGCGGCAACGTTGGCGAAAGGGTGGTCACTTATCTTGGTGTAGCGGCGCTTGGGGCGGCGGAGCCTGTTGGCTCCGTCGCACTCCAGCATAGATCAAAAAGAAGAGGACGATTCCCAGCAGCAAGAAGAAAAAAACGGGCGGGCTGCGCTTGCCGACGATCAAGCCACACCCGTTCTGCATTCGTCAATGGGGCTACGGAGCATCTTGCTATTTGCTCTCTTCTTCTACCCTGAGATTGTTTGTGACTGAAAAAACGTTTGGTACGCTCTTGGCCTGCATCTCGGCGATTTGCTTATCCATTTGCCGGGCCACAACACCTTCCAGCGTAACGTGTCCGTTATTCACAATAATGTGAATGGGGGGCACGGCGCGCAGCGCGTATTGACTCAAGACTTCATTGCCGTAGATGGCCCGATAGGTCGCTCGCCGAATCTGGTCGTCAAATGGCGAGGTCGGCAGCACCTGAATCTGATTGTCTACCCGTTCCACGCCTTCTATCTTTTTCACTACCCGCTCGGCGTCCGACTTCAGCGTAGGCCTCGCGACCTGGCCCAGCAATGTTACGGTGCCGTCCGGGGAAACCTTGTACGCAAGATTGTCGAAAACTCCGTAATACGGGAGCAACACCAGTTGATGGTGGACTTCTTCCACAATTCGTTCGATGCCGCGCTGACTGAGCGGCTGGTTCTGAGTGTTCGCTGCTTTGTCTCCGGGAGCCTGTATACCACCCTGCGCTTGCCCGCCAGCGGGCATCAGCGCCAATGCTAACGCCAGCACCAGGATGTTCATCTGCGGTCCCTCCTTTCAGAGAACAATACTCTAGTAGAGATGGCAATATTTGGTGGCGCAATACAGACATCTAAGTAGTATGCGGAAAAAGTGGCTCTAGATCGAAAGGAGAATCCGCTTGCCGCGCGAAAAGAGGCTACAGCAATTCAGGCCCGATCATCCAAATGACAGTATTAAAAGACAATGATTCGCAGAATGAAATCAGGGCAGTACCGCCTTTATTCCCGAAAGAAGAACCCCAAGACTGGGCGGCGCCGCAATCTGGGGACGTTCAAGACGCGCGAAGCCGCGGAAAAGCACGAGCGCGCAGTGCAATTCTTCAAGCGCGGGCGCTAGCTATCGGCAATCAGCGTTTGCGAGCGAGTGATTTGCATCAGTGCGGCCGCGCCCATATCGCCAGAAAAAGCAGCACAGCCAGAATGATAGCTGCGATGCTGTTGGCGCGCACCGTGCGGTAGCCGGAAGGCCAGGGGAACATGAGCACGTCGAAGACCGCGAGAAACTTTTCCGGCCAAAAGAGACCCGCCATGCCGAAAGCCAGACACAATTGTGCGATGAGAGGAATGCTCATGTCCTTCATCCAAAGCTCCAACGCGAGGAAAGTCCAGGCCGGGAGGCCTGCTCTACGCAGTCTGCCGTGAGAATGGTCAGGGGTCAACCAAAAAATGGTCAGCAGGATGTTACGAAGGAGCGTTAGCTGCAGGCAGCGCTGGAATGCAGGTGTTGAATGTGCTTCTCGGCTCAGGGCCTGCGGCCCTAAATGCCACGTGCCAAATGGGGGCGTTTCAGTGCCTTGCTGAAAGCATGGTAAGTATCTCGCGCAGGCCCTGGCGCACATACTTCAAATCAGAAGCAGATCGTGCGGGGAACGGAAGTGGCGACTGCTTCTTATCGCCTTTGCCCTCAGACTTCAAGAACTGACGAGCGCCGGGGATGGTGAACCCTTCCTCATAGAGAAGTTGCTTAATCCGCAGAACATTCTCAACATCCTTGCGGCGATACATCCGCTGTCCGGTGCTGCTCTTTACAGGCTTGAGCTGGGGAAACTCAGTTTCCCAAAAACGCAGCACGTAAGCGGGAAGATGACAGAGACGAGCCACTTCCCCGATGCGAAAATAGAGCTTCTCCGGGATCAGAACGTCCGCGGTTCTGGACGATCTGGCGGTGGCTCGATTGCGCGCGCTCATTGAAATTCAGGTTGGCGCTTCCCACAGTTGCATCTCTTCTGGAAACGCCCTCAGTCTCCTAGTCGTTCTAGCACGAAGAAGCTTCGCCGACAACCCCGAATTTAAAAAATTTAAGGTGAGACTTGAAAGCTGTTCCGCAAACGCGGATTTACCGCATCATAGTCACGCTTGCGCACGTGCTCTAAGATATTGCGCATCTTGTGCACCCAGCAGCGCTGATGCAGCACCCGCGGGTAGATCGTCGGGATGGCCGCCGCCAGTCCGGCGCAACCATCGGTGACGATCAGCAGCAAGTTCTCTCCCCGCAGTCCGCGGCGATACAGATCCCCGAGCAATCCTTCCCAAGCGCTCTGGCTCTCGCCCGAGCTGCGCAGGAAGGCTAACAGTTGC
>QIAB01000030.1:0-22746 GCA_003225455.1 Acidobacteriota bacterium
CCTCGGGCAGAAACCCACGCTTGCGGCTGCGCGCAATCCGCAAGCGCAGCGTCCCGAAGCGGGTGACAAAATCCCGCAGGTAATATCCGTTGCGATGATCCTTCCGCGCCGCCGACCGGCCATAGCGCCCACTCACCATGTAGCGGTCGCGTTGCCGCTCGCTCTGCAACTCGAACAATTTCTTGGCCTCCCGCTGCACCGCGCCCTGCAGGTCTCCCCAAAAACTCTCTTTCAGTTCCGCGACAAAATGTTGGAAATGCTCCGTGATCGGGATTATCTTCGCCATAGGGTGTAGGTCTCCTTTCGGAATGGCTTTCGCTCGTCAGGCAAAAAGCCAACTTACACCCTCTCGCTTTTACACAATCAACGTTACGTCACCACTTAGCACTTTGGCACGCAGTATTTGCCTCTCCAGAGGATGCAAGCAAAACTGAACTCTTGCTTCATTTTCGCTGAACGCCAAAATGCTAAATGCTAAGTGCGGAACGCGCTACTCATACGCCAATGCGTCAATCGGATCTTTCTGCGCCGCCTTGAAGGCTGGGTAGAGCGCTCCTGCGATGGCTCCCACGATGGCGATGATGGTGGCACGAATTAGCCAGTCGTTGGTAATCACAACCGTCAACAGCGGCAGCTTGTGTCGAATGGCCAGGCGCCCAGCCGTACTGCAAAGCATTCCGAGTACAATCCCGGCAATGGCAAGCAGGATCGTTTCTCGCAGGATCACATTCACAACGTAAAACTTTGACGCCCCCATGGATTTCAGAATGCCAATTTCGCGGGTGCGCTCCATAACGGCGGTGTACATCGCCTGGAAGATGACGATGAAGCCGATCACCACACTGACTCCTATGACGACGCCAATGAAGGCGTTGAAACCTGGAAGATGGCTGGGAGTCATCATGCTGATGTAATCAGCGGTTGACAGCACCGAATATTTTTCCATCCCAGGGATGCTCTTTACGGATTTGACCACTTCATCGGCATTTTTGGGATCGTCGAGCTTCAGATAAAAGATGGATGCTTTGTCTTTAGCTCCGATCAGGTCTTGCAGTGTAGTGATGGGAACGAATTTCCGCGCGCCGCGGCCAGCCTCGACAATACCGCACACGCGGAAATCGTGGTTCAGCAGTTCCATTTTGTCGCCGACTTTGTAATGGCGCTGGCGGGCGATGTAGTCGTCAATGATGATGTCATCCGGGCCTTGGAACGGGCCTCCCTTGACGAATTGAAATGGACCACCTAGAGCTTCAAAGCTCTTTAGATCGATTCCGTCGATGACCTCGAGGGCGCCTCCCGCGATGACCTGCCAGATCACCGGGCTGACCGCGGTCACGTGCGGAACCTTGGCCAGGAGATTAGCAATTTTGATTGAAACGGGAGCACCACTGATGCCGGCGAGAAAAGTAGAACCAGGCGGCTGCACGATTACGTCAGCGCCGATTCCGGCAGTGCGGTTCTTAGAGTCGTTCAGCATGCCATAGCAAAGGCCCACGATAAGCAGGATCAACGTGACCTCGAGCGCGATGGCGACGATACTGATCAGCGACCGGATGGGCCGATGGACGAGGTTAGCGACGATCATTTTGTTCATCATGGCTGATATCAGTTAGTAGATTAGCATTCGAGCGGTGCGGACGGGCGAGGACGCCCGTCCTCCATCGAACATTAGAAATGAAATTTCAAGCTGCCGCCAATCGTGCGCGAGGGAGCGTACTGGATAGGAATCTCTTCACTTTCTTTAGCAATCTGATAGACGCTGTTTGAAACATTGGTCACATCGAATTCCAGATCAAGCCGGCGCGGCTCGGCACTCCATAGATTGATTCCTGTTGCCAGGTCGCTCGTGAAGTGCTGCGGGAGACGTGCGCCATGCTCGATGATCGTGCCGCTACCGTAGCGCATCGCCGTGCCGGTCCAGAATCCGCGCCAGCGGTTGTGGTAGAAAATTTGCGCCGTGCCGGTGTGAGTCTGGTCGAACGCTGGAATAATGCGCTCGCCCGCGACCAGCGGCTCGTCTCCAGCGAATCCCCCGGTGATCGGACCGTAGAAGTAGGTCTTTGAAAGCGCATATTGGAATCGGCCGCTGATGCCAACGCTTTCAAGCTGCCGCATGTTCAACACCAGTTCGGCGCCTTCTGACCTTGCCGCGTGAAAGTTAATCGGCACAAAAATCCGCGAAATGCTGATCTCGTGATTCTCGAAGCTGTTGTGCCCGGTGTGCAGGTATGCGGTGAACTCCAGGCTGATTCGAGGATGAGGTTCCTGCGCCCACCCTACTTCGTAGTAATTCTGAGTGTAAGGACGGACGTTGCCGACGCGCTGACTTGGATCAACCGCGTTATGTCCGATAAAGCTGGCGAGCAACGAGTATTCGATTGGCGGTGGAGAGAAGTAGCGGTTGTAGGCGGCATGCAATACGGACTTCGTCTGATTGAAGTGATACGCCAACCCGATACGCGGACTGGTTTGCACGCCGGTGTCGACCAGGTCGAAATAATCATAGCGAACGCCAAGATCGAGCGTCAGATTGCGGACTGCCGAGAAGTGATCCTGGACGTAAGCGCTCGTCTGTCCGCCAAGCAAGCCTCCACGAAAGGCAGGAAAGACATCCGGGTCGCCACGGCTGTCAAAAAAGAAGCTCTCGTTTTCGCGGAGCCGAACGAGATCGATGCCGCCTTTAAAAAAGTGCCCATGCCAATAATGCGAAACGTCACTTTTGACTCCTAAAGTGAGCGGCGAGCGAGAGGCCGTGGAAAACGGCGTGATTGGGTCAGTCGTGGGCAGCACGCGATCTGAACCGGTGCGCTCATATAAAGACGTAGAGATCAGCGTCTCGGGCGAGAACGTGTGCAACCACGTGACAATGGCCGTCTGCTGCCGCAGATGGCGTTGCGCATCACGTCCAACTTCCTGATCCTCGGTGATATTTGGTTGCTGAAAATTGTCGCCACCGCCCAGCAGCAACAGCTTAAAGGTGTCTTTCGTCCCTGTGTGCCAGTCGAATTGCGCGGCTGCTCGCGAGCCTTTTCCAAAATCGTAAAGTTCTTTTGGTTCGGGCGGATCAAGGAACCGGCCTGAAGTGAACCCATCGACAAAAAAGTAATAACCGAGGCCGCGGTAGCGACCCCCGTAATCGGCATTGAGATCGTAATTCTCCAACGTGGCGCCGCGGAAATTTATGTCGCCGTGGCCGCCCAAATCAGCACCGGAACGCGTGCTGATGTCGAGCACCCCGCCGAAACGGTTGCCATATTCGGGCGGAAAACCGCCGGTCATGAGGTCTACGGTTTCGAAAATCTGCGGACTGGCGCCAGGGCTGAACTGCGGCTGAGTGTTATCGAGGAATGAAACACCGTTGATGAATTCATGCAGCGAGAATTCGGTGCCTCGCACAGCGAGAAAATTATCGTGACTGTCGCTCGCGCCCGGCATGAGGTTCGTGACCAGATCGTTGGTCGAGTCGGCGAGCGGCTCGGGGAGCTTCTCCAGATCCTGGTGCGTGAACGTATAGGAGCTGCCGGTCTTTTCCGGATCGATCGTCAGATACCCAGCGTTTACTTCGATTGTCTCTTGCACCGAACCCTTCTCTTGCAGCTCCAGCGTGAGCGCGAAAGGCTGGCGAGGGCGCAGTACAAAGTCGTAGCTCGAAGGATAAAAACCTTGACCCTCAATCTTCAAGCTGTAAGCCCCAGCATCGATTGCGGCGAAGTGGAACTTCCCGTTCGCGTCAGTTGTGGTGAGCCGGGTAACGGGTCCTTCGGGGTGTCGCAAAGTGATTGAGGCACCCGACACGACGTGGCCGGAGCCATCGCGGACAAATCCCTCCACTGCGGTCTGGGCAGCAGCGGGAACGATTGCGCCGAGTACTAGGACGAAGAGATATTTGCGCACGGACGCGGACTGTCCACTAAAGCGCCAATAGTTTAGACCAGTCTCGTATCTAAGGGAACATGCGCCCGGCCGAGCTACAGTCTGCGATGTAGGCGCGGGCGTCTCGCCCGTGCATGAATGGGAGGGTATTACTCGGCCGCTCCCAATGGGTTTTTGAATCGCCGAGCTTCGCTCGGCCTGGACGGCCGAGGGCGGCCGTCCCCACGTGAGCTCAGGTGCGCCATGGGGCTTCCGTCCCCACGTGAACTCAGGTGGACAACGGCGGCGGCTGTTCTTACGAATTTAGCGTTTTTGGGCGGACGCTACACGCGGTATGCCTTGCAGGTCTTTCGTGATCTGAACCTCGTCCCATGACGACAGCAGATTTTTTACGCCTTCTGCAATCGTTCCGCTGATCTCCATTATTAGCCACCCGCTTGGCTTGAGCGCGGACTGAACTTGCGGAATGAGGCGTTCGATCACTTCGAGGCCAGTTGGCCCGGCGAAGACTGCCGTGCGCGGCTCGAATTTGCGGACTTCGAGCTGAACCTGGTCTTGCTCCGATTCGCCAACGTAAGGAGGGTTTGAGACCACGAAATCAAAGCTGGCAGGTTCGAAACCATGCAGCAGATCGGTCTCGTGGAAATGAATTCGATTTTCAAACTGATACCGTGCAGCATTTGCGCGTGCAACTTCGAGTGCGGCGCAAGAAATATCGGTGGCGTGAATTTCGGCTCTAGGTAATTCTTTGGCGAGCGCAAGAGCAATGCAGCCCGAGCCGGTGCCGACGTCAACAATGCGAAGAATGGCGGGCGAGGGCGCCCGCCCCACACGAGCAAACAGGGTTTCGATCACGTGCTCGGTCTCCGGGCGCGGAATGAGCACGGCCGGATTCACGATGAAATCAATGCCCCAGAATTCCTGATGTCCAGTAATGTATTGCGCCGGAACGCCTCGAGCACGCTCGGCGAGGGCTTGGTCGTAGCGCGCCTGTTCATCTGTTGTGAGTTCGCGCTCAGGGTGGGCGTAGAGGTAAGCGCGATCAACGTCCATTGTGAATCGCAGAAGAAGTTCGGCATTCATGCGCGGAGAGGGGACACGGGCTGCGGTAAGACGAATGATCGCGGATGCAAGCGCGCCGCGAAGTTGTACAGTTGCGTATTTCACCATGGATTCAATTGCCGGCGAGGCCTCGCCTCCCCTGGACAGCCGGGGGCGGCTGTCCCCACGTGTTCAGTCACTTTTACATTACAGGTCCGGTTTCGCCCTTCAGGCGCTCTGCTTGGTAGTGGGTTACCAGAGCCTCGACGATCGGTTGGAGCTTGCCGTCCATGACATCTTGCAGTTGATGGATCGTCAGGCCGATGCGGTGATCGGTGACGCGATTTTGCGGAAAATTGTAGGTCCGAATTTTTTCGCTACGGTCGCCTGTACCCACCATGGCTTTACGCTCTTTTGCCAGCGCCTCTTGCTGCTTCTGCATTTCGACTTCGTACAGCCGCGAGCGCAGCACGCGCATGGCTTTCTCGCGGTTTTTGATCTGCGATTTCTCATCCTGGCAGCTCACGACCGTGTTGGTCGGAATATGCGTGATGCGAACTGCGGAATAGGTCGTGTTAACAGACTGGCCGCCGGGACCGGAGGAGCAGAACGTATCGATGCGCAGATCTTTGGGATCAATCTTGATATCCACGTCTTCGGCTTCCGGCAAAACGGCGACCGTGACAGCGGACGTGTGAACGCGTCCTTGCTGCTCGGTTTGCGGCACCCGCTGCACACGATGCACGCCACTTTCATACTTCAGCCGTGAATAGACACGCTGGCCTTCGATAATTGCGATAACTTCTTTCAACCCGCCGACGCCAGATTCAGAAGTTGAGAGTACTTCCACTTTCCAGCGCTGGGTTTCGGCATATCGCGTGTACATGCGGAACATTTCCGCCGCAAACAATGTGGCTTCGTCTCCGCCCGTTCCCGCGCGGATCTCAAGGATGACATCTTTCTCGTCGTTGGGATCTTTAGGCAGGAGCAGAACTTTGAGGTCCGCCTCAACTGCGGCGACCCGGGCCTCGAGTTTTTCCAGTTCTTCCTGCGCATACGCCCGCATTTCGGAATCTTTTTCATCCGCCAGCACCGCTTTACTCTCGGCGATGCCCTTCTTCAGATCCTTGTACTCACGATACTTCTCCACAATTGGCGTGATCTCGCTGTGCGCCCTGGCAGCCTTCTGGTATTTCGAGGAATCGCTGATTACCTCGCGCGAAGCAAGGGCCTGCGTCAGTTCCTCATAGCGGGCTTCGATTTGGTCGAGTCTTTCAAACATGGACTTTTAGCAATTAGATGCAACGACTGTCAGAATTTCATCAAACCAAGCGGTTTCCGCTCATCCGAAGCGCGCTCGCGGGCAGACTACGAGCGCATTCCACCCTTAACCAGTATACCAGGTCATTGTTGTGAAGCCCGTCACCTTGAATGCACCGCCGGTTCTGCTCTTGGTCGACGTGGCTTTGTGTCTGCGGCCATCCCGTATTTCGGTTTGACCTCGTGACAGCCATCGCAGTACACGCCGCCTGCGGCAGATTCGGGTGACGGCATTGGCGAGGCCATCGCAAAGTCTCGATCGGCGTTCAGTTCGCGGTCTACGTCCGCGATCAGCTTTTCGTTGTCTTCGCGTGTCAGCCACTTTTTGACGCTGACCAGATAATTTTCGAAACGAGTAATTGGATCGCGCTTGCGCCAATACTCGAACAGCGGCTTGGGAACGTAATCAGCGGCGTCATGAATGGCGTGGCCTTTCATGCGCATCATTTTGGCTTCGATCAGTGTGGGGCCTTCGTCGTGACGGGCGCGCTCGCAGGCTTCGTGGGCGGCGTCGTAAACCTGACAGGCGTCCGTGCCGTCTACGATCACGCCCGGAATCCCATAGGCGATGGCGCGCTCGGCGAGGTCTTTCACTCGAAACTGCATATCGGCGGGCGTGGAGTATCCCCAGAGGTTATTTTCGACGAAGAGCACCAGGCCAAGATTCTGCACGGCCGCGAAGTTGATGCCCTCGTAGGTCACGCCAGTGGATTGGCCGCCGTCGCCGATGTATGTCATGACGGCTATGTGGCGTCCCTGGAGGCGCGCCCCGAGCGCAACGCCTGCGAGTACGGGAATGAGATCACCAAGCGTGGAGATGGGCGCGACCACGTTGCGTTCGTAAATGTCTCCGAAGTGAGAAGAAGCATCGCGACCCTTCGTGGGCGAGCCCGCCTTAGCCATGTACTGCATCATGATGTCGCGGGGCGAAAATCCGCGAACCAGCAGCGACCCCTGGTTGCGGATTAAAGGCCCGAGCCATTCATCTTTTTTCAGAGCGTAAGCGGAAGCGCACGAGCAGGCTTCCTGGCCAAGTCCGAAATAAACACCTCCGACGACCTTGCCTTGTTTGTAGAGATTTTCGAGCGCCGTCTCCATCTTGCGGTTCAGCAGCATCCACCGGTAGATTTCGATGTGCTGCTGCTTGCTGAGATATTTCGACTGCCGGATGGGCGCGACGGCAGAGTTCAGATTGCCTTCCACTTCGTAGCGGACCTCGTCGCCTTTGCGGGTCTGACGGATGGTGAAGGATGGTTTGTCGAGACGCAGATCTAGGATTGTGTAGGCGCGGTGTTCTGAAAATTGAGCTTTTAAAGACGAGCGGTTGCTGTTTGCCACTGATTTCTGCGATGTCCCCTTATGTTTCCGGTTGGCCATTCGGAGATTCCTGCCGAAGAAATTGATCTTAAACGAAGACAGCGCGGCGAGGGCGTCCGCACCGCACACGCTTACGCCCAGAAGATTTTGTCCTCCTTATGCAATTCACGCAATTCGGAGGGCGGCTTCATTGGAACGCCGAGCTTTTCCCCGAGCAGCGCATCCAGGTTCTCCAGGAAGAGGATTTGGCTGTCGAACACCGCGCCGAAGTTGCGGGCGAGTGAATGCGCGACATCCTGCAGCGCAATTTGTTTCCCTAGTTCCCTCTCCATCGAGGTCACCGGCTTTGATTCGATCCCGCAGGGGACAATCAGGTCGAAGTAGCCGAGATCAGTGCTTACGTTCAGGGCGAAGCCATGGGACGTGACAGCGCGGGAAATGTGCACACCAATGGCAGCAATTTTGGATTCCGCGCCGCCGAGCTTCGCTCGGCCTGGACGGGCGAGGACGCCCGTCCCTACCTCGTCGGTGGTAGGGGCTGAAGCTCCTGTCGAGCTTTGCTCGACCGCACAGTCGAGGGCGGCTGTGCCTACGCGGACTGGAATGGTCCACACTCCTGTGAAGCCGGGAATCCGGTGAGCTGAGATCCCGAAATCGGCGCAGGTGCGGATCAGCACGTCTTCCAAGTGGCGCACATATTCAATCGCTCCGAGTGTTTTGCGTTTGCCTTCCGGTGAAATGAAACCGCGAAGATCGAAAATCGGATACCCGACGATCTGGCCGGGACCGTGGAATGTCACATCGCCACCGCGATCGCATTCGAAGACTTCAACACCGCGTTGGGCAAGCAGCTCTGACGAGGCAAGAATGTTCTTTGCCTTTGCATTGCGGCCCAGGGTGATGACTGGTGTGTGCTCAAGCAGCAAGAGAACATCGCCAATCCGGCTTTCCTTGCGCAGTTCGACCAGGCGCTGCTGGAGCCGCAAACCAGTGGCGTAGTCAACTGTTTCGAATTGGATGACCGAGATCAAACTTCTTTACGAGTCGCTTGGAAACACCGGCTCAACGACTATTTGACCACAGAGGACACAGAGAGCACAGAGGATCAAGTTGAAGAATCCGTGTTCATCCTCGTAAATCGTTGGCTCCGATTAGGCATTGATCGCCATTCCATAAACGCTGTTCGCCGCATCCAGCATGGCTTCGGCCAGCGTGGGATGAGCGTGGATCGTCCACGTCAAATCTTCGACTGTGGCCTCGGCTTCCATTGCGGCGACGGCTTCGGCAATCAGTTCCGTTGCTTGCGGGCCGATAATGTGGACGCCCAAAATCTCGCCGTAATCGGCGTCGGAAATGATCTTGATGAAACCTTCGTGTGCTCCAACAATCGAGGCGCGTGAATTCGCGGTGAACGGAAATTTGCCGATCTTCACGTTGTACCCAGCTTCTTCTGCTTTGGTTTGAGTCAGCCCCACGCTGCCAATTTCGGGATGGCAGTACGTGCAATTGGGAATGTGTTCAGGGTTAATCGGCTTTCCGTGTTTGCCCGCGATCCTCGTGACCGCGACAATTCCTTCCATACCGCCCACGTGCGCCAACTGCGGCGTGCCTAGCACGATGTCGCCGATGGCGTAAACGCCCGGCTCAGCGGTCTGCATCCAGCTATCGGTCTGGATAAAGCCGCGGTCGGGTTTGATCTTGGTTTTTTCCAATCCAATGTTTTCAGTACGCGGCTTGCGGCCTACGGCAATCAAAATCTTTTCGGCGTCAATCTTCTGTTGTTTGCCATCGACTGTGAACGTCACAGCAATTCCTGATTTCGTTTTATCGATCTTCTCGACTTTGGCGTGGGTATGAAAGTTAATCCCGCGTTTGCGGAAAACGCGAGCCAGCTCTTTTGAGATCTCTTCATCTTCGATCGGTACCAGGCGCGGCAGCATTTCGAGAATCGTGACTTCGCAACCGAAAGAACGATAAATCGAAGCGAACTCCACGCCCACAGCTCCAGCGCCGACGATGACCAGCGACTTGGGAATTTCCTTCAGATCAAGAACTTCGATGTTGGTGAGAATGCGATCATCTGGCTCAAGGCCGGGAAGCATGCGCGCCTCCGAGCCGGTGGAGAGAATTACATTCCTGGCTTTGATGTGAGTCAGCTTGCCATCATTTGTGACGTCTACCGAAACCACCCCATTCTGCGCCGGACCTGTGAGCTTGCCGTATCCGCGAATTGTCTCTACCTTATTTTTCTTCATCAGGAATTCAAGGCCTTTTGCGTGCTTGCTCACGATTTTCGACTTGCGGTCCTGAATCGCCGCCCAGTTCAGCTTGCGTGAGTCCACGCCATCGATACCGAATTCTTTCGCATCTTTAAGGTGATCCCAAATCTCTGCGTTGAACAGCAGCGCCTTGGTCGGGATGCAGCCTACGTGCAGGCAGGTCCCGCCCAGCACGTTGTCTTTTTCAATCAGTGCGGTTTTCAAGCCATACTGACCGGCGCGGATGGCAGCGGTATATCCGGCGGGGCCGCTGCCAATAATGGCGACGTCGTAGATTTCAGGCAAGCGAATCCTCTCCTAGCAAGAATGATCACAGGTGCACAAATAGCTGATTCTACGACAGCGGCGGAGGATTCGAGAATCAGTTCTCTATGGCTGCTGGCGCGGGACTTCCATAAGAAGCACGTTGTGGCTTATGCCAACAGTCTTGCCGCGTCCTTCGCGTGGTAGGTGAGAATAATGCTCGCCCCCGCCCTCCGAATCGCGAGCAGCGATTCGATCATCACGCGGTCGCGATCAATCCAGCCATTTCGGGCGGCGGCTTCAATCATGGCGTATTCGCCCGAGACCTGGTATGCGGCGAGCGGCACATCGAAGCGCTCTCGGGCGGCGGCGATCACGTCCAGATAGGGCAGGGCTGGCTTCACCATGATAATGTCCGCGCCTTCTTCGATATCTAGCTCGATCTCGCGCAACGCCTCGCGCAGATTTCCGGGATCCATCTGATAAGAGCGTCGATCGCCGAATTGGGGAGTGGAGTCGGCCGCCTCGCGAAACGGACCGTAGAACCCCGAGGCGAATTTCGCGGCATAAGAAAGAATCGGAGTATTCGTCAGACCAGCTTCGTCGAGCGCCTTGCGAATTGCGGCCACGCGCCCGTCCATCATGTCGGAAGGTGCAACAATGTCGACTCCGGCTCGCGCTAGGGAAACCGAAGTTCGCGCCAGTAACTCCAGAGTTGCATCATTCACAATCTCGTATTCGCCGGTAGCTGCCGGTGGATGCGCCACTGCCGCTCCCAAGGACTGCGGCCCGCTGGAGCGCACAACGCCGCAATGCCCGTGCGACATGTATTCGCATAAACAAACATCCCCATTTTGATGGCGCGCGCGGTTTGCTGCACGATGCCATCATCCGACCACGCCCCAGTTGCGACTTCATCTTTCGTCTCTGGCAATCCAAAAAGAACGACTGCTGGTACGCCAAGAGAGTGGGCTTCGATGGCTTCCTTTACAGCTTCATCGACGGAAAAATTGAACACCCCCGGCATGGATCGCACTTCTTTGCGTACGCCCTCGCCGGGGCAAACGAACAGGGGATGAACCAAAGCTTCCGGAGTCAGACGAGTTTCGCGCACCAAGCATCGCAGTTGTTCGGTTCGACGCAGGCGGCGAAGACGAGTTGTGGGAAAAGACATAAGGGCACAGGCAAAAGGCACGCCAGACTCAAGGTGATTCTAGCAAAACGTATCGGTTCAATCCTTGGTCTTTGAAAATGTAGCGATGAGCATGCAGTGGAGGCGTCCAACGCTAAGTTCCTCCGGTACTTAAGTAACCGCGGTTCGTGACCGCACGCATTTATTGCGGAGCGTACTCGACTAAAATGCCGACTACTTATGCCCAAGGGCCAGCGCTGGTGGACGCTCTGTATTGCAAGCGTAGTTCTAGCCTATGCCGGCGTGTCCCTTAGCTTCCGCCCCGGGTTCACGATGACGGCAGTCGCCGACGTCACCCAACTGTTCCTCTTAATTCTCGCAACTGTCGTGATGGTACTTAACGCGGTATACAACCGCGGCCAAACCAGGCTGTTCTGGTCTCTGTTGGCAGCTGGTTGCGCAATGTGGAGCCTGAATCAGCTGGGGTGGACGATGTACGAAGTCGTCCTGCGCCGGCATCTTCCCGACCCATTTGTTGGCGACATCATCCTGTTCATGCACCTGGTTCCAATGATGGCGGCGGTTGCTGTGCGTCCGCATCGGCAGTTCGAACAACACAAGCCATACTTCAGCACGCTGAATTTTCTGATGCTATTGGTGTGGTGGGTCTTCCTATATGCGTTCATCGTTTTTCCCGATGAATACGTTGTCTTGAATATCCCGGTTTACAGTCCCAACTATGACCTCTTATATGCGCTCGAAAATATCGCATTTTTGGCGGGCTTAGGGGTGCTGGCCTCCAGCACCCATGGAGCTTGGAAGAAGATTTATTGGAGTTTGTTTTTGGCAGGAGGGCTGTACACCGTAACTTCAGAGCTCATCAACGCCGCCATTGCTCGTGGCAGCTACCATACAGGCGGCATCTACGACATTGCCTTTGTCATCTCACTGTGCGGGTTCATCGGGGCGGGGCGATTAGCAATCGAGTTGCAGCCCACCTGCGAACCAGCTCGCCCTGGCGAACGCCGCTGGATGAATCTGACGCCAAGGTTCGCCATGTTGGCCATCCTGTCGCTGCCCGTCTTGGGTTATTGGGCATGGTTTTCCGATAGTTCCCCACTTCGCCTCCGGCAGTTCCGGATTCTGGTAACACTCGGCGCAATGCTGGTGCAAGGTTGCCTGGTTTTTATCCGTCAATTCCTGCTCGACCGCGAACTGGTGCGCCTACTCCACGAATCCCGCCAGAGCTTGGAAAATCTTCAGCGCGTGCAAGCTCAGCTCGTGCAGCGGGAGAAATTAGCGTCGCTGGGACAATTGGTGGCCGGCGCAGCCCATGAGATCAACAATCCGCTCACCGCGATCCTGGGATACTCGGATCTAATGGCCGCGAACGCCGGCCTCGAACCAGCCCAAATTTCCATGGCGCAAAAGATTGGACAGCAAGCCCGGCGCACTCGTGAATTGGTTTCCGGCTTGCTTCGCTTTGCGCAGCAGTCGCCAGAAGAGAAATCCGTTCTGGACCTTGGCTCGCTCTTGCAGCGTGTCTTACAAATGGAAAGGCTTCGCCTCGAGCGTAAAAAGATCAGAGTACAAAGCAACATTACTCAAGACCTGCTGCCCGTGTGGGGCAACACCAATCAGCTTTTTCAGTGTTGTCTCGAGATCATCGGCAATGCGATGGATGCTTTAGAGGAAGCCGGCGGTGGAACACTCGCCGTGAGTGCGCGCCGCGACGGTGATGAAGTGCTTGGAATTTGCCGACTCGGGGCCGGGCATCCGCGATCCGAAACGGGTCTTTGATCCTTTCTACACGACCAAGCCAGTCGGAAAGGGAACCGGTCTGGGTCTTAGCGCAACCTACGGTGTAGTGCAGGATCATCTGGGCCAGATCACTTGCCACAACCGTCCTGAGGGCGGCGCCGTTTTTGTACTGCGCTTTCCAGCGGCGCAGAGGGCGATACCTTCCGAAGCGTTCGCGGAGGCCTGAACACTTCCCGATTGTGGGTTACTGATTCCTGGCTGGCCTGGTCTCCATCGCTGTAACATGAAGCCCTGTGCCACGCCCTCTTCCCCACACCAGCGCCCACGTGCTGGAATTCGAATCCCTCCGCGATCTGCTGCGAGGATATGCATCTTCGCCAGTTGGGCAGGCTCGCGTCGCCACGCTCGCTCCGTCCTGTGATCGCGACTGGATCGAAATTCAACAGCAGCTTACTTCTGAAATTCGCGAATTCCGCCGCGTAGGTGGAGGCTTTGAATTCTCCGGCCTGTCGGACGTGAGCCAGTGGGTGGAGAAAGCCCGAATTGCGGGCGCGGCGCTTGAAATAAAAGAAATTCGTGACGTCGTGCTGCTGGTGGATAGAGCCGCCGAGTGGCGGGAAATCGCGTTGAGCCCGCCTGCCGCCATGACCTCGGAGTGGAAAGCGGTCGCGCAACTCGCGCAGCAAATTATTGACTTTACCGACTTCCTTCGCGCTTTCCGCAACAAGATTCGTCCCGACGGAACGCTCGACGACCGCGTCTCACCCGAATTGGCGCGAATTCGCCGAGAAGTCGAAAAACAAAAGCGCGCGATTCAGGAATCCTTGCGCGGCTATCTGCGCCGCCTGGCCGAGGGCGGAACGGTTCAAGACGAACTGGTTACGATACGCGGCGAGCGCTTCGTTATTCCTGTAAAAGTTGAGCAGAAGCGGCGCGTGCAGGGCGTGGTGCACGGCGCCAGCTCCAGCGGGCAAACGGTGTTTATTGAGCCGCTGGAAACTATTGAGCAAAACAACGAGTTGGTGCGGCTGCTGGAGGAAGAGCAGGCGGAGATTCATCGCATTCTGCTGGAGATGACGCAGCGAATCGGGCAGCACGCAGATGCGATCCTGGCTGCAATGGATGTGCTGGGCGAGCTGGAGCTGCAATTTGCCAAGGCCCGCTTCGCGGAAGAGTACAACTGTGTTCTCGTCACTCTCTCCCGGAGAGCAAGCGAGGGTCAGCAAAGCCCACCTGCGGAGGACCGCCCTCGCCTGTCCAGGCCGAGTGGGACCCGGCTGGTGCTGCAGAATGCCCGGCATCCGCTACTCGAACGAAATCTGAAATCGAAAGGGGCCAACGTTGTCCCTTTCACGATTGAGCTGGAAAATGACCGCCGCGAGCTCATCATCACTGGCCCGAATACCGGAGGAAAAACGGTTGCGTTGAAGACCGTCGGCTTGCTGGCACTCATGGCACAGTCCGGCATTCCAGTTCCAGCGGGCCGCGCCGAACTTCCCATCTTCGATGCCGTGCTGGCGGACATCGGAGACTACCAGTCCATCGAGCAGAATCTCTCTACGTTTTCCGCCCACGTCACCAATATCGATTTCATTTCCCGCACTGCAACTCCACGGTCTCTCGTGCTGCTTGATGAGCTTGGCTCAGCGACCGATCCCGAAGAAGGCGCTGCACTGGCGGTGGCCATTGCCGAGCACTTCCGGCGAATCGGCTGCATCACCGTGATCTCCACGCATCACACATCCCTGAAAATCTATGGCACGAATACCCCCGGAGTCGTGAATGCGTCAGTCGGATTTGACGAAAGCACCTTGCAGCCGACGTATGAACTCAAGATCGGAGTGCCGGGAGCATCAGCGGGGATCAACATCGCGCGACGACTGGGCTTGAATCCGTCGATCATTGACGCTGCGCGTTCGCGGCTGGGGTCACAAGCGCGGGACGTTTCCGAATTTCTCGATCGCTTGCACGTGCAATTGCGTGAGGCGGAAGCGGACCGTTTGCGGCTGAAGACTCGGGAAGAAGAAATCGAACGCGAGAAGGCGAGACTTGCATCCGAGGGCCGCCGCGACGAGCAGGCCAAAGTCCGCGAGATGGAAAAGAAGCTGGAAAGCTTGTTCCGCGATTTTGAGTATCACGCGCGCGAGGCGGTCAATGCCGTCCAGGAGCGAGCGGCGGCGCAGAAGCTCTCCAAAGACGCCGAACGCCGCATTGCCAAGCTATGCCGCGATTTTCGCGAGCAATTCGATTCGACCGTCGTCGCGCACAGCACTGGCGCCGACCAGGGCGACCCCAATGCCCAGCCACGAGTGGTGAAGCATGTGTCGGAAGGAGACACGGTCAAATTGAAGTCCGTGGGCCGCGCCGGACGGATCACGCGCAAGATTGACGACAATCACTTTGAAGTTGAGATCGGCGCGATGAAGATGAAAATTGCTCGCGACGATATCGCCGAAGTGCTGGTGCGCGCTGCCGAGTCTCCGGTGAAAGCGGCGCGGGCGCACGGCATTTCAGTTTCGCTGCAGAGCGAAGACCGGAGTGTTCCGTCCGAGATCAACGTGATCGGACGCACCGTGGACGACGCCACCCGCGAAGTCGAAAAGTTCGTAGACCGCGCTTTCCTCGCGGGACTGCCGCGGGTGCGCGTAGTCCACGGCAGCGGCATGGGCATTCTGCGCAAAGCCCTGCGTCAATTCCTGCAGAAGCACCCGCATGTGGAGTCGGTCGCGGAACCTCCGCAGAACGAGGGCGGTGCGGGGGCGACGGTGGTGGAGTTGCGCATTTAGCGCATATAAGCCGAGGAGCGCGCGTGACGAGGAATCTGCATCTTGGTCCGCAACTGCAGATCCCTTGCCCTGCTCGGGATGACAAGTCAATCCGGCCTTATAACAAAAGCCCTGCAGGTCCGCTCTTGGACAGACTTCTTACTTCATGGCAACAGACGCTTTGTACTCCGCTTCGCTCAGCGGTTTGTGTCCAACCGCCTGGGCAATGCTGGTTTTTCCGTTGGGCAAGTTCCCGTCAAAATAAAAGTGATAGATCATGCCATCGGTGGTGGCGACGGTGTCGGCAACTTCTTTCGCCTTATCCGGCGGCAGATCGAGCACCTGGACGCGCCCTCCAGCGATCTCCACCGCATGATCGTGCCAGTTCTTGTTCCAGTCTTTCAGCGAGACTGCCGGACGAGTCAACTTCTTGGCGTAAATCCATTCAATCTGCGCCAGCCGGGCATTGGGATCGGTGGACTCATAAATCAGGCAAACAATCTGCGGATCAGGCGCCATAACCTTGCAATAGTGATGGTACGGCCCCATTTGCTTGCCATCGACCAGATGGGGAGCTAACACGTGGACGTTGTACCCCTCAGCGGGCGTCGGCATTTTTGCCGCGCTCGGGGTTTCCTGTGACTGCGCCGGACTTGCTTGCTGGAGCGAACGAGCAGCTAACGTGGCGTAAAGACAACAACCCAGAATCAGGCAGAGCAACAAGTTTCCTTTTTGCATAAATCCTCCGTTAATGTGAGATTTTGAAAGCGGATTTGACGTCGAGACTGGAGAGGACGTTTGCGGAAGTAAAATTTACTGCAATGCTAGTTGGGCGTCAATGTTGTGGGTAATGGTCGTCTTGATGATGCCTCTCAGATTAATCTTCCAATTGTCCGATATCTATCCTCTTGATAATTAGGGATAGAATGAAATAGAGATCAATGGCAGCCTCAGCCAAATAAGCGCGCCAGAAGTTGTCCACCACGGTTGCGCCGGAAACCCTCAGCTATCTCGAAAATCTGATCAAGCAGCGGCAGGCCTATACGTTAGCAGAGGCAGTCGATCTCCTCGTGGAGCGTCTCCGTAAGCAAGAAAACCGGGAACGGCTGGAGCAAGCCATCGCGGCATTACTTCGACCAGTTATCTCCGGAAGAAGAAGAATCGAGGCTGGCTGCTGCCCTATCGAAGAGCGCCTCGGGAATAGACTTTGATCGCGAGCCATAAACCCAGGCGCAGGGAAATCTGGACGGCGCATCTGGCCGATGCTCCAAAGCGCCATTGGGTCGTAATCGTTTCGCTCGACAGCCGCAATCTGAGCGACCGCGCATCGAGCGTGCTGATCATTCCCTTCGCCAGCGCCGGTGCACCACACTGGAGTTGCTTCCCGGCGAATCCGGCCTGCCCGGGCTATCAGCTTTCGATAGAGCACCCTCGCGGCGTAACTACTCTTTCGCCCCTCTCGGGGGCTCGCGCATTTTCTACGTGGTACCCGAGGGCTTGCGCCCTGGGCTGCATTCTGGTCCAGACCCGTTCACCGAAGGCAGCTACAACAGAGCATGCCTTGGAAAGTGAGCGGAGTAGTGGAGAAGCGCAGGCAGTTTGTGGAGCAGCGGTTATCGCAGGAGTGGACAATGAGCGAACTTTGCGCCCGGCACGGGATCTCGCGCCAGGCCGGATACAGCACGCTGGCTCGATATCAGGGCGACGGCTGGGAAGGGCTGGGGGAGCACAGTCGCGCGCCGCGCTGCCACCCCAGCCAGACATCGCGAGAACTCGAGCAGCAGATTGTGGAACTGCGGCACGAGCACATGCGCTGGGGGCCGCGCAAGTTGAAGGCGGTTCTCGAACGCCAGCAGCCGGATGAGACCTGGCCAGCGGCCAGCACCATGGGAGAACTGTTGCGCCGCGAAGGGCTGGTCATTGCCCGCAAGAAGCGCCGCCGCATCGATCCCTATACGGCACCGTTTGCCGCCGCCGCTGCGCCCAATCGCGTCTGGTGCGGCGATTTCAAGGGCTGGAGCCGTACCCGCGACGGAGAGCGCATCGATCCGCTGACCATCAGCGACGCCTGCACGCGTTACTTGTTGCGCTGCCAGGCGGTGGAAAAGACGGACACGCTGCGGGTGCAGGCCATCTTCGAGGCTGCCTTCCGCGAGTACGGGATGCCGGAGGCGATCCGCACCGACAACGGCGCGCCCTTCGCCTCCCGCGCCATCGCTGGCTTGTCGCGCCTGGCGGTCGGGTGGATGAAGCTGGGCATCCGGCCGGAGCGGATCCAGCCGGCGCATCCCGAGCAGAACGGACGACATGAACGCATGCACCTGGACCCCTGCAGCAAGAGACCATGACGCCGATGGCGGCCAACCGTCGCGCGCAGCAACGCCGCTATGACCAGTTTCGCCAGCAGTACAACGAAGAACGTCCGCACGAGGCGCTCGACATGCACACCCCGGCCAGTTGCTACACGCCCTCGCCACGCCAGTTTCCGGCGCGCGTGCCTGAGCCGCAATACCCGAGCTCGATGATCGTGCGTGGAGTGTTTCGCGATGGCCAGTTCTCCTGGAAACACCACGACGTCTTTCTGAGCGAAACCCTCATGGGAGAACGCATCGCCCTACAAGCCATCGATGATCGTTGGTACACGATTTACTTCGCGCAGTTTCCGTTGGCGCAGTTCGACAGTCGAACCCGCACGGTTCATCGACTGCCACCTGCTCCGGTTTCTACAGAGAGGGAGCAAGGGAAGGGGGAACTGCCCCCTTCCCCTGCACCCCATCCCCAAAATCCGGGACCAAAAAGTGTCAACCATGTCCCCGGTCTAAAGTGTCAACAATGTGCCCGGCTGGACACTCTCACGCCGCTCTGCGGCTAATTTTCAGACTTCTGGGGTTCCGCGTTTCGGATTGGGCTATACGGATTAGGAAAGCTGGAGACGAAAAACCAAAATTGACGAAGGCCGCCTAATCACCGGCGTGACTTTCGCTCGGGATCAGCACTGCAGTCGCCCGCACCCGCTGGCGTGACTGGTACGCAAACGCGTGCAGGATTCCGGTGACGGCGCCATAGGCAGCGATAATGCCCAGAGTCATCGCGGTGAGGACGGTGAGTGAAAGAATCAGAGCGCTCAGCAAACTTCCCAAGTTCGGCCTACTTCCCCAAGAGTTGCCGCAGCCGCATCTCCGGAAATCGTTCGCGTGATCAGTCGATCGCGCTGCGCGACTTCACTTTACTCGCGTTGACGCTTGCTGCTGTTAGCTACTAAGATACGTGAGTAGAAGTGCGCAATCCCACTTTCCAACATTTCTGAGATGCCGTCCACATTACGTAAGGACAGTTTCTAGAGCAGGATTACTGCAGTATTACTTCGGTTTTCGATGGCCATCACCAAGATCGCGGTGCGCGGGGCGCGCCAACATAATCTCAAAAACATCGACGTTGAGATTCCGCGCAACGCGTTCACAGTAATTACCGGGCTGAGCGGATCAGGCAAGTCATCTCTCGCATTTGACACGATTTACGCCGAGGGCCAACGCCGTTACGTGGAGACGCTTTCAGCTTACGCGCGGCAGTTCCTCGACCAGATGGAACGTCCCGATGTGGACGCCATCGATGGCCTGAGCCCCTCCATTTCCATCGAGCAGAAAACCACCAGCCGTAGCCCGCGTTCGACGGTGGGAACCATTACAGAGATTTATGATTATCTTCGCCTGTTGTTCGCTTCGATCGGAGTGCCTCACTGTCCAAAATGCGGCAGGGCTATCAGTAGACAATCGGCCGAGCAAATCGTTCAGCGAGTGATGGCGCTTACGCCTGAGGATCGGGTGATGATCCTAGCTCCGCGGTCGCAAAGGTGAATTTAAAAAAGAAATGGAGAAGTTGGCCGAGCACGGCTACACGCGCGCGCGTGTGGATGGCGAGCTGGTGAATCTCGAAGATGAAATTCAGCTCGATAAGCGGAAAAATCACACGATCGAAGTTGTTGTCGACCGCCTGCTGGTGAAGCCCGGAATCGAGCATCGCCTTGAGATGTCTGTCGGTCTGGCGATGAAACTTGCCGGCGGCTTGGTCCAGGTGGCTGTGGTTGGTGGCGAAGAGCAGCTATATTCGGCTCGCCTTGCCTGTCCGGATTGCGGCATCAACGTTCCGCAACTTGAGCCGCGGTCGTTTTCGTTCAACAGCGCTTACGGGGCGTGTCCGGAATGTCACGGACTGGGCAGCAAGTACGATTTTGATCCGGCCAAGGTAATTAATGATTGGTCGAAGCCCCTGCTCGAAGGTGGTCTCGGTCCAGGTTCAGCTTCGCAGAATTTGATTCATCAGTTGCAGATTGTCGCGGCGGCATATGGATTCGATCTGGCAACCCCGGTCGAAAAACTTCCCGACAAAATTCAGAACCTGCTGTTTTATGGCGAGCAAGGAAAAGGCAAAACTGGTTTTCTGGGGATTTTTGGATATCTGCGGCGGACGCTCGAGGAATCAACCTCGGAAGGCTACCGCGATTGGCTGATGGAGCACATGTCGCCAACGGAGTGTCCGGTGTGCCATGGCCAGCGCCTGCGGGCAGAAAGCCTCGCGGTAAAGGTCAACGACATTTCCATCGCGGATTTCACCGCCTTGCCGGTGACGCGCGCCCTCGAAGTTGCAAAGAAAATAAAGCTCAGCGGGCGCGAAGAGATTATCGCCGGGCGCATCGTCCACGAGATCGTCGAGCGGCTGCAATTTTTGGATGCAGTCGGCCTCGGCTACATTTCGCTGGCTCGATCGGCGGCTACTCTTTCTGGCGGCGAGGGACAGCGCATTCGGCTGGCAACGCAAATTGGATCGAAACTTCGCGGAGTTTTGTACGTGCTCGATGAGCCTTCAATCGGCTTGCATCATCGCGATAATGGCCGCCTGCTGAAAGCGCTCGAAGAATTACGCGATTTGGGCAACACGGTTTTGGTTGTGGAGCACGATGAAGAGACCATCCGCCGGGCTGATTATGTGATCGATCTTGGCCCGGGAGCTGGGCGACATGGTGGTGCACTGGTTGCGCACGGCACACCCGAAGAAATTATTGAGGTCCCACAATCGCTCACCGGCGCCTATATCTCCGGGCGGATGCAGATTGCCATGCTCCCAGAACGGCGGCGGCCAAACGGCGCAGCCGTCAGCATTCTGGGCGCGCGACAAAATAATCTGAAGAATCTGGACATCACCTTTCCACTGGGTGTGATGATCGTTGTCACCGGAGTTTCAGGCTCGGGAAAATCCACTTTGGTTAATGACATTTTGTATCGCGCGCTGGCAAAGAAGCTGTACCGCTCACGCGAGGAACCCGGCGTGCATCGGACAATTTCCGGGGCAGAGAACATCGATAAAGTCATTCGTATTGATCAATCGCCCATCGGGCGCACACCGCGGTCCAATCCTGCAACCTACACCGGAGTCTTCGCGCAGATTCGTGATCTCTATGCCATGCTGCCGGAAGCTCGCGAGCGCGGCTACAAGCCGGGGCGATTCTCTTTCAACGTGTCGGGCGGACGCTGCGAGGCCTGCCAGGGGGAAGGTCAACGCCGCATTGAAATGAATTTTCTGCCGGATGTCTACGTTCTCTGTGAAGTATGCGGCGGCAAGCGCTACAACCAGGAAACGCTGGCAGTGAAATATAAAGGTTATTCAATCGCCGACTTGCTGGAGACTCCAGTGTCGGACGCGTTGCAGGTTCTGGAGAACATCCCGCAGGTAAAACAGAAGCTGCAAACGCTGGTTGATGTCGGATTGGGCTACATCCACCTAGGCCAATCGTCAGTTACGCTCTCTGGCGGCGAGGCGCAACGTATTAAGCTGGCCCGCGAGTTGAGCAAGCGGCAAACCGGTAAAACTTTATACCTACTCGATGAGCCTACCACCGGCCTGCACTTCGATGATGTCAAGAAGTTGCTCGATGTTCTGCATCGGCTGACGGATCTCGGTAACTCCGTCATCATCATCGAACATAATCTCGATGTGATCCGCAATGCCGATTGGATCATCGATCTGGGTCCCGAAGGCGGCGAGGAGGGTGGCCGGATCGTCGCCCAAGGCACTCCCGAACAGGTGGCGCGCAACAAGAAATCCTACACCGGCCAGGCTCTGGCATCGTATTTCAGCGCGAACGGCAGGAATGTGGGCGAACGCTTAGCGCTCGGCACTTAGCATGGGGCATCAGCTTCATCGTGGTTCGTGCAGGGTTCGCGAAACTAGAGTGGCCAGGTGTTAAACGCCACAAGCAAGCTTTAATCGCCCTTCCCGCCACTTCTCTCGCCGACCTACCGGTGATATTGTTCCATGTGTAACCTGTTCTCCGGGATGAAGTCCTTGCCGCGCATCGGTTCCCAACTTCTCGTACTGTCGCTGGTTTACGCAGTCCTCTTCGCCAGCCCGGGCGTAGCGCAGTCCGGTCCCGAATCTCCCTCAGCGTCAGCCGTCGCGGTCATTCGCTCCGTTAAAGTAATACACAGCAAAGAAGGATTCGGCGTAGAGATTATTTCCGACCGTCCTATAGCCGCGATGGCGCAAAAGCTCGAGATGCCGCCTCGGCTGGTCGTCGATCTACCAAACTCCAATTTCTCATTGCCGCGCAAGCGCTGGGCCGTGAGCAGCGATCAGATCAGCGCGGTTCGCGTGGATCAGTATCAGAACACGCCGCCGACCACCCGTGTAGTGGTCGATCTTCTGAGGCCAAGCGATTACCGGCTTGATAATGCAAACAGCCGGCTAGTGATTCGTCTGCGTGCACTCCCGGAGGATGACAGTGCCGGTCCGCCCGCGGTGCCCGCATTTACTTCGGGTGTGCAACCGGTCGCAGTTCCGATGAGTCCGGGGAACTCGGGCGCGGTCGTGATGGCCGGCAGCCGGATGGCAGCGGGCTCATCGCTCACTGCGGGAGTGGATACCGCCGTTTTGCGCCTGCAACGTGGCGGCGAGGTGCGCGTTTGCCCAGGGACGACGGTGTCGGTCACATCCTCGCAGACCGGAAAGGAGCTGATGCTCG
>QIAB01000030.1:22772-35434 GCA_003225455.1 Acidobacteriota bacterium
GCTGAACGCCTCGGCCGATTCGGTGCTGACGCCGGACTTCCGCATATTGTTTCCGGGACCGGGCGAGTTCCACTACGCCATTCGTGCCGACTCGCACGGTAATACTTGTGTCCACGCGCTGCTCGGGAACACGGCTTCAGCAGTCGTTTCGGAGTTAATGGGCGATGGCACTTATCAAGTGAAGCCCACCGAAAAGGTCATGTTTCGCTCCGGACGGCTGGCGCTGATCGATGCTGCCGCACCGGGAGATTGCGGTTGTCCGGCGCCGCCGGTTCCCATCATGCGCGCCGCGGCTCCGCCGGCCCAGGTAGTGCCGGATGACAATTTGCGGGCGTCCATTCACCTTGCGCAGCCAGGCGATGAGGAGAAGCCGGTGCCGCGCCCAAGCTCAGGTTCTATCCCGGTCTCCAGCGCACAGCCGGCGTCGCAAGTAGCACTGGCGATCACGTCCACACAAGGCATCCCTTTGCCGGCTTCCAAAGGCGGCGAGATTCAGGTGCAAGTGGACGCACCACTGGTGTTCCGTGCTAGTCAGCTGCAGCCGTCCCCAACGCCGCGGCTGAACACCGATGGCATGGCCCTTGCGTCGCCACGTACTCCTGCGCCTATGCCCGTCACCGTGCTGCCGCCGCCTCCGCCGAAGCAGCAGCCCCACGGCTTTTTCGGAAAGATGAAAGGCTTCTTTTCCGGCATATTCAAATAACTTAGGAATTAGGAATGTTTGTAAAAGTGAACCACTGTGTTGTTTCACGTCGTTGCTTCTGCGTTTTCTCCATCTCCTCTGTCGTTATCTAATCAGTAACCACTGGCGAACTCTCCCTTGTTCTCCGGTTTCGTAGGACTATACTTTTCGAGCAGAGCTCTCCATGTCTGCGCATATCTCTCCCATGCCGGCGCAGCCGCTTGCTCTCGAGCAGGAAGGCATTCTTCCAACTTTATTTGGACAAGGCTACGGCACATACAAGAGCAAGCCGGGCGCGTTTATCGCTTCTTATGCCTGCAATGTTCTCGTTACTGTTTTGCTGGTGTGGTCGGGTCATTGGTTTGTTCAGCATCGGCGGGAGCTCTCGCACGATCTGAGTGGATTAATCGATCAGGCGACATATCTTTTGCCTTCTTCGCCGACTCAGGCTGGTGGCGGTGGTGGCGGGGGCGATCGGGACAAGTTGGCTGCGTCAGAGGGATCGCCTCCCAAATTCGCCCGCCAGCAGTTCACTCCACCCACGGCTGTGCCCCGCAACGAGGCGCCTATTCTGCCGATTGATCCAACGGTTGTGGGCAATCCGCAGATTCAACTGGCGCAACTTATGATCACGGGCGATCCGCTCTCCCGTATCTCAGGGCCGCGCTCCAATGGCGCCGGATCTGGAAGCGGTATCGGCAGCGGGTGCTGCGGCGGGGTGGGACCCGGCAACGGTGCCGGCGTTGGCCCCGGGTCGGATGCCAACATGGGTGGTGGCGCCTACAGACCTGGCGGAGGGGTCACGGCGCCCCGAGCCATTTTTCAGCCGGAACCCGAATACTCAGACGAAGCCCGCAAAGCCCAGTTTCAAGGTTCAGTCGTGCTGTGGCTGGTGGTTGGCCCGGACGGCCGTCCTCAGAATGTAAAAGTCGTGCGCTCGTTGGGCATGGGCCTGGACGAAAAGGCCCTGGAAACCGTTCGCACCTGGCGCTTCGAACCCGGGCGCAAAGATGGCCTCCCCGTAGCCGTGCAGGTTCACGTCGAAGTAATTTTTCACCTGTATTGAGCGCACGAAACTGAGAAGCAACAACTGAGAACTGGCTCTCAGCGATCAGTTTCAGCTTTTCGCGCAGAGTGCGAGCCGAAAGCTGAGAGCTGAGAAACTATCTCCGCATCGCTTTCGCGATCGGCTTGACTCGTTCCCGCACTTCGTCCGCTATCTCAGCGCCGCGTTCTACGGCATCCTCGGCGAAGTCTCTCGCTTCTTCTTTCCAGTCGTCGAAGGTATCGCGGGCATCTTCATAGCGCCGCCTCAGGTCTTTGCGCATCTGCTTGCCGGGCTTTGGCGCATAAAGCAGGCCAAGCACGGCGCCTGCTCCCAGTCCGATCAGCAAAAAAGTCAGGGCCGTTCCTGCGCCACCGCCGCGTCCCGATTCATACTTTCCATAGCGCATAACAGAGTCCTTTCCTGAAAATAAAAGTCGGCTCTTGGATTCGACTTTCTCCATTTTAGCTGTCCCGCAATCGGATTTTCGGTTTGCGAGAAAACTCTAATCCGAAAGCGCGTCCTGATTCGCAAAGCGGTTCAACTGTGTGTAAAATAACGACTTGATCCCTGTGCGCGGCGGAGCCTGTGGCTCGCCCGCTGCGCGGCCCATTCGCAGCATCCATTTTCGCAGCAATTTAAGGAGATTTATCCGGCAATGGCTATTCCTGCCACCCAACTTCGCCCCGGCATGATCATTAAACACAACAATGATCTGCACTCGGTTTTCAGCGTTGAGCATCGCACTCCCGGCAACCTGCGCGCCTTTATCCAGGCGAAGCTGCGCAACCTGCGCACTGGGGCAATGTTCGAGCACCGTTTCCGCTCGCCTGATCCGATTGACAAAATAACCGTCGATGAAGTCGAGATGGAGTATCTCTACAACGATGGCGACAGCTATTACTTCATGGACACGTCAAACTACGAGCAGACACACCTGACGAAAGACATCTTGGGCGACGCGGTCGATTACTTGATTTCTAATCTTCAGATCAAGGTGGAATTCTTTGATGGCAAGGCGGTGGGAATTGAGCTGCCGCAAACAGTCGAGTTGACTGTGGTCGAGACCGAGCCAGGACTGAAGAGCGCCACCGCCTCCAGCGTCACCAAACCTGCCAAAACGGAAACGGGTCTCGTGGTGTATGTGCCGCCATTTATCAACGAGGGCGAAAAGATCCGCGTGGACACTGCCGAAGGCGTGTATCTGTCGAGAGCATGATTTTGACAATCCCTTAATCCATTGTCATTCTGAGCAAAGAACCTGCTGTTTGCATGACCTCAACTGAGAAGACTGCCGCCCTTGCCCACCGGTACGTTGTCCGAGGACGCGTGCAGGGCGTGGGCTTTCGCTGGTTTGTGGAGCGCGAGGCGCATATTCTGGGCATAAGTGGATGGGTACGCAACAATTCTGACGGCAGCGTCGAAGTGCTGGCGCAAGGCACTCGGGAGCAACTGCAAGGCCTGCGCTCGCGTTTGCGGCAAGGCCCACGCGCCGCGCGCGTCGATGACGTCGAGGAATTTGAAGCGAAGCCAGTGTCAGGGCTGAATACATTTCGCATTGAAGGAGCCTGGTGAATGTCCAACATTGGGTCCAAGACAAGCATGAACTGCGAGCCGCTAAAAAAACTGATCCGTGAGATTCCGGACTTCCCGAAGAAAGGCATCCTATTTTATGACATCACCACGCTGCTCAAGGACAAGCTAGGTTTCGCCACACTGATTGATGCGCTCGCCGAATACTACCTCCCCAAGAAAGTCGACTTAATCCTCGGGATGGAAGCTCGCGGCTTCATCTTCGGTCCGGCGCTGGCATATCGCCTGAACGCAGGATTTGTTCCGGTCCGAAAGCCGGGCAAGCTGCCGGCCGCGACGGCACGAGTTGAATACGAACTGGAATACGGCACGAATGTCCTTGAGATACATAAAGACGCTGTCCAAAAAGGCCAGCGCGTGATCATCGTGGACGATCTGCTGGCGACTGGCGGCACCGCCGAAGCCACCACGAAACTTGCCGCTTCGCTGGGCGCGGAGATCGCTGGGCTTGGCTTTGTGGTGGAACTCGACTTCCTCAAAGGACGTGACAAGCTGCGGCAGTACGATGTCTACTCGCTCCTGCACTACGATAAGTAAGGCTATCCCAGTTGCGAGATGAATAATCGATTTCCCTTGGCGAGATAGTTCTTGCGCCAAAACCAATCTTCCATCGCGTCCTTGAGCTGATCCACAGGAACTCTCGTGCCAATCTCCATCACGCCATCAGCGACGGGCAGCGTGTCATCAAAAACGCTGGCATTCGTGAAATTGCGCATGGAAAAATTGTCCAGCCACTTTAGTGGGCAAAGGAGGCGCTGGCCATTTTGTTCATACTCCACGCGAATTTTCCGGGCGAACATGTACAGATTTAACCACAGAGAACCCGGAGTCAGAGAATTTGACAGCACTCGCGGCGCGGCGCTACTCTGCCGCGACGCACGAGTGCGATGCAAAATCAGCCGTATGCGGGGAGGCGTGAATGTTTATTCTCATTTACATAATTCTTGTTGGTCTCGTTGCCGGATGGGCAACCGGCAAAATTATGAAAGGTTCAGGCTACGGCGTGCTGATGGACATCCTGCTGGGTATCGTAGGCGGGATTGTCGGAGCCTTCATTCTGTGGGTGCTGGGCTTTTACTCGAGCGGCGGATTGATCTCGAGCATACTGGTCGCGATACTCGGCGCGGTGATCCTTGTGGCAATTGCACGCAAGCTGAAGAGGGCGTGACCAAAGGAATTTGTGTCCCGCTATTTTTTCGAACTCTGCAGCCTCTGCTCTAAATCCCGCAGCTCGCGCCTTAACCCCTGCGGCAGATGATCTCCGAACTTCGCAAACTGTTCCTGGATCCGCGGCACCTCAGCCAACCAGCCGTCAACATCCACGTTGAGCAGTTTCTCGAGATCTTCTGAGGCGAGATTTAGACCACTGGTATCCAGATCCGCAGGCTCGGGCAGCCGCCCGATTGGTGTATCAGCAGCGTGCGCCGTGCCATCGCAGCGCTCGAATATCCACTTCAGCACGCGGCTGTTTTCGCCGTAACCAGGCCAGAGATATCTTCCGCTGTCGTCCTGCCGGAACCAGTTGACATAGAAAATTTTCGGTAAGCCCGGGCTCTTAGCGCCCATGCTTAGCCAGTGCGCAAAATAATCCCCCATGTTGTAACCGCAGAAGGGAAGCATCGCCATCGGGTCGCGCCGGAGCTGGCCCACTTTGCCGGCAGCGGCTGCTGTTGTCTCACTGCTGGCGGTCGCGCCCAAGAATGTCCCGTGCTGCCAGTTGAAGGCTTCTGTGACCAGCGGGACCACGCCTGCCCGCCGCCCGCCAAACAGAATCGCATCAATAGGCACGCCTTCCGGATCTTGCCACTCCGGCGCAATCACCGGGCATTGGCTGGCAGGAGTCGTAAATCGCGCGTTGGGATGAGCAGCCTTCCTGCCAGCTTCGGGAGTCCACGGCCTACGCAGCCAATCCAGCAATTCGGCGGGCTTTTTCTCTGTCATGCCTTCCCACCAAATGTCACCATCAAGCGTGATCGCGCAGTTGGTGAAAATGGAATTTCTCGATGCCGTCAGCATGGCATTTCGATTCGATTGCTTGTTCGTCCCCGGCGCCACACCAAAAAATCCATACTCGGGATTTATGGCGTAGAGCCGGCCATCCGCTCCGAATTTCATCCAGGCAATGTCGTCACCGACGGTCTCGACCTTCCATCCGGGTATGGTCGGAATCAGCATCGCCAGATTGGTTTTCCCGCAAGCTGAAGGAAATGCGCCGGTGATGTATTTGGCCTGTCCGGCAGGATTGGTGAGCTTCATGATCAGCATGTGCTCGGCCATCCAACCCTCATCGCGCGCCTGCACGGACGCAATCCTTAATGCATGACATTTCTTGCCTAATAGCGCGTTGCCGCCGTAGCCCGAGCCGTAAGACCAGATTTCTCGCGTCTCTGGAAAATGGCAGATGTATTTGTGATCCGCGTTGCAGGGCCAGGTAGAATCCTGCTCATTGCTGGCAAGAGGAGCGCCCACGGAGTGTAGTCCGGCCACGAACTCGCCATCGCCAAGTGCTTGCAGTACCTCTGTCCCTACGCGCGCCATGATGTGCATGCTGGCTACGACGTAAGGCGAATCGGTAATTTCCACCCCGATCTTGGCGATGTGCGATCCAATCGGGCCCATGCTATACGGGATCACATACATGGTCCGGCCCGCCATGGAGCCCGCGAATAACCCCTGCAGCTTTTCTCTCATCTTGGCCGGATCTTCCCAGTTGTTGGTGGGACCCGCGTCCTCTTTAGTTCGAGAGCAGATAAATGTCCGGTCTTCTACGCGGGCCACGTCGGCAGGGTGTGAGCGCACCAGGATGCTGTTCGGCCGTTTCTCTTCATTTAGTGGGATCGCGGTGCCGGTAAGCACCATGAGCCTCAGCAATGCCTGATACTCTTCCGAGGAACCGTCACACCAGTGCACCCGCTCCGGCTGGCACATTTGGGCGACTTCCTCCACCCAACGTACCAGCCGGTCATTTTCGTGCCCGCTGCTGGGCGATTCAACGTCAACGGTAAGACTGGACATGAGACGTCTCCTTAGACCGACCCACGAAGCGAGCATGCTTATGTGGCGCGGAAACTCCGGCCCGCGAACACGAGTGGCAGATGAAGCGCCCTCTGCCGGGAAGTCCAGGAACAGGACTTCTATTGTCCCTCATTCAACAGGAAAGTTCCAAATGATAGAAAGAAGTGTGGTGTGCGTCGCCTTAGACTTCGCTCAAGACATCTCGCCGACAAAGCTAAGGTCTCAGCTTCAAACGGGAAAAGCAGGGCTGATCTCGCGCGTACCGGGCTGCGCCGCTTCGATGTCCGCGACTACCGCATCCAGATGTGCAAGGGTCTGGTCAACGGTCAGCGAGTACATCTCTTTTCCCATGCCCTCGCCTGACTCCAACGCCGTTTTCAGATAATGCCCGGCAATCTCAATGGCGAGGGGATCGGTAATCGAGCGCCCAGTTCGCTTCTTGTATTCCACCCAGGCAGGATGAGGCAGAGCCACCCACACGGGGCGGCCATCGACAAGGAATTTGATGTCGACCGCGTCAGCATGGCGGGTCGCAATGGCGACAATCAAGGCCTGATAAATACAGTGCACCTGCTTCTTGGTCCAGCGGTCGGTGGCGTAGAAGTCCTGGTACATCGCGATACTTTGAATATAGCAGCGCGGCAACTACCAACCCGTGAGGCCACAAGCTGGAAGCGCCGAGCTCGGACTTCCAGCGAAATCATCACGGAAATATTGTTGATCTGTTAAACCGCTGCTTCTGCTGCCTCAGGAAGCTCAGCTTCAGGCTGATCGCTTTCTTCGGCGAGCCGCACATGCGTCTTGGCCACAAACATGTAAATCGAGGGCACGATAAACAGCGTAAAAGCCGTACCAATAATCATACCGCTGACCAGCATGATTCCGATGCTGTTGCGCGCGCCGGCTCCAGGCCCCGTGGCGAAGACCAGGGGAAGGTGGCCGAAGACCGTAGCCGCGGTAGTCATCAGGATAGGACGCAGTCGCGTGCCAGCCGCCTCGATGACAGCTTGCAGCTTCTCTCTTCCTTCTTCCTGAAGATGGTTGGCGAACTGAACGATCAGGATTCCGTTTTTCGATACCAGACCGACCAGCGTTATGAGTCCTACCTGGCTGTAAATGTTGAGCGTCGTAAATCCGAGAAACGAGAACGTCAGAGCTGCTGAAAGAGCCAGCGGCACGGAGCCCGCAAGAATGATAAACGGATCGCGGAAGCTCTCGAACTGAGCCGCCAGCACCAGATAGATCAAAATTCCCGAGAGGAGAAACGTGCCGAGAAATTTGCTGCCTTCCACGCGGAGCTGTCGGGACTCACCGGCGTAGTCAAAAGTGAAGCCCTGGGGAAGTGACTTGGATTGGTCCTCCAGAAATGTCAGCGCCTTATCAAGTGGCACATTAGGGGGAATCACACCCTGAATGCGCACCGCATTGAGTTGCTGAAATTTATTCAGCGAACGCGGTTCGGTCGTAGTCTTAAGGCGGGCAAAAGTCGAGAGCGGCACGAGCTTGTCATTCGACCCTTTGACATAGATGTGCTCGAGCTGATCTGGAGTCAAACGCTCCTGGCGCTTTACCTGCGGGATCACTTTGTAGCTACGGCCCTGAATGCTGAACCGGTTCACGTAATTTCCACCCAGCATCGTAGAGAGGTCTTGTCCTGCCTGGCTTAGATCCACTCCCTGTGAACGGAGCTTGTCGCGATCAAAAACCACCTCAGTCTGCGGCTGATCGAACTTCACATCAATGTCAGCAAAGATGAACATCCCACTGGCCATTGCCTTCTGCACCAGTTGGCCACCCAATTCGCTGAGCTGCTGCGGCTCTGCCGAGGACTGAATCACGAAGTCGACAGCGAAACTTCCGCCGCCAGGCAAAGGTGGCGGGGTCAACGGGATCACGCGAATGCCTGGGATTTGCGACAATGGACCGGTCGCCTGAACCAGGAGCTGCTGCGCCGTCTTCTTGCGTTGGCTCCAGGGCTTGGTGACCATGCCGCCAAAGCCGCCCGTAGGACTCGTGATCTGGAAAATGCTGTCGCTCTCGGGCATGGAATGGTAGACGTCGTACATCTGTTGCGCGAAAAGATTCGTCTCATCGAGTGTGGCGTTGGCCGGCGCTTGAATGACTGCGAAGACCACGCCTTCGTCCTCGTCTGGCGCCAGCTCACGCTGCGAGAACATGTAGAACGGAATCATCAGCAGCAGAACAATCACCCACAAGGTAAGGACAACCGGTCTGTAGCGAAGTGTGCCGGACAGCGTCCGTGTGTAAGCATTACGAACATTATCGAAGCGGCGATTAATCCAGCCGGCGAAGCCGCGCTCGGTATCTCCCCCGCGCAACAGTCTGGATCCCATCATCGGAGATAATGTCAGGGCTACGAAGCCAGAAACGATCACAGCGCCAGCCAGGGTGAACGCGAACTCGCGGAACAGAGCGCCGGTCAACCCACCCTGAATGGCCACGGGTGTATACACCGCTGCCAGCGTGATGGTCATGGCGATGATCGGACCAACCAGTTCGCGGGCGGCATCCAGGGCAGCGCGGAATGGTGGCTTGCCAAGATGGAGATGACGCTCGACGTTTTCCACCATCACGATCGCGTCATCCACCACCAACCCGACCGAAAGCACGATTGCGAGCAATGTCAGCAGGTTGATAGTGAAGCCAGCTATGAGCATCAGGAAGACGGCGCCAATCAGTGAGATCGGGATGGCAACGATAGGTATGAGCACTGACCGGAACGAGCCGAGGAAAAGAAAGATTACGAAAACGACGATGAGCAAGGTCTCGGTCAGGGTGTGGAGGACTTCATTGATCGCATCCTGAATGTACTCGGTCGAGTCGTAGGGAACTCCGACCTTCATGCCCGGAGGCAATTGCGACCGGATCTCTGGCAGTTCAAAGCACCCAGATGCCCATGAACGTCGCGGTCTCTCCGTTGAAGCGGACATCCGATTCGTAGTTCTCGGCGCCGAGCACTATATCGGCAATTTCGCCGAGCCGTACCACGACACCATTCTGCTGTTTGACCACAAGCTGGCGAAATTCATCCGCCGTGCGCAGATCGGTGTTGGCAACTAGGTTGACCGAGACAGCGGAGCCTTTCGTGCTTCCCAGCGCCGAGAGATAGTTGTTCTTCGCTAGGGCATCCTTGACATCGGACGGAGAAACGCCGCGTGCCGCCATCTGCTCGGGTTTGAGCCAGATACGCATGGCAAACGTGCGGCCTCCGAGGACATCAGCGCGTTGCACACCGCTGACCGCGCTGAGCTTCGGCTGAACTACACGCGTCAAATAATCCGTAATCTGGTTTTGATCGAGATCGGCAGACGAGAAGCCCAGATACATGGCGGCAAATTCGTTGTCAGCCGTCTGTAATTCGATAACTGGAGCTTCAGCCTCAGGTGGAAGATCATTGCGGACCTGGGCCACTTTTGCCTGAACCTGTGTGAGCGCGGCGTTAGTATCGTAGTTGAGCTTCAGGTGTACGGTGATCGTGCTGAGGCCCTGGGCGCTCGTCGACTCCATGTAGTCGATGCCGTCGGCGCTGGCAATCACACGCTCGAGCGGCGTCGTAATAAATCCGCGAACCAGATCGGCGTTCGCGCCAACGTAGACCGTCGAGACCTGGACTTCTGCGATGTCGCTGCGGGGATATTGGCGAACGCTGAGCGAACGAATCGCCTGCAAGCCCGCGATCAAGATCACCAGATTGACAACGATCGCAAGGACTGGCCGCTTTACGAAGAGATCTGTAATCTTCATTAGCTGTCCTCGGGCTTAGGCTTCGGGTTGTTTGGCGGCTGCACCTTGTTATTAACTTGCACTGGGGCACCATTGCGCAGCTTGAAAACTCCAGAGCTCACGACTTCATCCCCGGCATTGAGCCCCGAGATAATCGCTACCTGATCGCCGCGTGAGCCTTCGACTTTCACAAACTGTTGGCGCACGCCGCGGTAGGTCTTCTTGCTCTGCGGATCTTGGAGATCGGTAACAACGAAAACCGAATCGCCGTAGGGCGCGTAATTGATCGCAGACGCGGGCAGAGTGACCACCTGACGGCTCGCTCCAATCCCAACGTCCACCTGCACGAACATGCCGGGGCGCAGTTTACCTTGAGGATTAGAAAGCGTTGCTTGTATCTGAATGTTCCGCGTCGCCTCGTTGATCACTGAATCCACTGCCGTCACGCGACCCGCGAACTGAACTCCGGGCAAGTTGTCACTCGTAATCCGCAAGGTCCGGCCGATTTGTACCTTATTAGATTCCTGCTGCGGAACTCCAAAGTTGACGTAGATCGGATTTAATGCCTGCAAAGAAACTATAGCTTGACCCGCTGCCAGGTATTGTCCCAAGTTGATCTGGCGAATACCGAGAATTCCAGAGAACGGCGCATGGACGGTCTTACGCTCAATGGTTGCGCGAATCTCTCCGACTTTAGCGTCCGTCGACTTTTGTTGGGCTTCGGCGTTGTCGTACTCGGTTCGAGCAACGACGCCCTGATTTACAAGTTGTTGCTGGCGGCCGTAAGTGATGCGCGCCAGATCGCGGTCAGCTTCGGCGGCAGCCAACTGCGCTCGCTCTTGACGAGTATCCAGCTCCACGAGTACGTCACCCGCGTGCACCGACTTGCCTGACTCAAAATTGATCTTGGCGACGGTACCGGGTAGATCGGCACCCACAGTAACGCCTTGTATGGCCGCCGTCGTGCCGATTATGTTGAGAGTTGAAGGCCACATTTCACGCTGGGCCACAATGGTCGTGACCGCCGTTGGAGGCGGCTGGAAGCTTCCTCCCTGCGATGCTGCCTGGATCTGCCGGTACTTCACGAATCCCAGGCCTCCAACCAGCAGGAGCACCACGCCCAGCATCAAGATCATCCGTTTCGCCATGAATTCCTCTTAATTCGTCACAAGTCAGTGTTAAATAAAATTAGACGTCAGCCTAGCTGCGCAGATACCAAAAAAGTTGACTAGCCTCAGCGCATGATTTGATCCGGACCGTCTTATCTGTTTCGGGCCCAAGGGATATTGGCTAATCCGAATCATCCGGCCTCCCCTTCCGGCAAGATGGCGAGCCAAAGCGCCCAGACTTCAGATTTGGACAATATAGGAGCGTTGCGTGCCAGGCAGACTGCACCTAAGTAGCCAAAACTATAGATTACAAGCACATTGCAGGGGATTCAAGATTGTGTGGGAGTGAGCTAAAGCTATGCTCGCCCAGTGATCCACTCTATACGCTGTGCCTGCGCGACAATCCGCAGAGGCGCAGTTCTGTTAGATTGTTGCACCATGAAACCCGCCCGCAGTTTTGCCAGCGATAACAATGCAGGCATCCATCCCGAGGTATTAAAAGCCATTTCCGCGGCTAACCAGGGTCACGTGGTCGGATACGGTGACGACCCTTATACGAGCTCGGCAGTCCGCAAATTCAAACAACATTTCGGCGAGGACAGCGAAGTTTTCATCGTCTTCAACGGCACCGCCGCCAACTCCTTGAGCCTAAAGGCTCTGACGGATTCTTTCCATGCTGTGATCTGTACCGCCGTTGCCCATATTTACACCGACGAATGCGGCGCGCCCGAAAAGTTCACCGGCTGCAAGCTCATCCCGATTGCGGCTCCGGATGGCAAACTTACCGTTGAATCCGTCCGCAATGCCTATCACGGCATTGGCGACCAGCATCACGTCCAACCTCGAGTGATCTCCATTACCCAGGCAACAGAAATGGGCACAGTCTACCAGCCGGACGAAATTAAGGCCTTGGCCGGCTTCGCAAACGAGCATGAAATGTTCCTGCACATGGATGGCGCTCGCATCGCCAATGCCGCCGCGGCCCTCGGGCAAAACTTACGCCAAGCCACGCACGACCTGGGAGTCGACGTGCTCTCCTTCGGCGGCACAAAAAATGGACTCATGGGAGCTGAAGCGGTCGTGTTCTTCGATCAGAAGCTTGCCTATAACTTTCAATATCTACGCAAACAGGGTATGCAACTGGCTTCCAAAATGCGTTTCATTTCCGCCCAACTCGACGCTCTGCTGACCAACGATCTCTGGTTGCAAAATGCGCAGCACGCCAATCGCATGGCCCGCCTGCTTCAGCAAGAGGTCAGAAAAATTCCGCAAGTGAAGATTGTTTACAAAGTGGAAGCCAACGGAGTGTTCGCCAAAATTCCTCGCCACGCCATTGCCAAATTACAAAAACGATATTTCTTTTACGTGTGGAATGAAGAAGAATCCATTGTCCGCTGGATGTGCTCCTTCGATACCACCGCGGAAGATGTGAAGCAATTCGCAAAATTTGTAACGGAAATAGTCGGAGGGGGCG
>QIAB01000030.1:35460-48022 GCA_003225455.1 Acidobacteriota bacterium
GCGGATTTTGAGGCTGCTCCGTTTGCGGCGGAGTTTGGGGTGGCGGCGACGGCGGAGGCTGCTGGGGCGTCACGGATTGCGCATCCGGACGAGGGGCTACGTAGGGAACGTTGGGCATGTGGGTTACCTGCCCGCGCTCCGCGTCGGCGAGGAGGATGCCGGCATGATCGAGCAGGAGGCCGGTAGCGCGATCGAGTTCCGTGCGCGACTTCTCGTAAGCCGCCATGGCAGAAACGAGCGTGGACTCCGCCTGAGCCAATGTTGTTTGATTTTGCAGCACAAGCGTTGTGGTGGAAGCGCCAAGAGCATACTTTTTCTGCTCGGCATCTAGCGACTGGTGGCCAAGTTCAACGGCGGCTTGCGCTGACTCCACGGCAGCCCGATTCTGTTGCACAGAAAACTGGGCATTGCGGACCTCGATGCGAACCTGATTCTCAAGCTGCTGGATGCGCATCTGCGCCTGGCGGTATTCAAGCTCGGAACGAATCTGCGTGGCCTGCGAGACGCGGTTGCGGATGGGAATGTTGAGCTGCAAACCCACGCCCTTGTCGGGCTGCGTACTGTTTACGAGTTGGTTGAGAGTGCTTCCGTAACCGGTCGGAGGCACACTGCCAGCGGGGGAGCAACCGAATGGAGGGCCATTTGGACCGCAAAGGTTGGTGGGATTCTGCGAGCCGCCAAGGCCGGCGCCCCCATAGTACCCGAACAAATCGAGCGACGGGAGCAGCAAACTGCGAATCGCTTTCTTGCTGATTTCGGAATTAGTCAGATTGATGCGTGCTTCCGCCAGTTCGGCGCGATGACCAAGCGCGTCATTTACCAATTCTTCTATCGGAGTAACCGGCTCCTGCGCAGGAAGTTGCATAGTAGAGGTAGGGATGACCTCAGCATCGGCCAGTCTGGGGTCGACCAAGGTACGGCTCAGCGCGTTCTTCATGAGCAATTGCTGTAGTTGAAGGTTAGTTTGGGCTACCGTCAATTGCTGCTGATCTGTCGCAACAGTGCTTTGCGCACGTACGACTTCAATCGGCGCCAGGGTTCCGATCTCGACCTGTTTTTTGTTATCGGAAAGCGTCTTCTGAGCAAAAGCCAAGGATTCCGTTTGAACCCTTACATTTTCATAAGCGAACACCAGGTCCCAGTAAATATTCTCGATCTGATCGACTGTCGTTATGGTCTGCAGGCGAAAGGCCACGTCGGAAATTTCGCGGTTGTTTCGAGCGATACGAATAAAGCGCCGATTGGGTGCAAACCCGAAGCCCTGAAGCAAATGTTGCGTGACAGTCGCACGAAAAGCGGAATTCAAAAGAGGGCTGAACTTGCTGAACTCCGAACTGGTAGTTTGGCGCGAATTGTTGAAGCCGATGTTTAAAGCCGTCCCGCTGGCAAAGCCTTGGATATAGCCGAAGTTTCCGGTAAAAATGTTTTGCGTACTAAACGGGCTTGCGAACGAGCTGGAAGATTCCGTTCTGCTGTGGTCCCATTGCAGCGTTCCCGTCAAAGCTGGATCAAAGCTCGTGATCAGAGGCCCACTACCCAGAGTCGACGTTACCAAGCCTCCGGCGCCTGCGCCTGCGCCACCAGCCCCCGCGGCGGTGCCTCCGGTACCCGAACCAATCGTGCCGCTCAAGCCGCCGGTCCCGCCCCCGGGTGTACCTTGCACGAGTCCTGAGTTAACGCCTAGGAAACTCGCGCCGGCCTTGGTGCGGAGGATGTCAGTATCGGCGATTTCCATGTTGTAGCGTTGGATAGCGATATCGAGATTGTTCTCGAGCCCGAGCGCGACCGCGTCGTTGATTGAAAGATACAGCTTGCCGTCGCGCAGCAGGTCTCCGATTCGCGGAGTATTGCTGAGCATGGGAGGCTCTACATGGCGCGGGATGTAGGGTCCGATGGGGTTCGGAAAGTGCGAGCGCGGCTTGGAGTAATCCTTTAGCACGAACTGCTGTGGTTGCGGCGCTTGCGGCGGCTGGGAGGCGGCGGGTTGTGCAGTTTGTTGCGCATCTTGCGCCCAGCCGGGGAGCGATAAAAAAACAGCGAGCGCCAAAGCTGTGGTCCGCCGGAGGGCGGCATTCAAAGAGGGCAAAAGCATGCTTCTATCTCCAGACAATCAAGACTGGTGTTAACAATGGCAAGAATGTTCCTAAGTCAAGAGTTGGTACGTAAGACGCGACGATCTGGTTTCATATTTGCGCCCGGCGCTTGCTCTCGGGCAAGTAAACTGCAATGCATACGCGGCAAATGGATGAAATAGTATATCTGACGCGAAGTTCTCAACTGCCTACTGGTGCTGCGCGACCGCGTAAATCTTTGTAAAGTTTGTAAGCCGATTGGATGAAGATCTCTGCGGACCCGACTCCAAGAATGTTGCGCAATATCAAATTGGTCCTCGCCTATGACGGCTCGGAGTTCTGCGGATGGCAGGTGCAACCGGATGCTGCCACCATTCAGGGCACACTGGCCTCGGCTATTGGACGAATCACGGGGGAAAAAGTATTGCCGCAAGGTTCGGGACGGACCGATGCGGGCGTGCATGCGCTGGCGCAGGTGGCAAGTTTCACGACTGAATCGCCGATCCCGTCGGAGAATCTGGTGAAGGCGTTGAATGATATTTTGCCGCCTGCAATTCGCGTGTTTGAAGCCACAGAAACGCCGCCCGTTTTTCATGCTCGCCACTCGGCACGCAGCAAGACGTACCGGTACAGAATTTACCGAGGTGCAATCTGCCCGCCATTTTTGGCCCGTTATGTGTGGCATTATCCTTATCCGCTCGACGAGGATGAGATGGCGCAGGCCGCGAGCGATTTTTTGGGTGAGCATGACTTTACATCTTTCGCGGCCACGGATCCTGAGCGTGACAGCGAAGCCGAGATCTCAAATGTGCGTTCGATTTCGAAATCTGAATGTGCGAGAGTGGGGCAAGAGCTTCTGTATGAAGTTCGCGGCAACGGCTTCTTGCATCACATGGTGCGAAATATGGTGGGGACGTTGATATTAGTCGGGAAGGGCACGTTGCAAGCGGAAGATGTCAGCCGGATCCTCGAGAAGCGAAACCGCGCTGCTGCAGGCGCAACCGTGCCTCCCAACGGTCTGTATTTGGTGACCGTGGAGTATTGAGTCTTTCGTGATCCTTCGTGTCCTTGGTGGTCGTCGCTCTTGAAACCACTAAGGACGCCAAGGTTCACGAAGGAAAGCAAGACCATGTCCACAGAAGTTCAAATCTCGCTTCGAACGATAGCTTCGATCAATCCGGCGAAAGGCGAAATTCTGCGGGAATTCCAGTGCGCTGGAGAAGCGGAAGTTCATGCGGCGGTGGATCGCGCGTACGCAGCGCAGTCTGAGTGGAGCCAACTCGGAGTGCGAAGGCGCATTTCGATCCTGCGCGAATTTCAGCGCCTGCTGCAGGAGAAAAAATCTGATGTCGCGCGTCTCATCACTCGCGAAGCGGGAAAGCCCTATGTTGAGGCGCTGCTTACCGAAGTGATGGTCGTGCTCGATGCCGCGCGCTTCCTGATAGAAAACGCATACCGGCTGCTGCGTGATGAGCCGGTGCCACATGGGAACCTGGCCATGAAAACTAAGGCCGGGCGAATCGTGCGAGAGCCACATGGCGTAATCGGGATCATCTCTCCTTGGAATTATCCGTTTTCGATTCCTGCGACTGAGGCGATGTCGGCTATGGTTGCCGGAAATGCGGTTGTGCTGAAGCCATCGGAATTTACTTCGCTGGTGGCGCTTGAGTTGGAGAAGTTGCTGCATACTGCTGGCACTCCGAAAGAGATTTTTCAAGTCATACCCGGCGATGGCGCGACGGGCGCGGCGCTGATCGACTCGGGGATTAACAAGCTGATCTTTACTGGCAGTGTCGCAACCGGAAAGAAAATAGCTCAAGCTGCGGCGGGCAGGCTGCTGCCGGTAGTGCTGGAACTGGGCGGCAAAGATCCGATGATCGTGCTCGATGATGCTGATGTGGAGGTTGCATCTAGCGGTGCGATCTGGGGAGCATTCGTCAATGCTGGGCAGGCATGCCTTTCTGTTGAACGATGTTACGTGCATCGCAGCCTGTACGAGCCGTTCGTTGCAGTATGCGCGCGGAAGGCGAAGCAACTTCGCGTGGGCGATGGCATGAATCAGGAGACTGAAATCGGTCCTCTCATACATGAACGTCAATTGCGCAATGTGGAAGCGCACCTGGAAGACGCGGTTTCGCGAGGAGCCAGGGTACTCGCTGGTGGAACGCGGCTGCGAGGGTTAGGTCCGAACTTCTATGCACCTACGGTTTTAGCAAATGTGAATCACGAAATGCGCATCATGCGCGAGGAGACGTTCGGTCCCGTGCTGCCGATCATGGCATTCGATGACGACGATGAAGCCGTTCGCCTCGCTAACGACTCGGAATATGGGCTCGCGGCGAGCGTGTGGACTCAGGATCGCACTCGCGGAGACGCGCTGGCGCGGCGTATTCACGCGGGGACGGTAATGGTGAATGATTCGGTATCGTGCTTCGGGATCAGCGAAGCGCCACATGGAGGAGTGAAGGCCAGCGGGATCGGGAGAACTCATGGACGATTTGGACTTGAGGAGATGGTGAGGATCAAGTATGTGGATTCGGATCGTATGCCGGGAGTAAAGAAGATTTGGTGGTACGCATATGGCGCGGCGTTCACGCGGCAGATGGAGGGATTTCTAGATTTGCAATTCGCGCGAGGGCTTCGCCAGCGTTTGCGTGGATTGGTGCGATCTGCGGGAGTGTTTCGAGGCAAGAAGCTGTAGCGACGCGTTGTATCCTCAGGGCCGCGTTTGTGCCTGCAAGACGCGATCTATGCATCTGCATCGGTTTGCGGCACTTGTAAGGGGTTTTCATGGCAAACAATTCCGATCCGAAGCGCGAACTACTGCGGCACGCGCTGGCGACGCTCGCCTATCGTGGCGGCAAGGCGACCCGTAATGCGCCCGCGAATTTTGCTGAATATCGTTGCAACGAAACGAGCAGGACGCCGGGTCAGATCCTCGGGCATATCGGCGACTTGCTGGACTGGGGGCTTTCGATTGCACAGGGGAAGCAGACGTGGCGAGACTCGGGGGCGCAGAACTGGGATAAGGATGTCGAGCGGTTCTTCTCTGCTTTGAAGGCATTCGACGACTTCCTGGCTTCGGACCAGCCGCTGGCGGCATCGCCGGAGAAATTATTTCAGGGACCGATCGCGGATGCGCTGACGCATGTCGGGCAGATCGCGATGTTGCGGCGCATGGCCGGAGCGCCGATCAAGGGCGAAAGTTATTTTGCTGCCGAAATTGGGGCTGGCCGCGTTGGGCCGGAGCAGGCTGCGCGGAAAAAGGAATTTGATTGAGAAGAGGGCGGCGAGGACGCCGCCCCGACAGCCGGCGGGACGCCGGCGCTACTTTGTGTGGGGTCTCCGCGGCGTTGATTCGAGTAAAATGACATCTGCATCCGGCGGCCCAGCCGCAGCGACGAGGAGAGATTCTTTGGCCAGCACAACATCCACCCCACCTCAGCAGCTCCCCCATCACAAAGTGAAGATCAAAAAGCCGGGGCAGCGATCGTGCAACGAAAACAATGCCAAGGGCAAGTTCTGTGGCGGGCATCTTAAGCGGTGGTATTACACGACTGACGTGCTTGAGCAAGCATGTGGCGACGCGGAGAAGGCTTGGGGAAAGGATGCCGAAGTATATCGGTGTGAGCACTGCAAGACGTTGTACCTGCCGAATCCGGAGGCGGTGCGCGGATTGAATGTGGCGGGGCACGGCCAGACGTCGGTATTCGGGCTGACTATTGCGCCGAAGGAAAAGTAAACGATTCGGTGGATTCCCTGTGTTTGCCGCGTCCTATGAGGTCAGCACAAAAGTAATAGGCACAGAGGAAATTCTCTTCGACTCGCTTAGGGCAGGCTCCAATGAAAACTTCCGCGCTTATCTACGACTGGAATCAGGTTCAGCCGGCAGCGCTGCGTACGCCTGGCACGGTTCTGCTGAACGATGAAAGTCTGCGGGATGGGCTGCAATCTCCGTCAGTTCGCAATCCTTCGATCGAAGAGAAAATCCACATTTTGCATTTGATGGAAGCGCTGGGCATCAATTCTTTGGATTTGGGACTTCCAGGAGCGGGGGCGCGCGCAATCGAACATGTTGAAGCTTTGGCGCGGGAGATGGTGAATCACAGAATGAAAATTCGGGCGAATTGTGCCGCCCGTACGCATGAGAACGATATTCGTCCGATTGCGGAGATTGTGCACCGCACCGGGTTGAAGATTGAAGCCGCGACGTTTCTCGGATCGAGTCCAATTCGGCGTTACACCGAAGGCTGGAGTGATGATTTCCTGCTCCAGACTACCGAAAAAGCCGTGAAGTACGCGGTCTCGCTCGGTCTTGAGGTGATGTACGTTACCGAGGACACAACCCGTTGCGATCCGGAAATGGTGAAGCGTTTGTACTCTGCGGCGATTAATTACGGCGCGCGGGCAATCGTCATTTGCGATACGGCAGGTCACGTGACGCCGATGGGAGCGTACGCGCTGGTCACGTTCGTGATGAACGAGGTGGTGAAACCGTCAGGTGAGAAAACTCGGGTAGACTGGCACGGGCACTGTGATCGCGGGCTGGCGGTCGCAAACGCCATGGCGGCGCTGATCGCTGGCGCAGATTGTGTGCATGCGTGCGCTTTGGGAATCGGAGAGCGAGTCGGGAATACGCAGATGGATCAAATGCTGGTGAATCTCAAGCTCATGAACGTTTCACCCTGGGGAGACCAGGACCTCACGAAACTGAAAGAATATTGTGAGGCGGTTTCGCGGGCGACCGGAGTGCCGATTCCACCGAATTATCCCGTGGTCGGGGAAGACGCATTCCGCACTGCGACCGGAGTGCACGCAGCCGCGGTGATCAAGGCTTATAAGAAGAATGACACAGAACTGGCGGATGCGGTGTACTCAGGCGTGCCGGCGCAATTGTTCGGCCTGGAACAAATTATTGACATCGGCCCCATGAGCGGGAAATCGAACGTTCTATTCTGGCTCGAACGCCACGGAATACCGGCTGATGATGAAGTAGTCGAACGAATCTACAAGCGCGCTAAAGCGTCAGATCACACCCTGAGCCAAGCTGAGATCATGGCCTGCGTGGAGACGGCAAAGTCTCATTGAGCTCCCCCGGCGGCGATTCCAAACAGCTGAAATCGTGAGCTCGGGGCCGGAGCTCCGGATCTGAATTCTTTACACCATTCATGGCAGGATTCGTGACATACAATGCCCTTAGATGCAATTACTTAACGCCATTGTCGTTGTCGGCACATCTATCCATTTTTCAGGTCATTTTTGTCTCCCTCCGCGGCCAACCTACAGACGAGTCGAGACGTCACAGATACTCGGTGATAGGTACGACTTTGCACGCCATATTCGCCAGGGAGAGGTCTATGAGACTAAAAATTGCTTTTGGGATATTCGCGCTGTTGACTACGTTAGCCCTGCCGGCGTTGGCGCAGTATTCGCAACCGGGATATGGGCAGTATCCGGGTCGCGCGTATGGGCAATGGCAAGGGCGGCTTTCGGCTGACGACCAGCGTGACTTCGACAAATATTATGCCAAGTGGGTCGACGACACCCGCAAGAATGATCAAGACGATATCGGAAAAGACACACGCCACATGCAGGAGATCATGGCGCGAAATGGGATTCCACCCGATGTGCCTTTCGAGCAGATCGCGTCGGTTGGACACTCGTCAGGCTACTATGGCGGCGGCAGCCGTTGGCAAGGGCGGCTTACACCCGAGGACCAGCGGGACTTCGACAGGTACTACTCCAAATGGATGGAGGATACGCGCAAGAATGATCGGGATGACATTGCAGAAGACGCGCGTCACATGCAAGACATTATGACGCGGTATAACATTCCTGCGGACGTGCCATTCGATCAAGTGGTTTCAAACGGGTACCAGGGAGCGTATCCGAATAGTGCTTACCCGCGCTGGCAAGGCAGACTCTCGCCTGAGGACCAGCATGAGTTCGACAAGGATTACGCGAAGTGGGTGAACGATACGCGCAAGAACGACCGGGATGACATCGACAAAGACGCGCGCAAAATGCAGGACATTATGGCGCGGAATTCAATCCCCAGCAATGTGCCGTTCAGCCAGATTGCCAGCAATGGCTATGCGGCAGCTAACGGTTCCCCTGTAGGATACCCGGCGAATGGCGGTTGGGCAGGACGCTTATCGCCTGAAGACCAGAAAGAGTTCGACAAGTACTACACAAAATGGGTAAACGATACTCGCAAGAATGACCGCGATGACATCGATAAAGACGTGCGCAAAATGCAAGAGATCATGGCGCGTTACAACATTCCATCCGGCGTGCCGTATGCGCAGGTTGCATCGCCAGGCGCGCCGCAATACTGATCAGCGAAATAACGGCGGGAGATGCATCGACATTCTCCCGCCGAAGTTTTATCGCATGATCTCTGCCTTCGCAAATTCTTACGACGGTGTTCTGAACGCCGGAGGAACTGCTGGAACCTCAAATTTATTCCTCGACTTATGGCGATTGTTTATGCAATCCGCGCTTCGCGACCAAGATAGCAGCATCTTCCAGTCCCCATTTGCGGGCTAGCTGTTCCAGTTGACCTAGAACTTTGCCAATGTCTTTCATGCGATTGGTGATGCCATAAGTCACGGCTGGAGGAATGGTGGGTTCATATTTCCGGTAGACGAATCCCTTTTGCTCCAGAATGCGCAGGCGCTCGGTCAGTACACGAGACGAGATGCCCTCCACCTGACTGCGGAGAATACTGAAACGCGCCGGGCCGTTGTGGCACAACGCGTAAAGAATGTGCAGCATCCACGGGTGGGTTAAGTCCTGCAGGAGTCCATGGATCGCGCACGGCGTGGGCTCGGCACGCTTGGACACCGCTTATTGACGTTACTTTACAATCGCTGGTTGTATATGTGCAACTAGTTATTTTTTGTAACCGCCTTGAATCCCGCAACATCCATTCTCCTATCACAAGCTGCAAGAATCCTAAGGAGGAGAAGAAAGATGTTGAAGTATTCGGTGTCAGCTCTATCTCAGAATCTGGGGAACTTGAAGCGAAATGCTGTATTTATCGTTGGACTAATTGCGTTGCTGATATCAGGAGCGTTGGCGCAGGAGCAGCGGTCAGAGATCAGCGTTCAGGGGACGGGATTCTACACAAAAGATACGACCGCGGATGGAATCCGGCTGCGGGCTACCGATACCGGCGGCTTCCTGGTTGGATACCGCTATCGTTTTAATCGCTGGCTGTCGGCTGAGGCGAATTATGGTTTTGACCGGAACACGCAGCAGTTTTTTGTTCCGGCAGGATTCGCCAGCATTCGTTCTGACATGCATCAGACTACGGGAAGCTTGCTGGTGAATGTGCCGCATCCCGCAAGGCTGCGCTTCGATCCTTATGTGCTCGCTGGTGCGGGGGCGCTGACCTTCAATCCCGGCGGGAACAGCCTGATCGCAGGAGTTGACACGCAGACGCGGGCGGCATTCGTTTACGGCGCCGGCGCCGATTTCCCGCTGACCCATCATTTCTCATTGCGGGCCGAATACCGCGGATTAGTCTACAAGACGCCAGATTTCGGACTGCGCGCGCTAAATACCGATTCACTTACTCACACCGCGCAACCTTCCGCAGGAATTGTGTTTCGCTTCTAAACGCATCCTATCGGCGAGCTGGGATCAAAGCCCGGCTCGCTTTTTTAACTTAGACGACAAAAATTAGACGGAGATACAGCCAGACGACCAGCCCTTCACCGTTTCATGCGAGTCAGCCAAGTGACTCGTTCCACGGATATCCGACCTGGAGCAAGACATATACGAACGTTAGTGGTAATTTCTACAGCTATTACACTTGTAATTGAGGGTATAGGGAGAAGCTAATGGGAATTCCAATCGTTGCCCTTGTTCTTGCGATACTTCTAACCGGATCGGTCACCGGCCCTTCACGGGCCAGGCCAGCAGCATCGTTCTCTCTTACGATCACTGCTCTTCAGAATCCTGTCAAGGCTGGTTCGGAGGTCAGGATTGAGATGGTTGTGACTAACATTTCGAACCGGGAGATTACGGTCTCACGATCCAACGGAGAAGGACAAGCGGAGTTCAGCGGTTATACAGCCGAGGTCCGGGACCGCAAAGGAAACCTGAGCTCTGAAACCAAGTACGGGCGTGGGCTCAAGGGAGAAGGGGGCACTCCGGAAGCGCCAACCGTAACCGTAACCAATGACATTTTGTTTCCGTTGCAACCCGGTAAAAAGTTAAAGGACATGCTGATTGTGAGCAGACTATGGGACATGAGCCAGCCCGGTGTTTATAGCATCCAAGTGCAACGAACTGACCCGGACACCGGAATCCTGGTGAGATCGAACTCAGTCACGGTGACTGTTACTCCGTAACGGGCGAGGATGCTGTGAAGACAGCCCAGCTCACCTCAGGAGCAGAAAGATGGCAACCAAGCTGACGTTAGAACGAATGAAACAGTTCGTCAGAGACCACTTCGAGGATTTCGTCAACAAGCGAAACGCCGCTGTAATCCGCAAGAACATGACGCCCGACTTCTACGATCATGATGGTCCCGGCGGAAAGCCTACGGGCGGCGATGGCGACCAGCGGATGATGCTCGGCATCTACAAGGCCATGCCTGATCTGCACTTGACCATTGAAGACATGATTGCGGAAGGCGACAAAGTAGTTTGCCGCAACATTTGGCGATGGACCGACGCCGCATCCGGCAAGAAGATGCAGTTTCACGGCTTCGTGCTCTGGCGTTTCGAAGGAGACAAGATCGCCGAGCGCTGGGCCACAGTAACGCCGCCGGCGGAAGGGACATCGTGGACTACGACCTAGGCTTACGACTCCGGCTCCCGGTAAAATGTGAAGTGCACAGGTGAACGTAACGCCGAAATAATTCTCCTCAGCAAGGCATCGAAGACGCGATCTGTGACCTATGGAGGTTGTCATGATTTTGATAACTGGCGCCAGCGGTAACGTTGGCAGAGAAGTTCTCAAGCAAATTGCCCAAACGGGGGCGCAGGTGCGGGCTGCTTTCCAGTCGGTGAGCAAGGCGGCAGCAGCACCTTCAGGAGTCGAACTCGTCACCGTAGATTTCAACCAGCCGGAGACGCTGCGGGCAGCCCTGAAGGGCGTCGATCGAGTATTCCTGGTGGGTCCGCCAACCGCGCAACTTCCCGCGCTCGAGCGCAAAGCCGTGGATGTCATCAGACAGTCGGAGGTTGGGCAGGTGGTGAAGCTCTCGGCGATGGGCGGACGCGAAGCAATCTATCCGCGGCAGCACGCCCAATCCGAAGATTACATCCTATCTTCCGGCGTGCCCTATACCTTTCTGCGACCGAACGGATTTATGCAGAACATGGTTAACTACAATGCGCCGACTATTAACACGCAGAATGCGTTTTATGGAAGCGAAGGCGACGGCCGAGTCAGCCATATCGATATTCGAGACGTCGCGGCTGTCGCGGTGAAAGCATTGACGGAAGATGGCCACGTGGGCAATGCCTACACCTTGACTGGTCCGGAGGCGCTCACCAACACGGAGATCGCTCAGATCCTTTCCGACGACCTTGGCCGTGAGATCCGGTTTATCGATCTGCCGCCCGCCGAGTTGAAGCAGGCTCTGCTCGCGGCCGGAGTCCCGGAGCGGAGTGCGGACGCTCTGCTCGATCTACAGCGGCTGTATCGGGAAGGCAAGGCAGCGACTGTGACTCGAGATGTGGAACAGATTCTCGGCCGCAAGCCAATCAGGTTTGCCCAGTTCTCCCGAGACTACAAACACGCATTTGAGGCGCGGGAGCGAGCGGCAAGCTGAGAGGAAGTAGTAGCTGTTCCAGTTGGTGCCCCAGGTTCGCGCCCTGGTTTTGGGCGCTAACCTGGGCGACGCTTTACCTCAAGCCCGGTGTAAGTTCATCTCATGCCCCGCGGTCTCCGGCGCTTTCAGGAATCCGGACAATCCCACTTTGTAACTTTCAGTTGCTATCGCCGTCAGCCTTATTTCGCAACGGTCGAGGTCTTCGATCTGTTTGTGCACTGCCTGGAGGACATGCGTCGTCGTTTCGAACTGTGCGTTTACGGATACGTGGTGATGCCCGAGCATGTTCACTTGCTCTTGAGTGAGCCGACCGGCGCCAAACTGGCCGAGGCTATTCACTACCTGAAGTTGTCGTTCGCCAAGCGGCTGCGAAGCCGCCGATCCCCAGAGGAATCGGGGAGCTTCTGGCAGAAGCGATACTACGACCGCAACGTGAGAAATTACCGCGAGTTCACGGTTAAACTGCGCTACCTGCACCGGAATCCGGTGAAACGCGGTCTGGTTGTCAATCCGGAGGAATGGAAGTGGAGCAGCTATCGGCACTACGCGCTGCGGGAGAAAGGGATTGTGGAGATCGAATCGGAATGGACGGCTCGAGATCGTGAACAGACCGCATGTGTGGCGACTGCGAGAATATTTCTCCGCCCAGGTTAGCGCCCAAAACCGGCGCGCGAACCTGGGGCACCGGGCAAGCAGAAGA
>QIAB01000112.1:0-402 GCA_003225455.1 Acidobacteriota bacterium
CTCCGTGTGATACCGGGCTCATCCAAAACGAAGGATTCGAGACTGGGGACTTCCCGCCCTGGGTCATTGACGGGCATACCAACGATCCGGCAGTCGTCACCAACTTTGCACACACCGGAACTCATTCCGCATTCGCAGGCGGCAACCCACAACAAAGCACCTATTGCGAGGAGAATAGTAACGAGCCACTGGGAGACAGCTCATTCTATCAACAGTTCACTGTCCCTGCTGGTACGAGCACGTTGAGCTTCTACCACAAGGACTGCACGAATGACAGCATCTCGTTCGACTGGCAGGATGCTTATATCACCGATAGCAATGGCACCATCCTACAGACGATCTACCATCTGTGTGATACTACCGACTGGATCAACGTACAGGTGGACATGAGCGCGTACGCGG
>QIAB01000112.1:412-1457 GCA_003225455.1 Acidobacteriota bacterium
CGCATCAAGTTCCTGGTGCACCAGGATGGGTTTAACCCACCTGGGGACACCACCGGTCAGTGGGTGGACGATGTGGCACTGTACACGCCGTGCGGTACGCCAACACCAAGTCCAACGGTGAGTCCGACTGCAACAGCTACACCAACAGCAACGCCTACTGCAACAGCCACAGCTACAGCCACTGTGGCGCCAACTGCTACACCGACGCCCACGCCAACCCCCACGGCTACGCCGCGACCAACGCCCACACCCAGATCTGAACCGACGCCGAGAGGTCGTCCCACTCCGCCGCCGAGACCGTTGGGCCCTAGCTCTCGGCCTGCCACGCCGTAGCCTTGGCGAAGGCGGGTGATCAGGGATCCGCCTAGGCCAAGGCTACGGCGGACAAGTCAGTGATCGGTACCGCGGGCGTCTCGCGGCGAACTGCGGTCCTGCGATGGGGCAGAATCGGCGTTGCGATATCTCATCCCCGAATAAATTCAGTAGATAAATCTCGACAAGATTCGTGTTCTGAATTAAGAGAAGCGCCAGCGAGGTGGTTCGAGATTGGACAAGTCGTGAATCGCTTCCGATGATTCAGCGGTCCAATTCCTCAATAACGCAATCACGTAATTCGATTATGAGATCTTCCACAGTTTCCACTGCAATCCCATTGATTTGTCTGCTCTCGCTGGCGGCTTTTACCAGCGCTTCAGCCCAGCTGGCGCCCACGCGTCCGGCGCCTCAAAACGAGCCGCTGGAAAAATATGATAACCCGCCTGCGCCGCCTCGAAAGATCGAGACTTCGCCACGAAAGATCTCAGTGTATGACGGGTTCATCAGTTATCAGGTAAACGTCGATGCGAATGGGAACAACATCATCGGCGACGCTGCGAACGAGTGCCCGATCGCCGTTGATCCCACAGACGGCAACAAGATGACAATCGCCTGGAGGCAATTCAATGACGTGAGCTCCAACTTCCGGCAGGCCGGCTGGGGTTATACCATCGATGGCGGCCTACACTGGACGTTCCCCGGCGTATTACAAAACAACACCTTTCGCAGT
>QIAB01000112.1:1481-2083 GCA_003225455.1 Acidobacteriota bacterium
CGATCGGACGGATTTTCATTTTTCTGCGATGACATGTGGGGCTCAACTAATGGCGGTCAAACCTGGACAATGCTCTCAGCCAAGCAAGGCGCCGGCGGCGGCGACAAGCAATGGTTCACCATCGATAAGACTGGCGGCCCGGGGCACGGTTTCCAATACCAGTCGGACGACGGTATTAACTGTAGCGGCGGCGGCGTGGAATTCCAACGTTCCACAAACGGCGGCATCACCTGGCAGTCGCCTATCGTTATTCCTAATTCGCCGGTATATGGAACGCTCGACGTGGACACGAATGGAAATCTATTTATCGGCGGCGAAGGATCCAGCACGTTCTATTGCGTGCGCTCGAGCAATGCGCAGATCGGGGGCCAGACACCGACTTTTGACCGAAGCACCCCCGTCAACATGGGTGGCTTCATTATCCAAGGCGGGATAAATGGAGTAGGACTTTGTGGGCAGGTGTTCCTTGCGATCGACCGCTCCGGCGGCGCAACTAACAACAACATTTATATGCTGGCCAGTGTGGAGCCGTCCGGGCGAAGCACGACCGACGTGATGTTTGTGCGCAGCACCGACGGTGGACTGACCTTCAGCGCACCACT
>QIAB01000112.1:2091-6655 GCA_003225455.1 Acidobacteriota bacterium
GCGTCAACCCTACCAAGTGGCACTGGTTTGGCACGTTTTCGGTAGCGCCAAATGGACGCTTGGACGCCGTCTGGTATGACACACGAAACGCTGCGAATAACACCGATTCGCAGTTATTCTACTCCTATAGCACGGATGCGGGCGTAACGTGGTCGCCTAACGTTGCAGTGAGCAATCCGTTTAATCCATTCGAAGGCTACCCGAACCAGAGCAAGATAGGCGATTACATCACAATTGTGTCAGACGATGCCGGAGGCAATGTGGCGTATTCCGCCACTTTTAATTTCAACCCGAACCGGGGCCAGCACGAAGAAGACGTTTACTATGTGCGCGTATCGCCATTCGGGGGAGGCACACCCACGCCGACACCCACGGCTAGCCCAACAGCCACAGCGACAGCTACGGCGACAGCGACAGCTACTGCTACGGCGACACCGACAGCTACACGCACGCCGACACCAACATCTACAGCAGCAGCAACGGCAACGGCAACGCCAACGGCGACTGCTACTGCCACACCGATTCCGACGTCAACGCCTACTCCTACACCAACGGGCACGCCGCGAGCAACGCCCACACCCAGATCTGAACCGACGCCGAGAACTCGTCCCACTCCGCCACCGCGGCCGGTCTGAGCCTGGGAGCGCGCGCGTCTCGCGTGCTGGTTGCGGTGTCCCGCCGCAACGAACTTTCGTGGAAATTCATTCCCGCGAGAAGTGGCAGGTACGGTCAAGTGCGTGCTTGCGAGGAGACGCTTGCCTATGAGGCGAGACGCCTGTGTCCCCCCAGAAGTCTGTGATCCTGCGATGGATGTCCAGGTTTCAATCTTGCTACCAATTAATCGCAAATATTTCTCGACAACCGCGCTGTTCTGAACTACGGGAAGCGGGCCAGCGAGGCGATTCGAGATTGCAGATTGAGCATGACTAATCGCGAACGCTTCCTTGGCCCGCCGCAGGTCGCCGGGGGCGACGGAAGGCGGCAACCATTAATGATTCAACGACCTGCTATAGCTATGAGATCCTCTGCCGTTCCAACCGTAAATCTATTCATGTGCCTGAGTTTGCTGGCCGCGCTTGCCACCGCTTCAGGACAAATGCTACCACTCAAAGGCCGCATGACCGAGCCACTGGAAAAACCCGGGATGCCGCCTGCGCCGGTAGGCACCTATCGACTCGAGACCTCACCGCGAATGATCGCGCCGTATGCCGGCTTCGTCAGCTACCAGGCGAATGTCGATCAGAATGGAAACAATATCGTCGGCGATGCCGCGAACGAGCCGTCGATTTCAGTTGACCCAACAAACGGCAACAAGATGACAATCGGCTGGCGGCAATTTGACACTTGGACGTCTAACTTCCGGCAGTCAGGCTATGGATATACCACAGACGCCGGCCTGACGTGGCATTTCCCCGGTGATTTGCAGCCCGGCGTCTTCCGCAGCGACCCGGTGACGAACTCCGACGAGACGGGGACCTTTTTTTATCTCAGCCTGTTAGTGAACACATTTTGTGGCGACATTTGGCGTTCCACGAACGGCGGACAAACGTGGACAGAGCGGTCACCAGACGGCGCCGCGCACAGCGGCGATAAGGAATGGTTCACGCTCGATAGAACACCGGCCAGCATGGGCCACGGCTTCCAGTACCAGTTTTGGACTGGCTTCTTCGCTTGCACCTCCGGAGAATTCAGCCGTTCCACCGATGGCGGAGCCACCTGGCAGAGTCCAATCAACATTCCCAACGGTCCTGTCTGGGGAACCCTCGATGTGGCTTCCAACGGCAACCTCTTCATTGGCGGCGGCGACGAGGGAAGCAGCTTCTGGTGCGTTCGCTCGAGCAACGCGCAGAACCCTGGTGTCACACCGACTTTTGATCAGATTACGACAGTCAACATGGGCGGCAGTTTGATTTATGGCGGCGCTGTCAATCCGGGCGGACTAGCAGGTCAGATCTTTCTGGCTGTTGACCGTTCCGGGAGCCCGACTAACAACAATATTTACATGGTCGCTACCGTGGAACCATTCGGCGCCACCAACGGGAGCGACGTAATGTTCGCGCGTAGCACCGACGGCGGGCTAACTTTTAGCACACCGCACCGGATCAACGACGACCCCATCAACCATAACAAGTGGCACTGGTTCGGCACACTTTCAGTGGCGCCCAATGGTCGAATTGATTCTGTGTGGAATGACACCCGGAATGCCGCAAATAACATCGATTCGCAGTTATTCTATTCTTATAGCACCGACGGCGGCGTCACCTGGTCGCCTAACGTCGCGGTGAGCAACTCGTTTAATCCTCTCGAAGGCTGGCCGAACCAGAGTAAAATAGGCGATTACATCACTCTCGTGTCAGACAACACCGGGGCCGATGTGGCGTATTCCGCTACCTTTAACTTCAACCCGAGCCGGGGCCAGCACGAACAAGACGTTTACTACGTCCGCGTATCGCCAACAGGCATCGCGACCCCAACGCCGACAGCGACACCTACCGCTACTGCCACGGCGATAGTAACCCCTACGGGTACTGCTACAGCGACGGCTACTGCTACTGCTACTGCCACTCCGATGGCTACGGCTACGTCGACCGTTACGCCAACTGCTAGTCCTACGGCTACACACTCGCCGACACCTACTCCTACACCTACTGGCACGCCCAGAGCCACGCCCACGCCGAGGTCTGAGCCAACGGGTAGGCCCCGCCCAACCCCGCCGCCGCGGCCGTAGGCTCTGATTCGCGAGCTTGCCCGCCGTAGCCTCGCGCGAAGGCCGGCGGCAGTTCGCCATAGGACGGATTCGCCGTGGCGAACTTGACGCCGCGACGACCTGCACCGGGGAGGCGTGGGCTTCCCAATCCGCGTTGAATCCTGTCACCAGATATTTGGCAGATAACTCTCGACAAGATTGTTGTTCTAGCGTAACGGGAGCGTGAGCGAGGGATTCGAAAAGTCATAAATCGCCTGGGTGATTGAACGCCTCCGCGCAACGATGCAATCGACACATGTCGATACGAGATCTTCTACACGTTTAACCACAAGTTTATGCATCCTTCTCTGGGCGCTGGCGTCGCTCGCCACCGCTTTGGCGCAGACGCCGCCACGCATTGGTGGGCGCATGACCGAGCCGCTGGAAAAGTACGAGATGCCGCCTGCGCCCCCGGGCCTTTATCGGCTGGAGAGTTCGCCGCGAATGATCTCCCAGTACGGCCTCTTTACCAGCTACCAGGTGAATGTCGATGCCAATGGGAACAACATCGTCGGTGACGCGGCGAACGAACCATCGATTTGCCTGGACGTCAGAAATCGCGCCAGGATGGCAATCGGCTGGAGGCAGTTTAACACCTATACATCCAACTTTCGGCAGGCGGGCTGGGCTTACACCACTGATAGCGGTATCCACTGGGCCTTCCCCGGCGTTCTGCAAAACAATATCTTCCGCAGCGATCCGGTAACAAACTCCGATGAGGTCGGGAATTTTTTCTATCTCAGTCTCCAGTCGAGCCAATCCCTCTCTTTTTTTTGTGACGATATTTGGCGCTCCGCAAACGGTGGCCAAACATGGACCGAGCAGTCGCCCGACAGAGGCGCCCACGGAGGTGACAAAGAATGGTTCACCATCGACAGGACGCCCACCAGCATCGGGCACGGCTTCCAATACCAGTTTTGGACCGGCTTGTTCACTTGTGACGGCGGCGAATTCAGCCGGTCCACAGACGGCGGCGTGAGCTGGCAGACCCCGGTCCACATTCCCAACTCGCCCCAGTGGGGGACGCTCGACGTGGCCTCCAGCGGCTACCTCTACATCGGCGGTGGCAATACTGGCAACGGCTTTTGGTGCATTCGATCGACTAACGCACGGAACTCAAATGTCACGCCGACTTTTGACCAGATCACCATAGTCAACATGGGCGGCAGCATCGTCTACGGCGGCACGGTAAATCCCGACGGACTTTGTGGACAAATGTTCCTGGCGGTTGATCGCTCAGGCGGGCCGACAAACAACAACATTTACATGGTAGCCAGCGTGCGACCGTTCGGTGATAACGGCACAGACGTGATGTTCGCGCACAGTACCAATGGCGAACAAAGCTTCAGCGCGCCGCAACGGATCAATGACGATCCCGTGAACTCGAGCAAATGGCATTGGTTCGGCACGCTCTCAGTAGCGCCTAACGGGCGGATTGACGTAGTCTGGTACGATACACGCAACGCGGCTAATAACACGGACTCGCAGTTGTTCTACTCGTACAGCACTGATGGCGGTGTTACCTGGTCGCCTAACGTGGCCGTCAGCGCCCCGTTCAGTCCTCTCAGATTATACCGGTGGTAATGTGGCGTATGCGGCCACGTTCAATTTCGATCGGAACCGGGACCAGCACGAACAGGACGTTTACTACGTCCGCGTATCGCCATCGGGCGGCGCGACCCCAACGCCGACGGCTACCGCTTCGCCGACAGAAACAGCTACTCCTACGGCTACACCCTCGCCGACGCCTACAGCTACTGGCACGCCCAGAGTGACGCCCACGCCGAGGTCTGAACCAACGCCGAGAATTCGCCCCAC
>QIAB01000113.1 GCA_003225455.1 Acidobacteriota bacterium
TCTTAACGGGAAGAAATCCGCGGAAAGAAAATCTCTCAGTCGAAAATCCAGACCCGACGAGAGCGGTGAGGATCGATGATGGTCCCGGGATGATCGTGAACGAAAGCTCCCGCTGAATGCATTCACGGACGAGACGCAATCCCGGATCGGATAGTCCAGGCGTTCCCGCGTCTGTGATTAGGGCGACGTTTTCGCCCGCCGCGAGATGTTCAACGAGCTCAGCCGCGCGCTTTGCTTCGTTGTGTTCGTGATAACTGATGAATGGTTTCTTGATTCCGAAATGTTTCATCAACAGCCCGGAATGCCGTGTGTCTTCAGCCGCGACCAGATCGACTGATTTTAGTACCTCCAGTGCGCGCAGTGTGATGTCGCCCAAATTGCCGATCGGCGTAGCGACCACGTAAAGCATCGCATATCATCGAATCAAAATTGATCTTACGCCATCGAACGCAGGCAGAAGCTTTGATTTTCGACAAAGCCACCTGTTTGGCACAAAACGAATCTGTATTGGGAGGCGTACGATGAAGAGAAGCTCTTACCTTTTGATGATGGTACCGTTAGCCCTGGTCGGCTGCGCGGAAGAACCAACGACGGTGACAACGACTACGACCACGCAGGAAGTGACAACCGCGGGGCCAGCTCGCGAGGTACTGGTGACGAGACCTCCGCCACCGGTTCGCGTTGAAACCCAGACAGTGGCACCGGGACCGGGATACGTTTGGACGACCGGCTATTGGCGATGGACGGGAGCCGATTACGTCTGGGTGCCGGGCACTTGGGTGGTCCGTCCAAGACCTGCCGCAGTTTGGGTCGCAGGTCACTGGGTGCGTCGCCCCGGCGGCTGGGTATACGTTGCCGGCCATTGGCAGTAAAACAACAAGGCAGCGCCCGACTGGTGTTTGTCGGAGGATACAAATCTGACTCTTCGGCGACGCCTACTGCGGATTCACGGCACGATTTTAACTCTCGTCGCAGCAGGGAGCGCCGCCGCCACGACCATTGGCTGGATGATTGGAATCGGGCCGTTAGGCTTCATGCAGCAGAACCCCATGGTCTGGGTAGGCCTCATCCAGGCGTATCTCCTATTGACGATCATCGCTGTACTTCTGATCCTTGGCGCGGGTCGGCCGCATACTAAAAAGTGGCATGTGGTCGGAGCACTAGCACACGGCCCTCCTTTGATAGCAGCGTTCTCTTCATTGGATGTATTCGCATCAATGGGAGTGTTCGGAATTATCTGGGTACCGATTACATTTCATATCATCTTTCTCAGTCTTGAAACGCTCGCAGCAGTTTATCGCCACTAAAGGTGATGGCGTTAGGGGTCTTTGCGTCGCTTGACGATTTGCTGGCCGCCGCTTATAGCGACCGCTTTCGGGCCGACAGCGATTACCAACCCAAGACTTTGGCAAAAATCAACGGCGCAACAATCGTGGCGTCGGATTCAACGATGAATTTCGGCGTTTTGATATTCAGTTTGCCCCAGGTGATTTTCTCGTTGGGCACTGCGCCGGAGTACGATCCGAAGCTCGTCGTTGAATCGCTGATCTGACAAAAGTAGCCCCACTCGGGCACAAGCGTGGTTACAATGTCTTGATTGAGCATGGGCACAACGCAAATGGGGAAATCGCCCGCAATGCCGCCGCCGATCTGAAAGAAGCCAATGGAAGAATCCTGCGACATTCGGCGATACCACTCCGCCAGCGCGATCATGTATTCGATGCCGGAGCGAACGGTATGCACATCGCTGATCGCGCCTGTTATGCAGCGAGCGGCATAAATATTTCCCAACGTCGAATCCTCCCAGCCGGGTACAAAAACCGGAAGATCCTTGTGCGCCGCGGCGATCATCCAACTGTCGGCCGGGTCGATCTCGTAAAATTTCTTCAACCGGCATTCCCTTAGTATCTTAAAAAGGAATTCGTGCGGGAAACCGCGTTCTTTTCTCTCGGAGGCGGCGATCCAGTCGTCTATTACAACCCTCTCGATTCGACGAATGGCTTCCTCTTCCGGGATGCACGTATCGGTCACTCGATTCAAATGGCGTCGCAAAAGCTCTTGCTCCTGTTGCGCAGTCAATTCGCGATAATGAGGAATCCGTTCGTACTGGCTGCGTGCAACGAGATTGAAAAGGTCCTCCTCGAGGTTTGCTCCCGTGCAGGTAATTGCGTGCACTTTGTCCTGCCGAATCATTTCGGCGAGAGAAAGCCCCAGTTCAGCAGTGCTCATCGCCCCCGCCAGCGTGATCATCATTTTCCCGCCACCATCCAGATGTGCGATGTACGCGTCGGCTGCGTCTTTCAAAGCTGCCGCGTTGAAGTGACGGAAATTTCGATCAATGAACTGGCTGATGCTGCCCATCTTCACTTCATCAACTCTTCCGGTCTGTGCTTCTCGATTTGATGCAAAACTTATACCGCGTTAGTCAACCGTTAGTCACACTTTTTTACTGAAACCTCTTAGGACATAGCCGCAAGAATTCGCGCCGCCAGGATGTCTGGCATTATACCGAGAAGGAGAACGATCCCAGCAAGCGCAGCGACTGCCCTTCGCTGAAGCAAATCCGACGACACGTGATCGCGCGGTGGAGCTGAAGCCGAAGGCTGGTCGACAAAAATCGCTTTGAGCACAATCAGGTAGTAATAGAGCGAGACAAAACTGCCGAAGAGCGCCAGCCCAACCAGCCAGAGCAAGCCGTGATCTCCACCGGCGCGCAGCGCAGCGCTGAACAGGTAAAACTTCCCGAAAAATCCGGCCAACGGCGGGATACCTGCCAGAGAAAACATGAAAATAGCCATGCACCCGGCTAACAGCGGCGCCCGCGCGGCAAGTCCGGAAAAATTCTTAACATCGTCGCCACCAGTTTCGCTGCGCACGACTGCGACGACTCCAAACGCACCAACGAGCGTGATCGCGTAAACAGTCGCGTAGAAGAGCGTCGCCGAAAATCCGTCCCGTCCTCCGGCGACAAGTCCAAGCAGCGTATAGCCAGCGTGGGCGACGGCGGAGTATGCGAGGAGCCGCCGAACATTCGTCTGTGCCAGTGCGACGAGGTTGCCAATCAGAATCGACAAAGCAGCGAGCGCGGCGAGAATTGGCGACCAACCTGCAGCCATCGCGTGCCATGCCGAACTGCCATGCACCGGGCCAAAGCCCACCAGCACGATCTTTCCAAGCACGACGAAAGAAGCAACTTTTGATCCCGAGGCAATAAACGCTGCACTCGGAATGGGTGCTCCTTGATACGCATCAGGCGCCCACAAGTGAAACGGTGCAGCAGCGATTTTGAACGCGAAGCCGATGAGCGTCATGATGATGCCCGTCGCAAGCAAAGGTTGCGCCGGCGCCGCCACTAATTTCTCAGAGATCGCGGCGAGACCGGTGCTCCCCGACATGCCGTAGATCAAGCTGATTCCGAAAAGCGTAAACGCGCTGGAGGTGCTGCCGAAGAGAAAGTATTTCAGACCTGCTTCCGCAGATCGCACATCGGTCTTGTCGAACGCAGCCATCACGTAAAGGGAAAGGCCCAGCAGTTCGAGCCCAATGAAAATCATGAGCAACTCTTCGCTGCCAACGAGCAGCATGAGACCGACCGTCGCCAAAAGAATAATTGTCAGGTATTCGCCCGGATGACGCAGAGATTTTTCAGATCGCGCCAGACACACCGTGAAAAAAGCGAGCACGAGGCAAATGATTTTGAAAAGGGACGTGAGGGGTGTGATCACAAGCATCCCGCTGAAAAGGCTCGCATTGCGCGGTAACATGAGCACTGCGGCAATTGCGATGCCAACCCCGAGAGCGGCAGCCAACGAGCACCAGTCGGTAGCGGCGGCGGCCGTGCCAGCCGCCTTGGTTGGCGGTTTTGCAGACGACACGCCGGCCACGGCAGTGCGTTGCCTGCCTGTAAGCCCAATCGCGAGCACGACGAGGGCACTAATCACGACAATGACTTCAGGCAACGCAAGCTTGAGCAGTTCCAGATACGACATCGTTGAAGCCGGGGATCTCATTTTAAGAATCTCATCGCTTCCACTGCGGGCATGATACGATCGAGTAGGAGTTTGGGATAAAGTCCGACCGCAAGTGTGGCGAACATGAGCAAACAAGCGCCGCACTTTTCGGCAAGCGTGATCGATTGTTCGTT
>QIAB01000114.1:0-4626 GCA_003225455.1 Acidobacteriota bacterium
GGCCTCATAAACCGGCTGGTCGTTAACGCGCGATCCAGGGCCGGAGAACGCACTCGTCGGGCAGGCGCGCGGGCGAAGCCATCTCGCCGAAGTTTACGTGTACTCCTCCATCGCGGATTAGGCTGCATCCGAAGGTCTTACGGCCGGAAGAGATACGAGATCTTCACGAAGAACTGCCGACTGTCGTTGACGAAGTCGTCGCGGGTGGTGAGCAGGCCCGTCGGCGTCGGGATCAGCCGCCGGTCGAGGTTCTGAAGATCGCTGTTATATCCAATGTAGATTGCGGTGCCCGGATGAACGAGATAACTGATAAGGAAGTCGGCATTGAAACCCTTCGTTGGCGATAGCGAGCTGAGGAGTGGGTTCGAGAGCACCGAGTTGTACTGCAGGATCACGCGCGCTGACAGCTCTTTCGTGAACTGGTAATTCCACTTGCTGCGAATGATGTGGTTGGTGACGTCGGTCAGGTGCGCCTCGCGCTCGCGCAGGTGCTCGAGCAGATAGCTGTTATCGATACGCAGGCGTCCGCCTGCATGCACAGAGAGCGTAAAGTTGACTTGGTCTTCGTGGGCGAGGAGAGGGATGCGGCCGACTGATGGGTTGAAGTTTATCCCGCCGCCGGAGTCGAAGAACCAATTAAGGTCGACTTCTTTGAACCAGCTTGTGCCGCCGTCGATCCCCCAGAACGACGTCCTGTACGCACTAACGCGGGTTAAGCCTTTGTAATCCTGCGGACGAAGATGAGCGTCGTCGTACCCGAACGGGTGGACGTTGAACCACGTGGAACGAGTGAAGTCAAAGCGCACGCCAGACCAGACATAATGTTCAAGCACTGCTCCGGTGTGATCCCAGATATTGGCCTGCTGGATGGTCGGCCCCCAGGAAATGAAAGTCTTCCGCTCCGGCCGCCAGAAATAGCTGGCGTTGACGTTCTCCTGGACAATGTCGGTACGGTTAACGAAGCCAGTCTGAGTTTCGAAGCCGGGGCTGTAGCCCAGCACAATCGACTGCAGGTTGAACTTTCGTCCACTACGCGTGGCGGTCACGTTGAAGCCGTTGCCGGACTGGTAGAAGTGATCGGTATTGAGTGTAGAGCTTGTTACGACGGCGCCTTGCACGCGCCAGTTCTGGTTGAACTTGATGTTCGCGTCAATTCCTCCGACGCGGTTATACCCGCCGCCGAATTCGCGGTCGGTGAAGATAGCGCCGACCGTGGACTGGTTGAGTATGTCGCGGCTGACGCGCACAATGAAAAATTCGGCACGTTCGCCGGCCAGCGGATCGCTGGGCGGCACACTCTCGCCCGGGGCACGATCGTCCGACGCAAGCACGCCGATTGCCCAAGGACCCGACTTACCAGTCAGCCGCAATCCGTACTCCGGATGTTCGATGCGGCGCGTGAATACCAGATTGATCGGCGTCGTGAAGTAGTTGCTGTTCTCAAGGAAGAAGGGGCGCTTCTCGGGAAAAAAGACCTCGAAGCGTTGGTTAACTGTGATCTGCGGCTGGTCGGATTCGACCTGGCTGAAGTCGGGGTTGATGGTCGCGTCGACCACGAAGCTGTCACGCAAGATGAACTTTGAGTCTAGGCCAACGTCGGGCTTGAATGCGCGTCCTTCAAAGAACGGGCGAGCGGGATCGCGCTGGTCGATGTCGCGAAAAGTGCGGAAGGCGCCGTACGGATTGAACTGCATGTTGCGGCTGGGAGAGATGTCCTCCAGTCCGTCGAGCGTGGCGGCCTGATTGAAGCGTCCCTGAATGCGACTCGAAATGCGAGGCCAGAACAGGTTTTCGTTGGTACGCGGGATATAACGGTTGAGGATGATGCCCCACGTCTGGTGCTCGCTCGCAGGAAAGCGCAGGCTCTTGAACGGGATCGACATCAGTACGATATAGCCACGCGACGTGAGTTGTCCCTCGGAGTTCCAGACAGTATCGAATGACATATCGAAGCCGCCGTAGTCGGCAGGCTGGCCTTCGACGGTGCTGCCCTCGGTCCATAGGGCGTCCCACTGCATGCCGAAAGGATTGGCAGCGAAGGCGTAGCCGCGCGGGCGTCGTGGAAAGTATCCTCGGCCGAATCGTCGGAAGAAATGTCCTCGCGCCGGGCCATGCGAGCGCGAATTTTATCCGGCTCCTTGTCCCAGCAGACGAACGCGGCGTACAGGTTCTTCTGGTCGAAAGCGAGGTAGACGTCAGTGTCTTGGGTGGGCTTGGCGCCATCGGATGGCTCGCGAGCAATAAAGCCACCGACCTTTATCATGTCGGCGACACGCTCGTTCGGATGCATTTCTTCGAAGTCGGCGAGTGTGGGCGGCGAGTCGATGCGGGGAACGTGGATAGTCGGCGCCGGCGCGGCAAGCACGTTCGAGACACAACACAGGACGAAGCTTGTGACGCCGCGAATCACGAACTTGGACGAGAGGGCCTTTCGCGATGCCATACTTCTTGATTCCTGCGAAGTGTTGTCGCCGGACGGATATGCGCGTTTACAAGTATTGCGTGCGAAGAATCTTCGCATGGTGCGTGAAGTGGCCTGCGATGATGAACGCCAGTGCTTGCACAGTGAAGTGATTGTCGCTTGCGATGCCGCTGCGCGCCCAGGCACCTTCCGGCAAGCTCCGGAAGAACGCGACCGTGCCGAGGCGAACAGATCGGAACTCCTCGATATGTGCGCGCCACGGGAGCGCATCGGCCTGTGCGCCAGCTGCAGCGACGTTCTGATCGTAGCTGGGCAGAGGGGCTTCGAACCCGCGCGCGAACCACCAAGCTCGGAAACCGAATGTGCGCTCTGCGTCGCTGATGTGGTTCACCACCTGGCGAATGCTCCACTTCCCCGGTGCGTAGCGATAAAGCGATCGCTCCTCGGACATGTGGGAAAACAGCTCGTCCGCTTCGTCAAGTTGGTCTTCCATCACGGAGACGACATCGTCTGTGCTCACCTGGTCGATGTACTTGAAGTAGTATTCCGCGGCGTCGGACCGCTGAGGTCGTCCCGGCATGGCAAGAAATTGTACAAGTGTTCTTCTCCTCAGCCGTGTGGCGGCTGCAAATTAGCAAGAAACGCACAACGACGAAATGCAGGACGGGCCTCTAGTGTCCGAGGGCTGTCGAACCGGCAAGCCTGAAGTGTTCTGCCGAATTGATTTGTATATTACGCGCCCATGTTGCGGTTGTGTCGCACCCGTGTCGATAAGCAAGAAAACGCAAGCGGGACGAACCTGCCAAGAAACAGAATGTCATGTCATGGTGCCTCGTGCTTCCTTTAAAGAGCGAGGCAACGCTTAACTCCTGCGTAGCCGTAATCGCAGTTGCTGTTCGAGTTCAAATCTGCCTCTGTGGGTGAGTCGGACTGCACGGCCCTCATGAAGCCGTGCGATCCAGCCAAGTTCGAGAAAACGTTTAAAGAGAAGCGTTCCGAGTGGCCCTGCAACATGATGCCTGCGTTCTGTCCAGTCGAGGCAAGCACGCGCAGAACCTCTCCTCGCCGTATTGACATGAATTCCGAGTTGTTGCAGCCAGTCCCTTCCCTTCTCGGTCACCTTGTATTCCTTACCGCGAGATGGAACCCACAGACCCATACGCTGCGCTGCGTCGTTCAATTCGACTCCGACGTGACCGGCAAGGTGGGTGTAGCAACTGCGAGCAAACCTGAGCCCGTTTGTGTCAGCCGGGTCCCTCTGGAACAATCTCGGCACTGGAGCAAGGACAGACAAGGCTTCAATCAAAGAAGCGACTTTAGGGCCTGCGAGTCGGTAGTAGCGATGCTTCCCCTCGGGCTCGACAACGAGGAGTCGTCCGGCAACCAGCTTGGACAAATGTGCACTCGCGGTCTGGGGAGAGACTCGCGCCACAAGCGCCAGCTTGCCTGCCGGCAGCGCACGTCCGTCCATCAGCGCAATAAGCATTCTGGCACGCGCACCGTCGCCGACCAGCGCGCCAACGCGCGAGATCTCAAGTTCCATGCACGCCATTCTAGCGAGGTGCTTCAAAGATCATTTCGACCGCCGACGAATCATTCTTCTGCCTCGTTTGGTAGCGTGCTGGAGAGACGCCGGCGGGATGCAATGCGTCATGGAGGTTTTTTCTCAATGAATTTGGCGATGAAATACGGCACCATCGTGCTCTTGGCGGGAACCGTAGCAGTGATGGCCGACGGCAGACGTCAAAAATCAACAGCACCAAACGAGGGCTCCGAAGGCACGGCTGCGACTGTGCAAGGGCTTGTGCGTGACATTGCGTGCCCAATTCAGAACAAGAAGGCCACCTCAACTGATTTCAATCTCGAATGCACACTGCAGTGCGCGAGGAACGGCTCTCCCTTGATTGTATTGACTGATGACGAAACAATTTATATTCCGATTTCCGAATCGATGCCTGACGTTTCCCAGCGAGAACGGCTAATGCCTCTGCTTGGAAAACGGGCCCGCGTGACGGGTAGCGTTTATGAAAGGGCTGGAACGCATGCGATTGCAATCAAGCAGATTCAAGAAGTTCCGCAGAAATAGTGGCGGTGTGATGAGGAAAGCCTTAATGGTTGCGGTATGCGCTGGCACTCTGTTCTTGACCGCGGCTGCGTATCAACATGGCGGTCATGAGCATAAGTCAACAGCACAACTTGCTCCG
>QIAB01000114.1:4648-11086 GCA_003225455.1 Acidobacteriota bacterium
ACGATTATGCCGCGCGTGGCGTCACAGCAGAGGCAGACGGCAAGCCGGGCACGATCGTCGGTTATTTGCGGGACACTGCGTGCATGTATCGCGTGCCGACGGTAACCGAGTCGACAAATGACTGCATGAAACAGTGCATTCGTGCCGGAGCGCCACTCGGTATTATCACTATTGATGGTGTTTTGTATCACCCTATTTCACGCAAGCTTCCAGACAGTGATGTTCGGAAGCAACTGATCCGTTACGCGGGGCATTACGTGAAAGCAGAAGGCAAGCTTTTCGAGCGCGCTGGATCGCATGCCATTGCGATACAAAAAATCACCGTGGTGCCGAAGACAGCAAAGTAGGACTGGGATTTCAAATTGAATCTCCAGCACCCTGGACGGATGTTGAGAAGCGGCAAGTCCCTCTGTGTGCTGTCTCTAATCTGCTATACAGCTAAAGTGAACTCCTTCATGCCACCCTCTACGATTCCATTTCTGGCGTGGGCCGCTACCATAGCGGAACTCTTCTTCGGCATTGCTTTGATCGTCGGGATCTGGCGGGTCTGGGTCGCCTTGGGAAGTGCAGTTCTGTTGATCTTGTTTGGAACGGCCATGGCGATTTCGTTTGGCATCAAATCGCCGCTGGATTATTCGGTTTTTTCGGCATCCTCGGCAGCACTGCTGGTTACAGCGTACGAGAGTCAGTGCAAGAGTGGAAATGAACCGGCCCGTCATGCTCGCGCTTAACGAAATCAAATAGCGTGCTTTGAAGCATGTGATAAAAACTTCTCCATCCTTTCGACGCTGAACTAATGACAGCTGAATGTTTACCAGAGAGGAGCGCGAGCAGATCAGAGCGGCCCTTGTGAGCGCCGCGCAAGAAGATCCCAAGGTCACTGGGGCGGCACATCTCGGCTCGGCCGCTGCAGATCGTCTAGATGATTGGTCCGATGTTGACTTGGCGCTGTGCATTTCGGCCGAAGGTGAACTGGAGGAAGTCATCGCCGCGTGGACGAGTCGCCTGTACCGGGACCACCGGGCCGTCGCTCATTGCGACGTGAAACGAGGCGACACGCTCTATCGCGTTTTCCTGCTGCACAACACCCTTCAAGTGGACATCAGCTTTTGGCCCGCACGCCGGTTCCGCGCCATGGGACCGAAGTTCAAGCTTATCTTTGGCGTCGCCAGTGAGCCGCAACCCTCGGCTGCGGCCAGCACGGACGAAGTGATCGGTTTGGCTTGGCTTTATGCGCTGCACGTTCGCTCTTGTATTGCGCGGCATCGACTGCTTCAGGCCGAATATATGCTAAGCAACATGCGGAACCAAGTTCTCGCATTGGCATGCCTCCGACAGGGCTTCTCCGCTAGTGAAGGCAGAGGCTTCGATGATCTCGCCGAGGACGAGAGGAGCCGATTCGCCGCGTGTCATCCGTCATCGCTAGACACTGAGGAACTCCATCGGGCACTTCATAGGACGATGACCGCGTTCCTGACTGAGATTCGGCTTAGAGATAGCGACGTCGCCGAGAGAATAGGACCGACCTTGCTTGAGGTCGCACGTCGCGATGTCGATGGCCCGGTTGCTCCGGCAGCAGGGGCACTATGATTGGCTTTTTCGTAATGGCCAGCCGCATCAAACCGATCATTTTTGTCTTGCTCGGCCTAACACTCAGTTGTACTGCTGGAGCGCAGATCGAACGGCGCGATTTCTTCATGCCGGGCGGAGCAGGACGGCTCCATGTACGAGAGGTGAGCAATCACCGAAACACGAAGTCCAGGAATTTGATTCTTCTTCACGGCGGAGGCCCGGGAGGCGTACCCTCATTCGACCTGCCCGGGCCTGGATATTCCCTTGCGGAGGACTTCGCACTTCGGGGTTTTCGAGTGTTTGTGATGGATGTCCGTGGCTGGGGTGGTTCGAAGAAACCTCACGAAATGGATTTGCCCGCCGAAAAGAGCACACCGTTGGTATCGACGAAGGAAGCCGCGGACGATATCGAGACGGTCGTTGGTTGGGTTGGGCGTCGCACACATGAAAAAACAGCGTTGCTGGGATGGGCAAGTGGCGGTCACTGGGCATGTGCGTACGCAAGCCGTCGGCCAGCGGATCTGAGCGAACTGATCCTGTTAAATACGCTTTACTCCATAAACGCGCCCTGGGAGCTCCGGTCATCTATGCAGGACAGGGCCAATACTGAAAGGTTTGATCCGCATGGTGGCGGGTACCGCATCGTGGATCACTGCGGCGCTGGGATGCGTCCATTCCAAGCACAGACAAGGCTGAGTGGCGCGATCCGGCAGTGGCCGATGCGTACGTGCGGCAAACACTCAAAACAGACCGGACTTCTTCGACCCGCGTTCCACCCAGCGTTCGAATTCCGATTGGTTACCAAGTCGATGCCTTTAACCTTTCACTTGGACGGCCGCTGTTCGCGGCGAAAGAGATTCGAGTACCGGTTTTGATCATCCGTGGCGAGTTGGATTTTTGGTCACGTCCCCTTGATCTCACTGCGCTGGCGAGAGACCTCGTCAACTCGCCAGAAGTCCACACCGTGACCATCAAGAACGGTACGCACTACTTGTTCTTGGATCGTCCTGAACGCGGTAGGAGCCAATTCATTGCTGAAACGATGAACTTCATAAACAGACACCCGTGAAACTCAAATACGCACAGGCGTTGTACCCTATTGGCGGGCCGCCCCCGGCCAAGGACTCAGAATGCGTGTCGTTCTCATGCAGGTTCCTTTCCGCGACCGCTGTGCCGTCCTGTGGGTCGATGCGCATGGTGACTTCAACACACCCGAGTCAACAATCAGCGGCTTCTTTGCAGGCATATCGCTTGCCACATTGAAGGACATTGTTACCGCAGCTACTGGGGACAGATGGGCGACAATACGCCAGTCTCCGAGTCCGCGACGCTCCTGATCGGCGTACGTGAGCTCGATGCGGCGGAGCGTCAGCGCTTGGAGAGCTCCGGTATCGCAATGCTCGCATGGGAAGGGGGACGGTCACCGGGAAACGTCCAGGCAGCGTGAAGCGCTGGTCAATCGCGTACAGGAGATTTATCTCCACATCGATATGGACGCCATGGACCCAGAGGTCGCGCCGGGCGTTGTCGATCATCCGGTCCCAGGCGCCTCTCTCTATCACAGATGCTGGAGATCATTCGCGCCGTCCGTGGGCGCATCCGCCTTAGGGCAGCTTGCTTAGCGACATATACTCCCGAGCACGACATTGACGGCAAGACATTGCAGGTAGGCTTACGAATCCTCGACGCTCTCGCTGAGTGATCACCGAGGAATTCGTGCCACGGACTTCCATCCCTCTGCGTACAGCTCGGCACGCGTCGGGAGGTAACCTGGATAACGCTGACGCGCCTGCTCGATCACGTTGCGTTCAATGGTGACGAGAGCTATCGGCTCGGTGCTCTCGATTAGAACATCCCCCGTGGGAGCCACTGCAAATGATGGGCCGCCGAGCGGCACGCCGAATTCCAGTTGCGGCCTTGGAACCGAGATCACATACGTGCAGCTCGTTAGTGCGTTGGCGGTCAGAACGGTCTTCCAGCGCGAGAACGTGGCCGCCTCTGTTGCACGCGGACAAACGATCACTTCAGCACCAAGCGCGCCCAGTAGGAGAGAGCCTTCTGGGCGATTGATGTCGGAACAAACCTGAATACCGAACCGCATCGGGAGTCCGTGAATCACCGATGGTGGCTTGTCGCCAGGGTCATAATGCGAAGTTTCCCAGAAGCCTTCCTCTTCAGGAAGGTGCAGCTTGCGATAGGATCCAACGAGCTCACCCGACCTGTCGAAAGCGAGCGCTGTATTGTGACATCGTCCCGATTCTGGATCGCGAATGATCGCGCCGCCGATGAGGGCGATACCAGCCTCCCGCGCGGCCCCGCTCATGGCTCGGTGTCGCGGGCCGGCGGGCGGCTCCGCCTCGTCATCCTGGGGAGTCTTCGCAGCGGGCGACCACGCATTGAGCGGGATCTCCGGCAGCACCGCGAGCTGCGCCCCTTGTGAGCGTGCCTGCGCCAACGCTTTGCGCAGTTCGGCAACACCATCGGCGCTGGCGAATACTTTTCTAATCAAAGCAACGTTTAGCTGCATGTGCCACCCGCATATTCCATGTAGTGCGCTGTCTCAGCCGCAACTGAGGCTCCGCAAATCTGCTGAACGACGTGCAAAGCCATATCGATGCCAGCGGAAACGCCGGCGGACGTGATGACGCCGTCGTCCACAAAACGGACGCCGTGCTGGACTGAAATGCCAGCCTCTCGCGAGTCACTGATTTGCTGCAGGAGATTCAGTGCTCCCCAATGCGTCGTTGCGCGCCTGCGATCGAGCAACCCGGCTTGAGCAAGCAACAGAGAACCAGTACAAACGCTGGTTACCTTCTTTGCCCTGGCGGCAGTGGCACGTATCCAGTCGAGTGTTTCGTGGTCATTCAGGAGCGCGCGTGTGCCGTATCCGCCAGGAACGAGCAAGAGATCAATCATCGGTGCCGTTTGGAAGCTGTAGCGAGGCACCACCCGCAACTCACCGGTCGTGGTGATCAGACCGTCGTTTTTTGCAACAGTAAAGACTCGAAAAGGGGCGGTTTCATCCGAGCGGCGTGATTCCACACCCGGACTCAGCCTGGTTCGGGCAAAGACCTCAAAGGGACCTGTAAAATCGAGTACTTCGACCCCGTCGAACACGAGAATTGCCACGTTGTACTTCTCAAGTAAAGGCTGTGACTTGCAATCAAGACTGTTTTCGATGTTCATAATCGATCATCCGCAAGAAAGATTCCTTATCATTTCATTTGGAACTGATGTCATTTCGTAGATGAAAGCGTCTCGGCCAGCGCTGTCAGCCCTTGAGCCGACACGGATGGCGCCCAACCTTTCAATTGCTCGTTGTGAGCGTATGTTCTGCGGGCCTATGAGGAATACGACACGACCGACGAACTGAAAAGCGTGCCGCAACATGAGGAGCTTGATCTCGCGGTTGTATATACCACCCCAGTGCGAGCGTGCCAAGAACGTCCAGCCGATCTCTACCTCACTCGCGTGCGGATTGTAAGCGTGGTATCGAGATGATCCGATCACATTGCCACTCCTACAGTCGCGAACGGTCAATGCCCCGCCTGATGCTAGGAATTCACGGAAAAATGCACTGAACACGTCCAGCTTATAGCGGTCGCGCACCGGGTGTTGCTCCCAGATCAAAGGGTCTGATGCGACGGCAAACAGAGCTTCCTCATCCTCCTCGCGAAGCGGTCTGAGTTCGACGACTGTTCCTCTCAACGTAGGCTGATAATCAAACATAATAATCACTGTTTCTTGCGCGAGTGCGATCTTGCACGGACGTCATTGTGCGTTATCGCAGACATACTTGCAGCGACTAGCAAAAAGACCAGATGCGATACCGAGATCGATGTCTGCGATCAACAATCCCTCTTTGCCGTACGGCTGATAACAAAGCAAACTTCCGTCCGGTCGGACAACAGCGGAGGTGCTCGGCGATCCCTCGCTCGCGCATACGACGCGGCGTTCAGATCGAGTGCAATTCGAAAGTTGCTCATTGCTCGATTCAGACTCTGCGAAGGACGTACGAAAACTTCGAATTATGACTTCGATGCAGCCTCTGGTTCGAGAGCCAATTGCAACGCGTTGAATAAACCATTTGTGAATCGCTAGTACAGAGACGACCTGCACGCTTCCAGCGGCGCGGCTTCGGATTCGAGTCTCCTAAGACTCAGAGCTGTTTGACATATTCGTGCAAACGCATCCCGAAAAAATCCGATACACGACCTGACGGCCGAAATCCGTATTTCTCATAGAAGTGAATCGCGCGTTGAAGGGGTTCGGTCGTGTCGAGCGTCACGCGAGTACATCCCTGTCGCTTGAGCTCCGTCTCCGCTGCCGCAAGGAGACTTGCCGCAACGCCGGAACCTTGGTATTCGGGCAGTACAGCCATACCGCGTAAATGCCCCTCATGGTCGTAGCACTTGTTGCATCCAATAGTGCCAACAACCTTCCCGTTCGCTTCCGCAAGAAAAAGTGTCATATCAGCGATTCGTCTCACCAGGTTCGCGGCCGACGGTACTGTATCGAAGAAACCTCCGCGAGTGTATTGCGCCCGAAACGGCTCGAACGCTGCGGCCAGACAATGGCGGATGTCTTCCACGTCCGACTTAGAGGCCTGTCGCACGCCCTGGACATCACTCGACCTCAGTTCGGCTGTTTGTTCGAACGCCGTCTGGGTTGCGCAAGATCTGCTCGAAGTGTCGCGCGTCGCATTCTGCAACGTAAGTCGCATCTCCTTCGTCGGTTGGAAGCCGAGTTGCTCATACAACGGACGGCCGAAATCGCTGGCGTGCAAGCTCACTTCACAAAAGCCCTGCTCCATAAGCCAGTCGATCATGGTCCACATCAATCGGCGTGCTATACCGCGTCGGCGGT
>QIAB01000115.1 GCA_003225455.1 Acidobacteriota bacterium
CATCATCGGCAGAAAAGGTCGAGGAGACGAGAAAACTCTCGAGATTGCAAGAACTGATACTTTGGGCAGAAGCAATCTCGGATCGCATTTGTTTCCAACTGGTGCAGCTGATTCGGGTGGCAGGGTTTGACGGCGATCGCGCTTCGTTTATTCGCGGAGATTTGTCGCGTGCCGCGCTTCGTTACGCAGGGGCTGGTAGGGTCGGCGCGCTGCGCCGACCAGACGCGGCAGCGCGGCGTCCCTACCTTTCCGAGATCACGAGCACGATCTCGCCTTTGGGCGGATGGGTTTCGTAATGTGCGAGGAGCTCGCCGGCGGTGCCGCGGCGGAATTCCTCGAATTTCTTTGTCAGCTCCCGGGCGACGCAAAGCTGCCGATCCGGCATCACATCAATGCAGGCGGCGAGCGTTTTGGTTAGTCGATAGGCGATAGGGCGACTCAAAAAAGATTGTGGTTTCACTGCGATCGGCCGCTGCTCGCAGCTCGCGCTCGCGCTGTCCACTTTTGACCGGAAGAAATCCACAGAAAGAAAATTTCCCAGTTGAAAATCCGGAACTGACAAGAGCAGTCAGGATTGATGATGGCCCGGGGATGATCGTAAACGGAACTTCGCGTTGAATGCATTCGCGAATGAGGCGCAAGCCCGGGTCGGACAGTCCCGGCGTTCCTGCATCTGTAATCAGCGCAACGTTCTCGCCGCGCATGAGGCGTTCCACAAGTTCCGCCGTGCGCCTGACTTCATTATGCTCGTAATAACTGATGAAGGGTTTTTTGATTCCGAAATGCTTGAGTAACATCCCCGAGTGCCGGGTGTCTTCAGCCGCGATCAGATCGACTGATTTCAGTATGTCCAGCGCACGCAAGGTGATATCATCCAAATTGCCAATCGGTGTAGCGACGACGTAAAGCATTCCGTATCATCGATTCAAAATCGCTCTTCCGCTATCGAGCGCAGGCGAGCCCTCAATTTCTGACAGAGCCGATGCGCTGTCGCAAAACGAATCTCTAACGGAGGCCTAACATGAGAATAAGCTCTTATTTATCGATCCTGACGGTATTGGCTTTGGCCGGTTGTGCGGAGGAGCCAGCAACGGTGACGACCACCACAACGACACAGCAAGTTACGACAACGGGCCCAGCCCAAGAAGTCCTGGCAACCCAACCGCCGCCACCGGTTCGCGTTGAAACTCAAACCGTCGCGCCCGGACCAGCGTACGTCTGGACGAGCGGTTATTGGCGGTGGACAGGGAACACCTACGCTTGGGTTCCGGGGACTTGGGTAATCCGCCCAAGACCAGCCGCGGTGTGGGTGGCAGGCCATTGGGTGCGTCGCCCTGGCGGCTGGGCATATGTTCCAGGCCACTGGCGATAAACAACGGGCCAGTCGTTACCACTGATTAGAAGTTCGTCAGGGCGTCTCACCAGCCGAGAATCTTCGCAAACATCAAGGGAGTAACGATTGTGGCATCAGACTCAATAACGAAGCGCGGCGTATCGACGTTGAGTTTTCCCCAGGTGATCTTCTCATTGGGCACTGCGCCGGAATACGATCCGAAGCTCGTCGTGGAATCGCTGATCTGGCAAAAATAACCCCATTCCGGCACGGGCGTGCTGACCACGTCCTGATTTAGCATTGGCACGACGCAAATGGGGAAATCGCCCGCGATGCCGCCGCCGATTTGGAAAAAGCCAATGGAGGACCCCTGCGAGACGCGCCGATACCATTCGGCCAGCGCGATCATGTATTCGATTCCGGAGCGGATCGTGTGCACGTCAGTTATCGCCCTGGTGATGCAGCGCGCGGCATAAATATTTCCAAGGGTCGAATCTTCCCAGCCGGGCACAAAAATCGGAAGGTCCTTGTGCGCGGCAGCGATCATCCAACTGTCGCCCGGGTCGATCTCGTAAAATTTCTTGAGCCGGCATTCTTTGAGGATCGTGTAAAGAAATTCGTGCGGAAAACCGCGCTCTTTTTTCTTTGCCGCGGTAACCCATTCATCGATGACCACTCGTTCGATCCGCCGAATGGCTTCCTCCTCCGGGATACAGGTGTCTGTGACCCGATTCAAATGACGCTTGAGAAGCTCTTCTTCCTGTTGCGGACTGAGCTCGCGATAATTCGGAAGACGCACGTACTGGCTGCGCGCGACGAGATTGAAAAGGTCTTCCTCCAAATTCGCCCCGGTGCAGGTGATGGCGTGGACTTTGTCACGGCGAATCATTTCCGCCAAAGAAACGCCCAGTTCCGCAGTACTCATGGCGCCCGCGAGCGTGATCATCATTTTTCCGCCGCGATCCAGATGCGCGATATAGGCCTCGGCAGCGTCTTTCAAGACTGCGGCATTGAAATGCCGGAAATGGCGTTCAATGAACTGGCTGATGCTGCCCATCTTCGCTTCACCAACTTTTGCAATCAGTGATACTTGATTTGATGCAAAACTTCTGGCGCGGTAGTCAAGCCTTAATCGCGTTTTTCGCCGAAATTTCTTACGGCATCGCGGCGAGGATCTGCGCAGCCAGGATGTCCGGCATCACACCAAGCAGAAGAACTGCCGCGGCCAGCAAGGAGATTGCGGACGTTTGGAGAACATAATCAGTCATCACTGATCGGCGATCGGCGCCAGCCTCAGCCTGTTTGTCCACGAAGATGAACTTGAGGACCATGAGGTAATAATAAAGCGAGATGAAACTGCCAAACAGCGCGAGCGCCACGAGCCAGAGCAAACCGTGGCTTGGACTGGCTTGCAGCGCGGCCCTGAAAAGGTAGAACTTTCCGAAAAATCCGGCGAGCGGCGGGATGCCTGCCAGGGAGAGCATGAAGATCGCCATGCATCCGGCCATGAGCGGTGAACGCGAACACAATCGGGAAAAGTTCGATAAATCGTCGCCTCCGGTTTCGTGCCGTACGAAACCCACCACGCCGAATGCGCCGACGAGCGTAATGGCGTAAGTGGTTGTGTAAAACAAAGCCGCCGAAAAACCGTCGCGCCCGCCCGCCACGAGTCCGAGCAACGTGTAACCAGCGTGTGCAACCGCAGAGTACGCGAGCAGCCTGCGCAGGTTCGATTGCGCCAGCGCAACCAGATTGCCAAGCAGGATCGAGAAGGCTGCCAGCGCAGCGAGCACCGGCGACCAGCCGGCTACCATGCCGTGCCATGCGGCGCTGCCGTGCACGGGCGCGAATCCGATCAGAACGATTTTCCCCAACACCACGAACGACGCGACCTTTGACCCCGAAGCAATAAACGCGGCGCTCGGAACCGGCGCGCCCTGATACGCATCCGGCGCCCAAAGATGAAACGGCGCGGCGGCAATCTTAAACGCAAAGCCGACAAGCGTCATGACGATACCAACTGCAAGCAGCGGTTGCACTGATGCGGTCGCCAATTTTGCCGAGATCGCAGCCAGACCGGTTGTTCCCGACATCCCGTAGATCAGGCTGATTCCAAAAAGTGTGAACGCGCTCGATGTGCTGCCGAACAGGAAATATTTCAGTCCCGCTTCGGCTGAGCGGAGATCGGTCTTGTCGAATGCGGCCATCACGTAAAGCGATAGACCGAGCAACTCGAGCCCGATGAAAATCATCAGCAACTCTTCGCTGCCAACGAGCAGCATGAGGCCGATCGTTGCCAGCAGAACAATCGCCAGGTATTCGCCTCGATGACGCAAAAACTTTTCTGATGTCGTCAAAAGGATTGTGAAAAACGCGAGTACGATGCAGATGATTTTGAACAGCGACGTCAGCGGCGTGATCACCAGCATTCCGCCAAAGAGCGTCGCGTTACGCGGCAACATCAGCACAGCGCCGATTGCGACGGCGAGGCCGAGCACGGCGACAAACGCGCAGAGCGCGGCACTTCGAGTGCTGGACCTGCTACCAGCATTTCCAGTTGGTCGCGCCGTTGACACCGTTGCGCCCGCGGCCTCGCGCCCGGTCGTCAGCCCAATTGTGAGGACCACAAGCGCCGTGATAACGACGATCGCTTCCGGCGATGCAAGTTTGAGAAGCTCGAGGTAAGACATCGTTACAACGTTAACCTCCGGATTTTAAAAACCTCATCGCCTCGACGGCCGGCATAATCCGATCGAGCAACAGTTTCGGATAAACTCCGACCACTAGCGTTGCGAACATCAGCAGGCACGCTCCTATTTTTTCCGCGGCTGTAATGCTCTGTTGCTCGTTCCAATCCGGGTCGAGCGCCACCCGGCCTTCCTGCAGGCGGACGACGCCTGAACCTGCCTCGCCAAAGAACGATTGCTTTAACGCGCGCAAGGTGAACGCGGCCACGAGCACCATGCCCGCTCCAGTGATCCAGACCGCCAGCGGATAAGCTTTCCACGCGCCGATGAGAATTGTGATCTCGGCCACAAAACCACTGAAACCGGGAATGCCAATCGACGCTGCCGCAGCGATGAC
>QIAB01000083.1:0-3622 GCA_003225455.1 Acidobacteriota bacterium
CATCCTCACGTCGAAGTCGGGCGGGGCGGGAGAAAACGCGGCTCCTCCAAGTACGAGTGAGGCGGCAAACCAGCAGCAGGTTTACCCACCACAGCCGGTGCCGCAGCCCGAAGCCGAGGAAATGCCAGTCGAAGAAGTTCAGGATGAATCGACACCTGAGGTTGATCAAGCTGAGCAGCCCGGTCAGCCCGAGGATCAGCCAGCGCCCAATGGCCAACAACAGGTAAAGACTCCGGAGCAGCTATTGCAGGAGTTGCAGCGCCAGCAGCGCGAGCAACAGCAGCAGCCAGGTGCGCCACAAGGTTTTCCACAAAATCAGCCGCAAATTCAGCCACAACCGCAGCAGAACCCGCCGCAGTAGAATCGATGTTCAAGTGCGGGCTACCATCTCGTCCCCGAATATTGAGGAATTAGACCCTCTTTTCCTAGCGCACTCACGTGTATCAGCCCGTTCCCACAGCTTTCCCACAGCCGTCCTTCACTTGCCAATTCCCTTCAGTCATTCTCTCCCGCACAATTCCTCTGGACCACTCTATCCATGGCCAACCCTGGCGATTTCGCGTACACGCTCAAGCAGCATGCGGACATCCGTCAAGCTGAAGAAGGCGGGAGCCCAGAATTATGCGGGGTTGTGTCCGTTTCATGAGGAAAAGACCGCATCGTTCGGAGTCCATGCGACCAAGCAGTTTTATCACTGCTTCGGTTGCGGAGCTTCCGGCGACGTCTTCAGCTTCGTCCAGAAAATCGAGAACGTTACGTTTCCGGAGGCGGTACGGGCAGTGGCGCAGAAGTTGGGGATTGCCCTGCCCAAGGAGAGCTACAGCAGCCCGGCGGAGGCTCGGGAAGCGAAACTCCGCACGGTGCTGCTGGAAATTCATGAACGCGCGCGCGCGTTCTTTCAGGAGTGTCTGCGCAGGCCGGAGGGGGCGCGAGCGCGGGAGTATCTGGCCGGGCGCGGGCTGGATGAAGAGACGATCCGGCGATTTCGCATTGGGTTCGCGCCCGATTCGGGGTTTCTGCTGCGGGATCGTTTGAAGGGAGAGTTTCCCGAGGAGGCGCTGCGCGAGAGCGGGTTGTTTTCGTGGAAGGAGAGTGGTCAGCCGCTAGCGGCTAGAAGTCAGCAAAACAGCAGGTCCCTCGACTCGTCGGACCGCTCCGAAAACGGAGCGGCCGAGGTCGCTCGGGATGACAATGGCGACATTGGCAGAGAGAATCTTGCAGCGATGTACTCCAAATTCCGCAACCGGGTGATATTTCCCATCGCCAGCGAGGCTGGAAAAATCATCGCATTTATCGGGCGGACGCTCTCCACTGACGAAAAAGCGGGGCCGAAATATCTGAACTCGCCCGAAACGGCGATCTATTCGAAATCTAAAGTTCTGTTTAACCTCGATCACGCGAAAGAAGCCATCCGCAAGCTGGACTACGCAATCCTGGTCGAAGGCCAGATGGATTGCATTTCAGTGTTTGCCGCCGGATTTCAGAATGTCATTGCCAGTTCGGGAACTGCTTTCACTGAACTGCAAGCCAAGCTGCTTGGGCGCTTCAGCAAGAACGTGGTCGTGAACTTCGATCCGGATACGGCTGGCGCCAAAGCCACAGAACGCACGCTGGGCCTGCTGGTCGAAGAAGAATTTCAAATTAAGGTGCTGACGCTTGAGTCTGGATTCGATCCGGATCTGTTTATCCGCCGCAAGGGCAAAGACGCTTACGCCGAAGCCCTCAAGCACTCGCAGCGATATTTTGACTACCTGATCGAGCGGGCGCGCGGACAATTTCCAGTCCGCAGCGCAGAAGGCAAAGTTAAGGCAGTAAATTATCTCCTGCCCCACATTCAGCGGGTTCCAAGCCGCATTGTTCGCGATGAACTTGCTCACGAGATCGCTCAGAAGCTGGGAATTGACTCTGCGGTGTTGCGCCAGGAGCTGAAACATGCGGTGACGAATCGGTCGTCGGCGAGGCTCAAAGCTCCCATTGAAGCGCAGGTCACTGACGCGGAGAAAATTCTCATCCGGGCGCTGGCGTCAGCCGTCGAGATGCAGAGTTCTGAAGAGCATCTCTCTTCCCGCGATGGCGCTGAAGAAGAATTCGATCCTGCCCGCCAAGTGCAATTCGCGCTTAGAAGTGAGAGCTTGCATGCGGGGCTGGCGACGGAATCACTCATTGAAGCTTTGCTCGCATCACCGATCACAAATCCGATGGACTTGCCGCTATCCGACGGCGAGCGCAACCTCATGGCCACCATTCTGATGAAAGAGGATGAGGAACTCAGCCCTGAGCGCCTGGAGGGGGCCGTGCGGGCGGTGCGGCGTATCCAGTTGCGGCGCAAACTGGAGCAGGTGCAGATGGAACTCCAGGGACGCGGGCTTGATTCCAACCGCGTGCAAGCTTTGTTGCAGGAAAAGATACGGCTGAAGCGGATGTTGATGGATCCGGGATTTGCAAGAGGGGACGCGGAAGCGCAGTCGGCTTAGCTGGGGTTTTCCAGAAATGCCGCTTTTCAGCAGTTAGGGCCGATGTCCACCGGATCTTTGACAAAGCGGTTCAGTCCAGAGCTTCACATAACGCGGCAAGACTGCTTCGTCTAATCGTTAATAAAGATGTGCGCAGATTTTACAATCTCCTCATACCCTATCTAATCCCTTCACGTCTAACCTACCAATGATGGTCCGGCGTACGCCGAGCCTGAGTAGAAGTCTTCACGAATGTTGGAACATTGGGCAATTATTTTTCGTAGCAGGCTTCAGGGCGGGTGTGCGCGAGGGTGAATCCGCGAGACGTTAGCGGCGCGTCGGCGGGAGTTGGCCTGGGAGGATGGTATGGACAACGGGCGGGGTGCTAGCCAGACGGTCAGGAATGCGGGAACGAACGGCGATCCGCATGTTCAGGAAGTTGTAAAGGCCGCGCACGAGGAGTTGCGCCAGCTTATGCGCCAACGCGCAGAAGTCATGAAGCGCATCGGAACGGTAAAACAAACCATTGTTGGGTTGGCCAATCTATTTGGCGACGACGTACTAAGCGACGAACTGCTGGAGTTGGTGGACCGCAAGAGTGGCGGTCGCCAACCGGGATTTACCAAGGCCTGCCGCATGGTGCTGATGGAGGCTGACAAGCCATTAGGCGCGCGCGAAGTATGCGATCAGATTCAGCAACGAATGCCTCCGATCCTGGTCCGGCACAAAGATCCGCTGGCTTCGGTTACCACTGTCTTGAACCGTCTGGTCGAGTATGGCGAAGCGCGCACGGTATTGCGCGAAAATGGACGTCGGGCGTGGCAGTGGGTCTCGGATCCCACGCAGAGTGAATTCACGGCATCGCGCGCGGGTGGAATGTCGGCCTGACCTGCGAGAGGGCCGTTGATGCCACGGACGGTATTTGCAGCCGGCGCGAGCTTGATAAGAAATCACACAAACCTGCTCCGTCACGCGACGACCACAAAAGAGCGCGACATCCTCCAAGGGCGTGGAGGTGTGGCGCTCATGCGCTCGCGAGGGAGAACTTGCGTCGCCCGTTAACGGAACTTAGCAGGGGCGGAGTTGGTTATCACGCTTCCGCCCCCGGCTTCGTTCTCACTACGCTGGAACTATCTTCTCGGCGAAAATCCGAATCGCCGATTGCGAGC
>QIAB01000083.1:3670-16091 GCA_003225455.1 Acidobacteriota bacterium
CCTAGTTCTTCAGCCGTCATCTTCTTGGGCGCTGCATCTGATGCAGCTCGGCTTTTTGCCACGACCGCCGGGTCAAGCGGAGCATCTGCGCAGCCCTCAGTGCCATCTGCGCAAACTGGGATCAGCAAATAAGCATGTCCACACACAGCGTCGCTAAAATCTGAGCAACCAGGCGGAACTCCGACGCCCGCAATCTCTCCACGATCATTGATGCTGTCTGCATCAATCAATTGCAAACTGTTGGGAGAAGACAATGCGTTCAAGTCAACGATCGAGCCGTTTTCCCAAAGAAATGTGCGAAGGACATTGGAAGTACACGATGCAGATAGACCTACGATCTGGTCTCGGGAATTGATCGCAGCTGCCTCGCTGAAACAATCGTCCTGCACCGCTCCAAGATATCTCGCCACGCCTTTTCTCCAGACGTAAGCGTCGCTGAACGGGCGGCCCGGGAACGCGGCACTCCCTACGATCTCTCCGGCATCGTTGAGTGCGTTTGCCGTTAAGAGATCCCCTCCGTTCGTTTCCGTAGTTAGGTCGCTGAGCTTTCCGTTGTCCCAGAGGAAGGGATGGCAGGTTTGTGGAGGAATCTCTCCCGCATTGAAACAAGCCGCTGGGTCAGCGGCTAAGCTCGAAGTCCCAAGGACCTGGCCACGATTGTTCAGCGGGCACGCCCCACCCCAAACGCCACCGAAGCTTCCGAGGTCAATCATGCCCCGCTCTTTTGTCCAAAGAAACGGCTCTGCGGTTGGGAGTCCGGTGACAGGATTCGGAGTCGAATTGACGTACGAGATTCCCGCCGCCTCGCCGTGCTCATTGAGGCAGAAAGCCTGAGCATCAGGCCCGCCCAATGTACCCAAGTCCCGCATATGCCCCTTTTCGTAGAGGAAGCCTCGGCTTTGCGTTCCATTCGTGATGCCTACAGTGGAATACAACAACGAGAAGGGATCTTCGACCGCGTTCTGAGCAAATCCAACTACCTGGCCGCGATTATTGATGCTAATTGCAATGCTGAAACTTCCTCCAAGGGTCCCAATGTCATGGATCTTGCCATTTTCCCAGAGCACTGCGTGAGTGTCCTCGGCTGCAAGTCCGTCTTCCAGCGCTATCGGATCGACAAGTCCATTTCCCCGAGCGCCCCGCGATGACACCATTTGCATTAATTGAAACCGCTTCGCTACATTCCTCAGCCGGAATGGCGCCAAGCGCACCAAGATCTGTCAATTGACTGTTTTGCCACGCAAAGGCATGGAAGACGAACGGGACAATTCCATCCCCGCCTCCGCAGATTGCCTTCGTCGGAAATAGAGCGCTGGGGGTATCTGTTGACGCCGAGCCCACCGCAACCCCACGATTGTTGATTTGGTTTGGAGCTCCTAATGCGAATGGAGCGTTAATGTAACTTGCAGGCCCGCCAAAAGTCCCAATGTCGATGAGTTTGTAGTGGCGGAAATGTGTCGTCTGTCCTTGCCCTCTGAGCGGGACACAGATTGCCAGCGCAGCGAATAAGGTGATCGCGGTAAATGTCAATATTCTGGATTTCATGTCGCACCTCGTGGAGAGTTGGGAGTCGAGGGGCCGGATCAGTCGAACCACTGCGAAGGGAAACGTAGGTGGGTACGGCTGAGCAGGATAAGTCTAGGCTTAAAATGCCTCATGTCAAGGCAAATCGTGGGAGCACACACCCTGAATGCCGCGCCAGGCGGTACTTTGCGGCTAGATGCGCCACAGCCTATTGCACTAACGGTGGCAGAGGCGACGCCCCCGGACTTTCATCTTTCGCCGGTGGGCAGCAGCCCATCACCATTTTGTTAGGGACTCTTAGTTCCCGCCTCTTGCGGTTTCTACTGCCCGCAGCACCGCTTTGGCTTTGTTCATGCACTCTTCGTATTCGCGAGCCGGATCGGAGTCGGCTACGATGCCGGCTCCCGCTTGCAGATAGCCGCGCTTTCCTTCCATCAGCATGGTGCGAATCGCAATGCAGGAGTCGAGATTTCCGGCAAAATCGGCGTAAAGGACTGAGCCGCCGTAAATCGCGCGACGAGTAGGTTCCAGTTCTTCGATAATCTGCATGGCGCGTACCTTGGGGGCGCCGCTTAGGGTTCCGGCGGGAAAACAGGCTGCGAAGGCATCGATAGCATCCGTGCCGCTGCGCAGCTTGCCTTCCAGAGCCGAGACGATGTGCATCACGTGCGAATAGCGCTCGACGAACATCAGATCGCGCACCTTGACCGAACCGTACTCGCTTACCCGGCCAATGTCATTGCGGCCAAGATCAACGAGCATCACGTGCTCGGCGCGTTCTTTCTCATCTTCGAGCATGGCCTTCGCCAGGAGCGCGTCTTCAGCTTCATCGCGGCCGCGTGGACGTGTGCCCGCAATCGGGCGATATTCGAGCTTGCGGCCGGTGGCGCGCACCAGCATCTCCGGCGACGATCCCAAAATATGTGTATCTCCCATTCGCAGAAAATACATATACGGCGACGGATTTACGGTGCGGAGTGCCCGATAGATATCGAAGGGGGCGACTTCGGGCGTGAAGTCCAGGCGCAAGGAAAGCACGACCTGAAAGATATCGCCAGCGGCGATGTATTGTTTGGCGCGATTTACTGATTCTAGGAATCGCTCACGCGTGGTTCGGGAGCGAACCTTCAACTTGCCTTTGGGCCGCGGCGACGAGTTGTGCCAGAGCGCCGGGCGCAATCCGGTCACGAGCTTTTTCTCGAGGACGCCGATGTCGTGTACCGCGCGGTCGTAGGCCCGGCGTGGGCTGTCGGCAACAACATCAGCCGTCGCAATGACGTGAATTTGATGGCGCAGGTGATCAAACGCAAGCAGCCGATCGAAGAACATGAGCACGCAGTCGGGAAGGGAAAGGTCATCTTTGGCATGTTCACCGATACTTTCCAACTGCCGCACAATGTCATAGCTGCAATAACCGACTGCGCCGGCGGTGAACGGGGGTAATCCCGGCACGACTGCGGGACGGTGCTGCCGCAGCAGGTCTTTTGCGACTTGCAATGCGCTGCCCTGATGCTGCTCTTTGTGCTTGCCGCGATGGAGGACAATTTCGTTTCCGCACGCTTCCAGCCGCATGTACGGCTGCGCTCCCAAAAATGTATAGCGGCCGATCTGCTCGCCGCGCTCGACGGATTCCAGCAAAAACGCATTCGCCTCATGCGCCGCAATGGCGAGAAAAGCCGAGACAGGAGTAAGGAGGTCGGCTGTAATCGACTTAACCACCGGAACCAACGTGCTCTCCCGCGCGAGCCGAGAAAACTCCCTGTAATCGGGATGAATCATCTTCCAACCTTGGACGCTGAAAATTGCTCCTGGATGAGGTCCGTTCATTATAGAGAAGAGCGCACTTGGGGAGTTTGATGGTGCTTAGAATAGCGCGATGTTTGCGATTACTTTGCGGCCTTCGCGGTTAAGAGCTTTAATCGCGGAGATCGCAAAAAACCGGAGTGAACCTCGCAATAGATTGACGAATCTCCTCCGCGGGCTGAAGATGAACTAACTCGGCGGAAGCTATGCGAATCAGATTTTGGGGCGTGCGCGGTTCCGTGCCCACTCCCCAGCCAGAAAATCTCCGCTATGGAGGCAATACCTCCTGCGTCGAAGTGCGCACGGGTGAGCAGATTTTCGTTTTCGACTGCGGCACGGGATTGCGTACTCTGGGTCAGCAACTCCGTCACGAGTTCAACAGCCGTCCGGTGTCAGCACACATCTTCGTAACGCATTTTCATTGGGATCACATCCAGGGTATTCCGTTCTTTGGTCCGCTTTATGACCAGACGGAAAATCGTTTTCTTTTTCACGCCTCCCGCCGCACGCGCAGCCTGAAGCGCGTCATGGAAGAGCAAATGGCTTCCCCATACTTTCCGGTAGACACTACGGAGATGAAAGCTCAGCGTGATTTCTATGACGTGGAAGAAGGCGAAATGGGCCTCGACAATGTGACTGTGCGATCGGCATGGCTCAACCATCCGCAAGGCTGCATGGGTTACCGCCTGGAAACGAAGGCTGGCATATTCGTGTATGCCACCGACAACGAGCCAGGCGACGCCGTGTTCGACAAGAGTGTCCGCAAGCTGGCCGCCGGCGCCGACGTGCTGGTTTATGATTCGCAGTATCTGCCGGAGGAATACGAAGCTCGCAAGCGAGGCTGGGGGCACAGTCACTGGCGCGAGGCTATCAATATAGTGATGGAAAGCGGCGCAAAGGAGTTGATTCTGTTCCACCACGATCCTGATCACGATGACCGATGCATCGATGAAGTGGTGAAAGAGGCTCGCAACTACTATCCGAAAGTGCGCGCCGCGGCGGAAGGGATGGAGATTCAGATTTAGCGCTGTCTTGCTCACAGCGGGTAACCGTGTAATTTCCTTAAGGCGCTGCTGCTCAGTTACTTCCGCGTATTACTTCGGATGGTTCAATTCCCCTTCGATAGATTGCTGCCCCGGCCCAGCCATCCTATAATTGCCTGACTCTGGTAGGGATTCTCTGTCAGGTTCCGGGTAGGTTGGCGCTTCTTTGCGTTCGTGCGAAGAGGATTTGCTGATCTCTGCGATTGGAAGCTCTTAACCGCAAAGGTCGCGAAGACATTACGCAACGTGCGCAAGAAATGCTGTGCAAAACCCGGCTATGCGAAAAAACCTGCATCTAGTCCTGATGGCTAGTCCCGTAATCGCGACCTTCCTTTCTTTCACTACGCCATACGTACAGGCAGAGGCCGGTCTTACTGCGCCTGCGAACATCACCGCTGCAACTGACGGCTTCGGCCGAAAGGTCTATGTCAACGATTCGCCTGCGCCTTTCTCACGGAAGTCTAAGGCGGCGCCGTCATTCGTGAGCAATGGGCTTGTTTACTGGAGCCCCACTGCGCATCGCTGGAAGCCAGTCCGGTCGGCTTACGTCCGGGCGGCGCGTTCAGCAGCGGCGGAGGTCAGCGAGAGCGAGCAGCTTTCCAGCTTCGTTCGTGGAAAGCCGTTCACGCAGCAGGAAATCGACTCTGCCATTGACGAGGCAGCGGCCCGGCACAATGTCGATCCCAGCCTGGTTCGGGCGGTGATCAAGGTGGAGTCCAATTTCAACCCCAACGCCGTTTCCCGCAAGGGAGCGATGGGGCTGATGCAGCTCATGCCGCAGACCGCCAGGCAGCTAAACGTCACCAACCCATTTGATCCGGGGCAGAACGTTGAAGCGGGAGTTCGCCACTTAAAGCAGTTGATGGAGAGCTTCGGTGGCGACGTGAACCTGAGTCTGGCGGCATATAACGCCGGAGCTGGCGCAGTTTCGCGCAGCGGTGGTGTTCCGCGATTTGCCGAGACACGCAATTATGTGAGGCGGATTACCGGTTTGTATTACGGCGGCACTGATCAGGGATATCGGGTTCTGGGCGGCGCCGTACACGAGCCAGTACGCGTGCAGCGCGATGCGCGCGGGATGTTGTACATCAGCAACACTGATTGAGAGAAGCTGCATTGGTTGTGAAAGCAAGGCGATTACGGGCTGAAAATTGAAAATTTGCGATCGATTCTTAGGCGGTTGGACCCTCGAGTTCTTACGCATGCCCGCTGGCGCTGCGCTCTGCGTGGTCCTGCTGATAATCCTGGCAAATCCAGCGCACGCTGCTCATAATTCCGACGCCTGGGCGCGCACACAATTCGCAACTGCCGAGAAGATGCGCGAGGCGCTCAATGACCGCCCAGAAGCAGAACGCACGCGCCGCGATTATCAGCTCGTCATGATGGCCTATCGGCGCGTGTATTACGGTGCGCCAACTTGCTCCAAGGCTGATGCCTCCATTCTCGCCGTTGCCGATCTTCTCGCCGAAAACGCGCGCCGTTTCGACGACGATCACGCTCTCCGCTTAGCCATCGGACAATACGAATTCCTGCGGCGCGAGTATCCCGGCAGCAGGTATCGCTTTGAAGCGTTGTTCGCGATTGGCGAGATTTACCAGGACGATCTGAACGATCCGGCGCGAGCTCGGGCGGTTTTCCAGGAATTTGTGCGGCGCTATCCGCATCATCATCTGGCCGAAGAAGCCCGCCAGGCAATGGCTGAGCCGGTGCGGCAGGCGGCAATGAGGTCCCAAGAGAAGGATGACTCCGGGCCGCCAGCGAGAACGGAGTCGGCGGAAAATAAGAAGGATTCCAGTTCAGCAAACCTTGAGAAGGCGGAGGGAAACAAGGCTGCCGAAATAATTCCCAAGCCTTCGCGTATCACGGATGTTCGCCACTGGTCAACGCCAGATTCCACACACGTGCAGATTGATCTCGACCAGGCTGTGAAATTTGAATCACATCGCATGGATCGTCCCGATCGTCTTGTCTTCGATCTGCTGAACAGCCGGCTGGCTGCGGCGCTCGCGGGAAAGAGCTTCGATTCAGAAGATGGACTCGTGAAAAAAATTCGTATAGCCCAGTTCCAGCCGGGCACGACCCGCGTGGTCCTGGAAGTCGACAGGTCTTCCGATTACGATGCCGCGCTGTTAGCAGATCCGCCGCGACTAAGCATCGAGCTTCATGCAAAAAAATCATCCGAAGCGTCGATCAACCGACGTGCGCCCTCGCCCGGTGGCACAGGGAAGGTCGCGAAAGCAGAAATCCTTGCGAAAGCAGAGATCAACGACGAAGCTCAAAACAGTTCGGTGGATGAAAGAAAGCCGTCGCCGATGAAGGCCGCCGCGAATGGCCCTGGGCCAAAGACGACTATTGTTGAAGCGGACGATGATGATGAAGACTCAGCCCCGGCAAAGCCGAATCGTCCGGCGATTAAGCCTGCCAGCAAGACCACAGCGGCTCCGCCTCCGGTGCCGGCCATATTGCCGGATTCCGGCAGGAATGCCACTCTCGAGATTTCGTCGTCAGCCAACACGGCTCGCGGTGTGAATCGCCCGAAAACCGCAACTGGCAACAAACACAAGTCTTCTGCCGAGCCGGATGTCCACGAAGCCCAACCTACGGCGCGCGGAGATCGGTCGCTGATTCGCGCCCTGGGGTTGAAAATCGGCAAGATCGTGATCGATCCGGGACACGGCGGGCACGATACCGGAACCATAGGCCCGCATGGCCTTGAAGAAAAAGATCTGGTCCTGGAAGTCGGCCGGAGGCTGGGAAAGCTGCTGCAAACTCGGCTAGGCGCCGACGTAGTCTACACTCGCAGCGACGATATTTTCATTCCGCTCGAAACGCGCACCGCCATCGCCAATCAGGAGCAGGCGGACTTGTTCGTCTCCATCCACGCCAATTCCAGCCATGATCCGGATGCACGCGGCGTGGAAACTTATTACCTGAATTTCACGTCGTCTGCCGAAGCTCTGGATGTGGCCGCGCGAGAGAACGCCGCTTCGGATAAGTCAATTCATGAATTGCAAGATCTGGTAAAGAAGATCGCGCTGAAAGAAAAAGTCGAGGAATCTCGCGAGTTCGCGGCCGACGTGCAGCGATCATTGCACGGCGGCCTAGCCGCCAAGAACCCTGGCCTGCGGGATCGCGGAGTGAAGAAGGCGCCGTTTGTGGTGCTGATCGGCGCGAATATGCCTTCCATCCTGGCGGAAATCTCCTTCGTCAGCAATCCAGGGGATGAAAAACGCCTGCGCACGGCCGAATACCGGCAGCGAATCGCCGAATCGCTTTATCGAGGCATAGCCAAGTACGTCAGCGGCCTGAGCGGGGTGAAGGTGGCGAGCAGGATCGAGAAGTCGCAAGGGCAGTAACCTGGTGCCAAGTCCCAAGCAGTACTCGCCTGGAAACTTTCCGTCACACTAGGTAGTCTAATCTTGTAGGGCTAACTTGTGTCTGCCCTCTCTTTGTTCCGATGAAGTTTCCCAAGCTGATTCTCGCCTTGATTGTGCTTTTGGTCCCGGCGGCGTTCGCGGGCGAGGGCCCCGTTCGACTTCGCTCAGAGCAGGTCCGCGCCACACCAACCATTCTCCCTAACCAGTTTGCCGGATGGGAAATCGCGGGCTCGCCGCGAGCCAGCAAAGACCCTGCTTTGGCTGATCCCGTGAATGCCGCGCTGCTCAAGGAGTACGGCTTCACCGATTTCGAAGCAGCGACGTACACGCACGATGATCGCAAGCTCACGGTGAAGGCGGCGCGGTTTGCGGATACCAGCGGTGCTTACGGGGCGTTCACGTATTACAAGATGCCGCAGATGCTGAATGAGAAGATCGGCGATCAGGGAGCGTCGCTGAATGAGCGCGTACTGTTTTACCGCGGCAGCATTTTAGTGGATGCAGTCTTCCAACAGCTGACCGCAATGTCCGCCGCCGATTTGCGGGAGTTGGCGGGCATTCTGCCGTTGCCCTCCGGCGCTACCCGCAATTTGCCGGGACTACCCGCTTATCTGCCCAAGGCCGGATACGTCAAGAACACTGCGAAGTATGTTATCGGCCCCATCGGCATGGAGAAGGTCCAGGCTCCGCTTTCGGCGCCGCTCGTGGACTTCAATCAAGGAGCGGAAGCTGTCCTCGCCACATACCAGACCTCGGGCGGCGATGCCACCCTGATGTTGATTAATTATCCGACCAATCAGATTGCCGCCGAGCATTTGCGGCGGATCGAGGCTGCACGTCCGCAGACTCCGCAGCAAGCCAATGGGTCTGAAACTTCGGGGCCATTTTTTATCAAGCGCACTGGTCCAATCGTTGTGATCGCCACCGGCTCGCTCTCGCAGAATGAAGGCAAGTCGCTGCTGGCCGCAGTGAACTACGATGCCAACGTCACCTGGAATGAGAACACGTACGTCACCAAGAAAGACAATCTCGCGAACCTGCTGGTGAATATCATCATCCTTTGCGCGATCTTGATGGCCTTTGCTGCGGTCGCGGGGCTGGCCTTCGGAGGAATTCGCGTGCTGGTAAAGCGAATCCTGCCCGAAAGAATCTTCGACCGCCCCGAGGAGATGGAATTCATCGCCCTACACCTCTCTGAGTCCGAGTCGCGGGGCAGCGATTCGCAGGTAAGTTCATCAATCAAAGCGGTTTAAGGCCGCTGAACACCAGGTTTGTCTCACAATGAGGCACTTTGCAGGGCTGTTGATGCCTTCCGCAAACCATTGAAAGCAAAGCTATTTATTTCCTAAAAATTCCTTGACACCCTGCTTTTTCGGCTCATAAGATTTCGCCAGAAAGTTTTGACGGTTTAACACTCCGTTGGAACTATTCTCCCTTGAAGAAGAGGCCGCCCACGTTGCCGGGTGGCCTTTTCGTTTTTGGTCTCCAGTCGTCGGTCGTCAAGGGATGGTGATGCTGGTGATGCCGACGAAGTCTGACGCTTTCTTCACAGATGTGCGTCACCCCGGCGATGTAGGCGCGGGCGTCTCGCCCGTGCGAGAATTCCCCATTTGATTGCTGCGGGAACCTGATAAAGTTGCCGCGCGTATCATAAATATCGATCCGCAAAGTGGAGCATGCGCCTTGCGCATGCTGGCGACCCGTTGCCGGCGGAAGAGACTGAAGTCTCGAGGAGGAAGCATGTTCTGTGACAAATGCGGCACGTCCTTACAGACAGGCCAGCGCTTTTGCCCGGCATGCGGAAAAGAAGTTATCGGCGGAACGCAGTGGGAGCAGTTACGCCGCGGGCGCGTGAGCGCCCACATCCGGCTGCTGGCAATTTTATGGCTGGCAATATCGGCTTTCAACACGCTGAGCGGCTTGGCAGTTTTATTGGTCGCCAAACCGATTCTGCTGCACTTGCGTGAATTGGGACAAGGACCGCCGGAGTTCGTGCAAGGCTTCCTGCAGCCCCTGCTTACTCTTGTAGGGATTTTTCTGCTCTCAAAGGCGCTGCTTGGATTCGCCGCGGGCTGGGGACTATTGCGCCGCGAGACTTGGGCGCGAATCGTTGCGCTCATCGGAGGCTTTCTGGCTTTGTTCCATCCTCCGTTCGGGACCGCGCTCGGGATTTACACGCTCTGGGTTCTCCTGCCGGCAGAATCGGAACGGGAATATGCGGAGCAAGCGGCGCGAGCTGCGTGATGGGTATTCGCTGCGGATGATCTCGAATCGCCGGAGCTAGGTGGTGTCCTAATTTCATGAACCACGAAGGACACGAAGTTACGCGAAGGCCGCATCCTAATGGTTTCCTTCGTGCTCCTTAGTGCCCTTCGTGGTTAATTTAGGACACTACCCGGAGCTGGGTAATCTTTACGTCGACTGCACGCGCATTTAGAATCGAGATGAAGCCGACGTAGCTCAGTTGGTAGAGCAGCCGATTCGTAATCGGCAGGTCAGCGGTTCAAGTCCGCTCGTCGGCTCCATTCTTTTCAAGCAATAGGCAGCTTATTCTGGCCAATTTCGCGCCAACCGTCTTGAGAGCAGAGGCAGTTCCAAGTTCCTTACTTGTCAACTCACTTCGCTCGCCTTAATCATCGCCTGCAGGCAGCGATTGCACCAACCTTGCTTAAACCAGACTTGCTGGCCGGGACAAATATCATTTCGCTTTTTCCAGCCATAGTCTTCCAAGGGCTTCAATCGATCACAGTTGGGACAGAGCCACAGCGGAAGCCCGTCCTTCTCGCCATCAGGTTCAGGAAGCGCGACCGGCATATTGGACCTCCATTCTCTCAGATTGGTAAAAAATGCTTTTTGGCAAACACTGATGGGCACACAATGCGATGGTTCGTTCTGTGCGGACCGTGGATCGTTCATTCCACAGATCGCTGATATCTCGTAGACACTCCTATCAGAGCTTTCGCGTGCAGCTTTTACTTCTCATTACCCAGGCGGAGGACTTCGCCCGTGTCCAGCTGGTATTCGGCCTCATACACGGTCAACTTGTGTTCCTCCTTGGCGTGGCGGAGAACTTCGCTGTGCGCCAGAACGTCGGCCGCACTCTGATGCACGTTTTCCTTGATGGCCGCTTCGATCAAGGCGTCCCCCTCGGCCGAATTCTTTTGTTTTGCTACCGCAGGTTCAATCTTGTCCACGATTGCTTGCAGGTTCGATGTCGGCATCTTTTCTCCGGAGCAGGCTGCAGTCACCGCGCCGCACTTCGTGTGCCCGAGCACCACCAGCACCGTGCTGCCCAGGTGCTCATAGGCATATTCCATGCTGCCAAGGCCGACTGCATCGGCGACGTTGCCTGCCGCGCGCACGACAAAGAGATCTCCAAGGCTCTGATCGAACACAAGCTCCGGCGGAACGCGGCTGTCGGAACAACTCAGCACCATGGCCTTGGGATGCTGGCCCTTGGCTAGTTCCTCACGCTGGCCGACCAGCGCCTTGGCCCTCGGTTTACCAGCGACAAATCGCTTATTGCCGTCCATCAGATCAGCCCAGATCTTACCCGCGGGCACAGCCGGCTGGCTGGTAGCGGAATGAGGTGTTGCGTGCTGTGCCGGAGCAGTTGCCTGCGCGAGAGCGAGAGCGGCTAGCAGGACTGGTAAGAACAGAAAGGAGAGTCTGAGTTTCATGGAATTTCCTTTCCCCCAAAAGCAGCGCTTATTGTATGCCCATTCGCCTAATCGCCGGTGCCCCAGGTTCGCGCCCCGGTTTTGGGCGCTAACCTGGGCGGAGAAATATTCTCGCAGTCGCCACACATGCGGTCTGTTCACGATCTCGAGCCGCCCATTCCGATTCGATCTCCACGATCCCAATCTCCCGCTGCGCATAGTGCCGATAGCTGCTCCACTTCCATTCCTCCGGATTGAGAACCAGACCGCGCTTCACCGGATTCCGGTGCAGGTAGCACAGTTTAACCGCAAATTCGCGGTAATTTTTCACGTTGCGGTCGTAGTATCGCTTCTGCCAGAAGCTTCCCGATTCCTCCGGGCATCGGCGGCTTCGCAGCCGCTTGGCGAACGCCCGCTTTGATTTTCTTGGACTCAGCCACAAAAATGGCTGGCCCTCGATAAGAGCGAAGGCTTTGTCAAGACATAGTTCTCCTTGCCGGTGCGGAGCACCGGGTGAGTTCGCCAGAGAGGTTGAGGACCAAGACCCTGGAAATCTCACGCTGAATCACTCTGCGGTGGAACATCGTTCCACCAACCATCGATTCGGCCTAAACATCAACCATGATTCTTCTATGCGAACATCCCGTCGTTACGGGATGCGAGAGCGCCCAATCAACACCTGCGGTCTAGCTTGCGCCGACCAGGGCCAGCCCCGAGCTGCTCTCGATGCGAACGATCTCTGGATACGCGGTGTTGGTGCGCAGCATCCAGTAGAGTCGTACGGCTAATTTGCGGGCGATGGCTACTTTGGCCACCGCCTTGGGTTTCTGATGACAGCGGTGCAGGTACTGTTTGCGCAATCCCGCATCGCAGCGCACCGCCACCTGCGCCGCTTCTACCAGCAGCGAACGCAGCATGCGATTGCCCTGTTTGGTGATGGCGCCCAGTTTCTGACGCCCACCTGAGCTTTCTTCCCGCGGAATCAGCCCCAGATAACTGGCCACCTGCTTGCCCC
>QIAB01000012.1:0-5471 GCA_003225455.1 Acidobacteriota bacterium
CGGCGCGCTCAAGGTGGAATTGGACGAAGTAGCGCTCGTCTCACCGGAGCAATCCAAGGAAATTGTTGATCTGCACGAGGCACTGGAAAGACTGACCACACTCGACTCAAGAAAAGCTCAAGTGGTCGAGCTAAAATATTTTGGCGGGCTCAACTACGACGAGATGGCGGACGTGCTCAAGATTTCACGTGTAACGGTGAGGCGTGACTGGGAATTTGCCAGGGCATGGCTACACACAGGACGAATGACGAAGGAATGACGAAATCGGAAGCTCGGGATGCCCGCGCCGAGGATTCGTTTTGGGATGACGGCGCAGGACTTGTCCGCGAAGAACCAGATGCAAAACGCGTTTACGATTTGGAAGAACGAACGGCCCGATTTGGCGAAGCAATTATCGATTTTGCGAAGACGATTCCGCTAAATTCGGTAACCAATCGAATCATAACTCAGCTCGTTGGAGCCGGCACTAGTGTTGGCGCTAACTACGTCGAAGCCGATGACGCAGTTTCCAAAAAGGAATTTTTGAAAAACATTGGAACTTGCCGGAAGGAAGCGCGCGAAACCAAGCATTTTCTTCGGATGATTGTTCGTGCGGTGCCGGAATTGAAACCGCAAGCTCGAACGCTCTGGCTTGAAGCAAAGGAACTGCATCTGATCTTCTCCAAAATTTGGAGAAACAAGTAAAGGATCACCTGCGATGCAAACATCCGAAGCCCGAGAAGCCGGATGTCCTCGTTATTCGGGCTTCATTATTCTTTCGTCATTCGACATTCGGATTTCGTCATTTTCCCGCATATGACGCCGACGCGGTTACAAACGACTGAGGAAATCTTTCACGCAGCGCTGGATGAAGAGCCGGACCAGATCGGCTTATTCCTGGACACGGCCTGCGAAGGTGATGACGTTTTGCGTCGTAAGGTAGAAGCACTCCTTTCATCACATCAACGGGCTGGCGCTTTCATTGAAACCCCAGTAGCCGGCATTGCGACGCGGATTATAGAACATGGGCAAGCTGATTTGCTCGTGGGTCAGACGATAGGCCACTACAAAATTTCTAAACGGATCGGCAGTGGTGGAATGGGCGAAGTCTATCTTGCCAGCGATATAACAGCTGGCCGCGAGGCCGCGCTTAAACTCCTGCCCACGCGCTTCACCAGCGACGCCGAGCGCCTGAAGCGGTTTCAACAAGAAGAGCGCGCTCTGGTTGGGCTCAATCATCCAAACATCCTGACGGTCTACGAGATCGGCGAGGATCATTCTACTCATTACATAGCCAGCGAACTGATCGAAGGCGAGACACTGCGTCAACGTCTGATGCGCGGGCGAATGGAGGTCGGTGAAGCTGTTGACATCGCGATCCAAGTGGCGAGTGCGCTCGCTGCCGCCCACGAAACCGGCATTGTCCATCGCGACATCAAGCCAGAGAACATCATGCTGCGTGCTCGACTTCGGGATTGCAAAGCTAGCGGAATCCGCCTTCGCCAAGGCTGCGGCGGACGGGGCAGGATCGATGACGCTCGCTGACACCAGTCTGGGTTCGATATTGGGAACGGTTCGTTACATGTCGCCGGAACAGGCGCGCGGCGCGCAGGTTGATAAGCGCACCGATGTTTGGAGTCTCGGCGTGGTGCTTTATGAAATGGTGACGGGGCATCCGCCATTCACTGGCGAAACGCCAGGAGAGGTAATGACTTCAATTCTAGAGACGGAACCACCGCCCCTGACGAGTTATATCACGCACATTCCAGCGGAGCTTCAGCAGATTATCAGCAAAACGCTGCGCAAAGATCGGGAGGAACGGTATCAGAGCGCACACAAACTGCTGGAGGCGCTCCAAAGTCTCCGTCGTAGCATGGAATTCAAAACAGCGTTGGAACACTCCACGAAGGCTCCTTCATGGCTGCGCTGGACACGATCGCCCACCGCTCTGGTGCTCGTATTGTTAGTAGCTGCTTTCGCCGTGGCGTTCCCATTCTACTGGCATCGGAACCGGACGCCGATCTCAATTCCAGAGAAGAGCGTTGCGGTGTTGCCCTTTGAGAATTTCAGCGACAACAAAGAAAACTCCTACTTCGGCGCCGCCGTTCAAGATGAAGTATTGGCCAACCTCGCAAAGATCGCGGACCTGAAAGTGATCAGCCGCACATCTGTGATGCAGTATAAGAGCGACGCTGCGCGCAATCTACGCGAGATCGGCCAGGCGCTCGGAGTTGCTCACGTCGTGGAAGGAAGCGTGCAACGCGTGGCCAATCGCGTGCGAGTCAGCGCCCAGTTAATCGACGCGCGCACCGACGCGCATCTTTGGGCCGAAACTTACGATCGCGATGTCGCGGACGTGTTTGCGATTCAAACTGAAATCGCCCAGGCAATTGCCAACCAGTTGCAGGCGAAGCTTTCGCCGGCGGAGAAATCCGCTATCGAAGAACGGCCCACGAAAGATCTCGCCGCTTACGATCTCTACCTGCGGGCGTGCGTACTTTACTGGGGTGCTTGGAGCAACGGTGCGTACGCCGAAGCGACTTTTTTTGAGGCGGCAAGCCTGCTCAATCAAGCCATCACACGTGACCCGGAATTTTTTCTAGCATATTGCGATCTGGCGCGCACGCACAGCGCTCTCTACTTCACCGGAAAAGACCATACGCCCGCCCGGCTCGCGTTAGCCGACGCCGCTATCGCGTCCGCTGCGCGTCTGCGGCCCGACTCTGGTGAGCTCCATCTCTTGTTGGCGGAGCATCTCTACCACGCTTATCTCGATTACGACCGCGCTCGTGCCGAACTTGCCCTCGCCCAGCGCACGCTACCCAACAACGAGGCGATTTTCTATTGGATGGCCCTTATCGATCGCCGCCAGGGCCGCTGGAACGAGTCGGTGCGCAACTTTGAAAAAGCGCTGGAGCTCGATCCGCGCCAGACGTCTTACCTCCGAAACACCGCGCAAATCTATGAGCTCCAGCGTCGTTTTGCTGAAGCGACCGCTCTCCTGGACCGCGTGCTTAAGTTGCTGCCCCAAGACCCAGGTGCTGATGAGTATGACAAGCGAGAAGTGCGGGTGGGGCGAGCCTCCATCGATCTCGCATGGCGGGCGGACTCGCGGCCTTTGCACGTAGCCATCGAGGCCATAGTCACCGAAAACCCAGCTGCGGCCACGGAGTTTCCTTACCAGTGGTTCAATCTCGCCCTGTGCGAGCATGACCTTGTCACGGCCAACCGCGCCCTGGCCGCCATGAAACCCGGTGGCTTGGGATCCGGCTCCGGAGAAAGGTTTCCGCGCGCTTGGTTTGAAGGTCTGGCTGCGCGCGCTCGGGGCGACGCCGCGGCTGCGCGCGCCGCCTTTGAATCTGCGCGCGTGGAAGCGGAGACCACGGTGCGTGAGCAACCCGACTACGGGCCGAACTTCTGCGTGCTCGGAATGATTGATGCGGCGCTGGGGCGCAACGAAGCCGCCATTCGCGAAGGCCGGCGCGCGGTCGAACTTCTCCCCGTGGCCAAGGACTCGATAGCGGGAGCGACCATTATGGAATATCTCGGCATCATCTACGCATGGACTGGAGAAAAGACTCTTGCCATGGACCAGGTCGCCGCGACTCTGCAGATCCCGAGTGATTTGAGTTACGGCAAACTTCGTCTGCATCCTTTCTGGGACCCGCTGCGCGGCGATCCGCGTTTCGAGAAACTTGTCGCCTCGCTCGCGCCGAGATCGACTAACAAGTAACTCGTCGCCGTAGCGAGGACTGCCAGCACGTAGTCGCCGGACAAGGAGATCGCTCTGCTGCGACGGGAAGAGAGTTTTTAGGAAGAACCCTTGTTTTTTGTCCGAAAATTTGCTAAACCGCAGACAATTAGCGAGAGGGGCTTGTCATCAAGCGACCATTGATCTGGTACCCCGGATGGAGCATAGCGGCAATGCATTTGCTCCTGCCCTCGGTCACATTCGGTCAGGTTGCCGAAGTTGAGCGAGTTATCGTCACTGGCTCCAACATTCCAAGCGCTGAAGAGACGGGCCCTAATCCTGTAGATACGTATCGTCCAGCAGACATCGAAAAACTGGGCATCCGCAACGCGACCGACCTGCAAACGTTCCTGCCGCAGGAGGCGGGTGGCACCGTTAACCTGAACATCGCCAATGGTGGTGACGGTTCTGTCCAACTCAACCTGCGCGGCTTCTTGCCCAAAGAGACTTTGGTTCTGGTCGATGGCAAACGCGTCGCCTACGGTTCGCTGGGCGTCGCGGGGGCAAGCCAGAGTGTGGACATTAACCTCTTTCCCTTCCCGATGATCGATCACATCGACATACTGAAGGATGGGGCCTCGGCTGTGTATGGCTCCGACGCGGTTGCCGGTGTGGTTAACTTCTTTTTGATTCACAAGTTTCGCGGCTTGGAGATCGGGGGCAGTTACGGGAACACGAACCTGGGAGCGTCTAATGAAATGGGCGAGTGGCAGGCGTGGTTGAAAGCTGGCACGGGAGATGACAAGGCCGACATTGTAGTCATTGCCGATTTCTGGGAGCGTACTGGAGGCCTCTTTAGCCGCGACCGGGACATTTCCAGTAACGCGTTTCAAATACCTTGGGGGGGATTCGATGCTCGCAGCGGGAATGAGCCTGGCCGCATTGGAGACCAAGGTTTTGTAGGTTTCCGCCTGATCCCGAAACTGTTTCTCAGTGCGAAGTCGCCGCCACCGCACTCAGCTCCGAACGCGGCGACTTCTCCATTTTACAAAAGCCCCTTTGCCGTTAATCCCAATGCATATCCAGGTGCGCCCGGTATCATCGGGCCCAACGCATCCCAACACGTTCCACAGTTCGGGACTGATTATAAGGGGGGTGGCGACTACTTCTTGTATAACTTTGCGGCTTTCACGCCCGCGCTTCCGCCGGCTGATCGCCAGAGCTTTTATGGCTCATTCATTCGCGACATCTGCGACAAATACCTGCAGATGTTTGGCGACTTTAAATATGTCCGCTCGTTTTTCGATTCATCCCTCGCAGCTGTGCCGTTTACGCCCGATCCATTCAAGGTCCCAGGCACTAACGTCGGCTTTAGCCCATCTGGTACCAGTGTGCCAATCTCGAATCCGTTTAATCCGTTCACCGTCGCGGATGCGACTTTGGATATTAATGGAGTTCCAACTCCAATAAGGACAGGGGTTCGATTTCGCGGTATCAACGACACCGGTAAGAGAAGTGAAAAGTTCACCTACCAGGACAGTCTTTTTGACGTCGGGCTTCGGGGTGAGATGGGAGAATTTGCCGATTATTTCAAGACTTGGAACTGGGAGCTGGCTTTTCGTTATTCCCGGAACGAGGGGCAGGATTTGTCTATAGGCGAAGTCAGCCAGCGTGGACTGCGGGACGCGCTCCTGGATACGAATCCGGCCAGCGCGTTTAATCCGTTCCTTGGCTTGCTTGGTCGCAACAGCAAGGCCGCCAGAAGCGGAGTTTATGTTACCCTACATAACTCAGGCGAATT
>QIAB01000012.1:5520-5967 GCA_003225455.1 Acidobacteriota bacterium
CGATCGGTGGTGAGTACCGCGGGGAGAGAATGACGCGCGATCGTGACCCTTTGAATGAAACGTTTCAATCCATCGGGTCAGTCGATGGGCAAGGTTTCCGGGTGAACCGGGATGTCTGGTCAATCTACCAGGAGGTGCGGGTTCCCTTCACCAGCCCTACCTTGAACTTCCCCGGCTTTTACAGCTTCGAGGTTGACTTCGCCGAGCGTGAGGAATGGTACAGCCAGAACACTTCTACAGTTCTAACCCCATTCCAGCCGGCGACCAGCTCGCAGTATAACGGGCAGAGGCCGAAAGTCTCTGTGCGCTGGCAGCCGCTTGACCCGAAGTATATCGGCGCCCTTACTCTACGTGGCAGCTATACCGAAGCATTCCATGCGCCAACACTATTCGAGATTTCGCCTGCGGGCGAACAGAACTTCCCAGAGGTGGCAAAAGGAGCCGATC
>QIAB01000009.1 GCA_003225455.1 Acidobacteriota bacterium
TCGGAAAGGATATCGAAGTCGATATCATTGTCGGCGAAAACGCCGGCGTACTGTTCGAGGCCTAGTTCCTTAAGCCAGTCCTGTAGCTTCGTCACAGAACTTCAATGCTCCTTCCCTGGATGCGGTCGGCGAATCGGCGGGGGAATCGAAGACTGGCCGAGCGTAGCGATGTCGTAGCCGCTTCCGAAATCGGCTTCACCGATATCGCCCTCGATGAATTTGAAACGATCGCCCACGCCGAATTTTTGCGTGATTCGCTTGGTCGTGGGAATCATTCCCGCCCAATCCACTGCCGTGACTTGCACCTGAGGTGATTTTTGCGCGAGAGCGATTCCCCAGATTCCGGAGCCCGCAGCAACATCGAGCACGCGTATCGGTTGCTTCGCAGCAGCCAATTTCAAATGATCAGCGAGTGCTTGTGCGCTGCTGTAACTCGTCGGGATAATGTTTTCGACCAGTTCGGTAAAAAACTCTGTCCCGGGATGTTCTTCGTTGCGCGCTTCTGCCGGCTCTCCCGTGCGCACGATATCATCGAGCTTGAGCCAGGGCGGAATCAATCGCTTCATGTTCATCGGAAAAAATCCGGCGAGCGTCCCTGGTTTATTGCTTACCAGAAAAGCTTCGCTTTCAGGTGTGAGCGAATATTTGTCGCCGCTCTTTCTGAGCAATTCGAGTCCCACGAGCGCGTTCATGATGGCGCGTAAACCGCGCGGGGATGCGCCCGTGGCCTTGCCAACTTCTTCCACGGTCTTCGCTTCCTTCGCCAGCGTGTCGAAAACTTTGTTACTCACGGCTGCTCCAATGATAAACGGCGGCGCGTAAACGGAACCAAATTGCATGAGACGTTCTGGGGTAAGTTTTTGGTCAACTTTCATGGACATTTTTTGTTTTGTTGGAATCTCGGCCGGAAAATCGACATCTAGCGAGCACATTTGCGCTGGCAAATTGAAATTGCCTCATCTGGAGGGACGCATGCCCTTGCACCGACTCCGTCACTTAGCGAGAGGATTGAATTCTGATGGAGAACTTGGCTACAAAAACTTCATTAAGGGTTACGATGAAAGAAGTTGTTTAGCTTCCGCGAGCTGTGGGGCGTCGAACCCCTCCGGGAGATTGGCACACAGATCACGCAGGGGTTTCAAACCTCTCTCTGGTTGACCCATCGAACTCGCCGCGTTTGCTATGTCGATTGCGGCTTTGAGTTGAAAAAGTGCTGCCTTTTGTTGTTTCGCGATATCCACGGCCATCTGAAGCGAACTCATCGCCTCTTCTTGATTGTTTGGGGTCAGGCGGAGCAGATAGGTGCCCTGCAACCGATAGAGTTCCGGCACGCAGAAGCCAATTCCGGGCTCTGTGACAGTGTCGAGCGCCCCCCGCAGAACAGTTAGCGCCTCCGGCACTTTGCCGAATTTCGCCCGGGCTTCCGCCAGAAGTGCGGCATAATATCGAAATAATGGTCCAATCGCGACAGCTCGGGCGTATTCGGCCTCGATCAATTCCAAACCCGCATCTGAATCTTGTCCGACGGCGCGTGCCCAACCGGAGAGAATGAGCGCGTGCGCGCGTTGCGGAGGAAAATTGTATTTGTCTGCAAGCTCAATCGCGCGTTGCGCTATTGGAGCGAGAGCTTCGTGGTCGCCGGCTACCTGGAGCATTATCGCCGCATTCTGAAGGGCGTGTGCCAGACTATGCGGATGTTTGAGTGTGTCAGCCAGGGAAAGCGATTGGTCGAGGCATGTTTTGGCCTGTCCAACACTACCCGAGAGGCAAAGAGTCATTGCCTGGATGCAATGGGCGCAAACGCCAGGATCGTGACCTCCGAATACCGGGCCCATCCAGGAATGCTGGGCTCGATCGTAACGCGCGACGCCTTCACGACTATCTTTGAATGCGGTGCCAACGTCTCCCCGGAAAAACGCTGTTGACCAACGGCAATGAAAGGCCTCCAGCAGCAAGTCTGCGTCAGATGACTGTCGACCGAGGGTGACGAGCTCTTGGGCCCGATCGCGCGCCTTCTCCAGGTTGCGGCCGACAATAGCTGTATACCACAGGCCCCAGGTCGCTTTGAATACCCCGGCCTGGTCGCTCAATGTCGTGCCCACCTTACATGCGCGTTCGTAGACCGCCTCTAGTTCCGGATCCTGCTGGCCTTTTAAAATCGCAAGCCCTGGTCCCAATTTGAGCAGGAGAGCAAGTTCACGCCGCGATTGATCCGGACTTTCCGTCAGTTGGCCGGCCTGCGTCAGGGCGGCGCGGAAATGGGCAACCGCTTCGGCAAAGTTAGAGCGAGCTGCCGCTCGATCGCCGGCGCGTTCGTAATAGGTACATGCGAGGTCGGCAAGGCCGGCTTGAGCGAAATGTTGTGCCAGCAGTTCCGGTTCGCCCTCGGCCACGGCCGGGAAGCGTTCTTCCAGTGCCCGCGCGACCCGTTCGTGGATCTGCTGCCGTCGTGCGCGCAGCAAGTTGTCGTAAGCTACGTCACGCATCAAGGCATGCTTGAAGCTGTAGCTGGGTTCGCTCGCCTGGCTCTGGGGAAAGGCCAGCCCGGCATCGACGAGACGCGCGATCCCCGTTGCAACGTCACCCGCGGAAGCAGGAGTCACCGCCTCCAAGAGCGCATAAGAAAATTGTTGCCCAATCACGGACGCAACTTGGGCAATCTCCTTTGCCGGCCCGAGCCGATCGAGCCGCGCCATCAGCGAATCTTGCAAAGTGGCGGGGACGGCGGGCCGATCGGGCGTCGTGGACTCCATCACTGCTTTGGTCAGCTCTTCGATGAAAAGTGGTACACCACCGGTCTTGGCCACGATGTCTTCGACCAGAGCTGGTCTGAGCGCTTGGGCCGCGGCGACGCCGGCGATTAGTTCAGTGCACTGCGTTTTGCTGAGGCGACTCAAGGCAAGCGATGTGACATAATCCCGGCCCGTCCACGGCGATAAGAATTCGGGCCGCGCGGTAATGAAAGTGAGTACACGCGTCGCCGCGATGCCATCAATTAGGCGGGTAACGAGCTCCTGGGTGGTCGGATCGATCCAATGAGCATCTTCCAACACAAACAAGACTGGTTTTTGTTCGGCCAGCCGAGTGAGTTGATGCACGATCGCTGCAATCGTTGCGGCCTTGCGCTGGGCCGGTGCCAGATCAAGCGGAGGATAACAATCGTCGAGAGGGATCGAAAGAAGGTCGGCGAAAAGACTCCGCGTCGAGTCACTGAGATTGTCTGTTGCACTCAGCAGCGCTTCCAGCTTCTCCAGCTTGATCGCGGCAGAATCCTCCAGCGTAAAGCCGGCGGAACGCTCAAATTGACGGATGACGGGATGAAGGGCGCTGTTCGTGTGATAGGGCGAACACTGGAAGATCAAATGGTAGTAGGAATCGTCAACGATTCGCTCAAACAAGGCGTCAACGATCCGTGATTTACCCATGCCAGGTTCGCCCGAAAGAAAGATGACCTGACCCTCTCCCTCCTTTGCCAATCGCCACCGATCGAGGAGGAGTCCCATTTCCTGCACGCGGCCAATGAATGGGCCGGTCCTGGCAGCATGTCCGGCCGCGAAGCGGCTCGCGACCGCGGCCTCGCGCAGGACGCGCCAAACCTGGACGGGCTTAGCGAATCCCTTCAGCGTTCGTTCGCCAAGGCTCTGGTAGTCAAATTGTCTTCCGAGCAAATGGTGAGTGCTCTCGCTAACGACGACGGAGTTCGGTTCGGCCAGTGTCTGGAGCCGGGCCGCGAGATTAGGCGTCTCTC
>QIAB01000084.1:0-585 GCA_003225455.1 Acidobacteriota bacterium
GATTTACGACCAGCTCGGTTTCTACTCCGACAACATTGATCCGGCGGCGGCCGAGGCCTATGCGCGTGGTGGCCCGACCGGTGCGGGCGGATTCGGAGGCTTCCCCCAGGGTCAGCCTGGAGCCGGCGGCCAGGGCGTGAACTTCGATTTCGGCGGATTCGATTTTTCCGATTTGTTTGAAGGTGCTGGCCGTGGCAGACAAGCCAGCGGAGGAGGAGGCTTCCGCGACATCTTCTCCGGAATTTTCGGCGGACGGGGCGGAGCGGCTGCTCAGGAAGGTCCTGAGCCGGGTTCCGATCTCGAATATCAGGTCAACGTTCCGTTCTGGACGGCGATCCGTGGCGGAGTCATGCGGCTCAACATTACCCGGCGGGATGTTTGCGGTAATTGTCACGGAAATGGCTATTTGGAAGCGCCCGGCAAGTGCCCTCAATGCGGAGGAAGTGGACAGATTACGCAGACGGGTGGGCGCATGAAGTTCAACGTGGCTTGCCCGCGCTGCCACGGTACCGGGAAGAATATCTCCACATGCCCGGTTTGCCATGGCGAAGGGACAGTCGAGCACGCCGAGCCGCTTGAAGTGCG
>QIAB01000084.1:596-27560 GCA_003225455.1 Acidobacteriota bacterium
CGCATTCGAATTGCGGGTAAAGGCAATGCCGGGCCGCACGGCGGCCCGGCTGGGGATCTCTACGTGATTATCCGCGCGGGGGATCATCCCGTCTTTCACCGCGAAGCCGATGACATCCACTTGAGCGTGCCTGTAACTGCGACGGAAGCGGCTTTGGGTGCCAAGATCGAAGTCCCGACCATAGATGGCCGCGCCCAGCTCAAAATCCCGCCAGGAACACAATCAGGCCAGAAACTCCGGCTGAGAGAGAAAGGCGTGCCATCAGCAACCAAAGAAGGCCGCCGCGGAGACGAGATCGTCGAAATCAAAGTGACAGTTCCGATGCCTCGGGACGAAAAGACAAAAGAACTCCTGCGCGAACTGGCGAAGCTGAATCCGGAAGACCCGCGGTCGGAACTGTTCAAGAATCTTTAGCTATTGGTTCGATGGAGGCACGGGCGTCCTCGCGCGTGCTGGTCCGGCGCAATCTCCCGGCCAGCTTAGTTTGTCACCCAGAATTCTAAGAGCAGCTTATGAATGGCACGGGCGAGGACGCCCGCGCCTCCATCGAAAAGTGCATTGCATCTGTACACTCCTCCGCCTTACAAAACTTTTCAAAATTCTTCTTGCATCCCGGTGAATTTCCCGTAATCTCATCACTGCGAACTAACTTCAGCGGAATTTCCGGAATCCAATCACCGGAAGGCCCGAAGCGCCCAGCCCGCGCGGAGTTGCTGAGAGTGAGTCGCTTGAGGAGGAAGCCATCGAAATTGGCCACAGCTAGCGCACCGCGTCAAGAATTCTCACCTACTGTCGTCTCCAATCGCAAAAAGTCTGTCCGCCTAACCTTGTGGCCGCTCGTTGCCGCAACCTTCTTTATGGTCTCGGGCGGAACATACGGCACAGAAGACATCGTGCACGGGGCCGGCTATGGCCGCGCGATCCTCATCCTTCTGCTGACGCCCATTCTCTGGAGCCTTCCAACCGCCTTCATGATTGGCGAGCTTTCGAGCGCCCTGCCGTTCGAAGGCGGCTACTACGCCTGGGTGCGACGCGCCATGGGCAACTTCTGGGGGTTCCAAGAAGCCTGGCTCTCGTTGGTCGCTTCGATCTTCGACATGGCGATCTACCCAACTCTGTTCGTGACCTACCTCACGCGCATGTTCCCCTGGTTCGCCGAAGGACATCGCGGGCTGATGGTGGGAGTCGCCGTGGTAGCCGTCTGCGCTCTCCTGAACGTCGCCGGCGTGCGCGTGGTCTCGACTACGTCTCTTTGGTTGTTCTTCGCATTGTCAGCGCCGTTCGCGTTGATGGTGGTTCTCTCGCCGTTCAAATTCGGAGCGCTAGCTCACGCAGTCACCAAGCCCACAACTTCAACGGTCGATATTCTCGGTGGTCTGCTCATCTGCATGTGGAACTACATGGGATGGGACAACGCCTCAACCATCGCCACTGAAGTCGAGCGGCCGCAGAAGACATATCCTCGCGCGATGTTGGCAGCCGTCGGCATCGTAGGCCTGACCTACATTCTTCCGGTTGCGGCAGTTTGGCTGACCGGACTCGCCCCCACTGCTTGGGAAACCGGCTCCTGGGCTGACATCGCCGGAATGTTAGGCGGCCCGCTGCTGAGGATCGCACTCGTGCTCGGTGGCATGTTGAGCGGTTTCGGAATGTTTAACGCTCTCGTGATGAGTTACTCGCGCTTGCCGCTCGCGATGGCGCAGGACGGCATGCTGCCCCACGTCTTTGCAAAACTGCATCCGCGCTCGCGCGCGCCCTGGGTTGCGATCGTCGTCTGCGCAATCGGCTGGGCCACCTGTCTCGGCCTCGGCTTCGAGCGGCTGGTCACAATCGACATTCTTCTCTACGGTGCCAGCCTGCTGCTGGAATTTGCCGCGCTGGTCGTCCTACGCGTGCGCGAACCTGAACTAAGGCGTCCCTTCCGCGTCCCTGGTGGCATCATCGGAGCGGTGCTGGTTGGTGTCGCGCCGATGCTGCTGCTTGGCTTCGACCTGGTCCGCAGTCAAACTGAACAGGTGCTAGGAATGAGTTCGCTCGCCTTCGGCATCATTTTGGTCAGCGCTGGCGTGGTCGCGTATCTGCTGAACCATGTTCTCAAGCCAGCAGGTTGGGCACCGGCTAAGTCAGAACGAACCGCAGTGTGACCGACTAAATCGAAAGGGCACAGACTCTGTAGCCGGCTGTGCCCTCTGTCGTTGTTGTTATAAACTTTCGGCAATGACCAAGCGCCGCTCAAAAGGCGCATATATGATCTCGGCCGTCGCTGAGATGTTGAGCCGTTTTGCGGGCGTGAGCGGCAGGCGAAATCCTGAGCGTAGCGAAGGATCTCTTGACTAAACGACGATCTAAAGGCGCATATATGATCTCGGCGGTGGCTGAAATGTATGGCATCCACCCTCAGACCCTGCGTCTCTACGAACGCGAGGGATTGCTTAAACCTTCCCGCACCGAAGGCAACACACGCCTCTACACCGATGACGACCTGCAGCGCCTCGAATTTATTCTTAATCTGGCGCGCGACCTGGGCGTGAACATCAGCGGCATCGCCATCATCCTGCAAATGCGCGAGCGCATGGAAGAGATGCAGCGCCAGATCCAGGATTTCGTGAAATATATTCACGAAGAAGTTCTCTCACGCGCCACCGCCGCCAGCGATCCATCTCGCGGAGCGATCGTCCCGGTGCGCAGACCGATGGTCGCTCCCGCGGCGCAAAATACGCGCAAGAAATAAGCGCCATCGCGATAGTGCAACGGCATGCGCACCCAAAAATGACCCGCCCGGCGTAAGTTTTCCCTACAGTCCATTCCTGGCACAGCTACAGCCAGCTCTCAAATTATTGATACAGGCCAAGTTTCAGCGACCGTACCACTCCGTGTTTAAGGTACGAAACGTGCCACTCTCCTGCTGCGCACCTGATCCTGCCACTTCTAAAAGGGGAAGACCAATGAACGATAGGCATGAACCAGAAAAATGGCGTGTTCTTTGCGAATTGGCCTCACGGGAGCAGGATTCCAGCAAGCTCATCGGCCTGATCGCCGAAATTAACCGTGCCTTGGACGAATCGTTGAAACCAAAACTCCGGCGCGTGTGCACCAGCTCAGTAAGCCAATAGATTTCGTATGGCTGATGAAGGCGTGGCCGTCGTGAGATCGAATTCGCTCACTCGCCCGTCAAGAATCTGTACTGCTCTTTACTGAGCGGCACCACACTTAACCTTCCCTGCCGCACCAATGGAGAATCCGAAAAAATCTTGTTCGCCTTCACTTCAGCCAGTGAAACCGCCCTGGCCAGCGTCTTCCCAATTTTGATCTTCACTCGCGGATTCTTCGCGTCGCTTGCATCCACCTCCACCACCGACGCTGTTCCCACCGCGCTCTTGTGCTCGCCGGTTTCGTAAATCACCAGCCGCTCGCCCGGCTTCATCGCGCGCAGATGCTTCAACGCCACCGGATTGGAAACTCCATCCCAAATCGTCGTCTTATCCCGCTGCAAATCAGCAAACGAATATTCGGAAGGTTCAGTTTTCAGTAGATAGTCCATGTTGGTCCAAAGGAACTATTAATGTGCAGTTCCAGAGTTTGCGAGATTCCGCCTCTTCTGCGCCCCCGCAAGCGGAACCGCCGTCAGGATGTTCACGCAGTCTACATTACCTGCCGCAGCGCATTTTTCCCAATACGAATATGCTAACGCTTGCGAATGCAACTGATTCATCGCGACTGAACCGGCCCGGTACTCCGCATTACGGGTGTTGACTTCAGAGACGTACACATTCACTCCATTCGAGATGACCTTATCGAAGTCATCCAGTGCTAATCGGGCCGTTGGAGAATCAACAGTCTCGCCTCCGCGCTGGTGGATCTCATTAATCAGTCTGCGAGCCTCGCCCCGATAAAAATACGCCACGGTCAAATCCGCAGTATTCAGATTGCCTTTGCTGACGAGGGTAGTCAGCATTCGCACATTGCGCTCGAGCTCTGCCATGTCATCTCGACCGCGTTCGACTTTCTTCTCGAGTCTCTGCACATTCTCAACTGCAGAGAGCAAATCGTCGCCGGCGGTCTTAGGCCTTGTGCCCGTGTACCGCGGCTGTGCGCGGTAACGGCCGTTGTTCGTCCTGGCAGCCGCTTGACGCTGATTCGGTCCACGCGCAGCGATCACCGCCAGTCCGAAAACAATCATCGCCAGAAAACCTGCCGTCGCAAGAGAGGCCAACCCAATTGGCACATAGACCGGCAAGCGCGAAGCGCTGCCGATTTCTGCTGGTGGTCGCTCCGCCTCGGGGCCGAGCGTCTCGTCAATGCCTCTCTTGGCAATGCGGTAAGCGTCCAGCGCCATCAGCCCTGCCACCATTAGCAATACGATCGTCACCACTCCATTCCAGTAGCCGGATGTCGCCGCAATCGCCACTTTCAAAAGGTTAATGATAAGAAAAAGAACAATCCCTTTCGCGCGCTCGCCAAGGTAGAAATATCCCAGTCCAGCCGTAATTAGGTTTAGAACGACAGCGACCCTGGGATTTTGTACTTCAACCTGTCCGTCAATTCCTGAATTTATTTCGGTGGCTGTGAAGTAGGCATCAAGAAATGAGAACACCCACAACACAAATGCCAGGACCATGCCGTTCCCGCGGGCGGTTCCACTTGCGAACATCGCAATAACGCCCGCAATCCAGAATCCAAGAGTAGTCAAGCCGCGCGGAATTTTGCCGCAGTAGAGTTGCCCGGTCCCCGGGATCAGCAGCGAAAGGAGAAACGCCAGACCGGCGCTCTTATGCCGCCGCTCCGGAGCCAGCGCTCCAAAAGACAATTCTTGATTAAGCCCGAGAGACACAGCTCACCTCCGCTCGGGGCGAAGCCGGTGTACTCTACCGCACTCCACCTAGTAGTGGAAGGATTATTTTGCAGGGCTTGAATGCAGATCAAACAAGCAGCGCAGACCCCGAAATGCAAAACTCTCTTACTTCTGCATTTGGTTTACTGTGGCTTCTTCTCCTCCTCCGGCTGATCCTTCTTCTCTCCCGGATGCTCCTCATAAATCGAATACTGTCCCGACGGTCGCTTCATGCGAATCGTGATCTCCATCTCCGGCTTACTGACGTCATAGTCGTCGCCGAAAGTTTGGAATCCCTGCGCCAGCACTTGCACGCGCAATTTACCGTACGGTACGCCGTCGAAACTCGCCTTGCCGTCCGGATCGGTTTTGAGCTGCAACCCGCCGCGCGCCTGCTTGCCATTTTTCTCCACCGGATGCATCACCACACTTGCATTCCGCACCGGCTTCCCGTTGTAATCGCGAATCACCAGAAATTTGAGCGAAGCGCTCTCATCCTGCGCCTGTACCGCAATCACCACCAGCGCCGCCAAGGCCGCCACCCATATTGCCCGTCTCATGCCGCTCATTCTAAGCAGTCTGGGTCGCGTTGTCATCCAGTCGTTGTGTGGAGATAGGGATCGTCCCGGTGCGAGTCGCGTTCGCGGGTGCGCCCGCCAAGCGGACAGATCACTTGCTAATTCGACCGGACATACCCCCCTAGCAATCGCTCTCAAGCAAATTCGCGAAATGCCAGTACGGCCTCGGGAATTGGAACCTTCGCTGCCGCCCACTCTTGAAAAGACAATTCTGAAGTGCCTGGACAAGAGTCCTGGCCGACGCTTTCAGGCGGCAGACGAATTGGACGTTGCACTTGCCGCAGTCTTACCGCTGGGCGGCGTTATGGAAAATCCTCCGGTTGAAACTCCGCGGCGTTCGTTTTTCTTGACTGCAGGGCCACAAGAGCTGCCGTCAACTCCCCGCCATCTGGTGCGCACCTTCCTGTCGCTAATCCAAATGCTGTACCTAGTCTTCTACTTGCTCGCCCTGTGGAAGCTGCACCGACTGGAATACGTAACAAGCCAGGTTGTGCCACGCGGAGGCTGGCTGCTGGTAGCTTTGATACTGGTGGCTGCCGTGGCCGGGATGGCTTTGCGGCTTTACGTGCTCACAGCACTGTCGTTTGACTACAGGGGGCTGGGTGAGGACTTTCACCGCATGTTCCCTTTCTTCTTGGTTGTCGATGAGCTGTGGGCGCTTTCTCCTCTCCTGGTGGCTTATAAGATTGGTCTGGGACTGGCGATCGCAGCGACAGTGGCTTTGGCGTTCCTGCCGTTTTCGCAACGGACGTTGATGCGCATGGGCTACAAATCGGGAACCTAAGAGGTTTCCACTGGTGTATTTTCTCGGAAAGCTAGAAGCGCTATAGATATCGCCGTAAACTTCCGGCCTTGCGGTTCTTTGTCCATGGGCAGAGCGCGAAATCACTGAACCGCGTGCCGCCAGCCGAGCACTTGAAGCTGCTCGCTTTCGCGGGTCTGCCCCAGAATGACTTCTACCGGCAGCGACCACCCCCCACCGCGACGTTTAGACTCGATCCACACGCGAGCAAGCAGAAGCCGGCCATACCGGTCCGCCCTCCCGTCGGCTTTCAGATTCAGCTCGGGAAGTTGCACGCTCTGGCTTGTGAACGTGAGCGATTCTTTGTTGCCGTCCACATGTAGCCGGTAGCCACCCGCGTTTTCCTCAGGAGCATAACCGCGCTCGACTGCGAGGTCGCGGAAAACCAGGCGCCCTCCGGTTAAGACGAACTCCTCGAGCGGAGCTACACGGTCCAGCCAATATCGTCCGATCGCATCGCGGCGCTGTTTCAGCGTGTTCGCAAGGTAAGCCGTCACTTCACTCCGGCTGTACGCACCGGCTTGAGCGAGTTTTTCGATGACCTCATGAGAGAAGGCGGTGACGATTTTTGCCCCCCAATATCCATCAGCGTCGTCCATGCGGTTGAATGCGGGATTCGGATAGTTCGGCTTCCACTTTTCAGGCTCGAACAGCTCGGAATCGTAGTAGCCAATTTCGGAATGAACAATCCGGCCGTGCTCCTCCCACGGCCGGTGCCATAGTCCAAGCGTAATGAATGACCGGCCCATAGCGCTGCCGTCGAAGATGTACTCATGTCCGACGCGGTACGGCCCGTTGATGTAATCGCCGCTACCTAGCGAGGAGCCGAAATCGATCAGGTAATGCTTCAAGTAACTGCGCCCGCCTACGGTCATGTACGCATCGTACGTGTTCTTTTCGCCGGTATCCGCGTGGTTAATCCATGCCGCGATTACTCCTAGGCCGCGCAGTTCGCGCCGCCTCTCGTGCGGGATGATGTCGTTGGCATCGTCTTTACGTATGCCGGTGTACTTGAATTTCCCGACTCCCTTTCCCGGCAAGAACATGCTCGCCATCCCGCGATAGGTCCCATTAGCTACCGGCTTTATCTTTTTAAGAACCGTATCCAGATCCGCACGTGTGAGCGGGCGCCGCTTTCCGATTGCGTCCGTGTAATAAGCGTCTGCGGCGAGCAGGAGATCTGATGAGCGGAAGGAGACAATCGTGTTGTGAGGCACGTTGTACCCGGCGGCGTGAAGCACCAGCGTGGATATGCGCTCGGCTCCCGAGTTCTTCTCGGGAGTGGATGGGTCGAATTTCAGCACGTACGTCCGTCCCGCATGGTCGCGCACTCGAAGCTTGGGGGTGTATCCTTCATCTTCGACGCGCAGCACCGCCCAGGCTCCCGTTTCCGGTGGTTGGCCTTCCAAACCCGCACAGATCTCGTCGAAGCTCAGGCTGTGCTGGCCGATGCGATTACTGAACCAGGAAGAGTCGGGGGCTTCATCCCACGCATTGACGTTGAGCGCACCGGAGTCGCGGACAGCGGCGACCTTCTCCGCGGGGCTCAGATGGCGCATCCAGGAGTTGTAGACAATTGCGTACAACTCCGATACACGCTGCTCCCGAGGTTCCGGGATATTACGATCATCGGCGTCCACCGTCAGTGGTGGTGGTACCCGCAGCCGGTCGTCCGCACCCGAGACCGGCAACATGCACGCCAACAAAAAAATGGCGAGCCGTTTCATCGTTTGTACGCTCCGTACCGAAAGGGACCGAGCAGCGGAGGCCTTTCACGATCGCCGAAAACAATATGAATCGCGGAGCCTTCACTGCTCCGCCCATATTCCACGCGCAGGAAAGTCGCACCCGCCGCAGAGCGAAACCGGAACCCAAGGCCGTAGTTGCGGTGCCAGTTCAGCCACGACAAATCGCCCGTCCGGTCGAAGATCTGCCCCTCATCGAAGAACGGTATCACCTGGACAAACGGGTGAATTCGGTAGCGATACTCAAGTGAAAGCAACGCGAGGTTACGGCCGTAAAAGCGGTCCAGCGCAAAACCGCGCAGCGTCGAAGAACCGCCGATGTGCGGAAGCATGTAGAACGGGATGGGACCGCTGTCGTGCCGCTCCCGAGTCAGTTCGAAATTCGCCTGGCCGACGAAGGCGCTGCTCTCCCGGGAGATTGGCAGCCTGCCTTCGAGTTGTGCCTCGTACGAGAAGTAGCTCAGAGAGCTGCTCCCGAGCCCGTGCTGGTACGAAGCGCCAAAATGCGACGCACCGCCTAACTGATATTCGCTCCGGATACCGTTCATATCGAAGTAGATGCCAGCGCTCCCCAGACGTGTTTGCGTTCCGAAACCATTCAGATTCGAGAAGAACGCGTCGGGCGAGCTGAATTGTGGGTTGCCGCCCGGTAGCGCTGAAATCCACGCGCTCCGGTAAAGCGCTCCCCAGCGAACTCGTCTTTTCACTTGATATTCCCAGCGCAGACCTGCCCATGTCTGCCGCAATGCGAACATCGAGTGTTTGGCGCGCACTGAGTTATGCCCGAGTCCGTAAAAATTCTCATCGGGCCGCCACTGGTAGGACGATTCCGCAATCACAGAGCCTGCCGGTGTTGCGCTCTGCCACTGGATTCCAAATTCTTGATAGTCCTTGATGGTCTCCAGTCCTAGGAACTGCAGTCTATTAGTTTTCCCTGCCCGGTACGTGTAGGTCCCGCCGCCACCGAAGCCCGCCCCTTCGCCGGATCCGCCAAAGCGCACTTCGACGCCGTGCTGGCGCAACTCCTCAGTCCACAAGTTTGCGCGCTCACGAATCTTGTGACGCTCAAAGGCGATGAACCCATGTTCCATTCCCGTCGACAACTTATGAAAGGGCCACGTCACTACTTCGAGGGGAACCAACATTGGTCGACGCGTCTTCTCCCGAATCTCTTCGGAAGTCGAAATCCGGACCTCTTCTACAAATTGCTGGGCCGGTGATATAGGCCGGAGCAGCAGGTTGCATATGACTACACCTGTGATCCGAAGCAGCATTTTTCGGCGCATATGTGTGGCAAGCAAAAAGGCCAGCACTTTGCTCTCCCGATATCAACAGGCCGGAGAACACCCTCTTTGGAATTCCGACCCAGTTCGTTTAATCCGAGCCGCTGTTCAGAGTTTGCCGGCGCTTGGTTCCTGCAATCCGATAAATGCAGATCGCAGAGAGCCGAATGGAGAGGTCGGAGCGGTGGAAGGACGCACGCCCCCGCGCGATGTGGGCAGAATTGTGTTCTTCTCAATCGGGGAAGTCAAGGAAATTGATTCGACGTGTCAAAGCTTATTGGAGTCCCTATCGTTGACTTATTAGAAATGTCCCTTTCTATTGTTGAATGTTGTCGTTGGAAGGCGCACGGAAGCGAAGCCTTGTAGTTAGGGCGAAGCGTAAGTGCGTATTCCAACGAGCGGCAACTTATCGTTTCACCAATCATCGATTCGGCCAAAACTGCTACCATGATTCTTTTATGCGCAATCTAACGCTAACGGTCTAGCTGGCGCTGACCAGGGCCCCCGGCCCTGTACCTATCAAAGGGCGGGGTGACAGTGTTCGGTTTTCCGACCAGTAGCCAACCCACTTGACATCCGCCTAGCCATCCTTCTAGAATTAGCACTCGTCAGCTTGGATTGCTAGTAGCTGGCCAGCAACCCTGTAATCAACTCAAAATAAAGCAATTCAAATGAAAGGAGTCTAGCGATGGCTAAGTTTACCCCACTCCACGACCGCATCCTGGTGCGTCGCGTGGAAGAAGCCGAAACCACCCGAGGTGGAATCATCCTGCCTGACACGGCTAAAGAGAAGCCGCAGGAGGGCGAGGTTATCTCTGTTGGCAAAGGCAAGATCAACGAAGAAGGCAAGGTCCGTCCACTGGATGTGAAAGAGGGCGACCGCATCCTGTTCGGCAAGTATTCCGGAACCGAAATCAAGCTGGATGGTGAAGAGTTCATCATCATGCGGGAAGAGGAAGTTTTGGGCATCCTGAGCGGCGCGGCCAAGAAAGAGACCGCCGGGGCGCGCAGGTAAGGGATGCGGCGGGAGGGCGCAAGTAAGGATGCTCGTCTCGCGCTTATTGCAATCGCGTTCCGCGATTGCGCGCGGTGACTCGCTCAGATCCCTTCACTCGCGGTTGTTCAGGATGACAAGTTCTAACGTTTGCAGAATTCCAAATTTCACGAGGAGAAACGACTTATGGCAAAGCAGATTGTTCACGGAGAGGAATCGCGGCAAGCGATTCTCCGCGGCGTCAACCTTCTGGCAGACGCCGTGAAGGTTACGCTGGGCCCCAAGGGCCGCAACGTAGTCATTGAAAAGAAATTCGGTTCGCCGACCATTACCAAAGATGGCGTGACCGTAGCCAAGGAAATCGAACTGAAAGAACCGCTCGAGAACATGGGCGCGCAGATGGTGCGTGAAGTCGCGAGCAAGACCAGCGACGTCGCCGGTGACGGCACCACCACGGCAACCGTTCTGGCGCAGGCGATTTACCGTGAAGGCGTGAAAACCGTAGCAGCCGGCGCCAATCCAATGGCGCTCAAGCGCGGCATCGAGAAGGCCGTCACAACTGTCTGCGGCAAGCTCGATAAGGAAGGCAACCGCGAGAAGGGCGAACTTGATAAGTTCTCCAAGCCCGTCTCCGGCGAGATGATCGCCCAAGTCGGCACAATCAGCGCCAACAGCGACGAAACGATTGGCAAGATCATTGCAGAGGCCATGAAGAAAGTCGGCAAGGATGGCGTCATCACGGTGGAAGAGGCGAAAACGCTCGAAACTCAGCTCGACGTGGTCGAGGGCATGCAGTTTGACCGCGGCTACCTCTCGCCTTACTTCGTCACCGACCCCGAGCGCATGGAAGCCACGCTCGAGAATGCCTACATCCTGATTCACGAAAAGAAAATCAGCTCCATGAAAGACTTGCTTCCTTTGCTGGAGCAGATTGCCAAGGGCGGCAAGCCGCTGCTCATTGTGGCTGAGGATGTTGAGGGCGAGGCACTCGCAACTCTCGTCGTCAACAAGCTGCGTGGCACGCTGCAGGTCTGCGCCGTGAAGGCACCGGGCTTTGGCGATCGCCGCAAGGCTATGCTGCAGGATATTGCCATTTTGACCGGCGGCAAGGCCATCACCGAAGACCTGGGCATCAAGCTCGAGAACGTGCAGATCCAGGACCTCGGCCAAGCCAAGAAGGTGACTGTCGATAAGGACAATACCACCTTGGTCGAAGGCAAGGGCAAACACTCCGAGATCGAAGGCCGAGTGAAAGAGATTCGCAGCCAGATCGACAAAACCACCAGCGACTACGACCGCGAGAAGCTGCAAGAGCGGCTGGCGAAACTGGTTGGCGGCGTGGCTGTGATCAAAGTGGGCGCGGCGACCGAGACCGAGATGAAAGAGAAGAAAGCTCGGGTCGAGGACGCCATGCACGCAACCCGCGCGGCCGTCGAGGAAGGCATTGTCCCCGGCGGAGGCGTGGCGCTGAGCCGCTGCGTCCCAGCACTCGACAAGCTGAAACTCGAGAGCGATGAGCAGATCGGCGTGAACATTGTGAAGCGTGCCCTGGTAGAGCCGTTGCGCCAGATCGCCGAGAATGCCGGCGAAGAAGGCGCAATTGTTCTGGGCAAGGTCAACGATTCGAAGGACAACAACTTCGGATTTAATGCCCTGACCAGCGAGTACGAAGACCTGGTCAAGGCCGGCGTGCTCGACCCGACGAAGGTCGTGCGCACGGCACTGCAGAACGCAGGCTCGATCGCGTCACTGATGCTTACCACCGAAGCCCTGGTCGCGGAGCTGCCGGAAGAGAAGAAAGCTCCGGCAATGCCCGGCGGCCACGGCGGGATGGGAGACATGTATTAAGCGCGCTTTCCGCGGCGTTTGAGCCGCGCGGGCGCTCATCCCGAGCGAGCACGTTTGTTTGTGCGAGTCGAGGGATCTAGTCGTTAGTCGTCGGTCGTTAGTCGTTGGCCAAACCAAGCCCCGCCGCAAGGCGGGGCCTGTTTTATGTCCCCAAAGTGGAGTTATACCCCGCCCACGCGGTGAGTCGTACGGTCAATGCGCAGTCCGGGCGAGCGTCTGCACCCAAGTGGCGAATGCGTGCCAGACTGTGGTGCTGCCGATGGGAACACGAAGCTGCTGCGCGATGACCAGGAACGCACCACCCCAGATGGTGGCGCGGTGCAGCTTGCGCGTGGACCACAGGTCGTATGTCATCAGCAGCAGCACAAAAAGCCAGCAGAAAACGCTGTCCAGGTGGGGTCTGCCCGTGATTGCTACGAAGGGCGGCCGGCCGGTGGGAGCGTCCATGAGAGCGATGGTCGCGAGCAGAATGAGGCGTTTGTGGGCGGAAGGATTGAAGCGGGCGCGAAAGGCGAAGAAGACCAGCGTCGCAAACATCAGCATGTCGCCGAGGGGAATGGCGTAGAAAGTCTTGGGATCGAGGTCCGAACCTAGTTGCGCGCCAGCGAATTGGTTGCCGCCAAGACACCGAGAATGATCACGAGACACGCCAAGCCGAAACCTGCAATCCCCAGACGGCGGTGAATATCGACGTGGCCGGTGGAGACGAGTGAAGTCTGCGCAATCAGCAAGAAAATCCAAGAGGAAAACACCACGCCGTGAATATGGATGATCACACTGGGAAGCTGGGCGCGAAACATGCCGGCGAGAAAATAACTACGCGCAAAGCCGACAAACACAGTAACCAAAATCAAGAGCGCCATTCCCGAAAAAAAGTAATTATCGAAATGACGGTCTCGCCCGAGTTTCTCGGCATTGCTCCGTGCTAAAACGGCTGTCGCCATTACGCCTCCCCGGCTGGGTTTTCAGCCCCGGAAATGTGAAGCATTGTATACGAGGGTTGCTGGCCTAGGCCACGGTCCGACGGCCGGCAGTCCGCCATTGCGAGCCTTTGATTAGGACAATTCCTTTTAGTTCAGCGGCTTGCCGGAAGTAAGGCAGGTTGCGGCTTTGCCGTCCATGGCATAGCGAATCACGGCTGACTGGTCGCTGCAAAATGAGCGCGCTCCGATGGCGGGCTCGGCAGGAACCGCGGTCACCTTGAAGCTTGATGCGGGAGATCCAGCGCAGCCCGAAAGAGTGAACACATATCCAGCCTTCTTTCCGGTTGCCAGGCCGCTGTCGATCAGCATGGCGTGGTGCTCACTGGTCTCACTGCTTCCGAAGCCATCCAGATCCCAGAGTGAGCAGGTGTAGCCACGGTTCGGATAGGTGGTCGCGTAGGTGATTTCAGCCGTATTGAGAGTGCGGAGTGCCGAGACGGCTGCACTTTCATTCGCTGACGAGTGCGCGGCGCCCAGACTTGTCATATTCGCGGCGCCAAGATTCGCCATGTTCTTTGTCATCTCTTTCAGGAATTCCGGATTGTCCAAGGCCATGTGGATCGCCACGGTGATTTCATTCAGCCGCCAGATGCCAGTTTGTTCTTTCATGAGGAAAGTAAATGAGGACTCACGAAGGAGGCCTGTGGCTGCCCGTCCTTGTAAGCGTGGAACGAGAGCTCGATCTCATCGGCTTCGCCGCGCAGGTCGTCGCGTTCAACCTTGACGTGGAACTTACTATTCGTTCGCGAATCCTCGACGACCATCAGCATGGGCCCAGCCTCGAAGGTCTGAAGTTGCTGTCCTTGCGAGTTGAGTTGGGTGCTCAGGAGTGAGAGCTGTTGCAGCAGCAATAATCCTTGGCCATCGCCCTTGCGCAAGGCGGCGCGAGTGGCTTCAGGGAGATGCCTTTCGAAAGTTCCCGGCGTTTTGCTGAAGAACATTTCCAGCAGCGCCTGGCGCGCGTTTTGCGTGGGTTGCTGGGCACATGCGGCCGTCACAAGGGTCAGAATCGTCGCAAGAACTGCGATCGGCTTCATCGGTTTCTCCCGCGGGGAACTTGGGGGATCATGGCAGTAGCTCGCGGTCTATGCCAGTTACCGAAGTAAGACGATGAAGCACAAGTGGATTTCCCGCTGCACACGCAACAAATGTGCAGTCCACAGCGGCAGTCAGGCTGCTTTCTGCGGTGGTTTCTTCGAGCTGCCCTCCAAGTTGGAGTTTACGATTCGTCCCACTTCAAACATCGTGATTCGATCTTTTCCAAACAGCGGGCGTAGTTTGGTGTCGGCGCGAATCTCTCTTTTGTTTTTGGGATCCTGAAGATCGTGCTTTTTGAAGTAGTCCCACAGTTGTTTGACTGCCTCAGCACGGCTGAGTGGCTCTGAACTGCCGAGAATGTCTGCGAGTTCTGGCGAAGGCTTCAGTTTTTGGCTCAAGGCTGCGTTGGGCATTTCGGCTTTCCTCCGCGAGTGGGATGCTGGGATCGTATTAGGGGTTTCAAGGCTTCCGACCTTCCGCGAAATTGAGCAACCCTCAAATCAGCAATCACTTCTGGGGTGGTGGTTGCGTCTGTTGCTGCTGCTGTTTTTTCTTTCCGAAGATTCCGATCAACTGCTGGACCGGATTCTGCTGCTGCTGTTCCGTCTGCTGCGGCGAGCTTTGCCGCTGCTGATTCTGTTGTTGCTGGGCTTGTTGGCCGAGCAAGTTCCCCAACAATCCTTGCACAGCTCCCGCGGGATTATTGAAATTGGGCACGAAGCCTTTGAGCTTCATCTGCGCCACTTGCTGCACGTCGGGCGCGAACCTCGGATTGGAAAATGTGCCGGTTATCAAAGCCGGAACCACTAATTCGCCTTGATTATTGGCTAGCGCGGTCTGCATGAAACCGCCGACAGAGTTGCCACCGATTTTCTGGGTGAAATCCTTAGACAGCACCGCGGTGGCATGCAGGTTCAACTCCTGAGTAACAAGATTGGCGGTTCCTGCAACTCCGAGATTTCCAAGGTCGAGCAGCGCTTGCAAATTATTGGTCTGCGCAATACCGTTTTTCACCAGCACATTGCCGGTCATGCGCAGGATATTGGTAAATCCCTGGTTGGCGCCATTCGCTTTATTCAGAAATCCTGCAATTGACGCCAGTTCATGATTGATGTCTGCGCCACTATACTTCACATTATTGAAGTTGAGATTCATTGTAATTTCGTTCGAGCTGATTGCTCGAAGGGGCCCCGCCGCGTGCATATCAAGATTGAGGGCGCCGGCTCCGGTGATCTTGTCGACTCCGGTCACACCATAAGCCTTCGCCATAGACAAGAGCGCGGGCAGAGCAGCATTCGGCGCTTTGAGCGTGGCATCCACGAGAGGAGTCTTGGCCAGGTAATTGCGGAGCGCGAACTGCGCGTTAACGGTTGTTCCGCCTGAGACCACGTTGAAATTGTTGGACTGAATCTGCGCAGGCGTGAGGTTCAAATTGATCGCCGGGATCTGCACCGGCTGCGGAGCGTCTTTGCCGCTCATTTGGATGTTGCTCCCGTTGACGATGCCATTGAGGGCCGGTTTGTCCGCGGCGCCTCGGGCGTTTACGTCGGCATTCAAGTTTCCGGTGACAGTCGTGCCCGGAGTGAGAGCCATACCGGAGGTGGCCGCGAGCTTGGCCATTTCGGCGATCGAAATATTATTGGCCTTCAAATTCAGGTTCAGCTGTGCGGGAGTGTTCTTCGAATTCACAGTTCCATTGATAGCCAAGGGCGTCGGGCCGAGCTTAATCGTTGTGTTGCGGATGGTCAGCAGGTCGGCCAGAAGTTCGTCGGTGACGTCGTATTGCGCCGCGATCGGATATCCCAGATCAATGCCATGAATTTTCGCGTTCTGGATGTTCGTCTGGCCGCTGGCCGTCAGCTTCCCGCCTTCGTTTACGATTTTCGTCTCTCCGGAAAGAGTGCCATCGGTGTTCACCAGCGCCGGTGAGTTAAGGAATTTGGAGAGATCGGCGACGCCAACCTGCTTCAGGCTCAAAGTTCCGTGGAAGGGCGTAGCTGCGGGCTGACCCTGGACTACAGGACCGCCCTCTCCTTGCAAACGCACTTCTTGCGCTCCCGAACCAGGCAGATGCGCGGCCGCGTCAACTGTAAACGGCTGGTTGGGAGTGAAATTCTTCAGCGTGACATCAATGTGGTCATACACAGTTCGCGGAGTCTTGGCCTGCTGATCGGTAATGGCGACTTGCCCGTCCTGAATGACGAGCTTGTCAAGCGCGAACTGGTTCCCACCATTGTTTGGCTGATTCGGCTGTGAAGGAGTTTGCGAAGGCTGCTTTCCCGCAGGGGGCTTGTTGGCGGGTTGCTGTTGCTCGTGCGTGGCTGGTGCATTCGTTGAACTCTGCTGTTCGTTTTGACCGATCGATGCGAAGTTCCATACGCCTTGCGGATTTTTGATCAACTCCACAGTCGGCCGCTGCAGGTCCAGCGAGCTGACCTCGACGGACTTGTGAATCAAGGGCAACAGCTTCACGGCAACATCGAGTTCCTGCGCTTGTACAAACGGCTTCTCTGACTTGAGCCGCGGGTCATCGGCAATCGCGAGACTCTGCACCCGGAAACGAGGCGGAAGCAAGCTCACGTGCATGTCACCAAGCGTGACTTGTCGCCCGAGGCGCTTTTCAAGTTCCGATTGGATGGTGCCGCGATACTTATTGACATCGAACGTCGCCGCGAACACCACGGCCGCGACAATGATAATGAGAATGATGATCCCGATCACGAGCGCAACTTTTCGCATGGCAGCCTCCAATCAACCCGCGTCCTCGCTTTTTGGTTAGATGACTTTACGCCATAAGGCGTTTGCGGTGGGCCGAGTTTCAAAGCTGAACAGTAATAGACGTAAGCCTATCATTTAATTAGAGATGATTGAGTTGATTTCTGCGATTCGCTCCTCGGGCAGCAGAATGGAATTGATTGGGGCTGCGTCGAACCGGCAGGTCCTTGGGCTAAGTACGAGGCCTTAACACAAATGTGCCGAGTTATTCCACAATCGGGCCATTTTCGTGCGCGACTACTCACTTTAAGCTTTCACACTGCGGCTAAAGAGGATTCAACGCCTACTCGTGTCGGCAGATGTTCATAAACGCTCTCCGGAGATTGATCGATGAAGTGGGGCGGAAAGGAGACAGATATGGGGTCTGGGATGCAAGGAAAAGCTACTGACCTGAAGAACCTTTCAAACGATGAACTTTCTCATCAATTAATCGAATCGTTGCGGAGCACTGTTGAATTAGCTCGGTTGCATTTATCTGCTGGTGATTCTTCCGGTATTCGTCGAAAAACTCAGCCCTGAACTGCACTTCGGTTTGAAGGACCGCAAGCAGGCAATGCGTCAGTTGCGCGATCAGTTGCTGCTGAGCTAGCAGAATTTCATAAACATCAAGCAGATCGGAACTTGAAAGCAGGCGGGAGTTCTCCTGCGTGGGGGCTAGCCCTGGTGTCTCAGGCTTGATGGTTTGATTACGCAAAGGAGGTTGGCTCAATATAGAGACATACCTTGGCAACGGCAATAAGGAAAAAGCCTTAGAAATGCGGGAATGTTCTGCAAACATGAGAGCGACTCCCGTCTCGAAGGCGCCGCCCACGGTCGGAATTCAAGGCATGATTTCTGACATCCCGGTGCCCCTCTCGCCGATTTCTGGAGCGGAACCAACCAAATCGAATAGCGTCCACGTATCACCTTTGATTCGTGGGAAGGTCGAGTGCTGCCTAACAAGCAGAGCGATCAAGCTTGACGATTTACCTTTAATGGTATACTCTATAAGATGTCGCAGGTAAAAGTAGATTTCTATGAGGACGCTCAAGGAATGCGCCTGTAGAACGGTTTCTGGACTCTCTTCGGCCTGAAGCGAGAGCGAAGGCGTTGGCCCTCATACAAATTTTGCGATCACAAGGTGTCGCTGTTCCGTTTCCTTATTCGTCGCAGGTGAAAGGAAGGATTCGTGAGTTGCGAACTCAGTATGGAAAGGAAAAGATCAGAATTCTTTACTTCAGTGACGCTAAAAGAGTGTTCATCCTACTCCACGGCATTGTGAAGCGAACCCATAAGCTTGAGAATTCCGACATCAGGACGGCTGAAGAGAGAATGATGCAACATGAGTTACGGCTGGGAGGACAACGCAAATGACCACTCGATTTGAGCGGTATTTTCAAGCGCAGATGGAAAATCCACAAATGCGAGAACTGGTGGAGAAGGAACTGGCCAGTCTTGAAGTTGGAACGCAGATCGCAAAACTCCGCGAAAGGAAAAAACTGAATCAGACTCAGTTAGCTGCGCGCGCTAACATGAGCACGCCGAAAATATCCAGGATTGAGAGCAAGCCTACGAATGTGCAGCTTGATACGCTCATCCGTATCGCCAGAGCGCTGGGTGCGCGCCTAGAAGTTCGGCTGGTTGAGTACAAGCGGAATCGGCGTGCCCGATTTGTGGCCACGGGCGCACGTTAAGCTTTTCTTTTTTTCGATTCTAACGCCTGCTTGCCTCGGCCAGGTGCTCGCCGATCCTCTGCTCGAGCGTGGAATAGTCCATTCCTGTGCTGTGCTGCAACGCCTCTTCGGTTCCGACACCAGAACCGATGCCCTTCAGCATGCGCACGATCTCACCCAGGCCATAGCGGTCGCGCAAATATTCTGTCGCAGATAACGATTCCGCGTAGGCGACCTGTGCTTGTATGTCATTAAAGCGGGTAAATGAATGCTCGAGCACCGAGAGCGGAATCGCTTTCCGCTGCTGAAAAAGGGCTGCGAGCTGCTCTCCATACATGCTGGCGCTGCGCGGCTCCATCAGTTGCGCGACGCCTTCGTTCAGCCACGTGGGACAGCGGCCGCTGGCGAGCGACGCAATGAATGAGTGGGTTAGCTCATGCTTGAGCACACGCTCCAGTTCCGGATTCATGGCGGTTACACCGCCAATCGGAATGCGGAGCTTGCCGTCGTTTAAAGCCCCTGCCCAGGATGGCGCTTCGGTGATATCAACGAATTGTTTTTGCGTGTAAAGAATAACGATGATGTTTTCCGCTGGCTCATAACTGAGTTGTCGGCCTAGATCCTGGTATTGATTCTCCATGGTGGACAACAGGTCCTGCGTGAGCTGCTGCGACGTTTTGTCTCCCGCGTAGTGCAGGGTAAAATGCCTGCTCTCCTTGCGCCTCGATTCCTCCTCGACTTTTAGCTCGCGTTCGGCCTTGCGCAACAATCTTTCCGTGTACGGATCGGGCGAGAGTTCCATGGCCCGCTTCCATGCGAGAATCGCATCGCCTGTGCGGTCCGCATCGTAACGCGCCAGGCCCAACAAGCGGAGCAGATCGACCGAATCTGGCTGCAACGTAGTGGCATGCTCCAGCTCGTAAGCGGCATCGGGATACCTGCCCAACGCCGCCAGCGCAGTCGCGTGCCATTCCAGCAGAGCTACCTGTTCCGGAGTGGCGCGCAGCGCCCATTCAAAATAGCCGCTGGCCTTGCCGGCCTCGCCACGCTGCATTTCAAGAACCCCCGCCAGGAAGTATGCATTTGACGTAGTGCGGGCATCGTGGTCTGTCCCGATCTCTGCCAGCCGCATTTCGTTTACGCTGTCCCCTTGCATGATGCGAGCACGTAAAGCAGCCCAGTAAGCTTCGTCCTGCTTCGGCCCTTTGGGAAGCGGTAGTTCGAGCTTGTCGTGCTTTGCGGCTCCCGCGCTCGGGGCGAGATCTCTCCTTGTAAGGTCTTGGATTGCTGGGGGAGCACCGACCATCGGATTAGGAGCCATCGAACGGGTGCTCACCTTAGGGCCGCTGCCAGCCTCGATTTTCGCGACCGCGCTTTTCGAAATGCTGTATTTCGTGCTCCCCACCCAGTATTCGATCTGCCCATCTTTCTCCTGCGCCTTCCAAACCTTGATGTACATGCCATTTTTCAGATAGATGGTGTCGGCGCAGGCAAGGGGGACAGCGAGGGAGAGCACACAGACCGCAAGGACGGTTTTAATGTGGAACATGGTGATTAAAGGGGGGAGAGTCGTTTTATAGCCTGAAATGGCCGGTTGGTCAAGGCAAACCGGTAACTCTGATTCGACTATATTGGTGCGCAAATGGTGTTTCACGGCGGCAAGAATAATGACAAGAAATAGACACCCGAGCAGAAAACCGAACTTAATCCGGGTTTTCCACCGGCGGTTTGTGTACAATGCGTCGAACTGATCATCGCGCTTTTGGTCTTTTCGGGTTTCCGTGGAGTCCAAGAGCGTGACGACAGCCGACCCCTCCCCCTTATTTTGTGCCCGAAAATCAAAGAATCATGGAGAAGTATGAGACCGTGCCTTCGCCACTTCTACAGTGTCCTGCTGTTCTGTGTCTTGAGCCTTCCAGCTCTAGCCGCCAAAATCCCAGTCGGTGTGATGATTTACGAGGGAGAAACTTCGGACGGTTCAAGCGTCTTTCATATCCTCTTGAACCCGCCTGCCGGTGTAACTTTTGACAAGCTCACGCCGTCATTTTTCGTCGACGGGAGTGGGCACAGCTTCGTTCTTCCACCGCCGCAGCCTGCGCCTCCGCCGCTGTACAACTTTCTTTTCCTCACGGTTCCGGACTCTGGCTTCACTAGTTGTCCTTGCCGTTCGGCGACATTCCTGTTCTCGGCGCGGACAGGAACCAAGGTCACTTTTGGTGGCAAGAAGTTTGTGCTGAGACGGATATCGGCCAGCTTTCTTGATCCTCCTTCTGGCAGCTCATTTCTTGTGCAGGGGGAGTCGGCCACGATTTATTTGGCTACAGTTGCGGAGGGCGATTAGACGAAATCGTAGCCTCGTGGCCAGCCAATCCGCGCTTATCAGATAACTGAGCAAGTCGAGGAATTCCAGTCGAGGCCTTTAGTGGAGGGGCTGGGCGGAGTCGAACCGCCGACCTAGAGTTTAGGAAACTCTTGCTCTATCCATCTGAGCTACAGCCCCCGTGACTTCCATGATATCAGCGGTGGGGCAGTTGCCATTTTGGTTTCGGCTCACGCTTACAGAAACCGTTGGCGCCGCGTGGACCGGCGAGGGTATTGCTCTCTCCTAAGACGGCACGCCGTTCGGCTCAACTCTGCGAGGTGAGCCTCGCTCGGCAGGACAGCCGGGGGCGGCTGTCCCACGTGACCTCCACTGCCGTTCGTCGCGATGGTTGACTTGTCCCATGCCTTCGGGTGTATAAATGGCTCCGCGCCTGCCTTTGGCGCGGATATCTGGCTTGATCGCGTCTCCTTCATCGTTGGTGGAAAGGAGTCCGCTATGGCAAGTGCCCGTGTTCCTGTCCCCATAAGACAAACTGAGGATCTGAATTCATTCCGCATTGCTATGCGCCAGTTCGACACCGCCGCCGAAAAGTGCGGCCTCGAACCCGGCTTGCGCGAAGTGCTGCGGCGCCCTCGGCGTGCGCTTTCGCTTTCGCTGCCCGTCAAGATGGATGACGGCACGCTCCACGTTTTCGACGGATTCCGCGTGCAGCACAACAGCGCTCGCGGGCCGTGCAAAGGCGGTATTCGCTACCATCCGGCAGTCACCTTTGATGAAGTGAAAGCGCTGGCTTCCTGGATGACCTGGAAATGCGCCATTGTTAACATTCCGTTTGGCGGAGCGAAAGGCGGGATCGTATGCGATCCGCACAAGCTCTCCAAAGACGAACTCGAACGCCTCACCCGCCGTTACGCGTACGAAATTTCGCCGATCATCGGGCCGGATAAAGACATTCCTGCGCCCGATGTTTACACCGACTCGCAAACCATGGCGTGGATCATGGATACCTACAGCATGACCCACGGCAGCAGCGCTCCGGGCGTGGTTACTGGCAAACCGCTTTTCCTCGGCGGCTCGTTCGGACGCAATGAAGCTACCGCCCGCGGCTGCTTGTTCGTGATTCGCTCTGCCTGCGAGGTTACCGGAATCAAGCTGAATCGCGCGACCGTCGCCATTCAGGGCTTCGGCAATGCCGGAAGCATTGCGGCGGAACTTCTAGGTCAAGCAGGCGCTACCATCATTGCTGTTAGCGATTCTCGCGGCGGGGTGATCAACCGCGCTGGTCTAAACGTTCCGGAACTGCTAGCCCACAAAGTGAAGACGGGCTCTGTCTCCGGACTTCCGAACTCGGATCCGATTTCGAGCGAAGCGATCCTGGAACTCCAGTGCGACATTCTGATTCCTGCTGCGCTTGAGAACCAGATCACGCTGGCGAATGCGGATAATATTCAGGCACGGATCGTGGCCGAAGCGGCCAATGGCCCGACAACTCCCGACGCGGATGCCGTGCTGCACAAGCGCGGGATCATGGCCATTCCCGACATCCTCGCGAATGCGGGAGGCGTAACTGTTTCCTACTTTGAGTGGGTGCAGGATCTGCAGGAACTGTTCTGGGACGAAGACGACGTAAACCGGCGTTTGGAACGAGTGATGGTGAAAGCCTTCGCTGATGTTCACTCGACCGCCAAAAAATACGATGTCGATATGCGGACGGGAGCTTACATCGTAGGGATTGAGCGCGTAGCGAACGCCATGCGGACTCGGGGTATTTGGCCGTAAGAAATAACAGAGAAATTCTGTGATTCCTCTGTGAGCCTCGGTGCCCTCTGTGGTTCGGCTCTTCGCCGTGAATGAAATTAACCACAGAGAGCACAGAGGTCACCGAGAAATACTCGATGATTGGATTAAACTAGGCAGTCTTTTTCTGCGCCTGCTGGGCCATTTGGGCAGCCCATTCTTTGGATCGTCTCTCCATTTCTTCTGGGCTTACGTCTTCCACGTGCGTGCTCAGGCCCCACACATGCCCGAAGGGATCGACCACTTGTCCATAACGATCGCCCCAGAACATATCGGTCACAGGCATTTTCGTTGTCGCGCCTGAATCGGTTGCCCGTTTGAACGCCTTGTCCGCGTCTTCGACGTAGAGATATATGGAACCGCTGGCGCCGCCCAGGGTTTGCGGCGACTTGTTGCCCATCTCCGGGAATTCATCGTTGAGAAAGATGATGGAATCGCCAATCTTCAGCTCTGCGTGACCAATCTTGCCATTCGGCATTGGCATGCGCATAAGCTCCTGCGCTCCCAGCGCTTTCTTGTAGAAATCGATGGCCGCCGCGGCATCCCGCACCGTAAGGCTGGCTGTGACGGTGTGAAAACCTTCAGGAATCGCTCGTGTAGCTTTTGCCATGTGATAGCTCCTTTATTGGATTATGGGCCAGAGAGGAAAAGTGAAACGCTTCAGAAGAACCTAATTACAAGACTATTTTATGGGACGAGCGGAGGAGGAAAGATAAAAAATTGTAAAATTTAAGCGGGCATCGGAAAGCCTTGTATCGGAAATTCCGGGTAGGTCTTTACGGCGTCCCATACAACTGCCGGTACACACTCGCATTACGCAAGATGGCTTGAACGTACTCGCGAGTTTCGGTGAACGGAATCGATTCCACGAATTCTTGTGGATCGCGGTATTTCGCCTGGCCCAGCCAATCCTCAACGCGATCAGAACCAGCGTTGTAGGCCGCCAGCGCATATTCGAAGGCGCCGAATTTATCCACCATGGTACGGAAGTAGCGCGTTCCAAGCTGAAGATTTACTGCTGGAGTGAATAACTGCTGAGCCGAGAAGCGTTTGATCTTCTGCTGCTTGGCCACGCCCTTCCCGACTTTGGGCAGCAACTGCATCAGTCCGACTGCGTCTTTGCGCGAAACTGCGTTTGGATTGAACTCTGACTCCTGGCGGATCAACGAAGCCACAAGGTAAGGATCGAGCGCATTCTGGGAAGAGAATTTCCTTAAGTCCGGCCAGTAAGGTTTGGGAAACAGTGCTTCCCAATAAGAGCGCGGCAGACTGGGCAAATCCATTGCGAAATAGTTCGGCACTGCGTGCTTCATCACTTCAACTGCGGCGTCATAGCGGCCTGAGTCTTCATATATGCGTGCTGTTTCCGCTGGAACCCAAGTTCCCTTCTCCTCATTGCCGGCAGCCTGGAGTTCGCGCACGGCAAATTCGAGCAAGGCCCCGTTCGCCAGCAGCTGCGACTTCTGAACGCGGAGATTGTCAGAAGGGGTTTCGTCTTCCTCTACATTTGCTCCGCTGATCGGCGGAACTCGATCCAGCAAAGCATAATGGGGGGGATCATCATCGGTACTCTTGAGTTGCTGGAGTCGCTGCCGCGCCAGTTCTCCGTAATAATAATTTCGGAAGCGGTCGAATAATTTCTGATAATAAGCGCGCGCCATCGCGGGATCGTTGTCTTCTTCAGCCAACCGCGCGCGCCAGTAGAGTGCCGGCGGTACTTCGGCGGAATTTGGATACAATGCAATCTGCTGATCAAATGCGGCTTTGGCGTCCGCGTTCCGGCCTTGGCGCAGAGTCAACCAGGCCACTTTCCAGTGCGCGTAGGCAGCCCGTCCAGCGTCGGGAAAACGCTGCTGCAGCTCGCGATAGCTATCTATAGCTTTGTCGTAATCGCGACGTAGCAGATAAATATTTCCCGCCGACAGCAGCGCCTGCTCCAGCCAGGGGCTGGTGGCAGCGATCTGGCGCAGCTCTCCGAGGATCCGAAGAAAGCCATCGTCATCATCGGTAGCACGAGCAACCTCACCGAGATTGAATAAACGTTGCGCGTTCATCTCAGGTGTCGAGGCGGACAAGGACTCAAGAAGCTTCTTCGCTCCTTTGTTATCGCCGGAACGGCGCAGCGCCTCCGCCATCGCCAACTCAATTGCAGGACGATCGCTTGGCTCAACCTGGTTCACAAGATTTTGGTATTCGCTCGCCGCCTGGCTGAATCGCCTTCCCCGCATCAGCAGATCGGCACGCGTACGGCGCCCGTTCACGCCGACGGCCTTCGCCTGGACGTCTGCAGGCAGCTTCTTCAGCTCGATGTCTGCCTGATCCGCTTCAGGACTGAGAGGCATGGTGACGTACAAGTTACCCAGAATTGTGCTTGCTTTTTCCGGTTGCCCTGCTGCCGCGTAAGCGCGGCCGAGCGCGAGCTCGATATCTGCGCGAGTTGGTTGTCGATTTTGTTCAAGTAGCGGGATTACTTCGCCGGATTTGTTTTCGCTCAGGAGTGCATTCGCATAAAGAACGCGCGAATCTCGGATCAACAGAGAATCGGGATATTTCTGATCAAAATTGTTCAGCGTGGCAATCGCTTCAGCGATGCGTCCGCTCTGAAAATAGGAAGCACCGAGATAGTAATCGACGTAATCGCCAAGATCGCCAGCCTGCGGTTTCGCGCGATTGAGAGCATCAATGGCTTTGGGCTGATCGTGATCCAGCCAGTGCGCATCATAACCGAGCACCAGCCAAGCCAATGCACCGGCATCTTCTTTAGTGTGGCGGCGTGCGAATGCCTCGACTCCGCCATAGGCGGCAGGCGTACGATCTTGCAGGAGCTGCCGAGCCATCGGCTTCAACGTGCTGGAAGCCGCGAACGCTTGATGCATGCGCCGCAGCCGGGGCGAACTTCGCCGCTTTCGCTTGCTGACTGGCTTGCGAGACTTTTTGAGTGTCGATGTTTTCGAAGCGGGTTTGCTCGAAGATTGCGCGTAAGCGGCTGAAGGAAAGACAAGACAGCAGCACAAAATCAGAAGTGCCAGTATCCCAACCGATTGCCAACGCTTAAGAACCACTTTGTATGTATTATCGCCGAAAATTGGCGCCCATGAGGGAACTGTCATCTTCCGCCAAACTGCGGATCAGTTCGTTGCTGAAATAATCTCCGCTCGCGGCCGCGGTATTTCCGTAGCGCTTCCGGTAAGTCGCGCGGCTCTTCTCAATGTCATCCTTCAGGCGGTCATACACGTCTTTATGCTTGCGCCCCTCTGCGACTTTTGCCTGGTTGTACAACTTGATCTCATCCACCAGCAGGCGAGCGAAGCGTTGTGCCTTGCGGTGAACGTCCGCTTCTTCGGGGGTCATTTGAGAATCTGCTACCGGCGCCGGAGCGGCTGCGGCCGCGACACTAACTGGTTCGGGTTCGACTACTGCCGCTGGCTCCTCGGCTGGGGCGGGCGCCACGTGCTTGGGCGCATGTCCCGCAAAGGGATCAGAATACGAGGAGACCGTCTGCACCTGCGGCGCGGCTTCAGCTGCTTTCTCCACCGGAGCCTCAGAAGCGCCTTCTTTCACCGCCTGCTTGCGCAGAGATACAACTTCGAGCCACGCGCTCGTCGCCGCCACCAGGAGCTCCAGCGACGGGGCGTCTATTTTCCTCCCTGCTTCAGTTCCGGCGTCTGCGCAAACCAACGCGGCAACTTTTTCTTTTAACACCAGCGGAAGGACCAGGACCTGATCGTCTGCCGGGGCCCCGAACGTTGAAATAAACTGCGAATATGGCATGCGCGACTGCATGGCGCGTTCCGCCGCTCCCATCGAGATGTCGAGCGAAAAGTCCTTCACTGGATCTTCGTCGTCTTTGCCAAAGCCGCGACTCTGCCAACCTGTTGCTGCGCCTGCTTTGATCACGAACAGGGCAGCCCGCCCGCTGTACCGGACTGTGTTGTCCAGCAGCGCCCGCAGAATTTCTCTTTGCGTAGTTCCCGCGTGGATCGCAGAAACACCCTTTAGGAGGTGGGAAGCCCCGTTCTCGGTCTGTGTCGCATTGACTGACGAGGTCGCCTCAGCCGGAAGTTTCTCCAGCACCCGCCGCACCAACTCTTCCTGCAGTTGCGAGACATGGCTTTCCAGCACTTGGGATACAACTTGTCCCACGATTTCTTCGATTCCAGCTTGCTCCGGCATGTGATCAGCAGGCGCGTCCTCAACGGAACGCGCTCTCTTCGCTTTCATTGAAGCTAAGCTCTGATTATACGGCAGTTGCGGCGTTCCATCGCTACTCGATGGTCGTTAGCCGTTTGGTTCCGGGGGACTTGTGAAGGTAGCC
>QIAB01000010.1 GCA_003225455.1 Acidobacteriota bacterium
TATGCTCGCGCGAGCAGCGCTACGATCAACGGATCTTCGTTCAGCTCCGCCGCTTTCTTGTATTCAGCGAGCGCTTCCCTGAGTTGTCCTTTTAATTCCAGCGCCTGGCCAAGGTTCCAGTGAGCGTAATAAAAATGCGGCTCCATCTCGATGGTTTTGCGCAGCTGCGTAATCGCCTCTTCATAACGGCGCGCCAGAAAGAATGTGACGCCGAGATCGGCATTGATAATCAAGGAGAGCGGATCGAGCTGTTGTGCACGTTTGAGCTCAGCGATTGCGGTATCGAAATCGCCAACGACCGTTGGCGGCCCGTTTCCATACCAATGGTGGGCGGTGGCGTAATTCGGATTTAAAGCAATCGCGCGTTGGAACTCGTTGGCCGCTGCCTGAAAATCCAAATCATAAAAGAGCAGGACTTGCCCAAGCGAGGTGTGCGCTTCCGCAAGGGAGCCGTCGAGTTCGAGCGCTTTTCTGGCAGCTGCTTTGGCCTGCGGAAAAGAATCCGCTATCGATGAAGCGCCGTATGCAGTCAAAAGCGCGTAAGCATCGGCCAGACCTGCGTAGGCCAAGGCATATGTGGGATCCTTTGCGATCGCCTGATTGAAATATTGGATAGCGGTTTGTAGATCTGCGCCCGTGCGCTTGTCCCAAAAGAATCGGCCCTTGAGATAAAGCTCGTAAGCTTCAGGATTCGCGGTCGGTTTTTTCGACATGGCGATTTTTTCCGAACCTGTGAGCTTTGCTTGCAAGGTGTCGGCAATCGTCTTCGCGATGTCGCTTTCAACTGCGAAAATGTCGGTCAGTTTGCGATCGTAAATATCGGCCCACAGATGTGCGTTGGTAAGCGCGTTGATCAATTGCACGTTGACCCGCACCTGATCGTTCACTTTCTGGACGCTGCCTTCGAGAATGTTCAGGGTACCGAGCTGTTTTGCGATATCTGGCAAATTTTCCGGGGCGCTTTTGAAATGTTGCGTGGATGTACGCGCAATCACTTTGAGGTCCGCGACTTTGGCAAGACGCGTGAGAATTTCGTCCTGAACGCCCTCAGCGAAAAAGGCATTGTCCGGATCGCGGCTTAAATTGTCGAACGGCAATACGGCAATTGATTTTTGTGGCAATTCGTTAGGCGCAGCTACTGCCTTTTTGTTGCCGGCAGTGTAGCGTCCGAGAAAAAACAACGTCACCGAAATCGCCGCGCTAATTACAACGATATAAATCCAGGCGTGCTTCTTGTGTCCTGATGTCGCCGGCATCGCGTCGGCAACTTCCGTTCGCTTGATTCCCTCGGGCGTTGCTTCAAAAGCCCAGGCGAGCACGAGCGCGATCGGGAAACCGAGCGCCACTAGAACCACCAGCGTCTGCACCAGCCATTCCGGCGCGTGGAACGTGGGCAGCACGGTCGAGCTGATCTGAATGACGAGCCAGCCAACGACGGCATACGCTACGGCGACTTTGTAAACATTACGCCGCTTCAGCTCGGCGACGAAGTTACCGAAATTCATTTTGAGTGACACTCTTTCCAAATTCTCGCGCCGGAACAATCTTCTCGGCCAACGCTTCAAAGCGCGGATGACCGTGCAGGTCTTCCAGCAAGGGATCCACTCTGATGATAAAGATGTCGGTGCCCTCTCCGTTTTGATAGGCGCGCTCCAAGGCATCCACCGCGCCCTCCTTGTCGCCCAGGCCTAAAAGCACAAGAGCGAAACTGTATCCGGAGACGTAGCGCGACTTTGCTTCCTCAGTCAGACGAGCGAGGATTTGCTGCGTCTTATCCTTTTGACCGGCGCGCGCATACGCCTGGCCAAGCAGCGCAAGTGCTATCGGGTCGTCGTTCAACTCGACCGCAGTCCGATACTCGCCGATTGCCTCACTTAGCTTTCCTTTAAGTTGCAGTGCTTCGCCTAGATAGTAATGCGCTAGGTAAAAGTGGGAATCCATCTCGATCGTTTTACGCAACTGCGTGATCGCTTCGTCGTAGCGCCGCGCATTAAAGTAATCCCAACCGAAGTCGGCATTATTAATCAACGAGAGTGGGTCGAGCTCGACGGAGCGTTTTCCCTCTGCAATGGAGTGTTCCGTCCTTGCGAGCGCCATCAATGGCCCGTCGCCGAACCAGTGGTGCGCCGTGGCGTAATTTGGGCTTAGCTCAATAGCGCGCTCGTATTCCTTGATCGCTCGCTCAAGATCAAAGCCTTGCTGGGCAAGCGCGCCCGAGGAGGCGTGCGCTTCAGCCAGGTTGCTATCGAGCTTTAAGGCCTCCTGTACCGCCGCTTTCGCCTGCGGAAGGGAATCGCGCGGAGCCGCCGCACCGTAGTTTCCGAGAAGGAGATACGAATCGGCCAGGCCGACATAGGCGAGCGCATAGTTGGGATCCTTGGCGATGGCTTGATTGAAATACTCGATAGCTTTGCGCAGGTCAGCCCCGGTCCGCTTGTTCCAAAAAAATCTGCCTTTTAAATAAAGCTCGTAAGCTTCGCTATCCGTGGTGGGAACTTTCGCCATCGCCTGCAATTCCGAACCAGTCAGCTTCGCCTGCAAGGTGTCGGCGATCGTTTTCGAAATGTCGCTTTCGGCCGCAAATAGGTCAGTGATCTTCCGATCATAGGTATCGGCCCAAAGATGCGTGTCATTACCCGCATTGATCAGTTGCACATTTACCCGCACCTGATCGTTCGCTTTCTGCACGCTGCCTTCCAGAATATTGGCGACACCCAACTGCTGGGCGATGGCGCGGAGATTGTCTGGAGCGCTTTTGTATTTCTGAGTGGAGGTACGCGAGATAACTTTCAAGTCGGCTACCTTGGCCAGGCGGGTCAAAATTTCGTCCTGCACGCCTTCGGCGAAGTAAGCATTGTCTGGGTCGCGACTCAGATTATCGAAAGGCAGCACGGCAATCGATTTCGCGGGAATGGAGGGTCGAGCACCCGCGAGACCGTTGGTAACATCGTTCGGCGTCGCAGGAGGTCCGCCTTCCACGCGTGAGAGGGGCGCCGTACGCAGCAACTGAAAGGCAAACAAACCGCCAGCGACAATAGCGACCGCAATTGTAAGACCCACAATCTTGCGGCCGGTTTTCCTGGTGATCGACCTTTTTGGATCGATCTCCGATTCCAGCTTGATGCCCTCCGGTGTAATCTCAAACGCCCACGACAAAACTAGCGCTACCGGAAAACACACCACCAGGAGTTCGACAAGAACCTTCATCGCCCAAGAGGGAGCATCGAAAGTCGGAAAAAGGATCGAAGCCGCCTGGATCAGCAGCCACGCGACCACGGCGTAGGCTACGGCAACCTTGTAAACATTGCGGCGCTTTAGCTCGACGAAGAAGCTCCGCGGGTTCAAAGCTTGGCTTCCTCCCGTCGTCCTCTCACCTTCTTCACGAGCGCCTGGAAGCGTGGCTCTGCCCGCAATGAGTCGAGCATCGGATCGACTTTGATTAGACCTATCTCGTAGCCCTCATTATTAGCGTAGCTTTGCTCGAGGAAATGCAGCGCGCGGTCTTTATCCCCGAGACCGAGATACAGAAGAGCCCGCCAGAAAAAATCTACGTATCGGTGCTTCTCCAGTTCGTCCAAAGCCGTGAGCGCCTGGCGTGCTTCCTCCGATCGACCCATGATCGCGGCTAGTTGCCCGCTCAGCGCGATAGGTTCCGGAGTGTTATTGCCGGTACTTGCCTTAGCGTACTCCGCGGCGGCGCCTTTCAGATCACCGCTTACCTGCAACATCTCGCCGTAATGCCAGTGCGCGTAAGAAAACGCCGGGTCGATTGCGAGCGCTCTTTCGAAGACTGCCTTCGCTTCCGGAAAGCGGCGTGCGGACCCATAGATCCGGCCGATCAAGTTCGGTTCCCAGCTTACTTTGGGCGATGGCTTCAGCGAACTCTCCCTGTGACTCGAGTGTTCCGCTGAACCAGTGGTGGGCGCCCGCATAATTCGGATTCAATTCGATGGCACGCTTAAACTCCCGCGTCGCTTCCTCAAGGTCGACGTCGTAATCCATCGCGATCTTGGCTAGCGCATTGTGCGCTTCGGCCAGGTTGGGATTGAGTTCCAGGGCTTTCAGCACCGCGACACGGGATTGCGGGCGAGTTTCGCTGGGGTAGGCGCCGGTATACCTCGGAAGGAGAATTAAGGCTTCGCTCAAGCCCGCATAGGCTGCCGCGTAATTTGGATCGTGTGCGATTGCCTGATGGAAGAATTCGATCGCACGCGGCAGGTTATCGTCGCGGCGCAAGGCGAGGAAGTGGCGTCCTTGTACGTAAAGATCCTGCGCCACCGGATCTTGCGTCGGGCGAATCGACATTGCGCTTAGCTCCGAGCCAGTCAGCTTCGCCCGTAAGGTGTCAGCTATCGTCTTCGCGACCTCGCTTTCGACGGTAAAGAGATCGGTTAGCCTCCGATCATAACTTTCCGCCCAAAGATGGGCGTCAGTGATCGCATTGATCAGCTGCACATTGATCCGCACCTGGTCGTTAGACTTCTGCACACTCCCTTCGAGAATGTTCATCACCCCGAGTTGCTTCGCGATCTCACGCAGATCGGAAGGCACGGCCTTGAACCGCTGGGTCGAAGTCCGCGAGATCACTTTCAGGTCGGCGACCTTCGCCAGCCGCGTCAGAATTTCATCCTGAATGCCTTCCGCAAAAAACGCATTTCCCTTTTCCTCGCTCAGATTGTCGAATGGGAGGACGGCGATCGACTTGGCTGACAGCTCGTTAGGCGCAGCTGCAACTGTTCTGTTTCCGACGGTATAACGGCCAAGCAAAAACAACGCAACGGAAATCGCCGCACCGATCACGACGATGTAGATCCAGGCGTGCTTTTTCTGCCCCGCCGCTGGCATCGCGTCGGCAATCGCAGTTCGTTTAATTCCTTCTGGCGTCGCTTCAAACGCCCACGCGATGATGAGCGCAACCGGAAATCCGATCGCGACGAGCGCGATGATCAGGCGAACAACCCAGTTGGGAATTTCCAGGAACGGAAACACCTGCGTCGCAATTTGAACGAGTAACCAGCCCACGATGGCATAAGCGACCGCAACCTTGTAAACGTTGCGCCGCTTCAGTTCGGCGAAGAAGTTACCCAAATTCACTTTTGAGTTACGGCTTTTCCAAACTCCCGCGCGGGAATAATTTTCTCGGCCAGCGCTTCGAAACGTGGATCGCCGTGGAGCGGAGTGAGCAGCGGATCGATACGAATTGGTCCGATATTAAAGCCATCGCGCTCCCGATAACCTACTTCGAGCCAGTTGAGCGCTTGATTGCGATCGCCCAGGCCGAGATAAACGAGGGCCAGACTGTAAGCCGGAGTGTAGCGTTGCTCTCGTCTCTGGCGCAATTGTTGCAGGATTTGTTGCGCTTCATCTTTTCGGCCCTGGGCAGCGTAAAGACGGCCTAGCATTCCAAGTGGAACAGAATCATCGGTGATGCTGACCGTCTTTTGATATTCCGCGATCGCTTCGGGAATGGCGCCCTTCAACTCCAGCGCCAACGCTAGTGAGTAGCGGGCGTAGTAGAATGCACCATCCATTTCCACCGTTTTGCGCAACTGCGCAATGGCTTCATCGAGGCGGTCCAAATGAATGTAGGCCCATCCGAGATTGCTGTTAATAATGAGCGAGAGCGGATCGAGCTCCACTGCACGCTTCAGTTCCGCGAGTTCGCGCTCGTTCTGGCCAATGTTTGCGAGTGTATCATTGGCGAACCATTGACGTGCCGTCGCGTCGTTCGGATTTAACTGAAGCGCGAGTTCATATTCAATAATTGCCCCGGGATAATCGAACCTGTTAAGTGCTGTGAGTGATGCCAGAGCAGCATGGGCATCGGACAAAGCGTCATCCAACGCGAGGGCTTTCCTGGCTGAACTCTCGGCTTTTGGAAAACAATCTTTCGGCGCGCCCCCATTGAAAGCCGGGAGCAGGTCCCACGCTTGGGCAAGACCAGCATACGCCAGCGCATAGTTCGGATCTTTCGCGATCGCCTGGTCGAAGTAGTCGATCGATCTCCGCAGATCGTCCGCAGTGCGTTTGTTCCAGAAGAATCGGCCCTTGAGATAAAGCTCGTGGGCTTCGGGATTCTCCGTCGGCTTTTTCGACATGGCGGTTTTTTCCGAGCCAGTCAGCTTTGCCTGCAAGGTGTCGGCAATCGTCTTCGCGATCTCACTTTCGACGGAGAAGATGTCGATCAATTTCCGATCATAAGTGTCTGCCCAAAGATGTGTGTCGGTCAGCGCATTAATGAGCTGCACATTGACCCGCACCTGATCATTCGCCTTTTGAACACTGCCTTCGAGAATGTTCATCACTCCAAGCTGCTTCGCGATGTCACGCAAATCCGACGGCGCGCTTTTGAAACGTTGCGTCGATGTTCGCGAGATGACTTTGAGGTCCGCGACTTTCGCCAATCGCGTCAGGATTTCGTCCTGCACACCGTCGGCGAAATAGGCATTGCTCTTGTCTTCGCTCAGACTTTCGAACGGCAACACCGCAATCGATTTCGCCGGAGCCGTAGCCGCCTCGCTCTGTCGAGGCGTTGCATTCCCAGCCGTGTAGCGGCCAATGAAAAACAATCCAATGGAAAACGCTACTCCGGCCACAACGACGTAAATCCACGTGTGCTTCTTGTGCGAGGTCGTTGCCGGCATGGCATCGGCAACCTCGGTCCGTTTGATTCCTTCCGGGGTCGCTTCAAAAGCCCACGCGATAATGAGAGCAACAGGAAAGCCGATCACGACGAGCGCGATGATCAGGCGAACAACCCAGTTTGGAATTTCGAGGAACGGGAAGACTTGGGTCGCGATTTGAGTGACCAACCACGCCACAACAGCATACGCAACTGCCACTTTGTAAACATTCCGCCGCTTCAGTTCCCCGAAGAAACTCTTCGGATTCATGCGCCCTGCTTGTGCCATAGGCTCGATTTATTGCAAGGACAAGTCATGGCGGCGCCGTAAGTTGGACACAGCGCCAATTGGCGAGGTGTTTTGGCGTTGGTTTCTCATGAGGGAAGCGGCTTGAAGATCTGCACACCGTGATCAAGCTCGTAATCCCACAAGATCGACATCGTCATGGCACGTTAACCAACTGAATCGAAACTCTTCTTTCGCCCACCTTCGCCGAGTGCGCTTGCTCGCTAAAGTACGAAACATCTTTCGCCGTAAGCCATTCAAGCGGCGAAATTATTTTGGTTCGATTCGATCAGCTGCGCCCTAGCCGGGCTCAAGCTCCGCGCGCCACGGGCGGGCTGCGCCGGTCTTTGTTCACTACCGGCCACGGGGACGATCTGGTAGGCCCGGCGGCTCCAAAATCAAATGTCCTGAATATCCATCTGCGGTGAAGCTGTAGGTCTCGCCGCTTCGCACATCCAGGATCATTCCCCACGGGGCTGGCCATTTCGGACTCGGAGTTGGCAGCACTGATAAAACATGGCGTCCAGATGGAAGGAAGCCCTCGTAGGTGCGACCATATCCGATGGCTGCAACCGGGACGCCATCGACAGACAAGTTGACGATCACATAATTACCGAGACCCGGGAGTCGGCGTATGATTAAACGAGCAGCACCGTTAACAGGTTGTACAATGGCAGACCCCGCGATGCCGAGGCGATGTGACTGCGCATCGGAGCTCATTGCCTGACTAGCGGCAAATGGGCTTAGAAACAAAAGGGATGTCGTCATCAGAATGAAGGCGTTGCGGCTGCGGTAGGTGTATGTCTTCATGATAGTCTTGTTACCCCGGTCATAAATTTTCCTTCCTGCTAAAAGCTTAACTATAGCATGTCTCCTCATTATTGCGCGTTCATAAGATTTTCCGTGGCG
>QIAB01000145.1 GCA_003225455.1 Acidobacteriota bacterium
CAACCTAGGCAGCCAATATGTACTAGGGTTAAAGGCGGTAAATTGCCGCACCGGAGACCTGCTGGCGCAGGAGCAGGTCACGGCGGCGGCGAAAGAGAAAGTACTCGATGCGCTGGGCGATGCGGCATCCAAGCTGCGGGGAGAAATGGGCGAGTCGCTGGCCACAGTGCAGAAATTTGATGTTTCGCTGGCGGAGGCTACTACCTCTTCGCTTGAAGCGCTCAAAGCATACAGTCTCGGAGAAAAAGGTGATCGCGAGAAAGGCTCTGCCGCAGCCTTGCCTTACCATCAACGTGCCATTCAGCTCGATCCCAACTTTGCCATGGGGTATCGGGGAGTTGGCTTGGATTACTACAATCTGGCCGAGCTGGGACGGGCCAACGAGTACTTGAGCAAGGCATTCCAGTTGCGGGAGCATGCCAGCGAGCGGGAAAAGCTGGTCATTACCGCTGACTACTATCAGAGTGTAACCGGCGAACTGGAGAAAGCGGCGCAGACATATGAGGAGGAGATTGCGAGCTACCCGCGAGACTACCGAGCACATCTCGATCTGGGCATCGTGTACGCCCAACAGGGCCAGTATGAGAAGGGCACGGAGGTCACTCGCCAAAGCCTCCGCCTCGCCCCAGATAATGTGGCCCCATACGTTGATCTCGCCAACAGCCTGCTCGCCTTGCAGCGCTTCGACGAAGCAAGACAGATCATCCAGCAGGCGCAGGCGCGAAAGCTGGATGATGTCATACTCCGTAATGCTCTCTATGCTCTTGCCTTTCTCGCGTCTGACTCAAGGGCGATGTCGGAACAGCAACAGTGGTTCGCGGGCAAGCCGGAAGAGAACTTTGGCCTTTCGCTCGCATCCGATACCGAGGCATATGCTGGTCATCTAGGCAAGGTACGGGAACTGACCAAGCGGGCGGTGGACTCCGCCATCCGCGCTGACAGCAAGGAGACGGGGGCAATATGGCAGGAGAATGCCGCTTTGCGCGAAGCCGCCTTCGGCAATGCCACAGAAGCGCGGCAGGCAGCGGCGGAGGGATTAAAGCTCGTTCCCCCGAGTCAGGGCGTCGAGGTCGAAGCGGCGTTGGCGTTTGCGATGGCGGGCGACACCGCACGAGCCGAATCGCTGGTACAAGACCTGAACAAACAATTCCCGCTGGACACCCAGATGCAGTCGCTTTGGCTGCCTGCGATTCAATCGCAACTGGCGCTGGACAGAAAGAATCCGGCTCTAGCCCTGAATAGGCTCCAAGTTGCTTCCTCCATCGAGTTGGGGCAAGTCGCTTTCGTCGCCAATCTTTCCTGCCTGTATCCGGCGTATTTCCGAGGTGAGGCACATCTGGCAGCGGGACAGGGCGGTGCTGCCGCCGCCGAGCTTCAGAAAATCCTCGACCACAGCGGCATCGTGTGGAACTGCTGGACGGGAGCGTTGGCGCATCTGGGAGTGGCTCGTGCCAATGCTTTGCAAGCGAGAACTTCGCAAGGCGCGGATGCCGACGCCGCCCGCGTAAGGGCGCTCGCTGCTTACAAAGATTTTCTCACGCTCTGGAAAGACGCCGACCCCGACATCCCCATCCTGAAGCAAGCCAAGGCGGAGTACGCGAAGTTGCAGTGAAGCCTCGTGAACATCGTGTCCTGTTATTCTGGTGACAACTGATGTCTCTCCATTTCCAGCCAATGCCGCTCATCAAATGGCATTTGCAAGCAAGCCGTTGATTTAAATTCGCTGAGTCGCTGGAACTGGCTTCGCAGATGTTCCTGATGTTCCCAAGTTGTACGACCCCGGCAGCGGCCCGCTACCTGGCAGGGGACAGGGCGCAGCGTCAACAATCAAAATGCCGAGGGTTTGCCACCGCAGAGTTGCAATGGCAGGCGAATATTCCTAATGAATGCTTTGGTGACACCACCAACACAAAAAGCTCACCAACGCTGCAAGCCAGATCGCAAAACTTCCCCAAGTGGAAACTAGCAGTAATGGCCTCGCTCCTGGCCCTTTGCCTGCCAGGAACATCTCCCCATACTCGTTGACCTTCCGACTGGTGCGATACTTCACCGGAATTTCAAGGTCTTCTTCAATCCCTTTTATGAGTGCTTCAAATCTCTCCTTATGAGCCAGCACTCTTCTATGGAACAGCGCCCATACAAGGGACATCAGCGCCCCTGCCAATGAGATCACGAATCCAACCGGGGGTGTTGGAAACTTACCTGATTGAAAGAGTGCCACGAGGAGAACACTGTTGACAGCGAAGAAAATGCCGAACAGATTCCAAATCACGTCATTCACGTTGTTGTCGTAGTCGATGAAGTGTTGTAGTTGAGCACGTAAAGTGTCTTTATTACTGTCGGGAGTGTTCACCTGATCGGCCATTGCCTTCAGTAGACCCGCTTGCCGGAAACCGGGTTTTCATCTTCGTCCAGAATGTGAACGGTCAGACCCCCATACGCACCTTCCCCGATTCTCAAGGTGGAGAATTGCCTTTTGTCATGGCGACGGGCAGTTCTGACCAGACAAAGCACTGCATACCTCGTCAGCGATTGCCTGTTGGCCGTTTACGGTCGGGGGGTGCAATTCGGCGTGATCGCAATGCCAAACCTTTGCTAACGAAGCCGTGCTCGTTCCCGGCTGAGTCAATGAACCTGCCGACAATTCGCCCAGCATTGTTAATACCCAATGCGACGGTTAAATTAGCGGTCGGCACATCAATCGAACGAAATTCACCTTTTGCCCACAGAAAACCGTGAACGCTGTAGTCGTCCCAGCGCCCTACAACTTCAGTCCTTACGTTGATCCCGCGAGCCGCAGTAGCAATTGCTCCGGGAAAATCTAGGGGGATAAACACACTCGGCTTGGGACTCAGAAATCCGTGAACTGTGGAGGCATCGGAGTAGTCGCCCGCGAACCCACCATTATTAGCAACCGTCCAAATGTCGGTTGACTCGGTCGAGAACGATTGGGGCACATCAACGCTCTTGACGTTTCCGCCTTGAAGCAGGAAACCGTGTTCGATCCCGTTGAGATCAACGTACTCCCCAGAAATGACACCGACATCGTTGATCCCCTCGGCGCGTGTTTCAGTCGAATTGGGGATGTCAATGGTTGCGAACTGACCTTTGTAAGAGTAAAAGCCATGCAGGTTAAAATTCGCGTCAAAGTAGAAACCGACAATCTCGCCTCGGGCATTAATCGACCGTGCGAAGGTGAACATGGAACCTGGAGGATCGATTGCTTTGAATTTTCCTTTCCGCAAAACAAATCCATGAGCCGTGTCGCTGTCGGTAAAGGTTCCGACAATGGTTCCCTGATCATTGATCCCAAGTGCCTCTGTACCCTGGGCGTTCGGATAGTCGATGAATTCAGCAGTCGGCTGTGCAAAGGTCCACGGAGTAGTGGCAACTATCGCTGCCAGGAGAATCGTGCGAATCGCAAGTGGATACGGTCGGATCATATTCCCTCCCCTGCTTGCAAGAGCACTGGGCTTCAGATTTTGGGTGCGTTCGAGCTAGGGGCCGTTGGGAACCGTCGCCTCAGGAGGTGTGCACCTAGGCTTGCGAGAACTGCTCTTCGGAGAGGCGATTTCGGGCGAATTCTGCGCCTCCCCCCGCTGAAGTCAAGGGGATGTACTCGTCCCAGTAGATTGTTGACAGTTTTCATTCCTTTCTTTGAGATGAGCCCCGCTGCAGGAACTGCAGCGGGGTTAAGTAGCCGAGAGCCTGATGAGGGCGGACGGTGTTGTAGATTTTTTCCCAC
>QIAB01000146.1:0-1287 GCA_003225455.1 Acidobacteriota bacterium
GGGCCGGTTTGAAAGATTGCCTGTCCGTTCCAGCGTGAGGCCCACCCCATCCCTTGCTGCAAGTCTTGTGCTAGACGCTTGCGCAGGCTACAGCGAATGGCCTGCGGCCTGCTCGACACTGCACGACTATCTCGGCGCCGGTAAGATGCACCGTATAACAACAATCGATCCAACAAAGATTGGACTCGGACAAAACACGAAGGCCACGGCGTCGACAGCGAAGGCACTAATCTGGACAGCGTGTGTAATCGCACTCGTGGCGGCGATCGGTTCTGTTTTTGGCCTTTGGCTCCGCACCCAGTGGGTGGGAATCCCAGATCCACGAGATTGGTTCAACGCATTTTATGTTGTTTTCGCGCGTGGTGAGCCCCTGGGATTGCTGACAGTGGCGATTTTCTATGTCGGCGTCGCGCTCTTCTTTTTTGGGAAACGTCGGTCTGAGAAACTGCCAGTACTTCAAATCGCAACACTACGCCAAGTGCGCGTTCAGATGATGCTCATCGCGGCCCTCGTTTTCGCGATTGCTGCGATCGGCACCACAGCTGTCTGCCACGATTACGCGCTTAGTGCTGACGAATACATGGCGGACTTTCAGGCGCGAATCTTTTTGCGCGGTCAAATCACCGCTGAAGTTCCTGCGGAATGGCTTCCCTTGGTGCGCACGATCAAGCCTACTTTCGTCGACTATCTGCCTGCTACGCATTTGTGGAAGTCCGCCTACCTGCCGGTTTACGCGGCCATGCGCGCCGTTTTTCAAAGCATCTCTCTCCAATCCTTTCTCAATCCGCTGCTCGATGCAGTTAGCGTTGTTGCCCTCTTTGGGGCGGCACGCAACATTTGGCCGACACGGGCAGAGAATGCGGCCGTTGCCGCTGGGCTCCTGGCCACGTCTTCCCAGTTCCTCGTCATGGCGATGACTTCGTATTCCATGCCGGCTCATTTGGCACTAAATACGATCTGGCTCTGGCTCTATTCTGCTCCCGATCGCCGCCGGTTCTATTTGGCACCCTTCGTGGGTGTGATGGCGATTGGTCTCCACCAACCCATCGTACACGCTCTTTTTGTCGCGCCATTTCTGCTGCGGATTGTGCTGCAACGCCGCTGGCGCGCTGTCTTAATTTTTGGCGTCGTTTACCTTGCCGGCTGCGTGGCGTGGTTCGCGTGGCGAGCGCACTACTCACCGCCCTGGGCTCTTTCGACAGCGTCGTTTTTCCGGGTTCTAAATCCATCGATGCTGGTGGTTCAACCCATGGACCTTTTGCTTGTGATCGGCTGGAGCTCACTCGC
>QIAB01000146.1:1326-5273 GCA_003225455.1 Acidobacteriota bacterium
CGCTCGGCTTACGACGCATTTTTCAAGAGCGTCCCATCGTGCAGGACGCAGCACTAAGCTGTCTCCTCACTTTCGGCTTCTATGTTTTCTTTTATCTCGACCAAGCAAACGGTTGGGGCTACCGCTATTTCCACGGAACGCTCTCCTGTTTTATACTCGTCGCGGTCGCAGGTTGGGAATCCCTGCTGAAACTGGTCGGGACCTTACGTGCCAAGCAGTTCCTGGTTGCAGGGATCGCCGCCTCATTGGCCATTCAACTTCCCCTGCGTTGTTTCCAAGTAGAAGCTTTTGTTCGCCCGTTCGCTCGGACCGCCGAGGTGATTCGAGCAAGCAAAGTCGAGATTGTTGGGGTAAATGCTCTCGACGCCTGGTATTCAGCTGACCTGATTCGCAACGACCCCTTTCTTGAGGATCGTCCGATTGTTGTTTCCCTCCTCATGCTTCGTCCGGAGGATGTCGACATCCTCTCGCAAAGAGGAAAGGCCCGGATTCTCACGGCGAAGAACCTGGCACAACTCGGATTATCCACGAAAAAAGAAGACTCTGCGAGGCGCGACCTGCTCATCCCGGGACTTCGGCGTTGAAAGCCCAATTCCACTACCTCCCGAAAGACTGTTAAAAGGTCAGCCGACGGGGAGAAGGATGCCGTGAATTGACGCCGCCTAACAACAAGTTCAGCGAGGCAACCAGGCTTGTCCGCCCATCGATCGTCTTTCCCCCGCAGTTGTTAGATTGTCGAAAATTCGCTTGATCTTCGATCGCTGCCTTGTGGCGCGCGGGCTGCTCCATTGACCGCGACAACCTTGCCCCCTTGGGATGTCATCGTGAAGCTCCAGATTACAGAAGCGATCTCTTCAAGTTTCGGCAAGATCGAGCAAATGCGGGAATCCAGAGTTGGCGGTGTGTCGGCGATTAGTGGCTCGTTGGAAGTAACCGATCGCCACGGACACGAACTTTTTCTTAATCATGTTTGGGAGTCGCTGAACACCGCTGCGAAAATCCTGTTTTTTGTGGTGGTTACGCCTCTCATGCTCGCATCCTGGGACAAGGAACGGTTCGGCCTTTTCGCATTGGCGAACTCTTCCGTGGCGTTGATGGTAGTTTTCGATCTCGGATTGCGCGCATTAACGCGCGTGGCGCTTAGTAATAATTCGATTACCCAAGAGGAGAAAGTGCGCCGATATGCTGCCAATATCGCTGCGTTTGTGCTCGCCTCCACATCAGCTCTTTCGCTGATTTTCTTGCTCGCGTTAAACGGCTGCTGGGGGCGTTGGCTTCATCTTCCTGTGGGTGGAGACTTTGTCATGGTGGCTGCGCCGGCCATTGCCGCGTGCACTATGTTATTGCAATTGCTCGTCGAGCCCGTCGCCGCCGAAGGATTTCTATCACGAATCAAAGCCAACCTGTTCGTTGGCAATCTCATCGCGTTCGGAATCGTACTCGCCGCGTTGAGAATTGGCGCAAGCGTCGCGGTGGTGACAGTTCTTTATTTGGGCACACTTGCACTCCCTCTTCTCTTCCTCCTACCGGCCGCTCACGTGCAAACTGGAATTTTCGGACGTCCCATGACCGGTCTCAAGCTGGAGGACATCCTTTCGGCATTCCGACTTGGTAGCTGGAATAACGTTTTGAACTTAGCGTGGCTGCTACAAGGATATGGCCTCCTCTTTTTAATTTCGATTCTCATCGATCCGGTGCAGGCCGGAATCTTTTTTCTCTATCTGAAGCTTACCGAAATGCTTAGCGTGCTCGGAGCCAGCACCACTGAACCAACAATCGCCGCGCTTGCATCAGCATCGACCCCCGAGCAGCGCCGCCGCCGTTTCAATGCCGCGTACAAAAGCGCGGTCGCGCTTTGCCTTACAGGGGCCGTTGCGTACTCATTTTTCTGCAGCGATCTGCTTCGATTGTGGCTGGGACGGTCGTTCGATAACCCATTTACTGGACTCCTCATTGCTCTCTTTGGGTTATCTGCTGCGTTCACTCGAATGGTAACCGCCGCATGTGTCGGCTTGGGCAGACCGCGCCCCGCAGCGGTTGGCGCGCTCGCGGGAGCACTGGTTACTATAGCCGGCGTATCAGCGTTCTATCACCGAGGTGGCACTGAAGGCGTCCTCCTTATTGGCGCCGGATCGGGAATATTCCTCGTGCCGGCGGCAATCGCGATTGCGAGAACCATGGGGGGAGGTTTCCTGACAATCTGGATCAAACCAGTCAAGGAATTCGTCCCTTCACTGTTCGTAATTACTACCCTGTCCTGGCTCGCTGCTTATTCCGCGAACTTATTCGCGATGGCTCTGGCGGTGCTAACGTGCGCCCTTATTTGCCTTCGACACATTTTTCGGCAGCCGTTGTCACGGCTCGGTAAGGGGAATGGGCCGGACAGCTCGTGGCCGCGATACGACATGCTCTTGGCGCAGGGCATTGACTATGCGTGCGTTGGATCTCATCCGTCCTTTTCACAAACCAGAAGCATTTGAATGCGGATGATCCATACATCGTTTCGTCTGTGGCAGGTCTTGGGGATCTTTTCATTCACCTTCCGCTGATCGCCGGCATTGTGAACGAAACTCGACGACGCGGAATTGAAATCCGTGTGGCGCTACGTCATGATCACGTTTGACGCTCGGTATTCCGCGGATCGTATTCGCAACGCTCCGCCTTGGCCGAGGCGAATAGCCTTGTCATACAAAGCGCACATGACGGGCTGGAAAATGCGGTACCTCTTGCCACCTGCTTCTGACGCTCAGAGTTCTCCGAGTTTCATTTGATCTATGACCTATTCGTGGCCCTTGAACGTTATTGCTCCGAATTTTGAACCGGGCACCGTGGGTGGCGCGGGTGAAGTAATGGTTCAGCTCACCAATGGCTTTCTCCGACAGCATTCGAATATCAGGATTTATCTCAATCAAAGTGCCGCGAGACAGTTTCCGCAATGGAGCGACCACATCATCAAAATCCGGACTGCTTCAATGGATCGACCCACGAGCAAAGCCGCCGCCATGCTTCACCTCGACTTGGCCGGTGGGTGGATTTTGCCGCCCGACGGAATCTCGTGGTTTCCTTTTGGAGCTATGATGCCCTTTTACTTTCGCGGAAAGGGCGTTGTTACAATCCACGATACTATCGATCGCGATTTACCAGGTCAGCTTCCCGTCGTGGAGCGTTACTTTCGCAGGATCATGATTCCGCGCACAACGCAACAGTGCGCCGTCATCACCGATTCTAACGTTAGCCGCGATCGCATTCGTCGTCACTATGGCGTGGAAGCGACCGTCATCCCTTTAGCGTCTGTTCCGCTGCCTCCGCCCATCGCGGTCGAGCTCCCATTTTGCCCGTATGTCTTTTATGCAGCCAATGGTTGGCCGCACAAAAATCACAAATTCCTCCTTGAACCTTGGTGCAGGAATAAGCGGCTCCGGAAGAGTGCCCTTGTTTTCACGTTGGGCCCCAAGCTCGGAGCTCTAGCTCCGTTGATAAACAGGGCCAGAATGGAAGGAATCGAAGTTGTTTTGACTGGACGTCTTTCGCTGCCGCAACTGGCGGCGTACTATCAGGGTGCCCTTTGCTCGGCTCTGCCATCCCTTTACGAGGGGTTTGGCCTTACAGTGCAGGAATCTTTGAGTGCCAACTGCCCCGTGGTGTTAAGCGAATGCGCCGAGCTAACCGAAAGTGTGCCGAGCGGATATCCGTTTATTGTACCACTTAAGCACGACAGGTGGGCTGAGGCGATTTTGTCAATTCAACACGCCCCACCAACTGATCTTCAACAATGGGTGACGTCTAAAACCTGGGCTGAGGTTGCGACAGAATATTTGAAGGTCTTCGATTTGGTGCATAGAGCGACGACGGAACAGCGAGTTCGTTTTAAATCGCGTATTATCGATGCAGGGGAGCCCGCTCGCACGATCTGATTCAGCAACGATGAGCCGCCGTTGGAAAAATCG
>QIAB01000146.1:5309-7498 GCA_003225455.1 Acidobacteriota bacterium
TGGCCGCAGATTTGGGCTCGGCTCGGCGTGCTTTTGCGCCGGTCCTTCGGATTCGCTCACGTGAGGAATCGCTGGGTTCGAAATCAAGTCCACCCATTGATCGAGATGAGAAGCAAAAGGCGCACTTTTTGCCACTTCAAGCTCGCTTGCCATTTCGCCCGTGAATCCCGTGCAAAGTAAGCGGCGTCCCGCAGCAATGCTGTTCCATATTTTTGATGGGAAAATTGCTCGAGTAATTCTCGGATGCGCGGCGACGAGGTGGACCTCGTGGCGAATGAGATCGATCCTTAATTCCTCTGGATTGCTGTGCAACGGCTGTGCATTCAGCCAGGCTGGAAGGTGGGGAACACCGCGCCCGTCCGCACGGATCGAAACCTTGTAACCTTTGTCGCGTAACGCGCCGCAGGCTGCGACGAGCAAACTAATGTCATGGCCATAACCAAGGTTGCCCGAATAGAGCGCAGTGTACGGTTCCGGCTGGGTTGATCCTTCGAATTCAAGCGTCGGCCAATTGCGGATCACTACCGAATTGTGCGATGGACCGCGGACATTAGCGGCAACCTTTACCACCCGGTCCCACTGCATCAGGTGACTGTCCCAGTATGCACAAAAAGCCGAACGAGCCGTCCCTGGGTATTCACAAATCCCGCGAATTAATTCCGGATAATAGTCTTGCAGCCAGTAAATCGCGCGCGCCCCTCGGCGTTTAATAGACTTTGCGAGTCGAACACTGTTCGGCGGGGCACTGGTAACCAAAACGACATCGTCCTTTCTGACAAACCTGCCGATATAATGATGGAAGGCTCGTTTGAGGGTCGCATATTCGGCGATCGTTTGTCCAAGATTCCCACGTCGTCCCTGATAATGCTCCAGATGCACAATCGGCATCGGCGGCTTGTTGCGGCCGAGAGGTCGATAGGTTCCTTGTCCACCGACTAGGCGAACGTCCCAACCATTTTCATGCAAACGCGCCGCGAGATGCTCGGCGTATAAGCCGGTTGGGGCTGCGTCCGGCCAGATGTACTGGGTAAGAATATGAAACGTGGCCATCGCGCGCCGTCAGCTCGCAAGTACGCGCGGATACGAACGCGAAGCCTTGTGGATAGGAGCGCGAAATTTGCGGAGCTGAATGTGATACGCCTCGCGATGATAGCGCAGGTTCGCTTCGAGAAGCAGTCCGACCAAACTAATCAAGATCGACAACGTCATCACGCTTGCAGCCAAAACTGCGAGCGGAAGACGGTTGACCAAGCCAGCGTGAAAATATTCAACAATCGGCGCCGAACCCGCCGCCAATCCGATCGCGGCCATGATCGCGCTAATTGCTCCAAAGAAAGCAAGGGGGCGATAATCGCGGAAGAGGACAAGGAGCAATCGCAAAATGCGCAGACCGTCCCGGATAGTCTTGAGTTTGGATTCGGAACCGTTGGCTCGGCTCCGGAATGGCACCGGGATTTCTGTCATCGAAAAATTCTTGTCTACCGCCTGGATCGTTAGCTCGATTTCCAGTTCGAATCCCCGCGAGAGCACAGGAACGTGTTGATAAAAGCGGCGCGAAAAAAGTCGCAGTCCGGAAAACAAATCCAGCGGCTTAAACCGGAACACCAACTTCAGGACTGCAGCGAAGATCGACATGCCCCATTGATGCATGGGGCGGAAAAGATGTGACGCATCCTGCGCGCTGCGAATACCCGTAAACATGTCGGCTGGCTCGCGCATGTATTCCTGGATGAGGAGTTTCCCGCCGTCGGCCGGATAACTGCCGTCTCCGTCGGTCATCAGAACTAGCTCGGTATCGATTGTTGCTAGAGCTGTCGCGACAGCGCGCGCTTTGCCGCGTCGTTTTTCGGTTATAACTACAGCGCCGGCCTCTCTGGCAGCTGCTGCGGTGCCATCTTCGGACCCGTTATCGACGACGAGGACGTCCGCATGCGGGAATGCTGCCGCATATTCGCTTACGACCGCAGTAACGCCGAGCTCTTCGTTCAAGCACGGGATCAAAATGGTTAGTGAGGGCAAATCCATCGCAGGCGGAACAATCCGTGCGACCTCTTGAACCATTTTTCATGCCGCCTCGGGCGGTTTGTCACAGTTGATAAAACCGAACTCCTACTTTCGTTTCTGCCGCCAGTACGGGCGGCAGCTACAACGCCTGTGTGCAGTAGCCTTATGTTTCGCAGCTATGTCGC
>QIAB01000040.1:0-4873 GCA_003225455.1 Acidobacteriota bacterium
TTCATCTCCAGCGAGCAGGCGGAGACCTGATAGAACTCCTCGGTGTGGGTGCGGTTGGCGCGTTCCACGGCACCGTTGAGTTTGGGAGAACGAGGCGGGAGCACGAACAGGTGCAGGCCGCGTTGCTGGCAGGCCTGCTCGAACTCGGCGGCGAACTCACTGCCGCCATCGACCTGCAGGGCGCGAATGGGGAAGGGCATGCGGTGCTGCAAGGTATCGAGAAACTGGGTGGCGGTTTGGCCGGTGGCGCGGGTGTGGGCTTGGATCACGTCCCAGCGCGAAACCACGTCGCGAGCGGTGAACTGCTTGAAGACCATGCCGGGCAAGGGGCGCACGTCGAGGGTGTCGACTTGGACCAGATCGCCGGGGCGGGACACCGCGTACTGCTTGGGTTTACGCACGGCATAAGGGCGAGTGCGCAGAGCGCGGCGGCTGCCGGGCATGCCGCTGCGGGGAGGTTCGACCAGCCGGGCCTGGCGTTTCATCTGGGTGAGAATGCGTCCCACCATGGAAGCGGACACGCGCTGCTGTTCCCGCTGCAACAGGATCATGAGCTTGTCCTTGCCCCAGCGGGGATACTGGCAACGCAGGGCCAGGACGCGATCGGCCAAGGCTGGCGACCAGGTGGGCTGGCGATGGCGATGCGGCCGGTGGGAGCGGCCCTCCAAACTTGCCAGGTTGTGAGGATCGTAGCGCTTCTGCCAACGATAGAAGATCTGGCGGCTGATGCCAAAGTGCCGGCAGGTGAGGGCCACGTTCTGGCAGCGGCGATAGTCAGAATGATTGTTGACACTGAGCCGCGAGGCCCGCGCCCGCTCGGATTGGATGGACTACTGCGCCAGCTGGTACGCACAGGGAAGGAGCTCGGTAGAGTGTCGAAATGCAAGTTCATGATGGAGAGCTTCCCTGTGCGTATCCTGATGAACGTTTTGTCATACCACAATAGAAATGTCCCCTGCTTGTGGTTCATGCTGCTCCAGAAAGGCTGCGCGCATTTCTTTGTTTCGAAGCCTAATCTCCAGGCATGATTGGCGGCTGGCGGAAGGCTGCGCCGCAGTTTCGGGGATGGGGGCGCGGGGGAAGTGGCAGGGCCCCTCGCTCAGCGCTGTAGAAGCCAGCTTCAGTTCGCGGAACCCCAGCCGGTGATCGCGATAGTGAATGGCCACTTCTCCCGCTTGGTTTTCCCGCACTAGCACGCGACTCTTGGCCGGCGCCCAGTTCTGGCTTTGCCGTTCCAGTTGCAGCCATCGGTTCTGGTAGCGCGCCACCCAGTCCTGGCTCACCACCCAGTCCTGGCTCACCACCCAGTCCTGGCTCACCACCCAGTCCTGGCTCACCACCTGTTCCTCCTCCAGCCAGAAGATTTCGTCCAGTTGCCGCGCGGTGGGCCGCCGCCGGTGATAATCAGCTCGGGCCAGGGCCGCGTGCGCCCGCTGGCCAGGTGCTCGGCGGCCAGCGTCGGCCCGAAATCCTCGTACCGCATCTGCACCTGTTTCAACGCGGCCACCCGGAACTCTGCCGTGTACGCCCGGTTCAACAGTCGCCCACAGCGGCCATGCTGCAATGCCTGGACGCCTCCCGCCCGATACCGCACCCAGATCCGCTTGCTCTACCGATAACTCAACTCCAGCAACTCGGCGGCCTCGCATTAGCGCAAACTACGCGCCTTCACCCGCCCCATCACTTCCACTCGGCCACTTCTTTCTTGCTCAATCCAGTTCTCCCCAATCGCGGTTCCTCCGCGCCGAAGGAACTCTAAAAGGGGACACTTCTAATGTGGTCTCAGGGGGGACACAAACCACAATCTATCCAACTATCGGAGCGCTTGTCGATCTTCTGTCGGACTTCGGACCAGCGGCAGCACAAGGGGAAGAAGCAATAAATTCTCCGGCAGCGGTACCGGCGACGCAACCCGCAACCCAACCGCCCTCAAGACCGCCACCGGCAGCGCAACCCAGCACACAGCCTCCACCTAAGGCAGCGCCGCCGAGTGCACCGAAAGGAGCAAACCGATGACAGGGTCCATAACCTCTTGGGACGCATTTACGGGCCGAGGACTCGTGACTGGAGACATGCCGCTCAACGGGGTCCATGTCGTTGAATCCAACGCTTGCAGTCCAGGACTCCAACAAACGTTGAGCCAAAAGGCAATTCCGCCTGATACCCGTCAACGAGGCGATCAATGTTGACTCGCTGTGACCCGGTCTCTCTTCTGGCCTCGCTAGCTTCTCGGCACTAGTAGGGTGCGTGGTCTGCTTTTGGAGCTGGCCGGAGACTCACGGCTCCCAAAAGGCAGAAACCCAGGGCTGACATGTTGCAATTGAGCCGGTTTCGGTGGCCGATCCCTGCGGGGAATCACGGACACGCCACTCCATTCTGATACCCTGTTGGCTCGCTTGATGAATCGATTTCGTCCGAATCTTTTGCCAGGCTTGCTGGGGGCCGCGCTGCTCGCCAGTTGCGGGACGCCTGGGGCGCCGCTTCCGCCGTCGCTCGAACTGCCAAAGCCGGTGACCGACCTCCGCGCCGAACGCAAGGGGGACAAGGTTTTTTTGGCGTGGACACTGCCCACCCAAACCACGGAACGCCAGACAATACGCCATTTGGGACCCACACGGATCTGCCGTAGCTTGCAAACAGCAATGAAGGATTGCACGAGTGTGGTGGGACAGATGCCGCCCGCACGGCTCTCGCGCTCTGCTTCTCCAACTGGCCCGAAAGCTCAGGCTGAATACACCGATTCGTTGCCGCAGGATCTTCAGCAACAGAATCCCACCGCGCAGGTCACTTATGCGGTCTTGGTCCTCAATGAAAGCGGGCGCAGTGCGGGACTCTCCAATCAGGTGCAAATCCCGGCGGCTCCGACGCTGCCAGCTCCGGCAAATTTTAAGGCGCAGGTCACGGCACCAGGAGTCTTGCTGACGTGGTCGTGCAGCCCCGCGCCGGCCAGGCCACTGCCATACCTTCAGTACCGGGTGCGCGTTTACCGCCGGGGAGAAAACACTCGGGCCGATACAAATGTGGGCGAGGCGGAAATGGAGGATTGCTCGAAAACGCAGCTATTGGATCAATCCTTTGAGTGGGAGCAAACCTACTCGTATCACGCGACGATAGTCACAGTGGTTTCCGTACCGGAAAAGCCGGAGATGCAGGTTGAAGGCGATGACACCCCTGCGGTAAAGGTCTTCGCGCATGACGTGTTTCCACCCGGAGTCCCGTCTGGGCTACAGGCAGTTTTCTCTGGAGTGGGACAGGCGGCGTTTATCGATCTGGTCTGGGCTCCGGTTACGGACGCGGGCCTCGCCGGGTACAACGTTTACCGGCGTGAAGAGGGCGAGCAGCCGGTAAAGATCAACTCTGAACTGGTGAAAACGCCAGCCTTTCGCGACAGCAATGTAGCCGCTGGAAGAAATTATTTTTATTCAGTTTCTGCTATCGACGCGCGCGGTAACGAGAGTGCTCGCTCGGAAGAAGCCACCGAGAGCGTTCCGTAGCGTTTTATTGGCCAGAGACGCGATAGTCGCAAGCCTCCCGGCAAGGCGGGCAGTAATAGAGCCCGTCCTGGCAGAGGCGGATGTCAATCTGACTTTGGCACAAGCAGCAATACTTGTCGCACTGACATTTGTCTTCGGACATCTCGCATTGCATGCAGCGGTATTTGGTCTTGGTCGTGGTGGAAGCCATGAGCAAAATGTAGACCCGCGGCTTGCGCGTGGAAAGTGCCGAAGGTAATTAACGGTGAACGAGGTTCCCTTACTCATTGAGACAGGCAGGGCGCAAGCGCGCCACCCTTTGTGTCGTCTATCCCAAAGGGTGGGCTCGCGCTGTGGGTTGCTGTTAGAAGTTGAAGAGGTCGAACAGGTCTCCAATGGCAGGGCTGTTAGTTGGGGCGTACAAGCTGACCGCCGGATCGTAAGTCGGGTTGGGCAGGTTGTCGCGGCTGCGGCCCGAGATGGTCGGCAAATTCCAGTTGTGCTCGATGAATTTCAAGATTGAGACGTGGTCGCCGTAATCGTGAGAAATGTGTCCGGGCTTGGTATACGGCGAAACGACGATCAGGGGAATACGCGTGCCGTCGCCAAAGAAATCGAGCGGCTGCACATATCCAGAGTCGTAATAGCCGCCACCTTCATCCACGGTTACGAAGATCGCAGTGGAATTCCAAAGATCGGGCTTCGACTGGACCTCATCCACAATCTTCTTCACGAATCCTTCGAACAAATCCCATTTCGATGACGCCGGATGTCCGTCGACCCATCCGCTCGGCTTAACAAATGACACCGCTGGCAATTTGCCGTTCTCGATGTCTTTGTAGAGTTGGTCGGTGTCGGTGATGTGTTCGGTACGCACGGCGGCGTTGGTCATGATCTGCGTTTGGTATTGAAAACCATTGCAGATATTGCAGTACTGGTCGCTCAGCGCACCGACCTTTCCATAGTCAAGCTGATACTTATCGCTCAAATAGCGGTCCCACTGATCGTTGTAGCTCTTCCATGAGATGTTATTTTCCAACAAGACATCGCCGATGCTGCGCTGCGAGGTCGGGGGGATGGTGAAGGGGTAGTTGTTCGGATTGTGGTCCGTGTAGGCATTGGTCCCGTCACCGAAGTAGCCAGGGTTGTAATTGTTCAAGAGGTAGTAGTGACCGGGATCGCAGTTTGGGTTGATTGGAGGATTCAGCGAACTGAGATACGCGACGAGCGGGCCAACACCTGGTTGCGAGGTATCCGAGCAGTTACTGTAGCTTCCGCCGCCGTAGACACCCACGGACGCGCCGTTGTTGCCGAACCCGCCGTAGCCGTCCTGGATCCACCAATTGTTGGTGCCCGGTACCGGATTCGGATTTTCAATTTCGTCAACCGGACCACCTGCC
>QIAB01000040.1:5032-5725 GCA_003225455.1 Acidobacteriota bacterium
GCGCATCGCCCCGCTGCACGTTATAAAAGCCCATTGCAGTCGCACCCTCACCTGTTGTGGCACAACCCGGTTCGTAATCCGTGCAGAACGGAGTTGGTTGCGGCTTTCCATTCACATTGGCTCCGACTGTAACTTCCGTCCAGGTGAAAAGGTCGGCTAAGCAACCGCTAGGATTCGTCGGCGTTGCATAAGAAGCATTGCAGTCTTCCTGCTGCCACATCTGGTAAAAGCGGTGCACCGGACTGTTGGCATACGAGATATACGGGAACGAACTGGAGTTGGTGAGCTGGAAGGGTACTGGTGCCAGAGTGGAATACGGCGGTGTAGAGTTCACGGCGCTGATGCGGGAGTCGGGAACTCTTCCCGTTAGCCCAGTGCCGCCGACTAACAACGATCGATAGTAGTTAAACGGAGGTTTGGGCAACCCATCTTCAGACGACACAGCATCGCCCAGGTTGCACATCCCATTACTCGTTCAGGCGTTGGTTGGTCCGCCGTTCAGCGGCGCCGGTAGTGTGAGGTAGGCAGTCTTTGACGTCGTGGGGCTTAGCTGAAATGTGGCGCTGCCGGTTATGTCAGCGGAGAACTGCACAGCTTGCGAATTCGTTCCGGGAGTACCGTCTGCGTTGATAATTTTCTCAGAAAGCAAGTTGTTCACAGTTTCGCCCGCTGTTGGGACGTATGTGGCAAAGA
>QIAB01000040.1:5753-15084 GCA_003225455.1 Acidobacteriota bacterium
CTCACCGACGATGACGATTACGTGCTTGATGGGCGTTGCAGTGCTGGAGTCACTCGTGCGTGCCTTCTTGGCTGCCCTCGCAAAAGCTGGTGTGACGCTTGGTCCTAGGGCGATGGTCAGGGTTAGTAATAACGACATCATCTTCTTGAGCTGGGAAAGGGCTTGATCCGGCATGATTCGGTCTCCTGTTGTTTTGGGGGCGGGTTCGGCCGCCCCGTGCGGATGAGTTACTACGGTTCGAGGCTGAGGGTCCTGGCCGAAGTTGGGGCCAACCCACAGATGGTAAGTGAGCTTGTGTAACAGGAATGTTAGTGCGAAATGAAATTTCTGTGAATTTCTGGTGGATTGGGAATCCGGCTTCCCTTCATGAAAAGGCACGACCTGTATGCGCGGTGAATTGTCTCAGCAGGCCGCAAACGCATAGCAGCCTCGCAGTCTCGACTGAACGGTCGCCCGGCAAGACGAGCTAACCGATCTCAGGAGCAGACCGGAGTTGCGCAAGATTTGCGAGCTGGTGAAAGAATGGAGACGACGATCGACTTGAACCGATGACCTGCCGATACTGGTTTAGATCGGCTATCTTCTCGCACTCCCTGAGACATGTTTCCGCCATTTTAGGCATTTGAAGCCGCCAGCGCGTGCATGTTACGGTAGGTAGTTTCACCATCCAGGCAGCCCAGCCACTGCTGTAACGAGGTTTTCCATTGCCCGCTGTTGAGGCGACTACGCCCATCATCCGCAAAACCGCACTGAATGCACTCCATCGCCAGATGGGCGCGAAGATGGTCGAGTTCAACGGCTGGGATATGCCGGTGGAATATCCAAAATCAGGCGGGATTATCACTGAACACATGGCGGTGCGCACCGGCGTAGGCATTTTTGACGTCAGCCACATGGGAGATATTCGGATCAGCGGTCCACAGGCGCTCGCCGCGGTGCAGCATATTTCCATGAACGATGCCGCGCGACTTGCGGTAGGGCAGGCACAATACTCGGCGTTGCTGTATCCGCAGGGTACGTTTGTTGATGATGTGATTGTGCATCGTTTGGGCGATGACGAGTATTTGCTGGTCATCAACGCCGGAACGCGCGAGAAAGATTTCAACTGGGTGCGCGACAACACGAGGCAGTTCGATTGCCGTGTCGAGAATCTGTCCGATGATTTCACTCAGATTGCGATCCAGGGGCCAAAAGCATTGGAGCTGCTGACGAAGCTTACCGATGCTGATCTTTCATCCCTAAAATTTTATTGGGTTGCGCGCGGTCACCTACTGCGTGCGGAGAAGGTTCGTCGTTATCTCACAAATGTCCTCATCGCTCGAACTGGCTATACCGGGGAGGACGGCTTTGAGATCTATGTTCCATCCGACGAATTCAACAGCGCGTGGGCGTGGAATCTGCTTCTCGAGGCGGGCAAGGAATTCGGGGTTCTTCCCTGCGGCTTAGGTGCGCGCAACACGCTGAGGCTGGAAGCCAAGCTTCCCCTCTACGGACACGAAATTTCCGATACCATTAACGTTTGGGAAGCGGGGCTGGATCGGTTCTGCAAGATGGAGAAAGGCGACTTCATTGGCAGGGCTGCGCTGGAGAAGGCTCGGGTTGCGGGTGTGAAACGGGTGCTGGTGGGACTTGAAATGATTGATCGTGGGATCGCGCGGGACGGCTACAAAGTCCAGGACGCAGCCGGGCGCGAGATTGGGTATGTAACCAGCGGATCGCCTGCGCCATCTCTGAAAAAGAATATTGCGCTGGCGTATGTGCCGCCTGCGTTTTCAGACATCGGACGGGTGATCAGCGTGGAGATTCGCGGGCAGGGCGTGAAAGCAGAAGTCGTGGCAACGCCGTTTTATAAACGGCAGAAGAAAGAGTAAACCACAGAGGGCACAGAGGAGAATCAGAACCACGAAGGACACGAAGGAAGACCGGATGGCATATCCCACGGATTTCAAATACACGAAAGAGCACGAGTGGATCAAAGCGGATGGCAACAGCGCAACTGTAGGCATCACTGATTACGCGCAGGAATCGCTCGGGGATATTGTCTTTGTCGAGATGCCCAAGGTCGGTGCCGAGCTCAGCGCGGGCAAAGCTTTCGGGACGGTGGAATCCGTGAAAGCGGTTTCCGATCTTTATGCTCCCGCATCCGGCACGGTCACGGAGGTAAATAACGAACTGGCTACGGCTCCTGAGAAGATCAACAAAGACGCTCATAGCACGTGGATTATGAAAATCAAATTGAAAGATCCTGGCGAGTTGAATTCGCTGCTGTCGGCCGCCGATTACGAAAAGTTTGTGGCAGACGAAGGAGGCCATTGAGTTTGCTTCTAGAGAGTTCCTGAACCACCAAGGGCACGAAGGTACACGAAGGACTGGAAGGCGCGACGGCTTTCCTTTGTGTAACTTCGTGCCCTTCGTGGTTTGTTGGATGAGCGCGGGAAAAATCAAATCGGTATTGGAGCACATCTAATAGGTCCAAATGCGTTATCTGCCTAAATCTCCTGCTGATCGCGAGGCCATGCTGCAAGCGATCGGTGCACGCTCGATTGATGATCTTTTTTCGCCAATTCCCGCGGAGTACCGGCTGAAGCGCGACCTAAAAGTTCCGCGGCAAATGGCGGAATCTGAAATCGTGGACTGGTTCCGCGAGCGTTCGCGCGAAAATGGAGATGGCTACACCACATTTCTTGGCGCCGGCGCCTACTACCATTACCGGCCTGTAATCATTGATTCACTAATCTCGCGCGGAGAATTTCTAACCGCGTATACACCCTATCAGGCGGAGGTTTCGCAGGGCACACTGCAATCCATCTTTGAGTTTCAGACTATGATTTGCGAGCTGACCGGCATGGACGTCGCGAACGCTTCCATGTATGACGGCTCGACGGCCGCAACTGAGGCTGTGATGATGGCAGTGCGGCTCACTGGCCGCCGCTCGGTGGTGGTGGGACGCAGCGTGCATCCTGAATACCGTGAAGTGCTGGCTACCTACGCTCATCATCAAGGGTTGCCGATCAGTTTGGTCCCATTTTCTGAGTCCGGCCGCATTGATCTCAAAGAACTAGAAAAATCTGTTACTGCCGAGACGGCCTGCGTTTTGATTCAATCGCCGAACTTTTTCGGGACGATCGAAGATGTCCGCAGCATCGCTGAACTTGCGCACAAGAGCGGCGCTTTGCTGGTGGTCTCAATTGCGGAAGCGGTTTCGCTGGGCATCGTAGAGCCACCGCGGCAGGCGGACATCATCGCGATGGAGGCGCAATCATTTGGTGTGCCGCTTGGATTCGGCGGCCCGTATTGCGGAGTGATCGCCACTCGCGAGCAGTACGTCCGCCAGATGCCAGGACGGCTGGTAGGCCAAACCACAGATCGCAATGGCAAGCGGGGTTTCGTGCTTACGCTGGCCACGCGAGAGCAACACATCCGGCGCGAGAAGGCAACGTCAAACATTTGCACGAATCAAGCGCTGATCGCCCTCATGGCGAATATCTTTATGACGATTTACGGGAAGGCGGGGATGCGCGAGTTGGCCCGGCAGAATTTGGCGAAGACTGCCTATGCTGTTCAGCAATTCGGGAAGCACGCGAAGGTCCTGTTCTCCGCTGCGCCGCGCTTCAACGAATTCGTCGTGCAGACCAGTGAGGATCCTTATGCTATCAATGGCCGTATTCTTGGGCACAAAATCGTGGGCGGACTTCCGCTGAAGAAGTTCTATCCCGAGCTGGGCAATGCATCGCTTTGGTGCTGCACTGAGATGAGCACTCGGACAGCAATTGATACTGTGGTTGGCCTCGCCGCCGAAAGTGAGCGCTCGGTTAAATCAGCCAAGGAAGAAGCTGATGTGGAAGAAGTGACGCGATAGAGACGCATAACAGAACCACAGAGGGCACAGAGGAACACAGAGAGATGAAGCACATCACCCGCAAAGCTACGCGTCATACCAGCCAGAACGAAGGGTTGATATTTGAGAAATCTTCTGCGGGCAAGGCCGCATGGAAGCTACCCCCGCTCGATGTGCCGGAAGTGGACACCTCCAAACTACTGGGTGAGTGGGAAAGAAAAGACCTGGGGAACATGCCGGAGGTGAGCGAAATCGAAATCATCCGCCACTTTACAAGGCTTTCGACTTGGAACTACGCCATCGATCTGGGCATGTATCCGCTTGGCTCGTGCACGATGAAATACAACCCGCGAGTGAACGAGGTGGTCGCGCGGCTAGAGGGCCTGGCCAACGGACATCCTTACCAACCACAGCGCGTTTCGCAAGGCGCGCTGCGCATTATGAAGATGCTCAGCGACTGCCTGACGGAAATCACTGGGATGGATGCGATCACTCTCCAGCCTACAGCCGGCGCTCACGGTGAGCTTACCGGCCTCGTGATGGTACGTGCCTATCAGCAGTCGAAGGGTAATCCGCGTAAGAAGATCCTCATTCCGGACTCGGCCCATGGGACGAATCCCGCGACTGCTGCGACAGTTGGTTACGCCGTCGAAAATCTGAAATCAAATGCGAAAGGGATGGTCGACGTCGCCGCGCTGGGCGCACAGATGAACGAAGATGTAGCGGCACTGATGCTCACTAATCCCAATACGCTGGGCATCTTTGAGCAGGAGATCCACAAAATCGCCGATATTCTCCACGCTAAAGGCGGACTGCTGTACATGGATGGCGCGAACATGAATGCGCTGGTCGGCAAAGTGCGCCCGGGCGATTTCGGCGTGGACCTAATGCATCTGAATCTGCACAAGACTTTTTCCACTCCTCACGGCGGCGGAGGCCCCGGTTCCGGGCCGGTAGCAGTGAAGCAATTCCTCGAGCCACTTTTGCCTACGCCGGTTGTAGTGGTGAAATCAGATGGGACCCTGTCTTTCGACTATGACCGTCCGCAATCGGTTGGGCGGGTTCGGGCTTTCTATGGAAACTTTGGAATGTTTGTGCGGGCGCTGGCGTACATCCTTGCGAACGGTCCGGACGGTCTTCGCGAGACAACCGAAGATGCCGTGCTAAATGCGAATTACATTCGTAAAGGCATCGAAGGCGCCTATGATTTGCCCTATGCGACGGCGACCATGCACGAAGTGGTCTTCAGCGATCGCACTCAGGCCAAAAGAGGCGTGAAGACGATGGACATTGCCAAGCGGCTGATCGACTATGGGTTCCATCCCTACACGACTGCGTTCCCGCTGATCGTTCCCGGCGCGCTTATGATTGAGCCGACGGAGAGCGAGTCGAAAGAAGAACTCGATCTATTTATTGATGCGATGAAGTCGATTGCAGCGGAGGTCGAAGAAGATCCAGAAACCGTGCTTTCCGCTCCGCACAGCACGCGAGTCTCGCGGCTGGACGAAACTGCTGCGGCGAGGAAGCCGGTGTTGCGCTGGAAACCGAAGGTCTGATTTTCGATTGGATCCGTCCCGCCACAGCCGGATACAGGCGGGACGCCCGTCCTCCATCAATTAGTTGCGCTATTTTTTCTCGTCGAACCCTACGCTGGCCCGAGTGTTCTCCCAATCCATGTGCATGGTGCATTTGCCGCCGGACTGATCGAAGTTGATCGTTAAATTCTCAACGGGTGAAGGCGTCTTGGAAACCTGCATATCGGCGCGGAGGAGTTCATCTCCTTCATATTTGTACGGAGTGCCCCATTCGCCGGTCTTCTTGTTGATAATTAGAGTCCATTTGTCCTGGCTGGGAACGGTAAAAATTGTGTAGCTGCCGGCAGGAACGTCTTTGCCGTTCACCGTCAGGTTTGCGTCGGTCACGAAGGTTGTGGCTTCGTTCGCGCCGGTGCGCCAGACTTCGCCATAGGGCACGAGCCCACCATAGATCTTGCGGCCCTTGACGCGTGGGCTGGAATAGTCGACGTGAAGGGTCTTGCCATCGCTGAATTGGCATTGCGCCTGAGTCGCAGGGCTGGGCCTGGCTTTCTCTTCCTGGGCGAATGCAGCAACCGCAAACAACACGAACAGCAATAGACATAAAGCAACAATTCGCTTCTTCATAGGTTCTCCTGTCAAAATCTGAAATTATTTAGACGTAAGAATTTCGCCAGGGATATCACCTGATCGTGCGAGCTTTGATCTATTTCAAGCATGCACTGGCTGGGAACTCGATTTTGCGCTTAGCAATTGGCGCAAAACGTATTGCAGAATTCCGCCATTGGCATAGTACTGGGCCTCCTGCGGTGTATCGATACGGACGAGGGCCTTGAATTCTTTGCTTTTGCCGTTGGCCACAGCCTTCACCGTCAGCTCGCGGCCGGAGGCGAAGTTATCCACCAGAGCGCGGATACCCGTGATCTCGAAAACCTCTTCGCCGGTCAACCCGAGTGATTCCGCGTTCTCGCCAGCGCGGAATTGCAGCGGCAGAATTCCCATGCCGACGAGATTCGAACGATGGATACGTTCGTAGCTCTCGGCGATCACAGCATGGACGCCGAGCAGACGGGGACCTTTTGCCGCCCAGTCGCGGGAGGAGCCTGAGCCATATTCTTTGCCAGCGATGATGACCAGCGGGACCGACTCGGCAAGATATTTTTCCGAAGCGTCGAAAATTGTCATCTCGGCACCGTCCGGAAGATGACGCGTAAATCCTCCTTCCAGGTTCGGGACCATTTTATTGCGCAGGCGGACATTGGCGAATGTGCCACGTACCATGACTTCGTGATTGCCACGGCGCGAGCCGTAGGAATTAAAGTCGGCAGGCTTCACTCCATGCTCTTGCAAATATTTACCGGCCGGACTGTCTTTCTTTATCGATCCGGCGGGCGAGATGTGATCGGTAGTCACGCTGTCGCCCAGAACGGCCAATACACGCGCACCGCGAATATCCTGAACTGGCGCGGGTTTGAGGGTCATGTCGTCGAAATATGGGGCGCGGCGGATGTAAGTGGAATCTTTTTCCCAAACGTAGGTCTCGCCTTTGGGAACCGGCAGGTTGCGCCAGCGCTCGTCACCGTGGTAGACCTCGCCGTAGCTGCGGCGGAACATGTCGGAGGATATCGACTGGCTGATCAAGTTATTAACCTCGCGTTGCGAGGGCCAAATATCAGCGAGGTAGACGGGCTTGCCATTTTTGCCTTGGCCGATGGGATCTTTGCGCAGGTCGAGATCGATGCGTCCGGCAAGCGAGAAGGCGACCACCAGCGGCGGCGACATCAAGTAGTTTGCGCGCACGTCGGGATTAATTCGGCCTTCGAAGTTGCGATTCCCGGAGAGAACGGATGCTACAACGAGATCGTTGTCGTCGATAGACTTTGAAATCTCTGCGGGCAGTGGCCCGGAGTTCCCAATGCAGGTGGTGCAGCCGTAGCCGACGATGTGAAATTTCAATTTTTCCAGGTAGGGCGTCAGACCGGCGCGTTCTAGATAGTCACGTACCACCATAGAACCCGGAGCCAGAGAAGTCTTAACCCAGGCGGGAACCTGCAGCCCACGCTCAACAGCTTTTTTAGCCAACAGGCCGGCAGCGATCATTACCGATGGATTCGACGTATTTGTGCAACTGGTGATGGCAGCGATGACCACCTTGCCGTGACTCAGAGCGGCTGAGACGTCCTGGGGGACGTGCTCTTCGTGGCGCAGGTCCCCCACGCCGACGGCAGTGGGATTGCCGCCTTCCTGCTCCCATCGGCCAAGATTGCTGTTCACGAGGTTGGCTGGAGTTGCAGCTTGCGCGGATGCTTTAGCGGAGGATTTGGGTTTCATCAACGAGGGCAGCGCCTGTTCGAAGGACTCGCGAGCTTTGGAAAGCGGTACGCGATCCTGCGGGCGCTTGGGACCGGCGAGGCTTGGCTCGACCGTCGCCAGATCCAACGTGAGCAGTTCAGAATATTCTGCTTCCGGCGTCCTCTCATCATGAAAGAGGCCTTGCTCGCGACTGTAGGCTTCCACCAATGCGATCTGCTCTTCCGAACGGCCCGTTAAACGCAAATAGTTTAGGGATTCCTTATCAACGGGAAAAATTCCGCAGGTTGCGCCGTATTCGGGTGACATGTTGCCGATAGTGGCGCGATCGGCAAGCGGCAGGTCCTGAAGCCCGGGCCCGAAGTATTCCACGAATTTGCCGACTACACCGTGCTTGCGCAGCATTTCGGTGATGGTGAGGACCAGATCGGTAGCGGTCGCGCCTTCGCGCAATTTTCCGGTGAGTTTTACCCCGACTACTTGGGGAATCACCATGGAGACGGGCTGGCCAAGCATAGCGGCTTCGGCTTCAATACCGCCGACTCCCCACCCCAGGACGCCGAGGCCATTGATCATGGTGGTATGCGAATCGGTGCCGACAAGCGTGTCGGGATAGGCCGCGCGATGGCCATTCGTCTCATGAACAAAAACTACGCGAGCGAGATATTCGAGATTGACCTGGTGGACGATGCCGGTATCGGGCGGCACGATTGCCAAGTTGCGAAACGCGGTCTGGCCCCAGCGTAAAAACGCATAACGCTCTTTGTTGCGCAGAAATTCAAGTTCGGAATTGAGCTGGAAGGCTTGCGGGGTGCCGAACTCATCTACCTGTACAGAATGATCAATCACCAACTCCGCGGGCTGAAGGGGATTGATCAAAGTTGGATCGCCCGACAGGCGCTTCATGGCATCGCGCATGGCAGCGAGATCGACGACTGCGGGTACTCCGGTAAAATCCTGCAAGAGCACGCGGCTGGGCGTGAAGGCAATTTCCTTGTCGGGCTTTGATTCTTTATTCCAGGCTGCAAGCGCGCGAATGTCTCCCTTTTTGACATTCTCGCCATCTTCGGTGCGCAGCAGGTTCTCCAGAAGAATGCGAAGCGAGTAAGGCAGGTGCTTCGTGGAGATGCCCTGCTTGTCAAGCGCATCTAGGCGGTAGATTTCGTATTGCTTGATGCCAACCTTAAGAATAGAGCGGGCATTAAAGCTATTCATGGATGAATGCCTTCCTGAACGTCTTCCGTGCAGCCGAGAAAAGCCACTAAACAATAGTTTAGTCGTTTCATATTGAATTTGCGTAGAGTGGGTGCGCGGAGCGAGCGCACGAAGGTCGGACTTGGGAAAGAAAGATTCGGTTGACGAGGGCGTCCGCCCCTACGTGTGCGCTAGATGCGCAGTGCCTGAATTAGTAACCAACTGTTCAGAATAGCGATTAGAACCGCGGTGCTCCATGACAAAGCGTTCAGCCAGGGCGCGTTTACGAATTCGCCCATTTTGCGGCGATCGCTGGTGAACAGGACCAAGGGGAACACGGCGAAGCTCAACTGCATGCTGAGTATGACTTGACTGAAAATCAGCAGGTTCGCGGTGCCTTTTTCTCCCCAGAGCGCCGTGACTACGATGGCGGGAGCGATGGCGATACTGCGAG
>QIAB01000040.1:15117-15640 GCA_003225455.1 Acidobacteriota bacterium
GGAAACCCTCCATAACAACCTGCCCCGCCAAAGTGCCTGTGAGGGTGGAGTTTTGGCCGGAGGCGAGAAGCGCGAGGGCAAAGACCGTGCTCGCCCCGGTGACACCGAGCAGAGGGGAAAGCAGTTTGTGGGCGTCCTGGATTTCAGCAATTTGGTTGAAGCCACGACGGTAGAACGTGGCGGCGGAAACGATAAGGATGGCGGCGTTGACCAGCAGAGCGAAGGTGAGCGCGACAGTGGAATCGATCACCGAGAAGCGAATAGCTTCGCGTTTGCCCCGATGGGTGCGGTCGAAATCGCGCGTTTGCACGATCGCGGAGTGCAGATATAGATTGTGCGGCATCACGGTGGCCCCGAGGATTCCAATGGCGATATAGAGCATGCCAGGATCGCGGAAGATTTGCGGAGAGGGAACGAAGAGAGCGTGCACAATGCCGAGCGTGCTCGGGCGCGAGAATAGAATTTCTAATCCAAAGCAAACGCCGATGGTTCCGATGAGGGCGATGACCAGAGCTTCCAAGAA
>QIAB01000040.1:15666-19901 GCA_003225455.1 Acidobacteriota bacterium
GAGCAGCGGAATGTGAAACAGCAGATTGAGGGCGATTGCCGAACCAATCACTTCTGCAAGATCGCAGGCGGCAATGGCGATCTCGGCAAATCCCCAGAATGCGAAGGAGACTTTGCGGCTGAAGTTGTCACGGCAGGCCTGGGCCAGATCGCGGCCGGTCACGATGCCTAATTTGACGGCCAAGCTCTGAAGCAGAACAGCCATCAAATTTGACAGCATGATGACCGAAAGCAAGGTGTAGTTATAGCGGGACCCGCCGGCCAAATCGGTCGCCCAATTGCCGGGATCCATGTAGCCGACGGCGACCAGGAAGCCCGGTCCGGCAAAGGCCAGCAGCTTGCGCAGATTGCCGGGCGCCCGCGGAACATGCAAGCTGCGGTAAACCTCGGGAAGACTGGGTGCAGCCGTTTGACTGCGCCATGCTTCGGATTGCGGATTGAGAACGTCCGTGACCATGCAGGCGGTATCTGCCAGAAGTTAGCGCAAGTATACAACATGCAGTAAACCATGGTTAATTACTTTCGGACAGCTAGGATGGAGAGGTTTTCCACAAACAGACGGATCGGGCAATTCAGAAGACGAAAGCTTTTTGACTTGGGGCTGGCTACCGTGGACCGCGCCGGTCAGCATCATGTACCCAGACTCTTTGCGCGGCGGAGGAGCCAAGAGAGACGGTTCCAGCATCGGTGGAGAGGGTGAGGGTCTGATCGTAATTCCGCCGCAAAACATGTACGTGCGCCCCGGGGCGAATGCCGCGTTCTTCGAGAAATTCGAGCAGCCGACGGTCGCGTTCATAGATGCCGCTCACGTCATAGTTCTTCCCGGCTTCGGCATCGGCCAGCAGCAGAAGCCCTCGGCGGCGCCGGCTGGCGGGGCTTTCGACCTCGCTGAGATTGCCGTGCGGGCAAGCGCCTCCCCGCAACAATTTAGCTTCAAAATCCGGGGAGACCGCGTGCTCCAGGCGTTCGGCCTCATCGTGAACTTTGTACCATTCCATCCCGAACATTTCCGAGAGCATGCGTTCGATCAGGTGGTGGCGGAGCGTGAGCTTGCGCGCAATTTTACGGCCAGCGGAGGTAAGCCCGACCTCGCCGTCGCTTTGCACTCGCACCAGGCCGTCTTTTTTCAGGCGACGCAGTGCCATGGTTATGGCAGGCGGAGAGACCGAAAGCCAATGGGCCAAAGTGGCAGAGATCACCGAGGCGCCTTCACTTTCGGCCTCAAGGATAGCCTTGAGATAATCCTCCTTGGAGACGGTAATCATTGGAAATCATTATATGGCGACGTTAAGCACAGTTAACGAAAAATTGGTGATTTCGGATTGGCAATGCTGATTTGTGCTCGTCAGATGCGCAGTAGCGAATCATTGCTCATGTGTATAAGCTAGTCCCGAATGAATGTCAGCCATGTCTTGGTGAAGCCCGAAAGACGCAGAAAGGAAATTGCATACGCTTGGCTGATCTCATATGGCCCCCCCGCCATTGTGGCCACAGCCTCGATTCTTCTGGTGGGGCGACTCTTCCGGCTGATTTCACGTTATGCAGTTAACATCTTTTTCTGGGACGAGTGGGATCTCAAGAACGTCACGCTATTCCAAACGAACTCGCTTTGGCAAATGTTCGCCTGGCAGCACGGTTGGCATCGACTGGGATTAGGGGCGTTGCTCGAAAAGTTGCTCAATCCGCTTTTCCAGTGGAACAGCCGAACTGAGTCGTTTCTTCTAGGCGGTATTCTTGCGGTGACCGCGATCTTCGTTCTGTGGCTCAAGACACGCCTTTACGGAAGGTTTTCCATCTTCGACGTTGTAATACCCGCCATCTTGTTTACTCCTGCTCAGTGGGAGACGCTATACATAACCCCGATTTTCTCTCAGGGGCCGCTCCCATTTTTTCTCATCGTGGCCTACTGTTTGGCGTGGACTTGCGAGAGAAGCGCTCTCAGATACCCAGTGGTTCTACTGATTAACTTTGTAACGATTTACACCGGTTTCGGTATCTTTCTTGGAGTGATAACCCCTGTCCTGCTAGCTCTGGACTATTGGTCTCAACCTTTTCCCAAATCTTTAACAAGAGCCTGTTTCATAGCCGCCTTGGTCATTTCTCTAGCGTCATTGGGTTCCTTCTTTCTCGGATACAAGCTTACCCCAGGTATCAGTTGTTTCTCCGAGTTTCAACCATCGTCCTTAAGAAGCTACATGGCCTTTGCCGCGCTCATCGAAGCAAACTTCTTTGCATTGAGAACTACTGGGACTTTCCCACGTTTTGTGGGAGCGACCGTATTTATCGCCCTGCTAACCTCGCTCTTATGTGCTGTCTCGGTCCTAGTACGGCGAAATGCCGTAAAAGTTCCAAAGTCCGAGCACGCAAGACTTCTTGTCGTCACGGCATTGACGGCTGTCAGCGCCACATCGTGCGCGACCATTGCATATCTCAGATTATGCGCTGGATTGCAGACGGCGCTTTCTCCGCGCTACGCGGTTTATGTGCAGCTTGGTATTCTCGGCTTGTACTTTCATTTGCTGGGGCTTCGCAATACTTGGTCCCGTAGATGTTTGCTGACCGTGCTCCTGGTGCTTCTTGTGGTTTCGTCTTTGCATTCTGACCGGGAAGCTATGGTGTATCTTCGCGACAACAAGCAGCGGTGGAAAACCTGCTATTTGCAGATTGAGGATATCAAGCAGTGCAACGACATTACCGGCTTCGTCATTTACCCGCCCCCAGCGGAGCACACGCGTTTGCACGAGAAATTGCAATACTTAAAGAAGGCGCGCCAGAATTTATATTTGGATCAGAAAACTCCATAGCTCCCAGATCAGGCTTCGAACACAGAAATGCGCGCGCAGCATGAACCACAACCAGGGGACATTTCTATTGTGGAGAACACGGGGACATTTTCATTGTGGTATGACACTACCCCTTTCAGCGTTTGACATACTTTCCTGCTGCCCCTAACCTGTCTGTCTCTGGCTATGAAAGTCCTGGTGATCGGAAGCGGCGGGCGCGAGCATGCGCTGGTTTGGAAATTGCGGCAGTCTCCGCGTGTGAGCAAGCTTTATTGCGCGCCGGGGAACGGCGGAATTTCTGATGAAGCCGAGTGCCTCCCTGTCGACGTCAAGAGCATCGAGTCGCTTGTGTCCGTGGCCAATCAGATTCGTCCCGACTTGACCGTGGTCGGGCCGGAGTTGCCTCTTACATTGGGCGTGGTCGATGAGTTTACCAGGCGTGGATGGAAGACTTTTGGTCCAACAAAAGCCGCGGCGAGATTGGAATCCAGCAAGAGCTTCGCCAAAGAATTTCTCAACCGGTATCACATTCCCACCGCGCACTACGCGATCTGCGGCTCTTTGGATGAAGTGAGGGAGACGTTGCCGCGCTTTCATCCCCCTGTAGTGGTGAAGGCAGATGGACTGGCTGCCGGCAAAGGGGTGGTGCTTGCGAAGAGCAAAGAGGAAGCGATCGCGGTTTCGTCCGAGATGTTTAGTGGGAAGATGCTGGGCGAAGCGGGATCGCGAGTAGTGCTGGAAGAATGCCTGCAGGGCGACGAGCTTTCGTTCCTGGTACTGAGCGACGGCGAGCGGGTTGCGCCGTTAGTGGCGGCGCAGGATTATAAACGCATCGGGGACGGGGACACGGGGCCGAATACCGGCGGGATGGGAGCATATTCCACGCGTACGATGCTCGACGATCAAATGGCGCACTGGCTGGTACAGCATATCGCGCTGCCGGTCATTGCCGGAATCAAAGCCGAAGGCGCGGAGTACAAGGGAATTCTTTATTGCGGGCTGATGATGACGGCGCGGGGTCCGATGGTGCTGGAGTTCAATTGCCGCTTTGGCGATCCGGAGACGCAGCCGATTCTCATGCGGCTGGAAAGCGATCTGTGCGAAGCGCTGGAAGCTTCGATTGAAGGTCGCGTCAGCGATGGCGATTTCCGCTGGTCGCCGGATGCGGCTGTCTGCGTGGTGATGTCGTCGGGAGGATACCCTGGAACATTTGAGGTGGGCAAGAGAATTACAGGATTGGATGAGGCGGAAAAGATCGAGGGAGTGAAGATTTTTCATGCGGGCACGACTAAACACGATGACGCTTATTTCACCGCTGGTGGGCGGGTTTTGGGTGTAGCTGCTCGGGCGGGGGATTTAGCGCGAGCGGTGCAGCGGGCGTACGAGGCGGTTGGGAAAATTAGTTTTGAGGGCGCGCATTACAGGAAAGATATTGCCGCGCGAGCGGTGAGGA
>QIAB01000040.1:19933-22745 GCA_003225455.1 Acidobacteriota bacterium
TCTGTTGACGCCCGCCACGAGAAACCAATAACCACGAAGGGCACAAAGGTACACGAAGGAAATCACTAAGGATTCGCGCAATAGGAGAGTAGGGCCGAGGAGAGGATGAGCAAACTGCTGGTTTCGATTGTGATGGGGAGCGATTCCGATCTTGAGATCATGCGCGAGGCGGGAAAGGCGCTGGAAGATTTTGGCATTGAATATGAGATCGATATAACCTCGGCACATCGCTCGCCAGAAAGAACTGCCGAATATGCGAGCAAAGCTGCCGCTCGCGGCGTTCGCGTGATCATTGCTGGAGCCGGCGGTGCGGCGCATTTAGCCGGAGTGATCGCGGCGCATACGACTTTGCCGGTGATTGGCGTACCGATTCCTTCTACTTCGTTGAACGGAATGGATTCGCTGCTTGCGACCGTGCAGATGCCTGCGGGGATACCAGTGGCGACAGTTGCGATTGGAAAACCTGGCGCAACCAATGCGGGAATTCTGGCGGCGCAGATGATCGCCCTGGCGGATTCATCTATTGCCAAGAAGCTAGAGGCTCACAAGCGGAAGCTGGCGGCGGGAGTCGAGGAAAAATCGAAGAAGCTCAGGAGTGCGCTAAGGTAAGCCAGCATTCCATCTGCTAGCCGGCAAGATGCCAGCGCTACAGCTTCAGATCCTTTAAATATTTTCGCAGATCTTCGCCCAAGTCCGGGCGCTTGAGGGCAAATTCAATCGTGGCTTTCAGGAACCCGAGTTTATCTCCGGTGTCGTGGCGCTTGCCCTCGTAGACATAGGCATACATCTTTTGTTTCTTCAGGAGCCCGCAGAGGCCATCGGTAAGCTGTAGTTCGCCACCGACCCCGAACTGGGTTGTTGAGAGCATCTCGAATACGTCGGGAGTCAGAATGTAACGTCCAATCACCGCCAAGTTTGAGGGAGCATTTTCCAGCTTCGGTTTCTCGACGAGATCAAGCACTTCGTACAGGCGTCCGTTGAAACGTCCATCTGCGGGCTTCACTTTAAGCACGCCGTAGGCGGAAATTGCCTTGCCTTCGATCATCTGCGTGGCCAGCACCGAACACTGAGTTTCCTCGAAGACCTGCATCATCTGCTTAAGGACGGGCACGGGCGCGTCGATCACATCATCAGCTAACAGAACAGCGAAGGGTTCGTTGCCGACTAATTCGCGGGCAGTGAGAACGGCGTGGCCTAGCCCCAAGGCTTCCTTCTGGCGCACGTAGGCGACGTGGATCATGTCAGAAATCTGGCGGACGATCTGGAGCAGATCGGTTTTCTTTTTCTCCTCCAGCATCTTTTCCAGCTCGTAACTGACATCAAAATGATCTTCAATGGCTTGCTTGCCACGGCCAGTGATGATAATGATTTGATCGCAACCGGCCGCCAACGCTTCCTCCACGCCGTACTGAATGATGGGCTTATCCACCAGAGGAAGCATTTCTTTCGGTTGCGCCTTGGTGGCGGGTAGAAAGCGAGTGCCCAGTCCAGCGGCGGGGAAAACGGCTTTGCGAACTTTCAGCATAAGGCAGTCGTTAGCGCTCAGTCGTTAGCCACGGCAAAGCGATGGAGAATTGTAACTGCTGCGCTTGGCATTGGCCATTGCAGGAGCCGCCGAGCTTCGCTCGCCGAACAGCCGGGGGCGGCCGTTCCTAAGTGGCCGGTGCTCCGGGCCAAGGGCGGCTATTCCCACGTGGCTGGTGCCGAAGGCGGCCGTTCCTAAGTGGCCGGTGCTGGGGCCTCCTGAGCTGCTAGCTCCTCAAGCAGATTTCGCAGTTGGCTCAACACTTCAGAGGCGGCGCTTATTTTCAGCGAAAACTTCAGCGTCCCATCCGGGGTGAACTGCGCGCCACGCTGAGACGAAACAAACTGCGCCAGCTTGCCGGCATCGATTCCTGCATTCTGCAGGAATTTTATATTCACGAGATCACGTTTGCGGTCGATTCCGGTCGCGCCCACGCGCACCGCCAGCAGCTTGAGGGCAGCATATTCCAGCAAGTTGCGCACTGCGGGCGGCGGCTCGCCATAGCGATCCTGAAGCTCGGCGCGGACGTCGTTCAACTGCGATTCGGTCTCGACTCCGGCTACGCGCTTGTACATACGCAGACGCTGATTCTCCTCCGGAATGTAATCCACTGGGATGCGGATATTGAGTCCGAGGTTGAGTTGAGTCTCAGCTTCTTCTGGCACGGCTTCGCCTTTCATTTCGCGGACGGCGCGGTCGAGCATTTGAGTGTAAAGCTCGAATCCGATGGCTTCGATGTGTCCGCTCTGCTCGCCGCCCAGGAGATTGCCCGCGCCCCGCAATTCGAGATCGAGCGCGGCGATTTTGAAGCCAGCGCCGAGGTCGGAGAATTCTTTCAGTGCAGCGAGGCGCCGGCGCGCGATCGGGGTCAGCTCAATTTCGGCTGGGAGAAGTAGGTACGCGTAGGCACGGCGGTTCGAACGCCCGACGCGCCCACGCAGTTGATAAAGCTCGGACAACCCAAGGCGATCCGCGCGATTGATCAGAATGGTGTTGCAGAGCGGGATGTCGAGGCCGTTCTCGATAATCGTAGTGGCGACCAGAATGTCGGCTTCATGATGCATAAATTTCAGCATCACTTTCTCCAGTTCGCCTTCAGACATCTGGCCGTGGCCGACGATGATTCGAGCGCGCGGTATCAAGCCCTGAAGCTTGGCGGCGATTTCCCAGATGGTGTCCACGCGGTTGTGGACGAAGTACACCTGGCCGCCCCGGTCGAGTTCCTGCTCGAGAGCGGACTGAATCAGCTTGTCATCCCAGCTTGCGACGACGGTTTGGATTGCGATG
>QIAB01000040.1:22771-23544 GCA_003225455.1 Acidobacteriota bacterium
TCCGACCAGCGACATGTGCAGTGTGCGTGGGATGGGAGTTGCGGACATGGTGAGCACGTCTACCTGCTTGCGCATCTGCTTGATGCGTTCTTTGTGGCGAACGCCAAAACGCTGCTCTTCGTCGACGACAAGCAATCCGAGATCAGCGAACTTTACATCTTTTGAAAGCAGGCGGTGCGTGCCGATCAAGATGTCGATCTTGCCCGCCTCAACCTTTTGCAGAATTTCTTTCTGCTGCCTGGTGGAACGGAAGCGGCTGATCATCTCTATTAAAACTGGGAATGCGGCGAAGCGCTGCTTGAAGGTCTCGTAGTGCTGAAACGCCAGAACCGTCGTGGGCGCGAGCACGGCGACTTGCTTGTTGTCGCTGATGGCTTTGAAAGCGGCGCGCATGGCGACTTCTGTCTTGCCGTAGCCAACGTCCCCGCAAAGCAGACGGTCCATCGGTTGCTGTGATTCCATGTCGCGCTTGACATCGACGATGGCCAGTTCCTGGTCTTCGGTTTCGCTGTACTCGAATGTGTCTTCGAATTCGCGAATCCATTCGTTATCTGCCGAAAAAGCATGGCCCTCCGCGGTCTTGCGCTCGGCATAGAGCTTCAGGAGTTCGTCAGCCATGTCTTTCATGGCCTTGCGCACGCGGGCTTTGGTCTTGGCCCAGGCAGCGGTGCCGAGATGGCTCAACGGCGGCTTGGCGCCTTCTGACGATCGATACTTCTGTACCAAGTCGAGGCGGGTTAGCGGGACATAAAGCCGCGCAGCTTCGGCATACT
>QIAB01000040.1:23575-24630 GCA_003225455.1 Acidobacteriota bacterium
TATTGGCCGATTCCGTGTTCCACGTGGACGACGTAGTCACTGACCTGGAGATCGCGGAAATCGGAGAGAAAGGCTGAGGTCTTTGATTTCTGCCTTTGCGGGCGCGATACGACCGACTCGGACTCATCGAAGAGATCGCGTGCGCCGAAGATGGTGAGATTGGCATCAGGGAGCGAGACGCCGTCTGGAACGTAGGCTTTTGCCAGCGTAGTAGTAAACACTTCCCCAGCGAAGTATGCAGTCTCGTCGGCGTAACTTTCGCCGCTGCGGGTGCGGCTTCCCAGGCGGAAAGAGACAGCGTATTCCGTAAAGATGTCGGCCAGGCGTTCGATCTCGCCGGTATTGGGAACGGCGATAAGGACTCGCTTGCCTTCGGCAGTCTGCTTCTGAACTTGCTCAAGCATGGCGGGAACCGAGCCGTGGAAGCGCGGGGTAGGTTGCGAGTGGAATGTGATTGATTCGGCTGGTTCGGCGCGTGCGATGCCGAGGTGTTCGACTTCCGCTCCGGGCAAGGCGCTGAGCCTGGTCCACCATTGTTCGGGTGAGAGATACAAATCCATGGGCCGTACGAGATTGCCGACGCCGCTGCGCTCGTGCGCCTCTTCAATGCGCGACCAGGTATGCTCAAACTCGGGTTTCAGGTTTTCCGGCTCATCGGTAATGGCGAGAGCGCGAGGGAGTAGATCGAATACGGTGTGATCGGCGCCTGCGACCGGCGCATAAAATTCCCAGCCGGGAAAAACGGTAACTCCACCCGAGCGGACAGCTTGCTCGACAATCTCCTCCGTGCCGGTAATTCGCTTTCCGGAAAGGCGGGCGTGGATGGCGCCGAGAAGGTCGTCGTTAACGGGAGTTTCGGTCAGGGGCAGGAGGATCACTTCGTCTACGGGGTTCGAGGAGCGCTGTGTCGCGGGATCAAATTTGCGGATGGATTCGACCTCATCGCCAAAGAACTCAATACGCACCGGGCGGTCTGCTTCGGGTGAGTAGACATCGAGAATGCCGCCACGCAAGGCATATTCACCGGGCATTTCGACCACATCGGTGGACGAGTA
>QIAB01000040.1:24709-49600 GCA_003225455.1 Acidobacteriota bacterium
ACGATCGAAACCGCTCCGGTTGCGATTCTCCACAAGGCAACCGCGCGCTCCTCCTGAAGTTCGGGATGGGGCGAGAGGTTTTGAAAGGGAAGAACGTCGCGTGTGGGGAGGGTGATAACGGTTGCAGGATCCGCGGATCCAGTAAGTTCGGCGAAAGCTTGCAGTAGGGGGACGAATTCTTCGCTGGTGCGATTGTCAGAAACCACCAAGATCAATGGCCGATCTGCGGCTCTTTGCAGCAAAACCAGCAGCAGAGCTTTGGCGGTGGGGGTTAGTCCAGAAACACCAATCCGCCCCGTGCCCTCTCTGAGATGGGAGGCTGCACGCGCAAAGGCGGGTAACTTTTCCGCGTCCGCGAAGAGATCGCGGACGAAGGGGAGAACCATTGCTCTTACATTCTAACAGTCGCAGACCACTCGTGAATGCGGGTTCAAGGTAAACGTGATCGCAAGATAAAAAAGGCCGGCTCATCACCGGCCTCCATCACTAGGTACGGCAAAAAATTTAACGCTGCGGACTTTCGTTCTTCTCGTACTTCTGCTCGCGTTTCATAAAGATCCCCGGGTGTTCCCTGACCTGCTCTCTCACACCAGCATGGGTGCTCAGGAATTCCTTCAGCTCGGGATGACTGTTCACATAATTTTGATCATCCATCAAGCCTGGGTTTTTCTGGAGATCTTTGGAAATTTGCGGATGTGAGTCGAGGAAATTATCGAAATTCCGCAGTTCAGTGTTGGTAATGTCCTCACCGGAATTCTCGAAACGCTTCTCGCGCTGCATGAAGCCCTGAGGATTCTCACGGATTTCTTCGCGCACCCCAGGATGATTCTGCAGATATCTCGAGAGGTTAGGATGTTTATCGACGAAATTTCGGTCGTTGACCAGTGATGGGTTCCTGGCTAGTTCGCGCCCAACCTCGGGGTTCGAGTCCAGGAACGCATCAAAGCTCTCTAGTTCGTGGTGAGTTACGTCGTTATCGGGGCGCTGGGTCGCCTGTTGGCTCTGCGCTTCATTGCGCTGTCTGTGCTCGTCACGGTCGCGGTCTCTGTCCCAGTCGCGGTCTTTATCTTTATCTTTTTTATCTTTTTTAACCCTGTCTTTGTCGCGATCTTTATCCGGTTTCTCAGCCGAGGGCCGGTTCATGTCGTCGTTGTCTGGCTGCTGAGCCAGAGCACGCGACGAAAAAGATGGCAACGTCAGGAGTAGCGCAAACACCAGCGCAACACTAAAAAAGCTAGGCCGCAGAAATTTTCGAAGTGAAATCCTTAGGGTCATTTTGGTCCCTCCGATATACAGTTCTTTCCCCCGTTGTGATCCCTCTTAAATAGATGCAATTGGCATACCGTCACGCGTGGCGACGAAGTGGTTGTGCATCAAGCCGTAAGAGTCGGGTCTTGTGTTGATGCTATGTATTTTTGACCATCAGGAGCGCTGGAGCGGCCGGGTCAGGCAGGTGGGACCGCCGTTGCCGTTGATGCACAGCTCGGAACCGGGAAAGGTGGATACATGGAATCCTGTATCCCGAAGCTTTTGATTGGTCTTGCGGTTCTCTTCCAGCGCAAGCAAGCGCCGCTCTCCTAGCGAGAGCACGTTGCAAGCCAGCGTCTCGCGTTCAGAGTAGTCGATTTCCAAAAGGTGATAGCCGCGGGCTTTCAGCAGTTCCACAGTTTCGACCGCCAGCCAGGGCAAATCTACGAGCGCGGTGCGTTCATCCAGAAGACTGATGAGAGACATCAGGTGCAGGCAGGCAGAAGGTCCGGAACCGTAGGGCAGCGGGGCGGAGAGAACTTGGACAGCTCGGGGGGAGAGCAGATCGCGGATTTGTGCGATGCCGGCATTATTTGTGCGATATCCGCGACCGATGAGCAGTGTTTTCTCATCGAGCCAAACCATGTCGCCGGCTTCAGTGGTGCCGGGAGGCAGGATTTTGGTCGGCGTGAAAGAGTCAGCATTCGCGGACAGGAATGAAATTGAAATAGGATGGCCCAGCCGCTTGCAGAAGGAGCTCTGGTGCTTGCCTTCGGACACGCGGTTCGGCTTACCCGGGCGCATTATGATAAAGCCGAAATCGGTCGGCAGCAGCGCGTCATGCGCGTAGACGGCATCGAGTGAGAGATCTAAAGCCGGAGGAGACTCCCAGATCTCTGCCCCTGCGACTGCAAGTTGGCGGCACATTTGTTCGTGCTGCGCCTGTGCGGTATTGAAATCGGGCGGATGGTGAAAGCCAAGCTCGCGCCAGCGAGCGGCTCGCTCCGGCTGGTTCCAACCGGCAGAGCGGGGCGAGCAGACCAGCACGCACCCCAGCTTCCCGACCATGGAGTGGCCGTTGAAAAGCCGCAGCGCCGTAACTGGAGCTTCGTTGGTCACAGCCCTGAGTAGAGTAACATTGAAACGGCAGATGGAAGCGGAGGCCGCGTACCAACGAATGCGCAGGATCGCGCCGGGCGGCAAGTGGGGATGTCGCAATCCTACTCGTTACGTGCGGCTTTTAGCTGCCGTAGGTTGTTTGACTAGTTCCAAACTGCGTCACCCTACACCTCCGTTCCCTTGCCTGCTTGCCTTGGCATGCTTATACTCCTGTATCTATCCGCCTCCTCCGGAATTTGCATCCGGCGCCGGCCGCATCTCAGTAATTAGGTGCGCTCATCGGAGATCATCATGGTTACTAAGACTGTATCCCTCGAGCAAGAGATTAATCCCTGGGAGGCGCAAGCCGCCCGCTTTGACCTCGCCGCTAACAAGCTGAACCTGGACGAGGGGCTATGGAAAGTTCTGCGTTACCCAAACCGCGAAATCATTCTGCATATCCCGGTTGCAATGGACAATGGCAGCCTGGAAGTTTTTACCGGTTTTCGTGTGCAGCACTCGATTGCGCGCGGTCCGTCGAAGGGAGGCATTCGCTATGCGCCCGACGTGACTCTTGACGAGGTCAGGGCTTTGGCAAGCTGGATGACGTGGAAGTGTGCTGTTGTCAACATTCCGTTCGGGGGGGCCAAGGGTGGGGTGATTTGCGATCCACACAAGATGTCGATGGGCGAACTGGAGCGGATGACCCGCCGTTATACCGCCGAGTTGGTCGAATTCATCGGCCCAGAAAAAGATGTCCCTGCTCCCGACGTCAACACCAACGAACAAGTCATGGCCTGGATGATGGATACGTATTCCATGCACATGCGGCAGACCGTAACTGCGGTGGTGACCGGCAAACCGATCAATATCGGAGGATCGCGCGGCCGCCGCGAGGCTACCGGACGCGGCATCATGATCGTAGTCGACGAGGCGATCAAGAAGCTGGGCTTGAGCCGGGAGTCGAGCCGCGTGATCGTGCAAGGCTTCGGCAATGTTGGCTCAAACGCCGCGCTGCTCATGGCTGAGGCTGGCTACAAAGTCGTTGGCATCATCGAAGTTGACGGCAGCTTATATAACAAAAATGGTCTTGATGTTGACGCGCTTTCTGAATATCGGCAGCGCAACGGTACTGTGCTGGGCTTTCCTGGCGCTGAGCCGGCCAGTTCCGCTGATCTCCTGGTTACAGATTGCGAGATTCTTATTCCTGCTGCCACCGAGAACCAGATCACCAGCCGGAACGCCGACCGGGTGAAATGCAGAATTCTTGCGGAAGGCGCTAACGGCCCGACGACAGCCGCTGCTGATGAAATTCTGGCCGATAAACGTGTGTTCGTGATTCCGGACATCCTGTGCAACGCCGGCGGCGTGACCACTTCATACTTTGAATGGGTGCAGGACCGCCAGGGCTATTTCTGGAAGGAATCGGTGGTCAACGAACAGCTCGAGCACATCATGAAGACCGCCTTCGATGATGTCGTGCGCTTCGCCGAAACCCACAGCGTGAACAATCGTATCGCGGCTTACATGCTGGCCATCGATCGCGTGGCGTATACGATTCGACAGCGCGGCATTTATGCCTGAATGATTCGAGGTTCGTGCCTCGGCATCACTTCATAGGCTGCGGGCCCCAGGTGACCAAAAATTGGAAGGGCACGCCATTTAGTCGTCCCGAACCACACAGCTCGCTCTACAACGAGATTTGCAGTTTCTTCCAGGGAACCGCGTAACTGTCCAATTTGCTGACGCGCGCCCCGGAAAGCAGCTGGCCGTCGAACTGTCTCACAAGAGCACGAGGAACATATCCTATTCTTCTACCGCATGAGTCGCAGATGGCCAAAGACTTCGTCCCGTTGTAGGTGGCCGCATACATGAACACTCGGTCGCCAACCTTCAGACTCGGGGGAATGGCATGAAAGCGAACGCCTGCGACATAGAAAGACTTGTTCACCGGCGGCCGATCGCTAACTCCGCTGCGCCTAGCCGCCACCCCACCAAATATGCCCAGGCAGGCTCCAACAAATCTTCGTCGAGTGAGTTTCATTACTTAGCCCTTACAGTACAGCATGCCGCTCTCCATGTAGCCCAAATCGTGGAGATTCTCGACATTTTCTCCCGTAACCACGGTTCCAGCTTTCGCACTTGCCCACAGTCGTGCCAAAATACCGGCTGCTGATGACTCGACAGTGGACGTAATATTGTCAAGTCGCAAGGCGGTGTCGGCATCCACCTTCGTCAAATGTTCGATGTCAACGATCTTCAACACGTAGAGCAACCAAACGGTTCTCCAGACCTCACTGGGATCTTGGGAGTATTTCTGGAGCCGTTCGATCATCCGATTGATAAGCTCGCGGTTCTCTGCGAATAATCTACCTAAGGTCGATGGACCCTGACCCTCTTTTTCCTCGATATCTAGATCTTCCTCACCTACTATTTGCTTTACGATTTGAGCCACGCTCTCGTTGAAACGGAATTTTCTTATTACGGCAAGCTGAAACCGCCCAAACCCCTCGTTGAGGTATTTGTCGGGTTCGCTGACAGACATCGATATCGTTTTGACAATATCTTCCCTGCGCATGAGGTCCCGTAGCACGGTGGGTCGAACATACCCCATCGCATCGGTATCGGGCTTGTATTTCAATCTGGAGACGCTGTCGAGGTATTCCTGGCCGCTTCCCAATCTCAGCTTGCTGGGGTTCACCTGATATCCAGCCTTCCCCAACTCCACAGTTATGTTCCGTAGAATTTTCTCCAGGCGTTCGCTGGAGCTGTCAAAAATTCTATAGTCATCTACGAATCGAGCAAATTCCGGGGTGCTTTCCCGAACGATTGCGTCGACGGTGGCCATGTACGCATTCCCAAGAAAAAAGACTGAGTTGTTGAGTAGAGGTATCCCGGGCTCCACCGACAAAGCCTCCATTAGAGTCCGGAGAAGGTCGAGTACGGGTTGTGTAGTGAAGCGGCTCAGGAACTTGTAAAACTGCCTACGGTCAATCGACTGGAACGCGTTTTGTAGATCAATCTGCAGTATGCATTGCGAATCCTCGCATCGCCGTTTCGTCTCGTCTTGAAATCTCGTCCATGCGGTGAGCTGATCCTCAACCAGGCCCAAAAGATCCTCTTGCCGATTGTAGCGGTAACTGAAGACCCGTGCGTCGAGTACATCAGCATCCAATTTGCCGGCAAACGATGAAACGCAGGCCTGAAGCATGATCTGCTCGTTGACGGACGGCACAGGCCAGGACCTCTTCTGGCCAGATTTCTTGGGTACCAGGATTGAAAAGGGTTTTGAGGCGACGGGCCGGTTTGCGAACTCCCGAAGCTTCTGGTGGATCGCAAGCTCACGTAATGAATAGTCTATGGTAATCGCGTCAAACCAGCTGGGAAGCGGGTTGCTGTAACTGATGTCATCGAGGACGAGCCGAATTGCTAATTGCACCGGCAAGTTCTCAATTTCCGTTATTTTGCTATCAGCCATGCGTCCCATCCCGGGGCTTTGACTTGAAGAATTCCTTCGGGTCCCATGCGACAATGACCGGGAAAAGAACTGCCAGCACAAACAGGGTTGCGTAATGTCCCGTACTCTCGATCGAAGGCCGTCCTTGGGTAAGAAAGTCCACCAACTCGTGGGAGCCGAGGGCTAATGTAAGGAATCCCACGCTAATAATCAGAAAACCTTTCAGACTTGGCGGTTTAACAAATGAACACACTAGCAGGCAGAGAAACCAGAACAATATCGCCCTCCGATACTTCGCCCGGTACAGGGTCGTTCGAAATGAACCTTTATCCGACGCAACTCTGCTCCACTCAGAGTTGAAGCCAGCGATCGCTTTCTCAAGTTCAAAGGATGGCCACCCTCTGTATAGGGATAAGTAAAGAGTAGGCGATTGCTGAGTCGGATCAATCGACTTAAAGACGGTGGAAAAGAAATCCTCAAACGAAAGGGCGCCGGCATCTTCTGAATGTTCCCATGTGATTCCCAAACACGGCAGGACCAAGTTCTCCATGCGTCGCCGGCTGGCAACGTCGAAAGCGTTACCCAGCCCTTCAGTGAGTTCCTCCGTGATCGTATAAATCTCGTCCACAGGAAAGACAGAGCGTTTGTCGGACGGTATCTCAAGGCTGCTAATCACTACCTCGCCCGCTTGTATGTGCTTCTTGCCGGACAACTCTTCATAAAATGCGTGGTAGTCTTTCGGAGAGGCAGCGTTGAGTCTCTTGAGCACCGCTTGGCCCAGCGCCGCAATTGAAACGCTACGATCATCTTGAATGAATCCTGAGATTACGAGAACATTCTTACTGTTGATGGCGTCGGCCAGATAGTCCGTCGAGGCAAGATCGTCTAACGACAGGTAGAGTCTATGGGCTCGCACGGTTCCGAGCAGGAGTTGTTGTTTGGTCAAGAAGTTCGTCAGATTAACCGCTGTTATCGATGGGTGGTTCTCGAAAGTGGACGGAAATGATATCAGGTCAGCTATAAGAACGATGATCGGAACTATCGCAAACAGCGTGTGCCGGAACAATAGGCGTGAGAACTTCAAGACAATTTTCTTCCTCAGCAATTCCCGAAATCGGGTTTGGCACATATTTCGGGAATCCGGTGAAATGTCCGACAAGGATTTTACTCGATCGAGTTCTCCCGCAAGCCAATAATATGCTTCGCTTAGTAAATTACTGCGTCAAGTATATTATTGCCCTACAAATTTTGATTCCGAAAAACCAGGGGGATCCCCGGGCGAGGGGAGCACTCATCAGCGAGTTCAGGCCGCCTCTTCCAGCCTCTTCCCAGAGACGAAAGTCACTCCGCGACTGATGAACTTGTCTTCTCTTCAGAGAACAAGCCGTGGTCGCCGTCTTCGAAGCGGATCAACTGCGCTCCCTTGATCCCTGCGACTCCCCTCGTTGCTTTTTCCTCGGGGTCGCTCAGGGCTCATTTGGCCGGCTCACCAAATTCGAAGGGGAACGATTTTTTACGGTCGATTCCAATAGGAAAAAACCAACGCGCTTTTGGGGAACTGACCATCGGCTCCGCTTCTCTTCCATTGCTTTCGCTGATCCTTGTAGACGATAATTTAGTTCGGTCCCTGGTCTCTTTCGCCCGGCGGCCCATGTACGTGGTGAACCTGCCCAATTACATTACGCTCACCCGCATCTTCAGCATTCCACTGCTGATCTGGATTCTGTCTACCAGCAGATTTCATGGGACCAGCGGTGAAAAAGAGCTGCTGGCGTCAGCGCTCTTTATTGCCGCGTCTATCACGGACGGCATCGACGGTTATTTGGCAAGGAAACGTGGCCAGATCACCACCATCGGCATGCTGCTTGACCCCCTGGCCGACAAGCTGCTTATTGCCGCCGCATTTGTGACTCTGGTTCAGTTCAACCCCAGCCTGGTGCCCGCATGGGTGGCAGTCGTTATTATCGCCCGCGAATTTCTAGTGAGCGGCCTGCGTTCAATCGCTGCGTCAGAAGGCTTTACGATCGAAGCCAGCGACCTCGGCAAGTTCAAAATGCTGGTGCAGATTGTTTCGGTGGTGGCCGTGATTCTTGATCACCGCTGGAAAGCTTGGTATTTCGGGCGATATATTTTCCCAGTCCACTGGATCGCATTCCTCGCGATCTGGTTCATGGTGTTCCTGTCGCTGGTGTCGGCCGTTGATTACTTCGCCGCGTTCTGGTCAAAAATTGACCGCCGCGTGGTGAAGCGCCGGCGCCGAGCCTTCGTCCTCAGCCGGCGGAGGAAGCGCGATGTCCCCGCAACCTGAAAACGTCCCTCTCAGTTGCGGCTCTGAGTTGAACGAATTCTCTCGAGAAGAGCGCACACTGCTGCTGAAGTTGGCGCACGATGCGATTGAATCTGCGCTGCAAGGTCGGGAGGTTCCACTGATTCCGCCATCGCTCCATTTGGCCGAACCCCGTGGCGCTTTCACCACGCTCTACCATCGGGGCGCTTTGCGTGGCTGCGTGGGCTACGTTGTTCCTTCAGCATCGGTTTACCAGACCGTCGCGGAAACCGCCCGGGGAGCGGCATTTGAAGATTCACGGTTTTGGCCGGTTACACAAGAAGAAGTCCCGGCTCTGGAAATCTCGCTGAGCATTCTTTCTCAGCTCAGGCCGATTCGGTCCGAGGATGTAGAGATCGGCAGACATGGCTTGCTCATCAGCATGGCAGGCCATCGCGGCTTGCTGCTGCCCCAGGTCCCGCTGGAACATGGGTGGGACCGCATTACTTTCCTTGAACAAACTTGCAAGAAAGCCGGGCTGCCATTGGACGCATGGCAAACCGGGGCCAAGCTTGAAGCCTTTACCGCGGAAGTGTTTGGCGACCGCGATTGTCAGTGAAAATCTACGCGCGCTGACTTCCGCCGAGAGTGTTCAGCGCTTTCACGATCTTCGCCGACCAATCCGCCACTTCGTCTTCGCGCAGGGTGCGCTCGCCCGATTGAAATGTCGCTCTCAACAAGATGGAATATTTTCCGGCAGGCACGTTGCCGCCGCGGAAGATCTCTACGGGAACAAAACTGCGTAATTCCCGCAGCCCAAGCGCTCCGACCGCCTGCTGAATTTTCTCGAAAATAACAGAATCAGAAAATATGAATGAAAAATCCCGCTCCACCGCCGGATAACGCGGCAAAGCTTCATAACGGACTGAGCGCAATCCATGCTGGTACAGGCGATCCAGGTAGAATTCCCCGATGAAAACGTCCTGCCGCAGCTTGCGTTTCGCTGCAACGTCGGGATGAATCTGCCCGAACTGAGCCACGCAAACTCCATCCATGACGGCCCGCGCCGAGCGCCCGGGATGGTAGCACTCCGATGTGTGCGCGTCATAGCACAGCGCATTGCATTCGAACGCGCGAAGTAAATTTTCTACATCGCCTTTCAGATCAAAAAATGAGATTGGCCGCGAAGGTTGGTTCCAGCTGGGAGGTGTCGCACTTCCGGTTGCCCCCAATGAAATTTGCCTCAACTCAGAGGCTCCGCGATCCACAGCCTGGAATACCTGGCCGGCTTCAAACAGCCGCACGTTATCGATTCCCCGATTTAGGTTGTAGGCGAGCATGTTCAGCATGCCGGGAACCATCGAGGTCCGCATGATGGAAGCTTCTTCGCTGATGGGATTGGCCAACTCGATCACCGGTGAATCAGAGAACTGCTCCGCATCCTCGTGCGAAATAAAGGTGAGCGAGACCGCCTCGTTATAGCCCAGCCCAAGCAGAGACGAGCGCAGCTTTGCATCCCTTTGAGCATCCGGTCGCTCGATGACGGCACCTGCAAACGCGGGTAACGTGTTAGCAAATTTGTCGTAGCCATAAAGCCGGGCAATCTCTTCGATGAGGTCGATCTCGCGCTCGACGTCTAAGCGCCAGCTCGGAATTCGCACTGTGAAATCAGCGTCGCCGCCACGCTCCGGCATAACATCGAAGCCAAGCTTGCTCAGAATGCGATAGATTTCGCGCGCATCGAGCGAGGCGCCGAGGATGCGGTGTACTTCAGAAACGCGCAAGGCAATGGGCGCTAGATCCAGACGCTTAGCGACCACATCGATCACGCCGCCCTGCAACTCACCGCCGCCAGATTCCAAAATTAACTCGGCAACCCGATCGCAGGAAAGCACTGTCGATTCAAAATCAGCGCCGCGCTCGAAGCGGTGGGACGCATCGGTATGCAAACCATACCGCCGGGAGCCTTTGCGAATGGTCGCCGGATCCCACCACGCCGATTCGATCAGAATATTGCGTGTTTTTTCCGTGATCATCGTGTCGAACCCGCCCATGATGCCGGCAAGAGCGACAGGTCTGCGCGCGTCAGCAACAACGAGATCTTCTGGAGTGAGATTGCGCTCGATTCCGTCGAGCGTTTTCAGCGTCTCGCCTTCCTGGGCTCGGCGTACAACGATCTTTCCGCCTTCGAGCAAATCGAGATCGAACGCATGGGTTGGCTTGCCCATTTCCCAAAGCGTGTAGTTCGTGGCATCGACGGCGTTGTTGATGGGCCGTTGATCAAGCAGGCCAAGGCGACGAGCAACTCTCTCTGGTGATGGCTTGATCCGGATACTACGCAAAACGCGCGCGGTGAACCGGGGGCAAAGATCAGGTTCTGCAATTTCAATCGCAAAATCCGCATTACCACGGGCGTCTGGCAGCTTTGCGTCTATCGGCTTCAATGCCACGTCGTAGATGGCTGAGGCTTCGCGGGCGACGCCATAATGATTCATTGCGTCGGGACGGTTCGTGCCGATCTCCATTTCGAAGACCGCGTTCTCGCCAGAACCGTTGATTGATTCGACCGCGATGCCGGCAGCAGTGAGATCCTCAGCAAGCCGCTTATCATCGGCCGGAATCGCGACAAATTCACGAATCCATTGTGGAGAAAGTTGCATTGCTCGAAATTCTTATGTGAAGAGTGGCTGTTTTAGGCCAACGACGAACAACCAACGACGGCCTTAAACAAACTGCTCCAAAAATCTCACATCGCCCTGGAAGAATAACTGGATGTCGTCCACGCCGTATTTCAAAATCGCAAGCCGGTCGACACCCATACCAAAGGCAAATCCAGAAATCTTGCGCGGATCGTAGCCGTTGCCCTTCACGAACTCGAACACGTTCGGATCAACCATGCCGCAGCCCAGAATTTCAATCCATCCGGTCTGCTTGCAGGGACGGCAAGGCTCGAGATCACGCTTTCCGCTGCCGCCACAGATGAAGCACGAGACCAGCAGCTCCGCGCTGGGCTCAGTGAACGGGAAAAATGACGGACGGAAGCTCGTCTTCACACTCGAACCAAACAGCGCCTTCATGGCATGATCCAGAGTTCCCTTGAGATCGCCGAGGGTGATGTTTGTATCCACTGCCAGGCCTTCGATCTGATGGAACATTGGCGAGTGGCTGGCGTCAAGCGGATCGTTACGGTGCACCTTGCCCGGAACCACAATGCGCAGCGGCGGCTTCATCTTCTCCATGGTGCGAATCTGTACAGGAGACGTATGCGTTCGCAACAGCAAGCGGTCGCGGAGTGGCTTCGACTCTTGGGTTGCGACAAACAGCGTGTCCTGGGTATCTCGCGCCGGATGGTTCGGGGGGAAATTCAGAGCTTCGAAGTTGTAGTAATCGGTTTCGATCACCGGGCCTTCGGCAATTGAGTAGCCGAGGTTACGGAATACCGAGACAATCTCGTTCATGGTTTTGATGACAGGATGCTCAGCCCCGAGCGGGCGGCGGTTGCCGGGAAGGGTGACGTCGAGGCGTTCGGCGGAGAGACGTGATGCAGAAGCTGCGCCTTGAACATGCGCAAGCCTGTTATCGACAGTCTGCTCGACTTGCTGTTTGATCTGGTTAACGCGCTGGCCGATGTCGCGCTTATTTTCTTTGGGCGCGGCTTTCAGCCACAAGTCGTTGACCAGAGTTAGAACGCCGTTCTTGCGTGCCATCCAGCGATCGCGAAATGATTTCCAGTCGGATTCAGTCTGGACTTCGGCTGCTTCTTTGGCTAAGGCGGCAGCTAGCTTCTCGGACGCTTTGTCCAGCGCCGTGGGCGAAAAGTCTTTTAGTTTTGGAACGGTATATGCCACGTTCTTTCGCCCCTTCAGGGCTGATACGTTTCGCTAGTCCACCCAGGGCTCGCGCCCTGGGCTGCATTCTTGCGCCGCTTCGCGGCTGAGAGTGCAATTCCGGACGCTTCGCGGCTGAGAGTGAAATTCAGGCCCCTCTTGTGCTGATGCCAGAGTTACTAACCGCCGAGCTACGCTCGGCCAGACAGCCGAGGGCGGCTGTCTCCACGTATAACAACTGGCGGCTGAAAGCTGAAGTGCTGAACTACGCTGCCCCGCCGAGAGCGCCCTTCGCCTGCTCGGCGAGGCTTCTAAAGGCGGCTGCGTCGTTGACCGCGAGATCGGCGAGAATCTTGCGGTCCAGTTCCAGTCCGCTCTTCTTCAACCCGTGAATGAACTGGTTATAGCTCATGCCGTTCAGCTTGGCGGCGGCACCGATGCGCACAATCCACAGTGAGCGGTACTGGCGCTTTTTCTGGCGGCGTCCGGCGTAGGCGAACTTCAAGCCGCGTTCGACGGCTTCTTTCGCCGACCGGTACAGCTTGGATTTTGTGAGGAAATATCCGCTGGCGCGATCGAGTATTTTCTTGCGCTTGGCGCGGCGTTTTGTCCCTCGTTTTACACGAGGCATGATTTGCTCCTTTTTGTTTTCTACTTAGCGGCTGGAGGCAGGATGTGCCTCTTCACTCGCTTGGTCGTGCGTTACGGCTTACGTAGGCCCGGACGCCCTCGTCCGGGCGGGCGAGCTATGCTCGCCAAAAATCTTGCGGAGCTTTGCTCCGCTGGGCGGGTGAGGCACCCGCCCCTACGTGTTTCTTGCCACTCCTTAATACGGAATCATTCTTTTTACTTTGGGCGTGTCGGCATCGCTTACCAGATCGCCGCCACGCAGCTTGCGTTTGCGCTTCTTGTCTTTCGAGGTCAAGATGTGGCGCAGAAACGAATGTCCGCGCTTCACTTTTCCGGTCGCAGTTTTCTTGAAGCGCTTAGCAGCGCCTTTGTGAGTTTTTAATTTAGGCATACGAATTTCAGTAGTTTAGCAATTAGCACTTAGCCGATGAAGCATCAGCACGAACCTGCGTGATTTACTCAGGCCTGATTGACGCGCTGCATCGGCGGCTGAACCGGCGGCGGCGCCGCCTTCTGTTGCGGCTTTTGCGCAACATCCTTCTTCGGCGCCAGAATCAAATGCAGCGTGTTGCCTTCCTGGCGGGGACGAAATTCCACGATCCCCTTCTGGTCGACGTCTTTAATCAGCCGCTCCAGAATCTCGCGACCCAGGCCGGTGCGCGTCATCTCACGTCCACGGAAGAAAATGGTCGCTTTGACCTTGTCGCCTTCGTCGAGAAACCGCAGCACGTGATTTTTTTTCGTCTGGTAGTCGTGTTCGTCCACATTAATGCGGAATTTAACTTCCTTGACCGTAATGGTCTTCTGATGTTTCTTCGCCTCGCGTTCCTTTTTCTCCTGCTGATAGAGGAATTTGCCGTAGTCCATGATGCGGCATACGGGTGGGTTTGCGGTTGGCGAGATTTCTACAAGATCGAGATTCTTTTCGCGGGCTTTTTTCAGCGCTTCGAAGGGCGGCATGATTCCAATCTGCTGGCCCTCATCATCAATCACGCGGATTTCCCGCGCGCGAATGCGCTCATTCATGCGGATAAAACGCTTGTCGATACAGTCCTCCGTCCAGGTGATGGGACAACTGGAAGTAAAAATTATAGCATGGCACACTCACCATCCTGCGCCCAGTCTCCCGACCAACTCACGCGTGGGGCATTACTAACCGGCAAATCCAGTTAGCGCGTCGCCATCGACTGATGTGATGTTGACCGTGATCCAACGATTGGGCTCGTGGATTCCGTGCAGCTGGAGCTTCAGGTAATTGTCAGTGAGGGCGGAGGTGAAGGTCGAGCTGTGCTCGACCGGAAAGCTGGGGGCGGTCGATACCCGGCCGTTTAGCGTGATGGCTCGTATGGTCCTGCCAATGAAGCTGCGCATGAAGGCGAGCTTCTTTTGCGCCGCGAGGTCGCGCAGGATGCGGTTACGCTCGCGGGCGACATGTAGCGGGACTTGATTCGGCATTACAGCCGCAGGAGTGCCGGGGCGCGCGGAGTAGGTGAAGACGTGCAGGTAGGTAAAAGTCAGGTGTTCGATGGTGCGGCGCGTCTCCTCAAACTCGGCGTCGGTTTCGCCGGGGAAGCCGACCATGACGTCGGCGCCGATGGCGGCGGTGGGCATGGCGGCGCGAATCTTTTCAATCTTCTCGCGATAGTGCCATGGACGATAGCGGCGATGCATACGGCGGAGGACTGCATCGCTGGCGGACTGCATGGGCACGTGCGCGTGCTTGGCGATGCGCGGGCTTTCTGCCATGAGGGAGATGAGTTGGTCAGACCAATCCATGGGCTCGACTGAGGAGATGCGGAGCTTCTCGAGCGACGTCTGATCGAGGATGGCACGGATTAGATCTTCAAAGCGGTAAGAGCGTGCATGTGTGCTGGCGAGAACCTGAGTGGCTGAAGCCGTAAAGGGAGGGACAATTCCTGAGTCCCTGGAGATCTGCGCTCGCCCGGACAGCCGAGGGCGGCTGTCCCCACGCGGCTCGTTCCCGGTTGAATGCCGTAAATCGCAGCCCCAGCGTCCGAGGTTGATGCCCGAGATGACCACCTCGCGGTAACCCGCATCAACGAGCGCATTCACCTCGCGGATCACTTCCGCGAGCGGGAGCGACCGGCTGTGGCCTCGCACGCTGGGGATAATGCAGAAGGAGCAGCGGTTGCCGCATCCGTCCTGCACTTTGAGATTCGGGCGGGTACGGGCGGTCTCATTAGACTCACCGGCGGCCTCGAATACGGGCGCGGCGAGAAGTTCAGTATGGGCGAAAATATCGGAGACAAAAACGTGGTTCTCAGTTCCCGGTTCCCGGTTCTTAGTTCTAAAGTCCTGGTTCTCAGTTTGAAGGCTCGAGAGCGGTACGAAAGCTCGCTGCAGGATTTTTGCCAACTCGTGCTTGTGCGAGTTGCCGATGACGCGACTGACCTCCGGCAATGCGGCGACTTCCTGCGGGGCGCGCTGGGCGTAACATCCAGTTACTACGATCTGGCATTTGGGATTGTCACGACGAATGCGGCGGATCGCGGCGCGGGCGTCCCGGTCGGCTTCGCCGGTTACGGTACAGGAATTAATCACAACAATGTCGGCTTCAGCGGAATGGACGGCCGGGCGCAGGCCTTGGTCGACGAACTGGCGCTCGATGACGGCGCCATCGGCCTGGGTGGCGCGGCATCCGAAATTCTGTACGTAAAAGCGCCGCATGGCTCTATACTAACGTAGGTTGCCGGGGCCGGACGACCGCCCGACCTCGGAATGGAATTTTATGAAGAGGCGAATCCTGCTGGTCGATGACGATACTGCCGTGTTGCTGACGTTGAAAGCCGTGCTGGAGATGAATCAGTTTGAGGTACACACGGCCTCGACGGCGGCTGAGGCGGTTGAAAAAATGCGCTCCGGAATTTATCAGATGGTAATTACCGATGCGCGCATGGAAACCGATGACGCCGGCTTCCACGTGCTTCGGGCGGCGCGCGAGCAGGCTTACAATCCGGCGACAGCACTGCTCACAGCGTACCCGCCGCTGAATGGCGATTGGCGGTACAAGAACTCCAGTTCGGTGCTCGTCAAGCCGATTGGGACAGAAGATCTGCTGCGGCAGATCGAGGCATTACTAGTGACACACGAAGATGCAAAGCACCTGCCGCGCCCGGTTGAAGGGGGTGCGCGTGCTTCCGCTTTCAATCGGGACAGCACCAGAAAGGCCAGCTAGAGCCGTCGATCCTGTGAGTTCCGGAAACTGGACGGGCGGGACGCCCGTCCTTCAATCGCAAAATTGCAATCAGGCCGTAGCTGCCTCCCGCCTTTGCTGGAAGCACTCGCGGCAGAAGACGGGGCGGCCCTGCGTTGGTCTGAATGGCACCGTGGTCTCTTTCCCGCACTGAGAGCAATTAGTGCGTGTCTCGACCCTGCTGAAACCACTCCGGTGATTGCTGCCAGGAACGGCTCCCAGCACGGCCACGCGCTTTGCCTTGCAGGCTTTACAACGCTTGGGTTCGTTCCGGAATTGCTTGTCGTGAAAGAACAGCTGTTCCCCAGCCGTGAAAACGAATTCCGCGCCGCAGTCAATACAGTTTAAAACCTTGTCCTTAAATTCCATTGAGGAGCTCCCTTCAGCCCAATCCCCGCGTTTTGCGTGTGTGGCGCACAACAACGCAGGTTTCGATACCCCCTCAAAACTGCATCTGGAAACAAACCCATGGACTCGGCCCACCATGCCCGTGTGTTAGGCATGGGTTACAGCTGTGTAGAACGGCGGAACGCGATGGAGAAAGGAATGGGCCACCCGGGGAAGGGGGCAGCCCATCAATCATTAGTCCTGTTCTTTCCGTGCCTTCTTGCGACTGCGTTTGCGCGCTAGAGCTTCCTTCACGCGTTTTTTCTCGCCCGGCTTCAGGTAGAAGGAGTGACGCTTAACCTCCTTGATAATATCTTCCTGCTGCACTTTGCGCTTGAAACGGCGCAGCGCATTCTCGAGGGACTCACCCTCTTGAATTCTAACTTCCGCCAACTGACTACACCCCCAAACTGGTCCCGTTTGGACCGGATAGTTATTGCAAGGTTCGCGCGGCAAGTCAAGTGGTATGTGCGATTTTTGTGCAGAGAGAATGGGCTGCTGCGCACATTGAGACATTTTTCTCGATTAAAAAATCACTTTCAGAGCCAACTGCATTTGCCGCGGAGCATAGGCGCTGGTGGCACGGAGAAAGTTGCCCGGAACCCGGTATTGAGCTGGGAAGCGATTGATTCCAATGCGTTTACTCGTCTGGACGAATGATGCGGAGTTGCTTTGGAATCCATCTTCGGTGATGAGCACGCGGCGATTATCACGGTTCAAGAGATTGAAAGACTCACCGACTAATTCCATTTTCAAACGGTCTCCAGCGTAAATGCGGCGGGTGAGCCGGATGTCGGTGGTGGCGTAATCCGGACCGATGAATGAGTTGCGCCGGGCGCCCGGGAGACGATCATTGGTGCTGTTGCCGTCCTGATTCGCATCACCGGCGACAGTGGCGTTTACGGGGCGGCCACTGCCGTAAGTGGCGATCCCCGCCATTTTCCAGTTGTTGAAGACTGTGCCCAGCCATTCGTGGCCGCGATGAAATGGCCGCGGCGCAACCACCCATGAGAATGCCAGTCGCTGCCGCTGGTCTGTGACGCTGGAGCCCCGCTCTGAGCTGGGCGCGTAAGAGTTTTGTACGGTTGCGGGGCGGCCAGCGACGAGGGCGTCCTGGCCATCGTCAATCGCATGAGCAAAGGTGTAAGACAGCATGAAGTAGAGGCCGCCCGTCATACGGCGGCGAATCGAGAGAGTCGCGCCGTTGTACACGCTGGAGGCGGCACTTTCGAACACATCGGCCGCCCCGAGTTGCGAGATTGGCCGCGAGGGCGAATTGATGCAGGGAGGAAACGCGCAGGTCAGCGACGGAGTGAGCTGCCAGGTAGAAAACGATGCGACGTTGTAGTACGTGCCGAGGAAATTCGCTCCCGATGAATCATATACGGGATATGTGACGTTCACCGGCGGAGGCAAATTTACGTCGCGAGCACGAATGAGATTTTCACCATGCACGTACATGTAAGAAGCACCGACGGCAAGACGGTGTGCGACTTCGCGTTCTAAGTTCAAACTGGCCTGCTCAACCTTGGGGGTCTGGAAATTGGAGGCGAAAGCAGCGAGATCGGGTTTCAGGAACTGTGCCACGCCGGCGGGGGGAGCGCAAACCGTAGCACTCAAAGGGCAACTCACGAGAGGATTTGGATATTGGGGAAAAACCTGGCGAGCGAGGGAATTCGTGTTGTTTAGGAACAGGAAGTTGTTGTTCAAACCGTTGTCGCTCTCGATAGTAGACGTATATATCTGCGGAATGCGCGTGTAGAAGAGGCCGAAACCGGCGCGAATCACCAGCGGGCGCTCATTTCCAATGGAATAGGCAAGACCCACCCGCGGCGCAACGTTGTTGGTATCGAATGGAACCTTTCCGGATCCAGGCCAGAGGGGGTTGGCGATCAGCCCTTTCGTGGCGAACGTCTGCAAGTCGTAGCGCACGCCTAAACTAAGCGCGAAATGGTCGGTCACGCGAATTGTGTCCTGCGCGAATCCGGCATATTCGTTTGTATCGGGATGAGTAACCGCTGTGCCAAAGCTTTGCAGATAGTAATGCGGCACCTGGTGCGCATAGGCGCGCAAAGGCGTGAGTTCCAGGCCGCCTTCCACGGGTTCGAAGGTGAACGGGTCCACCTTTATCGGATCGAAGATATATTCACCACCGAATGTCGAAGGGAAGAAGTTGTAAATCCAGGTGAGCAGCGCGTCGCCGCCGAATTTCCAGGAGTGGCGCTTGCCATCGAGACTGATGGTTTCAGCGAAATGCGCGCGATGCTCGCGGGTCTGGCGAGGCAAGATGGACGATCGGCCGAAGCCATTAATGATCGTCGGAATGCGCGTGATCGGATCAGAGGAGTTGCTGGTCGAATCTTGCAGATCGCGCGAGAACTGCGCGCGCAGATGGCTGATCAACCGGAATGACAGATTGCTGGTTAGTGAAAGCGATCCGGTCTCCGTGCGCACATCTTCTTCGCCATTTTCGCTGATCCCATAATTCGTCAGCGGGCTGGCAGTATCGAGGAATACATCATTGTGCCCGTAATAGCGTGAAGTACTCAGCCGTGCGGAAAGATGATTGTGCTGTGAAAGAGAAAAATCGAGCTTCAGAAAACCGGCGTTGCCCAGCATGGAAGCCGGATAAGTTCCGGCTTGTTTGGAAAGCTGCGCAGCCGTCGCAAACACCAGGGCTTCATCGCTCGGCTCGTAATCGCCGGGAAACGCCGGGTTTACCGTGGCTAGCGGGGTAATCACTGAATTTCCATTCAGAAATCGCACTACCGCCGGGATGTGAAAAATGTGCTGGTCGAAGCCAGCGAAGAAGAAGACACGATTGCGGCGAATCGGACCTCCTATTGTCATGCCAAACTGTTGTTGCTGGTCATGAGGCTTGAAATTCATGAACGGATTGCGGGCGGCAAATGCGCTGTCCCGTAGAAAGTAGAAATCGGTTCCGTGAATTTGGTTGGAACCGGATTTCGTCACGACGTTGACCAAGGCGCCTCCTGCACGGCCTAATTCGGCACCATAGGTATTAGAAGAAACGCGGAACTCCTGAACAACTTCATTCGAGAACTGATAAGGCGCGCGATATCGCCCACGCGCCTGCGAGAAGAAGGCGTTGTTGTTATCACCGCCATCGACCAAATAGCTGGATTGATAGCCGCGAATGCCGCCAAAAGCGAGGTCGCCGTTGGAACCGGAGGTCAGGCCGCGCGGGTCTTGGGTGACGCCTGGCGTGAGCAGCGCAAGATCCGTGTAGCGGCGACCGTTCAGCGGGAGTTCGTTGATGGCGCGTTCGTCAATCAGCGACGAAACCGCGCTAGGCTGTGTTTCCACCAGCGGCTGCTCGCCCGAAACTATGACAGTTTGTTTGGTGCCGGCAATGGCCAGCTTGAATTCAAGATCGGTCGCGCCGCCGACCTCGACGCGCAAGTTGGGCGCGATCTGCGGCGACATCCCGGCGGCTTCGGCGCGGGCCGAGTATTCGCCGGGCGGAAGCAGATCAAATGCAAAACCGCCATCAGAGTCAGCGGTTGAGCCATACCGGAAGCCAGTCGCGGTGTTTACGAGAACCACGGTTGCGCGTTGGATCCGCCCGCCAGTTGAATCAACGACCGAGCCGCGAACAGCGCCCGTAGAGGCATCTTGGGCCAGAGCAGTTGTGGCAAGCAGGAGAAGAATGCATACGAAACGTGGCATAGGGCCGGCACCTGGATGTGGATTAAGGTGAGCCCTGATCGGGGGGAACTTGGGTTGTATATCACTGACGAGGAGAGCCGGTCAGTGACGCAGGTGTTTTTCTTCCTGACCCGTTCCCTGAACGGGAAAACGGGCGACGGCTCGGAGATCTACTGCAGCTTGGCGTACTCCGCCTTGGGTCGACGATTCGAGCCTCACCGCTGCGGCAGCCCCACCTTCCGCACCAGTTCAGCAAACCGTGGGTCGGAACGTAAGGGATCGAGTACGAAGTCAGTCTTCAAACCCACTAGACACCAATCGCGCTCCTGATAAGCGGTGTTGAGCCACCGGAAGGCCTGATCTTTGTCTCCCAAGTCGGCATAGAGCTCAGCAATCCTGCACGCTGACGAGTAGCCGGTCTTGCGCTGTGCTTGCCGGATTTCGATGCCTTTGGTAAGAGCGCCTTTCCAGCCCGCTGAACGAAATCCTAGTTCCAGAGCAGAAGCGAAATCGGATTCGTTTCGGTCGCCGGAAATCTGGCCATAGGCCTTGTATTCTTCAATGACCTGCGGGTACATGCGTTTCCCCCAATACGCGAGGGCTAGACAATCTTTGCGCGTTTTGGCGAATGTCGGGTTCTCATCGGCCAGCTTCTTGCATACGGCGATGGCCTCGTCATACCGCCGTGCCCGGATGTGAACGTATCCGACATCCGTGCTGATGACGGGTGACAGCGGATCAAGCTGGTGGCCACGATTGATTTCAGCCAGGGCCTCCTGCTCCCTGCCACCAATCATGCTTATATCCCACGCGTAATAATCGCGTACCATGGCATCGTTGGGATCAAGTTCGAAAGCCTTCTTGTACTCAGCCTCTCCTCCGGCAAAATCCCAGTCGTACTCCATCTCGCTGGCGCCCAGAGCGGCATGGGGACGAGCCAAGGTCGCGTCCAACTCCAGCGCCTTGCGGGCGGCAGCATTCGACTTCGGATAGTCGCTGGGAGTGCCACCGTTGCTAGTCAATACGAGATGGGCATCGGCCAGACCCGAATATGCCAAAGCGTAGCCGGGATCTTTGGCGATGGCTTGATTGAAATAGGAGATTGCGGTGGTGAGGCCCGGAAAGGTTTGTTTGTTCCAGTAGTAACGACCCTTCAAATACAGCTCATAGGCTTCTGGATTTTGTGTGCCCTGTTTGGTGACCTGCTTCTTTTCTGTAGTGCTGAGCTTGGAATGTAACTTTTCCGCGATGTCGCCCGCAATCTGCTGCTGCAACGAGATGATTTCTGCGCTCTTGCCGCTGTAGTGCTGCCCCCAGATTTCGGTGTTATCCCGAACATCGGTAAGCTCAGCACTCACTTCCAAGTTGTCGCCGTGCGGTGTCAATCGTCCGCTAACCAACGCCGACACGCCTAACTCCTTGCCCACCTTCTGCACATCCACATCTTTCCCTTTGTAGTGGAAGACCGAGTTGCGGGACTTCACCTTAAGCTGAGGCACATGCGCGAGGTTGCCGATCAAGGATTCGGTGATGCCGTCGCTGAGATAGTCGGTATTGGCATCTCCACTCACGTTGGTGAAGGGGAGCACGGCAATGGAATCAATTTGGGCTGTTCTGCTAGGTCGCAGGTACCAAGCGGCAACCGCCGCCAGTCCAGCGCACAAGAATGCGGCCGCGAAATACCTGCCGAGCTTCGCTCGGCCTGGACCCCTCGATTCCGCTCGGGGCAGGCTCTCGAGGGCGCCCGTCCCCACGTGTTCTGTGCTGGTGGCTGCTGCAGAGGAGGCGTGCGACTCGGTATCGCGCTTCAGGCGCTGCAATTCAGCACGCATGTCAGAGGCATGCTGGTAGCGCAAGTTGCGGTCTCTCTCCAACGCGCGGTTGATGATGTCTTCCAGCTTGGGTGGCACGTCGGGATTCAGTCGAACCGCTGACGTTGGCGTCCCATCGAGAATGGCTTTGAAGATCACGGCGGAACTCTCGCCGCGAAACGGCAGCGTCCCCGTCGCCATCTCGTAGAGAACGGCACCGAATGAGAAAAGATCGGTGCGGGCATCCAATTCCTTGGCTCGCGCCTGCTCGGGTGACATGTAGGCAACCGTTCCCAGGGCGGTTCCCGGGCTGGTAAGGTGGTCTGCGCTTGCCTCCATCGTGGCCTGGGAGGCGCCGATTTGAGCGGTCAAGGCCTTGCCGGTTGAAACCTTAGCCAAACCGAAATCCAGGATCTTGGCGTGACCTCGCTTGGTGACGAAAATATTTGCAGGCTTCATGTCGCGATGAATAATGCCTTCGCTGTGCGCGGCGTCGAGCGCGTCGGCGATCTCAATCGCCAGCGCCAGCAGCGATTCCGTCTCAACAGGGCGTCCCGCGATTCGGTGCTTCAGCGTCATGCCATCGAGAAACTCCATTGCGATAAACCACTGTCCCTCATGGTTCGCAATTTCGTAGATGGTACAGATATTGGGATGGTTAAGAGCCGAAGCGGCGCGAGCTTCACGACGGAAGCGTTCCAGCACCTGCGGGTCTTTGGCGACTTCATCCGGTAGGAACTTCAGCGCCACAAACCGGCCGAGCATGGTGTCTTCGGCCTTGTAGACCACACCCATTCCGCCGCCGCCCAGCTTCTCGACGATGCGGTAGTGAGAGATGGTTTGTCCGATGAGTTGGGACGGAGTAGCCACTGGCGGGAATGTTAGGTCGAACGGTCGGCAAACGTCAATTCGCGCTTCTCGCCAATCTCAGGACGCTATTGCAGCTTCGCGTACTCCGCCTTGGCTTGCTTCAGGACGGGGATGTCGGGGTCGGGCGGGCGGGCTACATCGAAGTTTCAATTTCGCTCTGCCAGAAATCTCTTCTGGCATTCTTTGGCAGCGGAGAGCAACTGGGGGAACTCGGGAGTCTGCCGCAGCTTTACCAGCGCGGGGTCGGCCTGCAGGGCGGAGTAAGCGCAATAGTTATGTTCAATGCTGCTCTTGAGCAGGCGGAGAGCAATATCTCTCTGACCGCACATAGCCATGAGGGTACCTACGTAATATTTGTTCTCGGGGTCGGGATCTGTCAAGGCTGTGGTTTCCACCTGCTGCGCGATTTTGTCCAAGTCCGGCGAGCGGGAATCGACACAAGCTTGCAATAGGTTGCGGTAGGGGTCAGTGACTCGCTTCACCGCCTCACGTGCGTCCGCCGGCTTGCCTTCGCGTAAGAGGATGGAAGGCGTCAAGTTTGCGGTCCATTCCGAGCCGGCATCCAGCTGGGCAAACTCCTTCGCCTGTTGGGTTCTGCCCAGTTCATTCAAGGCCAGCGCGCAGGAGCGAAATTGGAAGTTCCCAGGGTCCAAAGCCCGTGCAGTATCGCACTCGTGCGCTGATTCCTCCAGCATCCCGGCATAGCGAAGAACAACCGACAGCGCGAAGTGGGCGTCGCCGCTGTTCGGGCGCCTCTTGACCAGGGCCTCCGCGTCCGCATGAGCCTCCGCCAACTCGCCTCTCTCTGTTCGGTTGGTGATTAACCAGGAAGCCGCGAGCATGAAGTTCGGATCAAGAGTCGCAGCCCGTTCAAAGGCCGCGTTTGAGCGCTGGAACGTTTGTTCGCCTCCGGTTGAATAGATCGCGTCATAGTAATAGCGCAATCCCAGCGCGCCCCACGCAGGCGCGTAGCTGGGGTCCATGCCCACCGAGCGTTCCAGCATGGCGATCGCTTCCTTATTGGGAGTGGCATCATGCGGGACGGAGACACTTCGCAGGTACAGGTCGTAGGCCTCCTCGTTCTTGGGATGAGTACCGCTTTCCCCGGAACTTGACGCGCCCAGTGCGGGAACCAACCCTTGCCGGACTTTGGCCGTGATCTGCCCCCGCATGGCGATCATGTCCAAAGCCGCGACATTCAGCGTGTCCCGCCACACGGTGCGGTTATTCTCCACATCCACTGCCTCCAGCGTGACCTGCAACTGGTCCCCTTCTTTCAAGTAGTGGCCGGTGACGATGTCGGTCACTCGCATCTCGCGTCCGGCTTGCTGCAGATCCAGGCTTGGGCCGACGTACTTGCTGGTGGTGGCAAAGGGACGGATGGACAACGAGCGCACGTAACTCAAGGCGGTGGCAATTTCGTCGGGCAGGGCTAGTCGCAGAAAGTCCGTATCCTTGTCGGAACCAAGATTCTGAAACGGAAGAACCCCGACCGTGGTCGGGTTGACGGAACTGAGCGGAGAAGCGGCGCGGTGCCGCGCCTGCCATAACACAAAAGCGATCACACCGGCGATGACAACGGCGGCGAGCCCGGCGATTGTTCTAAGACGGGCGGGGACGCCCGCCGCTACATCAGCGGCGGGCTGAGCTGCACGGGCGGTAGTTCCGCCTGCGTCAGTGGAGGTGGTGAAGGCCGCCGCTCGTCCCGTTTCCGTGTCTCGCTTCAGACGTAGCAACTCGGAACGCATCTCCTTTGCGCCCTGATACCGCAGTTCCCGATCTTTCTCCAGCGCCCGGTTAATGATGTCTTCCAGCTTGGGCGGTAAGTCAGGATTCAATCGCACTGGGGACACGGGTGCCCGGTTCATGATCCCGTCAAAAATGACTCCCGAACTCTCGCCTCGGAATGGCAAGGTGCCAGTCGCCATCTCGTACAGCACCACACCAAAGGAGAACAAGTCTGTGCGGGCATCCAATTCCTTGGCCCGCACCTGCTCCGGCGACATATACGCAACCGTGCCCAGGGCTGCGCCGGGACTGGTCAAGTGCTCGGCACTCACTCCCGCCGTTGCCCCAACTGTGACACCAGTGGCCTCCACCATCCTGCTAGTTAGCGATGATACCTTTGCCAACCCGAAATCAAGAATCTTGGCATGACCTCGTTTCGTGACAAAGATGTTGGCGGGCTTAATATCGCGGTGGACGATGCCTTCGGCATGGGCGGCGTCGAGCGCGTCGGCAATCTCAATCCCCAGCGACAAAAGCAGTTCGGTTTCAAGCGGACGCCCGGTGATGCGGTGCTTCAGGGTCATCCCGTCCAGAAACTCCATAGCGATGAAGGCGCGACCATCCTGCTCGCCGATGTCATAAATGGTGCAGATATTGGGGTGATTCAGCGCGGACGCGGCCTGCGC
>QIAB01000040.1:49645-78460 GCA_003225455.1 Acidobacteriota bacterium
ACCTCGTCAGGCAAGAACTTCAGAGCCACGAAGCGGTGTAGTCTTACGTCCTCGGCCTTGTAGACCACACCCATTCCGCCGCCGCCCAACTTCTCGACGATGCGGTAGTGAGAGATGGTCTGGCCAATCATATGATCCGCGCAATGTTATGAGGGGTAGATCGGCAAGTCAATCTTGCAGTCGGTTAGGAGGACAGTTCGAGATCGTGAACGGCAACCTGCGGGACAACCGCGAGAATGTTTCTCCGCCCAGGTTAGCGCCGAAAACCGGGCGCGAACCTTGGGTACCAAGCGATCAAAACACTCGCGACCCTGAACTGATGACCTTGAAGTCACACTTCCATTTTCGCCTTCACCAATTCCTCCATCCTTCGCAACACCTCATCCTCAGACAGGCTGGTCGAGTCGAGTATCAGCGCATCGGGAGCGGCCACTAACGGAGAGGCGGCGCGCGTGCGATCACGGCGATCACGCTCGCGGAGTTCAGCAGCGGTAGCTTCACTGTATGCGTCTCTCACATTTTGCTGCCGCAAGCGCCGTTGTTCTCGGACCACAGGGTCGGCATCGAGAAAGATTTTAACGTCGGCGTTGGGAAAGACTTTGGTCCCAATATCGCGGCCTTCCATAACGATGCCTCCGCCGGTGCCCATTTCCTGCTGGCGGGCGACCATCCACTCGCGCACTTTCGGATGCACGGAGACGCGCGAGGCGGCATCGGTCACATCGGGTTCGCGGACACGCTCACTTACGTCACGGCCATCGAGCAGGACGCGGTTGCCGGTGAGAGTAGGCTCGAGCTGAATGCGGGAGTCATGAGCTAGTTTGACGAGCGCAGGTTCGTCTTCGAAGGAAACATCCCATTCGATAGCTTTGAGTCCCAAAGCACGGTACATCGCTCCGCTCTCGAGGTTGACATAGCCCAGCTTGCGAGCCAGCCGTGAGGCGATGGTGCTCTTCCCAGCGCCCGCTGGACCGTCAATGGCGATGATGAGTTTGCGCGAGGGGGCGTCGTGCATTCGGGAGCAGAAGAATTGTACACGCGACGGGTGAAAAACCACGATGCACGTGGAAGAAGGACTCGAATTTTGCAATTTGCGGCTGCTGTGGCAGACTCCCAACGGTCGACTCACAATGTTTGGCGGAATCGAAGCTGGTGGCACGAAGTTCGTCTGCGGCGCCGGGAGCGGGCCGGAGGATCTGAAGACCGCCGAAATTCCAACTACTTCGCCTGAATGCACCGTAGCCGCTTCGGTCAAATTTCTACAGGAAAATTCCGCAGGCAACTTGCAAGCGGTCGGAATCGGCTCATTCGGGCCGGTGGATTTGCGCGCAGACTCCTCAAGCTTCGGGTTCATCACCTCGACGCCAAAAGCAGGTTGGCGGAATTTTGATTTTGCGGGGGCTGTGCGCAAGGTTCTGGACGTGCTCGTAGGATTCGATACCGACGTAAATGCGGCGGCTTTGGGGGAGGCGCGATGGGGAGCGGCACAGGGAATTTCGGATTTTCTATACCTTACGATTGGCACCGGAATCGGCGGCGGCGCGATCGTTGGCGGTCACGTGCTCCATGGGTTGGTTCACCCGGAGATGGGACACATTCGAGTGCCGCACGATTTGAACCGCGATCCGTATCGTGGGTGTTGCCCGTTTCACGGCGATTGTCTGGAGGGATTAGCATCCGGTCCGGCAATCGAGCAACGCTGGGGAGTGGCGGGCACCAATCTGCCGCCTGCCCATCCGGGATGGGAACTGGAGGCGCATTATCTGGCGCTAGGTTTGGCCAATTGGGTATGCACCATATCGCCGCGCCGCATTTTGCTTGGCGGCGGAGTGATGCAGCAGGCGTGGCTGTTTCCCATGATCCGTGCAGAGCTGGCGAGGTTGCTCAATGGTTATGTGCGCGCGCGCGAGTTGATGGAAGACTTGGACCAGTATGTGATTCCGCCCGGGTTGGGTAATCGCGCCGGAATCCTCGGAGCCATTGCACTGGGCGAGCAGGCGTACCGGTCCCAACGATTGGATAAGCGGTCACTGACCGACTGAAGGCGCTACGACGTGACCACGAACGCGTACGGTGAGAGGTAACACGCCTGCAATCACCAGCGCCACGACCAGGACGGCAAAGCCGGACCTGAACGAGTGAGTTCGTGCGGCCAGATTACCGACAAAAGCCGGTCCGAGAAAGCCCCCAAGCCCTGCCGCGACACAGTTGATAGTGCCGGTAGCCATCGCGGCGGCGGAATCAGAAAGGAATGCGGACGGCATGGACCAGAAGCTGGGCAAAAAGGCGAGCAGGCTGGCGGCGGCAATTGAGAATAAGAAAAGAGAAGGTATGGTTCCCCAATCCTTCACACTTAGTGCCAGGAACGCAGCCGCCGTCACCCACAGCGGAATCGCGGTGTGCCAGCGCCGTTCGGCAGTGCGGTCGGAATGCCATCCGTTCACCTGCATGGCAACAAAGCCAAGCAGGTTAGGTAGAGCCACCAGCAGGGTTACCCTAAAATCACTCAGTCCCGACAAACGCTTGAGCATGGTGGGCAGCCAGAAGGCCAGAGCGTATGCCGAGCAATTCTGCACGAAGTGCAACGCAGTCAGGATGAGAACGTCGCGATGCCGGATCGCCTGCCACACAGAGTAGGCGCGGACGGATGTTTTGGCGCGCTTCTCGCTCTCCAGTTGATGGATAACCCACTCCCGCTCATCCGCGGGCAGCCACTTAGCCTGATGCGGCCAATCGGTGAGATAAAACCACGTGACAACGCCGAAAATCAGCGCAGGCATACCTTCCAGAATGAACAACCATTGCCAGCCGTGCAGGCCGAACCAGTGAACTCCCAGCAGCAATCCCGAAATTGGAGAACCCACCGCGAAAGATAAGGGAATGGCAGCCATAAAGCCGGCCACCGCCTTGGCGCGATCTTCATAGATGAACCAGTGGGTGAGGTACACGATGATTCCAGGGAAGAATCCCGCCTCCGCCAGTCCCAGCAAAAACCGCATCGTGTAGAACTGATGCGGTGTGCGGATAAAGGCCATCCCGACGGTGACGATCCCCCAGGAGACCATGATGCGCGAGAGCCAGCGCCGTGCACTCCAACGCTCTATGATGATGGTGCCGGGAATTTCCAAAATGACGTAGCCGACGGCGAAGATGCCGGCCCCGAAGCCAATCACGCGATAGTCAAAGCCGAGATCGTGGGGCATCTGCAGGGCCGCAGTGGCAAGATTGTTGCGATCCAGGTAAGCAATCACGTACATCAGGAGCACATAGGGCAGAAGACGCAAGGCGATCCGACGCCGGGCGCGACTTGCAACATCATCGGCGACAATGGCTGGCGCAGACAATTTTCCTTCTGTGTAGGATCGGATTAGTTGAGGTAGAGCAGGCCCTCGGAAGTCACGCGATTATATACTGGGCTCCACGACGGCGGGCGTAAAGTGTCAGCAGTCTATTCTCATCTGAGGTCAGGTCAGTTGAGGGCCAGTGATGGCATCCGGAAGGAGAAACAATGCAAAAACGCAAACTAGGAAAGAGCAACCTGGAAGTGTCGGCCATCGGGCTCGGCTGTATGGGAATGAGCTTCGGCTTAGGTCCGGCTGCGGACAAGCAGGAGATGATCTCCCTCATTCGGGCGGCCGTCGAACGCGGCATAACGTTCTTCGACACCGCTGAAGTTTATGGTCCTTTTACCAACGAGGAACTCGTGGGCGAAGCCTTGGCTCCAGTTCGTAACCAAGTGGCGATTGCCACCAAATTCGGGTTCAAGCCCGGGCCAGATGGACAGCGTTGGAGTGACCTGGACAGTCGCCCAGAGCACATCAAGCAGGTCGCCGAGGCCTCGCTCAAGCGTCTCAAGACCGATGTCATCGACTTGTTCTACCAACACCGAGTCGATCCGAACGTGCCGATCGAAGACGCCGCGGGAGCGGTGAAGGAGCTGATTCAGCAGGGCAAAGTGAAGCACTTCGGACTCTCTGAGGCAGGCGTACAGACCATCCGTCGCGCACACGCGGTTCAGCCGGTCACGGCATTGCAAAGCGAATATTCGCTTTGGTGGAGAGAGCCTGAAGCGGAAGTGATACCTACGCTCGAGGAACTCGGCATCGGGTTCGTCCCGTTCAGCCCGCTAGGTAAAGGCTTCCTCACCGGCAAGATCAGTGAAGACACACAGTTCGACAAGACCGACTTCCGCAACATCGTTCCTCGCTTTTCGCCGGAGAACCGGAAAGCGAATCAGGCGCTGGTTGACTTGATTGGCAAGTTTGCAGAGCAGAAGAAAGCGACACCTGCCCAGATCGCTCTCGCGTGGCTGCTTGCTCAAAAGTCGTGGATTGTCCCGATTCCGGGTACAACCAAGCTTCGTCGTCTCGAAGAGAACATCGGAGCGGCCGCCGTCGAACTTACGAGCGACGATCTCCGCCAACTCGAAAGCGCAGCTTCGAAGATCCCGGTGCAAGGGGCGCGGTACCCGGAGGAGTTCCAGAAACTCGTGAACCGTTGAGCGGTAGTGGCGCGCAAACACTATGAAGATAAGGCTAAGAACTAAAGAAGTCTGCTTCGGCGTCGGGGGATGCCATGGCTCTGCGCTTCCATTGTGACGGGAGGAATTGAGCATGAAAGCACTACCTTGTTTGACGTTGGCAGCTATCGCGGCTCTTAGTGGACTTTCGCGGGCCCAGTCCGCAGAAAAATCCGCAGAAAAGAAGGACGCAAGCCATGTTTCTGCAAGCGAGAGTTCTGCAAGGGAGAAGCTGGTCGGAGCGTGGCGTCTGGCCTGGATGGAAGAACCAGGACCGGACGGAAAAGTGCATCGCATTACAGATAGGAAGGGCATGCTGCTCTACACGGGTGACGGCCACATGTCGGTGCAGATTATGTTCCCGAAGTCGGAGTCCGCTCTATCCAATGAGTACGTTCAGGGCGGATATGAGGCCTCCTTCGGTAGCTACGAGGTGAATGAAGAGGCGCATACGCTAACGCATCACGTGGAGGGATCGGTTACGCGGGGACTTGTGGGAAAAGATCTTCCGCGCGTGTTCCAGTTGTCTGACGGCCAACTGATAATCAAATCGTCCCGGCCAGACGAACACTGGTCGGTTGCGTGGGAACATTACTGACAGATCGGCAAATGCCGTTAACCTTCTCAGGCGATGTCCAGCACCACAGTTAAATCGGAAGGAGTAACGACCTTGAGTAAACCTTCGAACGCAGCACAGCAGTTAATCGGTACCTTTGCTCCCAAGTTGGTTGAACTCACTGACCGAGTGCTTTTCGACGACATCTGGGAACGCAAGGAGTTATCACCGCGCGATCGCAGCCTCATTACGGTGGCCGCGCTGATTGCATTGAATCGCCCGGACCAGCTGCGATTCCATCTCGGTAAAGCGGTAGAAAACGGAGTCAAAGAGCAGGAACTGATTGAGACAATAACTCATCTCGCGTTTTACTCAGGCTGGCCCAACGCAATGAGCGCCATCATGATCGCAAAGGAGCTGTTTTCTTAAGCCTGAAAGCAAAGAGTTTTAGGCTAGTAGTTAGGAACAGGAGTGCACATGCCAGCGCAGAACGATGCTCTAAAAGACCGCCTTTCCCGGTATCGCGAAATTAACATCATTGTGACCGGCAGAAAGTCAGGGCGTACTATCTCAATCCCGGTCTGGTTCGTATTGGCGGACGACAAGCTTTACCTTCTGCCGGTGCAGGGGTCAGATACACAATGGTACAAGAACTGTCCTCAAGAAACCGTCCATTCGGATCGATGCGCGTGGGGCAGGGGCTGAATTGAAGGCGGTTCCAGTCACTGTCGCCAAACAGGTGTCGTCCGTGGTAGAGAAATTCCGCGCCAAGTACGGAGCGAACGACGTGAAGAAGTACTATTCCAAGTTCGACGCTGCTGTCCTCGCCCAGATGATGGGTTCCAATAAAAAGAACTAAGCCGGAGCCGGCTGCTAGCCAGTCGATATTTCCTATCAATCAGCTGGACTGCTTGATCGCCTCCGCCGCCATCCGGGGTAGAGATTTGCAATCGAGTACGTCGCTCCCACAAAGGCGCGCCGCTGCGGCCCGCCAGAAGTCAGGCCCGCTTCAAAACCGCCATCAATCACCAGCCGCGGAACAACTGTGTAGGTCAACGCCCATAGCGAAGAAGCGAACCCCGGCTTCGTTCGGTTGAGTTGGGTGTCACCATAGAATTCCCCTGTGAACTGAAGCCGGCCGCGGATGACATGTGAAAACGCGAGATTCACTTGCTGGTTCTTGTAAAAGCCGGCCATGTTCGGACGCCCGATCAGGAGCTGGGTGACGTTGAAGTCGAAATGAAATCGCGCGATATCTTTGCTAGCCAGAAAGGTAAATGCGTGATCCACGTGCCCCGTTCCCAAACCATCCTCCGTGCTGGCCGAGGGTATCTTGATGGCGTAGTTGAAGGCCAGGGTTGGCACTCGTTTCGTTTGCCGGTAAATCCGAATCTGCGGACCAAGCGAATTGTCTCCAAAACTCCGCTGTGTACCGCTCACGTCAGTCTGTGACAAGAACGAGGTTGTGGTCCAGCGCAACTCAACGTCACAAAGCATCCCAAACTTCAAAAGACCACCGACAGACGTCTGCTTGACGCCCGCCACGGGCCACAGCCGATCCCAGCCATACTCCAGTTCCAATACGCCGTATTGCGTGATATCGGCAGGATTTGCGACCGTCGGCCGGTTCGGATTTGCGACGATGGAATCCGCGTAGCACCCTGTCTGCTTTCCCATCCATTGCCCAACCGCGGAGTTACTTGCCGCAAGGCACGCGAGCAAGGTCACAACCGTGAATCGCAAAATGTCTCCACGCAGACTGATAAAGATAATTGCTTCGCTTTCCCCAGTAGCGTCCGTATAACGCTTCCATTTTTGATCATAGCCCGAAATGATCTCACGCCGCCCCTTGCGGCTGTGCACGTTCCGTAGAAACACTAAAAGCGTGACTGTTGATAACAGCGATTGCACGAGTTACGCGCATTTTCCACTCTACCTAGCCTTTTTATCCGACGGCTAGTTGCTCGAATCGCCAGCTTCGATGGTTGCTCAGGCCGCTCGTTTGCAGCGGCTGCCTGGGATTAATGGGATTCTTTCTTCAGACCACTAACCGCTTGCACAGCGCGCGAGCCGGAACTGGGGGCGGCTTTGGCGGGCGCGATTTGAAGGAGGGAACGGGTTCCGACGTGGGTGAACGTCAGCTCGCGGGCGGCGAGGAGCGCGTTCATGGATTCGCGTACACGCGAACGCGGGACGAAATTGCCGAGGAAGGTTTCCAATTCCTGCTGCTCGGCAGCGATCACGCAATCGAGATATTTGGAAAGAAGCGCCGAGAGGGCTTCTCCCACTGAGAGGCTGATGCCTTCGCGGACGGCGTCCGGAGCCCAGCGATAGAGAACGTCCCAGAAAGCGCCCTCGCCGGTGTTGTAATCGACGCGAGTGATACGCAGCCTGGACCACAGCTCGCCGAGTGCGTGGTCGAGGGCTACGAAAGAGATGCTGCCGCCCAGGATCTCACGCATCTTCTGTTTTGAGATAGGCCCCGCGCGGCGGATGAGTTCAAACGCGTCGCAGGCCAACTGCGAATACCCTGAACGCGGACCGGGTTTGGGCGGCTGCTTGGGATTGTGCTCGCCGACGAGCGCGTAGAAATAGGGAAAGATGGAGGCAGCCAGCAGGAAGGCATTGTTTTCCTCGAAAAGATTGGCTTCGTAGGCCGAGCGGTCGCGAAGAAGCCGGACCATGAGCTCGGTGGCGTCTCGCGCACGCGGGTCGGCGAAGGCGTGCTGCTGGGTAGGAAGGCGCCGGTCAGAGCCCGACCATGCGCCGATGAATGTGGGCACGAGAAACTGTGGGCGAAGCGGATACATCAGGCAGAAGCCTACGGACTCGATGAAGGCGCGGGCGTCGTCGAGCGTGCGCACAGGATTGTTATTGAGTCGCCACTTCTCGCGACGGAGCTGGCCGAGCTCTTGTTCGGTCATACGAGAAAAGCTTAAACCACGGAGGGAACAGAGGCCACCCCCTCTACTCGAGTTGGGCAAGAAATTGATTCAGCTCGCCCGGCAGTGTGCTAGAAAAAGACAGTACGACGCCGGTTCGCGGATGATGGAACTGTAGAGCCGCAGCATGCAGGAAATTTCTGGGGAGAGAGAGGGTTTCGCTGTTGCGGGCACGAAGTTTTTGCGGGGCGCCGTAAAGCGTGTCGCCTACCACCGGATGACCGAGAGAAGCGAGATGCACACGAATCTGGTGGGTTCGGCCGGTGTCGATTCGCAGTTCGAGCAGTGTGACCTTGCCGAAACTGGAATCGATTCTACGCTGCACGGTGTAATGCGTGATGGCTTCACGGCCACCCTGGCGGCGGGTCGTCATGCGGGTTCGGCGAATGCGATCGCGGCTGATGCCGCTGGAAATCGTGCCCCGCCCTGGCTTCACCCAGCCGTGTACGAGCGCGATGTAGGTCTTCTTTACATGGCGGCTGGAGAATTGTTCCGCCAGCTTGCGATGGGATTCATCGTTCTTCGCGACCAGGATCAATCCGCTCGTGGCCTTATCGAGCCGGTGAACGATGCCGGGACGGAGTTCGCCTCCGATGGCGGAGAGCTTGCCGAGATGATGTAGCAGCGCGTTTACCAGCGTGCCCCGATTGCGCGCATCTTCGGTCGCGCCGGAACCGGCGTGGACCATCATGCCAGCGGGCTTGTTAATCACCGCAAGATCGTCGTCTTCGTAGACGATCTCCAGGGGAATTTCTTCGGCAATGGCACGCAGTGGAGGAGGCTGAGGCTCGCCGAGAAGGGCGATGCGTTCGCCGCCACGCAGGCGCAAGGACGGCTTGGACTCCAAGTCATTTACCCGGACCTTCTTTTCAGAAATTAATTGTTGAATGCGGGCGCGGCTCATGCTTGGGAGGTGGAAGACAAGGAATTGGTCCAGGCGTTTCCCGGCAGCCTCCGCGGGAGCTGGGAACACTAAGAGCTTTGGTTTAGACATGAATGCGGACGATCAGCGACACAAGAGCATACCGCAGCCAGCTGACGCTTTATAAGTTCTCCCGGCAACTGAGAACCGGAAAATCGCGATGGCCGAGATCTATAGCGTCATGCCCCGCAATTTCTCGATATAAGTTCCAAGTCAAGGTGACCTGCCGCGACTTCACCTCAGCGGCTAAAGCCTCATTCCTCTGGCGGAATTTACGGCGCGCCTGAAGACGCGCCCTTTCAAATCGTTTCTAACGTATGGCGCGAAGTTTTGGAACGCGATACTAGCCATATCGAAATAGCGACTAGGGTTATCGGGCAACCTCAACTGGTACACCCTTCGGCACGCCACTGCGCAGGTACCAGATGAGTGATCCAGTGATGACGAGACCAATCGAAATCAACTGCGTGCCAGTCATGAGACCGCCGAAGACGGAGCCGCGGCCGGGGTCGTCACGGATAAATTCGAGGAAGTAACGCGCAACGCCGTAGAGAATGAGATAGGCGGCAAACACCTGGCCATCAAATTTCTTGCGCTTCAGCATCCATATGAGAATGAAAAAATTAGCCAGTTCGACAGCCGATTCAAAGAGCTGCGTCGGCTCCAGAGCCTTGTTCAGCGGGGTACCAACCCGCTCGTTGGCCAGCGGGTTGGTGAAAGTCACGCCCCAGAAATGATGAGTCGGCTTGCCATAGCAGCAGCCGGCAGCAAAGCAGCCGATTCGGCCGATGGCGTGTCCGAGCGCCAGGCCGGGTGAAAACGCATCACAAGTGCCCAGCGCGGGCATGTTGTGCTTGCGGATGTACCACGCAGCCGTGGCGAGTGCGGCGATGAGTCCGCCGGAGAAGACGCCGCCCGCTTGCAGCGTTCCCAGGCTGAATATTTCTCTGGGATGTGCGGTGTAGTAGCCCCAGTCATTGATGATGTAAAGAATCTTGGCGCCGACGATTCCGCAGAGGACGACCAGGATGCCGAAGTTCCATGCGTCATCGCTATTGATTCCCCGCTTCTCGGAGTTGCGGACGCTGATCCAGAGGCCGATTAGGACTCCTAGTGCGACCAGAAGTCCGTAAGTCGGTAGACTGAAGTTGCCGATGTGAAAAAGGCGTGGAAGCACCAGCTAATTAGATGCAAAGCAAAATGGGATTGATACGTTCAGTTTAGCAGGAATAGCCAGGTGCACTCGAAGAATAGGAGATGCGTGGGCATCTCCGCCCCTACGGTACTGTAAAAAGAAAACAAGCCGACCCACTGAGCGGTGTGGCGGGCCGAGAATGAACCCGTCGTAGACGGTGGGAACCCGCCGAGACCCTTTAGGCATCTCCGCATGGCGGAGCATCGCACACCGGATCATGTAATCGAGTCAAGTCCCCGTTCATTCAGGTGTTGGTTCAAAAATCGGTTACCACCATCACCAACCTTGCAGGCCGGCTCTCAGGTTGGATGCTAGTGAAACTCTGGACATCTTGGCAAGAGGGCGGGAGCAAAAAGATGGCAGTCGGCTTGCCAGCAACTTTGGTAAGGCAGGATACAAAGGAAACCAGGGTCGACGGTCTCTCTATCTAAGTCGTTTTGAACCACAGAGGAGGAGGAAAGTCCGGGCACCGGTTATCCCGCTTTGCGTTTCTCGGTGAGGACTTCATCGAGAGCGTTGGATAGATGTTGGGCGCGGCGCAAATATTCCGTCGAGCCAACGTCGCAATTGCGCTTAAGCAAGTGATATTCGTCGGCTATGTTCAGCGCCGCTAAGACCGCGAGGCGCGAGGTATCGACGGTGTGCGTCTGCTCGGAGACGGCGCGCATCTTGGTGTCCACGTATTCGGCGAGGTTGAGAATGTACTCCGGGTCGGAACCCCGAAGGTTGTACGCCTGATCAAAAATTTCCACCCGCACGGCGCTGTTGGCGGGGTCCTTCATCGGTTGCTGTTTGGTTGCCGTTGCCATGCTTTAACTCCTGTGTTTCGGGCCTAGTGCTTTCGAACGCGCTGCCCCATCATTGCGAAGCAAGGGTGGAAGCTGAATCAGCTCGCAGCCTGCTCTTCAGCAAGGGTTTCGATCTGGGCAAGCATCTTCTCTACCCGCCCGCGAATCTCTTCCCGCTCCTTGCGCAGGCGGACCATCTCGCGGCGCAGTGTTTCCGCCTCTTCCTCGCGCTCTTCCAGTTGCTGGCGCAAGCGCGTAACATCGCGCTCGGCGGCGGTGCGCGCTTCACGCGCCGACTTGTACAGCTCAATGGTGCGATAAACTTTTTCTTCCAGCGCCTGAAAATCGTCAGCAGGAACCTGGGTGGATACCTCTTCAGCCATTCTTACAGCCATGTCGCACTTCCCCGAGAGAATTTAGAGAACGTGAGCGCAGTATAACCCAGAAGCCTGTGGAGAGATGCGAGTTTGAGAGAATGTAAGGTCTCCCACTGCACACGCTAGGGCGTTCCGTTGTCGCCGTCGATGTGTCATGCGGCGGAAATCGGCAAGCCTGGACTGGAAATTCCAACTTGCCACAAGCGGACTTCTGGCCCGGAATAGCTACCGTTTAGGCCCTGAGAACGAAGCCGCTCGCGCGGCGGACGCTGCGGCTTGAGGTCGGCAGCGTAGCGCTTCCCTCAGATAAATTGTGGGTCAAGGAGGTCCCCGTGATCCCTCTTCGAAAAATCATGCTGGCGCTCATTTTTCTGATATTCTCATCCGTTTTGTCAGGGGAAAGCCTTGGAGCGGCGCGGGCAGAAATACCATCGTGAGCGTCTGGGAGAAGCCCTGCGCGAGGAGATTGAAACGATCGTTGAGGGTGAGCTTGGCGATCCGCGCATTGGACTGGTGAGCGTGAGCCAGGTCATACTCGCAGAAGATGCGCGCTCCGCGCGGGTTTTCGTCGAGGTTCTGGGCGATGAAGCGGAAGCGTTACGCACGATGCAAGGATTAACGGCGGCGCTTGGGTTCATACGGCGGCAAGTGGGGCAGCGGCTTCAGTTGCGCCATCCGCCGGAACTGTTCTTTCAGTTAGATCGGTCCGGCCAGTACGGGGCAAGAATTGACCAGTTGCTGACGCGCACCAGAAAGAAGAGGGGCTGAAAGTTAGAAGTTGTATGTTGCGAGAAGTTCTCAAACATATCGAGCGGCGCGACCGTTTCCTGCTGACGTCTCATGCGCGGCCGGATGGCGATGCGGTCGGTTCGGCGCTGGCCTGCTGCCAGATTCTCCGCTCGATGGGCAAAGAAGCGGAAGTTGTGCTGCGCGATGGTGTGCCGCGAGTGTATCGGCCGCTGCCGTTCGCGGACAGAGTTGTCCAGTGCGATCGAGTAAACGGGGAATACGAAGCCGCTATTATCCTGGAATGCGACAGCATTCAGCGCACGCGGCTTGAGGGATTGGAAGAGCGCTTTCTGATTAATATCGATCATCATCTCAGTGGCAGACCGTTTGCGCACGTGAATTGGATCGATCCGCAAGCAGTTGCGACCGCAGAGATGGTTTACCGCCTGGCGCGCGAGGCCGGAGTAAAAATTTCGCCCGACGTTGCAACCTGCTTGTACACGGCCGTGCTGACCGATACGGGTTCATTCATGTTTCAAGGAACTAATGAGCACACGTTCGGGCTTGCAAGGGAATTGGTGCTGGCCGGCGCCGATCCGGTGCGCTGCGCGCGCAACATCTATTTCGCACATTCGACGGCGAAGATGCGACTGCTGGGCGCGGCGCTTTCCAATTTGCGCCGGGAGGGCCCGCTCGCTTTGATTTGGGTAACTCAGGAAGAAATGGAACGCTGCGCCGCCAGGGAAGAGGATTGCGAAGGTTTAGTGAATTATGCTCTTGCCATCCACGATGTCGAAGTAGCTGCTTTTTTCCGTGAGCTTCCCGATGGGCGCTTCCGCGTGAGCCTGCGCAGCAAGGGCGCGCGGAATGTTGCTGCAGTGGCCGAACGCTTCGGCGGTGGCGGACATCAGTGCGCCAGCGGGTGCTCGCTGGAGGGACCACTCTCGGCGGCAACGGCCAGGGTTTTGGCCGAGCTTCACATCACTCCTTCCGTACAATAGTTTTCTATGGACATCTCACTCGCGCGGCAGCTCGTGTCTTTTGCCGGCGCCCTCCTGATCCTCATCGCCTACGCCGGCCATCAGTTGAAATGGATAGATGCCCGCAGCGCGGGGTACAACATCTTGAACGCTGTCGGATCCGTCATCCTCGGCTATATTGCGTTTCACCCTTTTCAGATTGGCTTTGTGGTGCTGGAAGTAGCATGGACACTGATCAGCGTTTACGCGCTGCTGCGGCCGAGGACCGAATGAGATTTGCGCGTTTTCTGCTGAGCTTTCCAATCGACAATTGCAAACCGGCAATAACGCATGACTGAGCGTTCACGGCTGGTCACAGATTGGCTGCTGCTGGCCGGATTCTGCGCGTTCCTCTTCTTCTACGGCCTTTCCTATTTCGGACTTATTGGCGCCGACGAGCCCCGCTACGCGCAGATTGCCCGCGAGATGCTCGCGCGCCACGATTGGATTACACCCACCCTGGGCGGTACGCCTTGGCTGGAGAAGCCTGCACTCTACTACTGGCAGGCCATGCTCGCGTACGGCATTTTTGGGGTCAGCGATTGGGCAGCGCGTCTGCCATCAGCAGTTGATGCCACACTGATGGTGTTTGCCGTTTATTTCTTTTTGCGACGATTCCGCCCTGGCTTCGAGCTCGATGGCGCCTTGATAACGGCGTCTCTCGCAGGAGTGATTGGATTTGCGCGCGCCGCGTCCATGGAGATGCCCCTCGCTGCGGCCTGTGCGATCGCCTTGCTCGCCTGGTTTGACTGGTATGAGAGCGGCAGCAAGCGTTACCTGGCGCTGTTCTATGGTTTCTTGGGATTCGGGATGCTCGCGAAAGGCCCACTCGCGCCATTTCTCGCCGCTGTGATCATCGTCGTGTTTGCGGTCGTAATTCGGAATATTGCCGCCGTCGTACGCACACTTTGGGTCCCGGGCATCGTGCTGTACTTTGCGGTAACACTGCCCTGGTACGTCACGGTGCAAGTCAGGAACCCGGAATTCTTCCACGTGTTCTTCTTGCAGCACAATCTCGCGCGCTTTGCGACGAATCTGTTCCACCATGCGGAGCCGGTCTGGTATTTCGTGCCAGTTCTGCTGCTTGGGTTACTTCCCTGGACGATGTTTGTGGTAGCAGCGGCGGTGGAAACAGTGCGCGCCTGGTGGGAGCAGCGCCCCGCGCTCTGTAGCGGCGAGTCGCTGAACGTATTCCTTGCGATTTGGATTCTCGTCCCGCTGCTGTTCTTTTCTTTCTCCCAATCGAAATTGCCGGGCTATATTTTGCCGGCACTTCCGGCGGGGGCTTTGCTGGTTGCTGAATATGTGCGGTCGCGTATTGCAGAGAACGCGCGCTCCGATATTTTTCTTGCAGCTTTGCATTCAATTGTCGCAGCGGCGCCCATTGTTCCCGCGATGATGCTGCCATTCATTGTGTTTCAGCATCGCATTCCCTGGGGACGCTGGGCAGCAGTCTCGATTGCATTTTCTGCGGTGCTGGCGATTGGGATCACGATGACGCTACGAGCGCATGCTGGAATACGCATGCTGCGCCTGATTACGCTGGTTCCTGTGGTCTTGTGCGTTGCCGCAATTCTGCGGCTTGGCGCGCCATCGCTGGATGCGACTCTCTCGGCGCGTCTGCTGGCCGAGCAGATAACAAAAGCTGATAGCCAGCGGCTGCCTTTGGCCGTACTGCTCGTCTCCCGCGAGACGGAATACGGTTTGCAGTTCTATCGCAACCAGAACATAGCGCGGTATGAGTTGGGGCAGGTGCCCTCGGGCGAACATCTGCTTGTGGCTCCCGAGGGATTACAAAGAAACGTTGAGAAGCGCGTGACTGGGCGTCGCGTGGCGTATTTAGGCAGCTTTGCCGTTCAGGGATTGGATTATTACTGGGTGGGGGAAAGCACCCAGCACGCAGCCACCGCCATTCAGCCAGACAGCGGTCCCAAAGAGTAGGTTGAGTGCTGATGTTACTTTCCATGTCCTTCCCGTTTGCCCTCCTACACCGCGAAGCAATACACTCCAATTCGCGGCAACCCTTTTCCGCAACGCCCTCCAGGAGCCTCGGTGGAGATTCTCGATCTCAGGCATTTTTCCTCTGTTGATCTGCGTTCTTTGCTCAATGACGAGATTCATGTCTGGTCGCGAATGCTGTCATGGGACTACAGCGGCTCTTCCGACATGATCTTGCGCTATGTGGATGCCAAAATTCTTCCGGGTTACGCTGCCATCGATCGCGGGCAAATTTTTGGTTACGCATTTTTTGTGTACGAGGGCAGCAAGGGAGTGATCGGAGACCTCTTTGTCGCGAACGGCGCACGGTTGCCGAACCCGCAGGAAGTCGAGTCGCGGCTGCTCATGCACGTGATTGAAACGTTGCAGCAATCGCCGGGAATTCATCGCATTGAATCGCAGTTGCTGTTGCACCAAACGGGGGTAGTGTCACGGCCTTTTTTAGAGCAGGGCTTCCACCGCCATCGGCGGCTCTTTATGGTTGAGCCGCTGGGCAACATCGGGAAGTCGCCTAGGTACGCGCTGGACAAGGATATCCAGATTCGCCGATGGTCGGAGCAGGATTACCAGACCGCCGCCGCGGTGATTACAACTTCATACCGCGGGCATGTGGATTCGCAGATCAACGATCAATATCGAAGCCTGAGTGGGTCCTTGCGCTTTTTGAATAATATTGTGCGCTTTCCTGGATGCGGGACATTCGATTCCGATTCATCGTTCGTCGCGGTGCACAAGGGCGCGAGAAATGTGATCGGGCTGATCTTGTGCTCGCGTGTGCGACACGACGTCGGCCACGTAACCCAGGTATGCGTATTGCCGGAATATCGTTCGCATGGGATTGGCGAATGGCTGCTGGCGGCTACGGCAGATAATCTTCGCGAGCGCAATTTCTCCATACTCTCGCTCACCGTAACCGAGGAAAACACGCGCGCTGTAGAGCTCTATCGCCATTTGGAATTTGAGGTGAAGAGAGTGTTTGATGCGTTTGTGTGGGAAGGGTAGAAAAGCAACTATTAGGTTTTTGCTTCCAGCTCCTACCCATTCGCGCCTTGTGCGAGCATGGCAAAAATCGCTAAAAGCTAATAGCTAAGAGCTGCTTTTAATGTCGCAGGAACCACATCAGCCATCCCGCTGACAAGACGCCACCCAGAAATAAGGCGAAGCAATACAGTCCGTAGCGGACCATGTCACGCGTGGCGCTGCGCTGCGTGATTCCGAACACGACCGAGGCAAAAACCGAGAACAAGAGGGCGGCGCTGAAATGTGAGAGTTCCAGAGTCATTTTCAACTTTCGATAATCGAAGACTACAAGCCAACTGCTGAATACTGAGTTCGGCTACGGTTTTTTCCCGATCGCAATGTGATAAGCGTCGGCCACGCTGATGAAATTCAGCAGCCCGGCGACGATCAAAAATTTCGTACCGTAATCCGCTGTGGCATGGGCGATCGCCCCCTGCCCCCAATCCATGGCTCGGGTTACGATGTAGAGCCCGCCGGCGCCAACGTCACCAATGAATCCCAGAATGTCCAGGATGTCTCCGCCATTCGGACGATACACGCGTCCGTCCATGAGCAAGCCAAGGACAAACATAGTTACAATCGAAATCATAAGCAGCACGCCGCGAATCCAGCGCTTTTGAATCAGATGTCCGGCGCCCGGTATCAGCCAGGCTATGGCCGGAACGATAACCGACATGCTTGTGATCGGCTGCGAGGCTTCGGCGCGTTCTGTGACACTCTTAGTTGCAGGGGAGTTTGCCATTCAGATGATTACGATCTCGCTTTGAATTTTACCTGTGACCTCAGCAGCTTTGGGCCGGACGAGCACGTTGACTTCGCTGCGCACGCCGAACTCGGGCAGGTAAATTCCCGGCTCGATCGAAAAACATGAGTTGGGCAGGATGCGGCGTTCGTCGTGAATTTCCAGGTCATCCATGTTGGCGCCATTGGCGTGAACCTCGGTGCCAATGGAGTGCCCGGTGCGATGAATGAAATAGTCGCCGAAGCCCGCGTCCTTGATGGACGCGCGCACAGCGCGATCCACTTCCCATCCGGCTATGGGGCGGCCGGCAGAAATGGCCTGCTGCACAGTTTTCACCCCGATGTCCCGCCCTTGCCGGACCACGTTGAAAACTTCCCGCATCTTGTCCGAAGGAGCCTTTCCCACGAAACCTGTCCAGGTAATGTCGTAGTAGACCGCGTCTGGCGTTTTCTTTTTCGCCCAAACATCGAGCAGAACGAAATCGCCCTCGCGAATACGCGCGGAATTCCCGGCATCCGGCTCGTAATGCGGGTTTCCGCTGTTGGTGTTGGCGGCCACGATGGGAGGGTCGTCCGTTACAAGATTCTCGCGTCGAAATGCTTCCATGAACCACTGCTGCATCGCGTGCTCGGTCGTGCCGCCATCGCGGGCGCGCCTGCCGATCTCCTGAAATGCTTCTGAGGTTATCGAGTCGATGGCATCGCGCGCCGCGAAATGGGACTTGATCTGTTCTTCGTTCCACGTCGCTTCGAATTGCGCAACCAGATCGCCGGAACTGACCACGTTCTTGCCCAGCCCGCGAATCAGATCGAGAGTCCCACCATCCACCAGCGAAACGTAGAAAATCAGGTTGTTGGGTGAGTACTGCATGGCGATATCGCGATGGTTTGTGAGCATCGCCTTGACCTGCTCGAACAGCTCCTGCCACCCCGAGTAGACATGCTTGGTGCCGGGGAGAGTGTCGAGATGTCCCGCCTCGATTCTGTGGACCAGCTTGAGCGGCTCACCGCTCGCCGGGATCAAGTAGAACCATCGCCTGGTAACCATCAGACCATCAGGCAGCCCGAGGACGCGATAAGCAATAGGATCGCGATGATGATGGTCGTAGAATAACCAGCCGTCGATATTGCGCTCGCGCAGAGTGGCCTGAATGGCGGAGAGGTCCATGGGCAAACCAGTATTCTAAACAACTGTAGCGTTTTGAGCGAACTCGGGAATGCGAAAAATTCCTCGATCCCAGTTATCGCGAAATATTCTGGAACTTGCGCTTTGGAGCATCACTTGTCCTTGTTGTAGGATCACGCACAGGGATGATCAGCCTGTTTTCCATTGTCGCGATCGGTTTTTTTCTAGGCATGCGCCACGCTACTGATGCCGACCATGTAATTGCGATGAGTACGATCGTCAGCCGCCAGCAGAGCCCCTGGCGCGCCGCGCTGATCGGCGGAGTTTGGGGAATTGGGCACACACTAACCATCTTTATTGTCGGCACGGCCATCATTCTGTTTAACCTCGTTATTCCCGCGCGCCTCGGTCTCACGATGGAGTTGACCGTCGGTTTCATGCTGATCGCCCTCGGTTTGTGGAACGTGGCTAGCTTTCTGCGCGCACGGCCGAGTACGCGAATCCACTCGCATGCGCACGCCCATGGCGATTACGTGCACACTCATCCGCACGGGCACGCGCCGGAGACTCACACCCACACGCCGGAGCAGACACCGTTAGCCTGGCTCGACCGGCGCTTAGCGAATTTGGTGGCCTACCAGTTGATTCGACCTCTGATCGTAGGTGTTGTGCATGGACTTGCTGGATCGGCCGCCGTCGCATTGCTTGTGCTGGCAAGTATTCCGAATTCAAAGTGGGCGATCACCTATCTGTTAGTATTCGGGGCTGGCACAATTGCTGGCATGTCGCTGATTACCATCAGCATGATGTCCGCGTTCGCATATGCGGGAGCGCGATCAAAATGGTTCACTCAAAGACTGGCGATGGCCTCCGGACTGATCAGCCTTGCCTTCGGGCTTTTTCTCACCTATCAAATTTTCTTTGTGAAAGGTTTGTTGACCAACCATCCGCAGTGGACTCCGCATTAAGATTTGTGTGACCCCATTCTTTCTGCACGCCGCATTCTCAGGAACTTTTCCGTTAGTTCTACAGGCTGGGATGTAGGAATTATTTGCCAGCAATGTGAGCAAGATTCTCCGGATGCCGGTGGCTTCTAAAAGAGTGCTATGGCAGTTTCCTCAGCACCAGCGCCGAGTTCTTCGATCCGAACCCAACACAGTTGCAGATAGCATGCTCGATCGGCACCCGTCGTCCCGTGTCAGGCACGTAATCAAGATCACATTCGGGATCCGTCTGATCAAGGTTGATCGTTGGCGGAATGCGTCCGTGCTCCATGGCAACCAATGCAGCCGCAACACTGGCCGACCCGCACGCGCCTTGAGCATGGCCGATTTGCGACTTAAGGGCGGACATCGGGATTTTGTAAGCATGCTCGCCCAGCGCCAGCTTGAGGGCGCGGGTTTCAACACGGTCGTTCATCTCGGTTGACGTCCCGTGCAGGTTTACGTACTGAATGTCCTCGGGCCCGAGGCTCGCTTCCTCCAGCGCCAGCGTGATCGCCCGGGCTGGCTCCTCTGGAGAATCGCTCATGCGTACGCGATGAAAGGCTTCGCAGGTGGCCGCGTATCCCACGATCTCCGCGTAAATCCGCGCCCCGCGGGCACGGGCATGTTCGTAATCCTCGAGAATAAACATCCACGAACCTTCGGCAATTACAAAGCCATCGCGGTCTGCGCAGAAAGGCCGCGAAGCGCGTTCCGGAGCGTCATTCCAGGATTGCGTCAGCGCCCGCAGCAGCGTGTAGCCCTTGATGATTCCTGGCGTGATCGGCGCGTCGACGCCGCCCACAAGAAACAACGGCTGCTCGCCCGCCTGAATGTGCTGGTAAGCGTAGCCGATCGCGTCCGTGGAAGAAGTGCAGCCCGCCGTGACCACATGGCTGTAGCCGCGGAAACCAAATCGCATGCTGATTTCGCTGGGAATCGTTCCCATGGTCCCGCTAGGAATACAGAAAATGCTGACCTGTTTCACGTGCCCGCTGTGCCATAGCCGGTACTGCTCTTCGGAAAATTCCTGCGCGCCGCCACCAGTCCCCAATATCACGCCAATCTCGCGTTTTTCTTCCATCGACATTGACGAAGGCTCCAAGCTCGAATCCCGAATCGCTTCCGTGGAGGCGGCAATCGAGAGTGGCACCACGCGAGACACGTGCTTGCGCTCTCGCGCATCCACCCACGCGAGTTCATCAAATTCAGGAATTTCACCCGCAATGTGCACTGGCAAGCACGAAGCGTCGAATCGCGAGATGCGTTTCACACCCGACTTGCCATCCAGAATGGCTCGGCAAAACGCCTCCTTCCCGATTCCATTCGGGCTGACCATGCCGAATCCGGTAATGACCACACGAGCAAGCATAGGTTTCGATCACTGCAGATGGGATAATAAAGCCAATGCCGCTCGGCCTCTACATCTCCGTCCCGTTCTGCCGCACCAAGTGCAGCTACTGCAACTTCGCCTCTGACGTTTTTTCCCGCGCCATCTTTCAGCGCTACATCGATCGCGTCTGTTCAGACCTCGCCCGCTCTGCCGAGATCACCGAACAAATCGGCGCGGTCTTCGAGCGTGCCGTCGACTCCGTGTATCTGGGCGGAGGAACTCCCACTGTACTGCATATAGCGGAACTGGTGCGCCTGTTTGTCACCATTTCGCAAAATTTCGTTGTACCGCCGGGAGCTGAAATTACCGTAGAGTGTGCTCCAGGCACGCTGACTCCGGCGATTCTCGATCTATTCCAGCGGCAGGGCATCAATCGTGTGAGCTTCGGCGTCCAATCGTTCGTGGACCAGGAGTCCCGCTCCGTGGGGCGCCTCCATACCCGCGTCACAGTGCTCGACGATATCGCCCGCCTTCGCGCCGCCGGGATTGAAAACATAAACGTCGATCTCATCGCCGGATTGCCGCACCAGACCGTCGACAGCTGGAATACTTCCATTTCTCAGGTCATTGATTCCGGCGTGCCACACGTCAGCATATACATGCTCGAAGTCGACGAAGATTCGCGCCTCGGTCGCGAACTGATTGCGGGCGGTACAAGATACCACGCCCACTTTGTCCCAGACGAGGATCTGATTGCCGATCTGTACGAAATCGCTTGCGCACGGCTGGACAGCGCGGGCGTGCACCAATACGAAATTTCGAACTTTGCGCGCAAGGGATATGCCTCGCGCCACAACCTGAAGTACTGGACTCGCCAGCCATATCTTGGCTTCGGAGTGGATGCTCATTCCATGCTGCCCACCAAAGTTGGGATCGAAGCACAGAACCGTCCTTTACCTTTGTCATTCCGAGAGGACTTTAGTGTGTGCGTGAGAACTGATTTTTTGGGGAACCATGTGGAATCGGACCATCGGATCCCAGCCCCGAAGGGTCTGTGTGAGAACTCATGCCCGGGTGGAACAAAACCGCCAGAATTTAGCCGCGAAGCGGCGACAGAATGCAGCCCAGGGCGCAAGCCCTGGGTGAAAGTGGAAAATGAGCAAGCCCCGAAGGGGCGGAAGAACAGTTCTCACGCACTCTCGAAGGGGCGGAGTGTGATAGCCCGGCACGTGAGTGCCGGGTGGATGTCGAAAAGTGAAGTGAGTCCCGGAGGGACGACAGAGTTCTCACGCACACTCTTTAGCCCGCGAGGAATCTGCTTTGCTAATTCTTCCCCTATGGGTTCAACCGAAGCCATTCGATTCTCAACGCCCGACTCCCTGGACAAATTCCTTTCAGGCGATCGCATACAACGCATTCCTATCTCGCCGGCCGCCGCCCTGGAAGAGAGCTTCTTTCTCGGTCTTCGGCTCAATCGGGGTGTCGATCTCAGCCAACTAACCGCCTCATTCGGCAGCCACGCCGTCGCAGCATTCTCGCCGGCGATCTCAGATTTCGTGCGGCAAGGACTATTAGAGCGCGATGGCGAAACAATCCATTTAACCTCACGCGGCCGGCTGCTATCGAACGAGGTCTTCGCCACCTTCCTGTCCAGTGTCGCGTCCCAAAACATCGCTCCATAAGTTGAAACGATTTGAAAGGGCGCGTCTTCAGACGCGCCGTAAGTTCCGCCACAGGAGTCAGGTTTTAGCCGCTGAAGTCTCGCGGCAGGTCACAATTTGGCCTTGGAACTTATGCTGCGAAATTGCGGAACGCCCGCCAGCACCGCATGATCGTCTCCAGAAATTGGCGCTATAATGCCGCACGCTCGATAGGGAGGTGATTCGTGGGACTGTATTCGCACTATGATGGTGCGCATAACCATCCCGTCAATCGCGCCCTGCACATGATCGCAATACCCGTTGGTTTCTCTTCCATCATCGTGATCTGGTTTCACTGGATAATAGCTCTGCTGCTGATTCCCGCCGCATTTGCACTGGCCTGGCTCGGGCATTTGATCGAGGGCAACAAGCCTGCACTCTTGAGCAATCCTGCCCACGTGTTCGTTGCACCGATTTGGATGGCACGAAGAATTTTCGGGGCGGCGAATAAGAAATCGGCCCAGCGAGTTTCAGACAATCCGGCTAGGTGAGTTCGCGACAGGGACGCGCCTAGCGATCTGGGAAGGGCACGAGTTCCACTCGTGCCGGCACGCCGCTGCGAATGAGTCCGCGCTTTAGCGCCTGGTGTTCCGAACCCAAACGTAAGAATTTTCGCCGCCGTCCGAAGATCTCTTTCAAACCATCCGGTCGGTAGGTCCGCGTCAATCATTGTTCGTCCGCTGCCCCGCCCGTAACTTTTCGACCCTCCCGCCCTGTGTTCTAATCAAAAGTTCTGCATCAAAGCGCCTTTAGCCCATCTCAACCGGAGGCTCCTTGGATTTCCAGCTCAACGATGAACAGCTCCAATTAAAGAAGACTGTCCGCGAATTTGCCGAGCGCGAAATCGCTCCCAACGTCATGAAGTGGGACGAAGCCGGCGAATTTCCACTGTCCACAATTCAGGAACTCGGTAAGCTGGGGCTCATGGGTATCGTCTTTCCGCAGGAATACGGCGGGGCAGGCATGGGCTATGTCGAGTACGTCACCGCCATCGAGGAGCTTTCCCGAGTCGATGGATCAGTCGGCATCATTGTCGCCGCGCATACCTCCTTGTGCTCGAACCATATTTTTCTCGCCGGCACCGAGGCGCAGAAAAAGAAATATCTCAGCAAGCTGGCCACCGGCGAACACATCGGCGCCTGGGGTTTGACCGAGCCGTCCTCAGGCTCAGACGCGGGCAGCGCCCGCATGAGCGCCCAGAAAACCAAAAATGGCTGGCTGCTGAACGGCACCAAGACATTCTGCACGAATGGTCACTATGCCGACATCGCCGTCGTGATCGCCGTCACCGATCGTGCCGCCCACACTCACGGCCTTTCTGCTTTCATTGTCGAGAAGGGAACCAAAGGGTTTCGTCCCGGCAAAAAAGAGAACAAGCTGGGCCTGCGCGCCAGCGACACCGCAGAATTAATCTTTGAAGATTGCCTCATTCCCCCTGAGAACTTACTGGGCAGGGAAAACGATGGATTCATTGACGCCATGCAAGTCCTCGACGGCGGCCGCATCTCGATCGCCGCACTCTCGCTCGGGATGGCCGAAGGCGCCTACGATGCTGCGCTGAAGTATTCCAAGCAACGCAGACAATTCGGCAAAGCCATCAGCGAATTTCAGGCAATTCAATGGAAACTTGCCGACATGGCCACAGAAATCGAAGCTGCCAAGCTGTTGACCTTCCGCGCGGCCGCGATGAAAGACGCCGGAATGAAAACTACTCTCGAGTCATCTATGGCCAAACTCTATGCCAGCGAAGTGGCCGTGCGCTGCGCTAACGAAGGCGTGCAGATCCATGGCGGTTACGGCTTCATCAAAGACTATCCGGCAGAGAAATTCTATCGAGATGTAAAACTTTGCACTATCGGCGAAGGCACCAGCGAAATTCAGCGTCTCGTGATAGCCCGGCAGTTGTTAAAGGACTAGCAAACCTGCCGGCTGAAACCGCGGTCACACGCACTTTCCAGGCCAACTCCTAAGTACCTCTCTTCATCCAAGCTGCACCGGAAGCAGGCACTCTGGGTTTTGTAACGTGGAGCCTAAAGATGATTAGATCGTACTCGCGCAGATTTGCGCAGCGGAACATCGCGCTGGCGTTCTTAGCTATCGCAGGCGCTTTCCTGAGTGGATGCGGAGGGCTGGGTTCTGCAAGTAAAACTCCGCAGGCCAATCCGCAGCTCAATCAATCGATCAATCACATTATTTTCCTGGTGCAGGAGAACCGCGGCTTTGATCACTACTTCGGTCATCTCCCGGACTACTGGGCGGCCAACGGCTATCCTGCGGTGCAGTTCGACGCCGAGCCGGCCAATGCTTCCAACCCTACGCAGGATGGCACGGGAACCATTACCGCATTTCACTTCCGCACCGTCTGCATGCAAAACATGAGTCCGGGATGGAATGAGAGCCACGTTGACTGGAATCGGATCGATCCCGTCTCGCCGACTGCCACCTTGGACGGCTTTGTGCAAGAGGCAGCTCATTTCGCCCAGACGGCCACCGGCGGCGACGCGCCGGCCTTCGATCTTCAAGGATTCCGCGCGATGGGTTACTACACCGGCGACGATCTGAATTACTACTACTTTATGGCGTCAAATTTCGCGACCTCAGATCGCTGGTTCTCGCCTTTGATGAGCCGCACCCAGCCCAATCGCCTTTACCTGTTCGCCGCAACCTCGGCCGGCCATGCCAATCCGCCAAAGACGCCGCTGTCCAACAAAACCATATTTGAAGCTCTCGAGAACGCCAACATCTCGTGGAAAATTTATCTCACCGACCCCAACACTGCCTTCATCGGCAATTTTCAACCGTTCGGTTCGCAACACCCGGACAAAATCGTGCCTTTGTCCGAATATTTCCAGGATGTCGCAAATGGAACGCTTCCTTCAGTAGCCTTGATTGAACCGGGTTATCAATCAGGGCTGGACGAGCATCCCAACAAGAACGTTCAATCCGGAGCGGCGTTTGTGTCGAAAGAGATCAATGCTCTCATGAACAGTTCATCCTGGAAGGACTCTGTCTTCATCCTTACATTCGATGAAGGCGGAAGTTTTTATGACCACGTTCCGCCGCAACCAGCGGTCTCTCCCGATAGCATGCCTCCTTCCGATTTGAATCAAGGAGATATTTGTACGGTGAAGACCGGCGCCAACTGCGATTTCAATCACACCGGATACCGTATTCCACTGTTGGTGGTATCTCCCTTCACCAAGAAGCAGTTTGTTTCGCACACGGTCGCAGATTACACGGCTATTCTGAGATTGATCGAAACTCGCTTTCAAATTCCGAGTCTCACCCAGCGCGATGCTGCGCAGATGGACATGACGGAGTTCTTCGACTTTGCCAACCCACCCTGGATGACGCCGCCCAATCCGCCGGCGCAAAAGCAGGACGGAGTGTGCGACTTCCTCCAGCAGACGCCGTAACGCTCATATCAGGGCGTAGAGTGCGGGTCGCGACAAACCCTTGCCCTGGGGATGTCGGGGAAGGGCACGACTTCACAAGCTGCGGAAAAACTCACGAAAGCCCGCTGCACTGTGGTAGAGCGGCGCTAGCGCCGCTCTACCACGTTTGCTCACGGGTCCGCGACTTTTTCCGCAGCCTGTGAGGCCATGCCTTTCCCGAAACTACCTTTGAAACCAGTTCGAATCCGCCTATCTGGCAATTACCACCGTCGTGCACGAACTGCTTACCTTGGGCAGATCGCGATTTGCGGCCATGCAGATCTCGAGCCGTGGGCGCTCGACCCGAATGATCGGACAATAAGAGTCAGGCTGTAGTAGTGCACCTTGCAAGCGCCGGCGTCCGGCACATCCGCCGTGACAGGAGTCTCGGAACTCGCAGGGCTGGCACGCGTCGGGAAGAGTCCGCGCCTGCTCGAAGGGTGCAGAGTTCAGAACGCCCAGCCCAGTTTCGGTCAAGTCCGACAGCGGCTCTCCCGATCCCGGCCAATAAACGCAGGGCTGTGTTGTGGCTCTTGGCGTCACTCGCACGGTGCTAACGCCACAACCCGCTCGGAGCGGTGGAAGTCCCGCCATCGCTCGAACCAACGGCTCGCCAATAGCCATCACGTCAGTTTGTGCAAACAGGCGCCGGAACCCCTCCCAGTACTCTTCATAGCTCAGGGCATAGATGTCTGATCGCACGGCCTGGTAGACATTCACTCGCAAAGGAGCGTCAAACTGTTTGGCTACTCGCGCGACATCCGCCAGACGCCAATAGTTCGACTTCATCATCACCGCAACGATGGTCACAGGAATACCCAGCATCACACAGCGTTCTGCCTGCTGATGGATGAGTTCCCAATTGCCCGGCCCGCGCTGTGCGTCCTGTTCGGCCTGCGTTGGGTAATCGAGAGAGAACTCGATGTCATGGAAGGCGCGCAGCTCGTCGTCTTCCAAAACAGCAACACTATGACCGTTGGAAGTAATGGTGAGCTTGACCGGTTTCGTTCGCAGGAAGCCCAGTATTGCCTTGAAGTCGGGATGCATGCCGTTCTCGCCGGTACCGAGATTCACCGACCGCACGGGCAAGCGTTCCATGACTGCCTTCACTTGATCCAGAGAGAGACGATCCGCGCGCGTTGGATCGCGGTAGCAGAAGGCGCAGGCGAGATTACACTCGTTCGTGAGGCCGAGTCCGAGCGAAACGCCGGCTTCAGGTGCTAACACGGGCGATGCGATCGATGAGGGCTGGACTGTGAGGTTGTTCATGGACGATCCTCTATCACCGGACCTGAGCGATACGCTAAGCAATGCGTATAACGGGCAACTCCCGAAAACTCCGGCCGCTTGCCCAGCTTGCGCTCCAGCTCAAGAATACGCCCGTACTCAGCAGTGCGAGAGATCCGCGGTGCCAAGTAATCCGCAATGACGCGTACACCGCGCTCGAAAATTACCGCGAGTGACGGTGCTTTCAGTGCGGCCTGCAGGGTATCTGGCGTAAATAAGCGCACTCTGCCTCCGTACAGGGACTCATTTCCCCACTCAGCAGTGAGGTTATCTTCTGCCGCAGCCAAATCGCCCGCCTGGATACCAGCCTTTAATACTTCGCCTGCTTGGTTTCGCACCAGAACCGAGATTACGCTAGACGGATCTCGCAGCACGCGAGCCGCCCCTCGCAAAACAGCGACCGGATCGTCGACATACTCCAGGATGTTGTGGCAAAGAATTACGTCAAACAATTCGGCGTGCAACAACTTCGCCAATTGAGCGGCGTCTCCTTGGTTCAGTTCGATCTTGTCTGTAACGCCTGCTTCCTGCGCGGCGCGCTTCGCGATATCCAGCATCGCCGGCGAGGAATCCAGCAGCGTGACGTGAAGACCAAGACGCGCGAGGCGCACACCTGTCACTCCCGTGCCGCACCCCAGATCTAGAGCACGCAAAGACCGCGTTGCCTGTGGCAGAAACTCCTGCAAGTTGGCAAAGGCGAGGTCCAGGCGCAATCGGCCCTCGGGCGTCTCGAGGTAGGCGGCGTACTTTTCCGAGCCGCTCAGAAAGCGTTCGCTGTCGGCACTGGCAGTCATCTTGTTCATGTGACACTCAAGCGAAGTCGCTACGGATCGAGTCGCAGGTGAGTACCGGAGCGTATATCGCTCAACCCGTCACTCTCCCTAGCGGTCTGAAAATACAGACTTGTTTGGAGCGTTTTAGAAAGTTTCGGGAAATCGAAGGGTACAGGAGGGCATGTGCAATGAGTGTAGGGAATTCGATCAATCGGGGCGTAGTTCAGCTGGTTAGAACGCCTGCCTGTCACGTAAGAGGCCGCGGGTTCGAGTCCCGTCGCTCCCGCCATTTCGATTCCACCCTTGAGCCGTCTCCTTATTATAATTCGGTCCTGTCACGATGTTGGGGCTAGATTGCTTCAGGACTGGGGACCATTCGGCGCTGAGCGGGTCAAAAGATAAGAAACCTGACCGCGAGAATCGGAAGGTGGGGCGAGAACTTCCTGCGCAAGGCACGACACCTCTGAAATTGAACAACTGAATGGCAGGCTAGGCTCAGAGGCCACAGGGCCTAATCCTTATCTAGATACTCCTCTGGAACATCATCCTCTGGGAGCTCATGTGTGCGCACTTCTCGCTCGTCTGCGTTGTCGGCTTCCTCTACACCTGCCACAGCACCGGCAAGGGGCTAATGGAGTTGTTGAGTCAGGGGCGATCCCGATGTTGAGTGCTGTCGGCGGCATGAGAACGAGAAACGCGCCGGTATAGAGTGATCACGACGCAACTTCCGAATAGTCAGCAACTCGGGAGTGATCGGCTAATTCTGGGTAAAAGGCGAACCGATAGGAGATGGCCAAAATTGGAGCCATCCAAGTATTATTTTGATGGGCCAGTCCATATTGACTTTGCGGAGCGTTTGGAATGCCAGTGTCCAAGCCGGAAGAGACAAGGCAAAAGGCTACACGCATACTGATCGTGGACGATGACCCCGAACTCTGTGATCTTGTCAAACGGTACCTCGAACCGGAAGGCTTCGCGGTTTCGGCGGTGCACTCTGGCGCAGAGGGGATGAGAGCAGGCGTCGACAGTGACTACGATCTAATCGTGCTGGACGTCATGCTGGGGGACGCCAAAGGCTTTGATTTATTGCGAGAGTTGAGGCAGCGGGTTAGGACGCCAGTTTTGATGTTGACGGCGAAAGGCGATGAATTCGACCGCGTGTTGGGACTCGAAATGGGGGCAGACGACTACATGCCGAAGCCATTTAGTCCGCGCGAATTGCAGGCACGCATCGGAGCCATCCTCCGCAGGTCCGGCTGGCGCCAAGAAGGCAGCACCCCCAGGCCCACCTCGATCCGATCCGGGGACCTGGAATTGGATTTGGCCGGCCACTCTGCCAAGAAGTCAGGAGAGCACGTTCACTTGACATCAGC
>QIAB01000001.1:0-411 GCA_003225455.1 Acidobacteriota bacterium
GCGTGTGATGTTTGAATGATCGAGATTGGCCAGAATCTGCCGTTCATTGCGAAAACGGCGCAGCACTTCATCAGTATCTGTCCCACGCTTCAAAATTTTGATCGCGACTTGCTTCTGAAATTGCCCATCTGCTCGCTCCCCAAGATAGACCGCGCCCATGCCCCCACGACCCAATTCTCTGATGACGGCGTAGGCGCCGATCCGTTCGCCAGTCCGGTCTTGTTGATCTCGATTGAGGCGTGCGCCTGCAAGCTCTGCAAATTGCTCGAAGACCGCAGTATCGCAGGCGAGAAGCCTCTCAGCTTCACGGAGAAGCGCTGTATCATCCGCGCACCATCGTTTAAGCGCGGCAACGCGCTCCTCCGGCGAAGTCTTCTCTAAGGCATCGGCGAGGACGTGCTTGAGGTGCTC
>QIAB01000001.1:423-1007 GCA_003225455.1 Acidobacteriota bacterium
GCATTTTGCCGAGGAGGTTCAGCCTATCAACCGGCCAGTCGTGCGCGCAGCCACAATTTTGCTGTCCCCCAATCGCGTTTCACTGTTGTTTGGGATACACCGAGCGTTGAGGCAATCTCATCGACTGTAAGACCGCCAAAAAATCGGAGCTCAACAATCTGCGCCTGGCGCGGGTCTTCACCTTCGAGTTCCTCCAATGCTTCGTCCACCGCCACGATATTAAGGTCGCGCTCAGTACAGAAATCCAGCGCTTCGTCCAGGGGCAATCGGACGGCTCCAGGTCCGCCTCTTTTGAAACGCTTACGAGCGACTCCGTAGCTAATCAAGATCCGCCGCATCGCACGTGCGGCAAACGCAACCACGTGCGTCTCGCTGCGCCAGGCCTGATCTGGTTGCTTGAGCACACGCAAGAACGCTTCGTGCAACAGGGCTGTTGGTTGCAGCGTGTGCTCGGCACGTTCGCACCTGAGATACTGCGCGGCTAGACGGCGCAGTTTTTCGTAGGTATCAGCGGATAAATCAACCGCGTCGGCGCCAGAGTGCAGCTCCATACCACGAGTGGAAGCTGCCATGGGTTCGACCTT
>QIAB01000001.1:1046-2586 GCA_003225455.1 Acidobacteriota bacterium
GTCCAGCTTACTTAATCGTGATGAGCCGTTTTTGTCGGATTTATGGCTTACCTGTGTATGGGGGCAACGATCGCCAACAAACTGCCCGGATTCGATTGGACAACGCGCCGATCGAAGACAGTTCACCTGGAGGCGCCGCTTCGACTATTTCGAAAATCAGCCCTTAACCAAGGGGGCGTTGCGCCGGCCGCCAGCGAGGGCCAGCCTGAAGAAACAGCGAGTCGGAAAAAGATCGGCGTCCTTGTGTTTGAGCAGATGAGTACCGGCGACTTAGCGGGTCCAGCCGAGGTATTCTCTCTGGTTAAGGTGACAAATGGCCGACTGCGCGAGCGCTGTTGCTACCGCGTAGTAGCACTCGGAATCAGCGCGGAACCTTGTGTGACGGAATCGGGCATTATCGTAAAACCGCAGTTTGATCTACAAAACGCGCCGCAGCTTGACACGCTGATTGTTCCCGGGGGCGTTGGGATTCATGACCCGAAAGTCAACAAGAAGATCACGAATTGGCTAGGTTGCCGCGCACAGAGGACAAGGCGTATTGCAGCTCTTGGGACAGGCGTTTACGCGCTCGCCTCCACCGGACTACTCGACCAACGACAGGTCGTAACTCATTGGCGCTTTGCCAAGGATGTTGCTCTGAGATTTCCCAAACTCGGTGTCAATCCAGATTGTCTCTTCGTAAAGGATGGACCTTTTTATACATGCGCAGGCGGCGCCGCGGCTATCGATCTTTCACTCGCCTTAGTTGAGGAGGACTACGGACGCCAGGTCGCTTTGGAACTCGCACACGACCTGGTTGTTCAAATTAAACGATCCGGTGGGCAGGAGCAATATTCCGAAACTTTACAGTTTCAGATCCAAGCCTCTGATCGTTTCGCTGACCTGCCTGCTTGGATATCGTCCAACCTGGGCCAAGACCTCTCGGTCGACGCGCTCGCCCAGCGAGCTTGCATGTCGCGCCGGAATTTCACGCGGTTATTCAAGGCAACTTTTGATAAGGCCCCGGCCCAGTTCGTTGCCGACGCTCGTATCACGGAAGCGCGGCGACGATTGTTAGTTCCACGAAATAATCTTGAAAGTATTGCAACCTCGCTCGGTTTCAAGAGTGCAGATGTGTTTAGCAAGGCTTTCGAACGACAAATTGGCGTCCGACCGAACAGGTATCGCGCTCGATCACGGACCTAGAGGACGAAGAAGAATTCAGGAGACCCACAAACTAGTTAGTTCCGGTACAATTCCGATTCGGATGTTGACCTCAGAGGTTTTTTAGTTGGAAGCACGATCGTTATGAAAAATAACGGGTGACAATTGTTGGGTGAGCCGTTTCTGTCGGATCTGTAAGCCAGCTCAAAAGAATGAACCACTTCCTGTTTATCCTCGCCCTCTTCGCTTTTTCGTTCCCGGGGCTACGCGGGTAAGACCAGATTCCAGAAGCGAAAAAGATCATGGGATTATTCAACGAAGAGAGCAGCTGGTCGCCAGACGGCAAGACGATCGCGTTCGATTCAAGTCGTCCCGGGAAAACCAACATTTTCACCTG
>QIAB01000001.1:2621-6468 GCA_003225455.1 Acidobacteriota bacterium
CTCCAGAGTGGTCGCCTGACGGAAAACAGATAGCGTTTATCTCCGACCGCACTGGATATAACGAAATCTACATCATCAATTCCGACGGCGGGGCGGCACGCCAGGTAACCAACGATAAATCTGACAATATTCACCCGCATTGGTCGCCGGACGGCGAGCGCATCATCTACTGCTCGGCCCGGGACAATACGGATCAGGCGTATGCCCCCGAAGGTGAGGTCTACGAAATTTATACCATCAAGGTCGACGGCACCGACGCCAAACGCATTACTAATGACAAGGGAATCAATACGTATCCCAGCTATTCGAGCGATGGTCGACGGATTGTTTTCCGAAAGATTATCGAGCAAAAGAATTCGGAAATCTTCGTGATGAACGCAGATGGCTCCTCGCCGCGCAATCTGACAAATAATCCTGCATTTGACGGGTGGCCTCGGTGGTCGCCGAACAACTCAAAGATAGTCTTCGGTTCGAACCGAGAAGGCAAGGATTATGAAATTTACGTGATGAATGCCGATGGTAGCTCTGCTCAGCAGATTACCAAACTGCACGGCCGCAACACGTCGCCGAAGTGGTCGCCTGACGGAAAGAAGATTTCTTTTGATCATGCCACGCAAGGCGAGTGCGACATTTTCGTAGTGGACGCGAAGTAGACCTGAGCACTCGCGGAAGGTTAATTTGATGTACGCTCTTATTCGTGTTGGCGTCTCTCTTCGCCGTCTGATTACGTCCATCGCTGCGGGTCGCTCGCAATCGCAGCCCAAGATCTCGGCAAGGTCATCAGCATCGTAAACCGCCGAGGCAGAAAAATGCCGAGCGACCTCAACGGGATTTCGAACCCTTGTTGGGCATTGCCGCTCAACACCACCGTTGGCCACTAGCGCCGTTGAGTCGAGCTTGGATCCGCCAGCGCATCGTAGAGCTGCCCGTCGCGAGTCATGCCGATCTCCAAAAGTCCATCGCGAGTGAGTAGTCACTGGTCCCGGCGGGGCATCCATGCAAAAGTTCCTGAATTTAAGCGCGTGAAGCTCTGTCTAATCCGTATATGATTATATGAACATGAACATTGTTGATTACGCGGAAGCGAAGGCGGTCTCCGCCGGGAACGGAACGAAAACCAGGCCAAAATGGCCGATTCTTCTTCTCCTTTTCCTTTCAGTGACCATCGGTGCAGGCGGATGCGCTGATTATTATGGCACTTATCCGGCGTATGGACCCGGTTACGCGGGTTATGGCCCATATGGGCCCGGTTATGCCGGTTACCCAGGCTCCGTCACGGTCGAGATCGGCGATCGGCCGTATTACACTCGCGGCCCCGGTTATTATGTGGGCCATGCCTATTACGTCTGGGTTCCCGGCCATTGGTCGCGTCGTCATCCTCGCGTGTGGATCCACGGCCACTACGTTCTGAGAGGATAATCAAGGGCGCACCAACGAGGTGTTCAGGTAAGTTCGGGCGGGGGTTTGCAGTTGCACGATGATTATCAGCCCAGCAGGTAACGTGTTCTCCGTGACCGCCACGAGGCCGTAATACCTGACAGCCACACCGTTCTGAAACCGACTGTCGGGTTATACATGTACGGCGCCTGGTGAACAAACGATGGAGATGTTATGCGAAAGGTACCTGCGATTAACCCGAAGTCGTGTTTTCATACGTCGAAATTAGCAAAAGCGACCCTAACGGGATTCGAACCCGCTTCCAATATTTCGCAAATTAGCGCGATTTCTACGTAAACCTGCACAACTTAGCGCGTTAATCGCATTCGCCATGAATGCCAGCTTTGCACGAATCGCGCAGAATTACGCAGTTCGAGTGTCCGAATTTGTCCGAAAACGCTTCTCGCGCGTCAGCGACAACGAGAATCACGAATGCCGGCCCGAGATACGAACAGTGACGCGCGCGCATTGCCGCGTCGGCCAACGCTCAGCAAGGTCGGTTAAATCAGCAGCAGTCACATCACGCTGAAGCTGGTTCAGAGACTCGGCCCTGAAGCCTCGCAGAAATAACAAAGGGAAGCCCAGTCCCATCCGGGCTGGGCTTTCCATCCGCTAGGGCGCTTCCGTTCCGTTCCAGGGGGCTACCGCAAATGGCGAAAAACCGAGCCTGATTTCCAGCCAAATATTTTTTATTTATGAATATCTTAGCCCAGGGGCAGAAGGTGCATTTTGGCGTAGTGAGAACGTTTCTGCCATCAGCGATCAAATCAAAATTTGTTTGGCAGTCGCCATCGCATGAAACTCGGTCTCCTCCTTTTGATGGCCAGCGGCATGTGGCTTTTATAGCCTGTTAAGATAAACTTTCGACGCGCCACGTTTCTGTGGTAAGAGTCCCATGGGACATGATTCGGAAGGACACTCCGCGCAACCTCGCTGTCGAGAATTTGAGCGCCTTGAACGAAGGCGGGGCGCTTACCCGTAAGTTGGTCGACCTGGGAGAAGTTTCCAAGCGGAGCGCGACAATGTCTGTAATCTTTCCGGCATTCAATGAAGAAGGCAACATCAGACGCACAGTAGAAGAAGCAGTAAAGGTTCTCTCCAAGGTCGCCATCAGCTGGGAGATCATCATTGTGGACGACGGCAGCAGCGATGCCACAAATGCGATCTGCGACGACTTAAAAGCTCGATACCCCGAAGTTGAGGTGATTCGTCACGGGCAGAACAGAGGATACGGCTCAGCGCTTAAAAGCGGAATAATAGCAGCTAAATACGACCTTATCTTCTTCTCGGATTCTGATGGGCAGTTCGATCTCCGAGAGCTTCAGCACCTAATTTATTGGGCAGAGCATTATGACATTGTCGCGGGTTACCGCGCAAAGCGACAGGATCCGCTCCACCGTCGTATCAATGCATGGGGATGGAATGTGCTAGTTCGACTAGTGCTGGGCATCAAAATTCGAGACATCGATTGTGCTTTCAAACTATTCCGACGTGCAGTTTTCGACCGGGTCCAAATCAGGTGCGTGGGCGCGATGGTCAATACCGAAATCCTGGCCCAAGCGACGCGGCTTGGCATGCGCATAAACGAGGTCAAAGTAAGCCATTTCCCGCGGCGCCACGGGAAACAGTCCGGCGCAAACATCCACGTTATCATCAAGGCATTTCGTGAACTTTGTCGGCTTTGGCGGCAGCTTCACCATGTCGCACCCGACCAGGCAGGACTCTATTCCGCAACTACTAAGGAAGCTTATGCTGCCACGATGTTACCAGATTCCTCGCTAATATCCGCGTGATCCTGACGGCAATTCGTGAACTCCTGCGCCTCTCGCGAGAGCTCCGCAATGTCGCCCCTGATGCAGCAAACCCAACATCGGACGGCGGCTGTAGGGCCTAGATCCCCTCCCACATCCCAAGCGTGTCATTTGTTGAAGAGGTGATCCTGCGCTCAAGAATCATCGGCTTAATGTCCGCTTGGAGCACGTAAGGGCTCTCAGGATAGCCACGTCGTGGGGTTGTGAGTATTCCTTCCTGCCGGCAATCGCAAACGACAGTTCCGCTCTGATGTTGGCGTAAAACCGAATCGAGTTTTTCCCTGATGAAAAATAATTCGGGTGCCACGCGCGACAATTTCAGGTGCAGTTGCCCGAGTCAATTCCCACGCCTACGTTTTGTGCCTCCAATGGACCGCGAGGCGCTGATTTTTCTTCACATCCCAAAGACAGCCGGGACGACACTCAACCGGATCATTGAATGGCAGTATAGCCCGCTTTCGATTTTCACAATTGATCCGTATGGGATTCGCGCAACAACCGAACGATTCAAGACCTTTTCGGAGCAGCGACGCCGCCGGTTGCGAGTCGTGCGCGGGCATCTGTTTTACGGAATTCATGAATCCCTGCCGCAAGGCGCC
>QIAB01000085.1:0-480 GCA_003225455.1 Acidobacteriota bacterium
AGTTACGTGAAGCAGAATCCGATTTGAATTATTTGATTTCGGACGCGGGGATACCGCCAGAACGGGCAGGGCCGCCTCCCATAAGCGACAACTTGAGCTGTTTGGGTTGGAATGACCTGCCCGCCCATAAGCCCGTTCTGGACGGCGAGTGAAGCGCGAGGAATCCCAGATTAGTTCCGGTTAGCCGACAATCCCCCCAAAATCGAGTCTGAATTCCGAATGAACGACGAGAAACGTCGCGAGCCTTATCGCATCACGATTTGTGCTGTCAGAGGGTGGCGAGCGGGGCGGCAGCGGTGGCACCCACATACTCGAGAACCGTGTCGCTACAGAACCCCACGTTTCGCGGTCATCCTCTTTAGCCGTGCGCCCTCCGTCAGCAGAATCACGACCTGTCGCCCATCTAGCCGTGAAAGCAGCCGGCTGAACTGCATTCCGAAGGAGTGCCCCGGCGATTTGCCTTGACAAAACCGTCTCTGT
>QIAB01000085.1:501-7308 GCA_003225455.1 Acidobacteriota bacterium
TCGCTCAGCCCTAGCCACCCACTGTTTTCCCGCGGTGGCTTGACTGACCGCCGCTTCGAATCCCAGTCTGGCGCCTATAGGAGGCAAGATGAAATCCACCACCTCAAGACGCAGAGTGTGTGTCGCCATCGCGAGCGCGCTCTTGCTTGCGGCGGGAGCTGTGGCCCTCGTCGCACTAAGAACATCCACTAGCCACGCAAGATCCATGAACCAGTTCAGACTGCTCCATGGAGACCAGTTCGAAACGTCGCTCGGCAGACTGAGTCAGAGTGGCGAGCCGGAATCAAAGCGTATCCACAATGGCCGTGCCCAGGAAGCGTACGACGACCGGGCTTACCCAAGAAAGTGGATCGGGACTGCCCAGCAGCTCGCGGCGGCGAGGGCGGCCAGCGCGATCGCCACGGCGTCCTGCCATGTCGATGAGCCTCCGAAAGGCATCCTCAGAACGCTGAATCCCCTCGGGGCTGTGAACCGTATGTAAGTTAAAAACCGTGCACGCATACGCCTGCTTCGCCCAAGGCAGAAAACTCTCATCATCGCGCTCGATAAGACGCACCGTGCCATAAATCAACGCGACCTTATTTTTGCGAAAGTCTTCCCGGACCTCATCGAGAAATCCCCTCAGCATCGGCCTTGGGACGTCAATCTCAGTGATCATCTCAGTCGCTGGATAAGCAGCGTGGAGCTTCTGATCGATTTCGCTATGATAATTGTCGGGGTAGATACTCAACTGGTGAGTGTCCGACCAATAAACCTGCCCATTCGTCGAGAGATAATAAGCGGCGTATCTTTCGAATGCCTGTTTCTCATCTGTGTGGGCTAGAAACAGGAGTTGCCTCCAATTCTCATCGGTCAACTGCTTCGCCGTGGGTGGCATTGCCGTTTCCATTGGTACTGGCCGATAGCAAGAGAAAACGCCTTTGTCTAGAAAGTCTTCCGAGTCACGCTCGATGGAGAACTGGAAATCGCCATATTGAAATCCATCGGCGATGCGCTTCTCAAACGCAGCAATCAGGTCCTCCACGGTCCGAATTTCCACCACCCGTTCGACCTTCCTTCTTGGCTTGAGGCGCAACTGTACGGCAGTGACGATTCCAAAGAGGCCGTATCCGCCGTGAACCAGTCGAAATAACTCTTGGTTTTCCGTTCGGCTACACCTCCGGACAGTCCCGGTTGCATCTACAAGAACGAACGATTCAACGTCGCTTATAAACGGCTTCATCTTTAGACCGCGACCGTGCGCATTCGCTGCTATTGTTCCCGCCAATGTCAGTCGATCAGCACCGGTTTGTTTCTGGGCAATTCCCCAAGGCTGGCGATCCCCATCTTGCAAGGTGAGATAGCCGTCAATCAGTTCTGGCCACTCGATTCCCGCTTCAACCTCTACAATTCCGTTCTGACGATCCAGATTGAGCACTCGGCTCACCTTCCTAATATCGATCAGTAAGGTGTCGGTGCCAAACTGTTGCCCGCCCATCGCGTGTCGTCCACCCGCAACTGAGATCACCTTCCCATCTTTGCGGGCTGTACGAACGATTCTCTGCACATCTTCTAGAGATCGTGGCTGCCAGATTTCAGACACCCGAGTGGAATTAAGTTGGGAATGAATGTCGTTGACTAGGGTCGGTTCAGATCGTGGTGTTAGCCTGCCAGAGGCACTTGAGGAGGCCAAAAGAGCAACTGACCCAACCATGAACTCGCGTCTAGAAATCATCTATCCTCGGTCAATTCGTTGGGGGTGCACTCCAAACCACCCTCTTTAGAACAAGAACGGCACTAGACGCCACGTCCTTTTCAGATATTGCCTGTAGGTCTCACCGAGGGCCGAAGCAACCGCATGCTCCTCGATGGGTATGCGATAGGCATAGGCGAACCCCAGAGAGGAAAGACTGGCGGTAAGGCCCGCCCAATTTCCGAGGGACAAACCGAATCCTAGTAGAGTCAGGATGGCACCACTATATGAAGGATGACGGATATAGCGATAAGGTCCCGCCTCAACCAAAACTTGGCCACTGTGCGTCGCGACATCGAACGTAAAATATCTCCCTAATACCGCTGCCGAGTACCAGCGTAGCGCGATTCCCAGCAGCATCAGGCCAATCCCGACGAAGAACAGTGAGGCTCGCTTCCAAGAGATAGCGGCATGAGGCAGCAGCAAGGAGAGTGAAAAGTCCATTGCTATTCCGGTCCACCAAAGGACCACGATGAGGTTAAGAGAGCCCTTATCGTGACAGTTCGAGGAGTCGGTTGACCGCTTAACTCTCCAGGCAATGACTTCAGGCAGTACCCAAGAAGTAAAAGCGCCCCAGAAGATCAGGGCGAAAATCGGTCCTGCGGAGAATGGCAAAGGGCGCGATTGCATATTTTCTGGGGTAGTCTACACCTTGCGAATCGCTCTTGGATCATGGGCTCATTTTCATGGTTATGGGTGGACCGCCAGGCCCATTCGCAGCTCGGAATAGCTATCGTGATCTCGTGGGTGTTGAAAAAGTTACTCTGATTAGCAGGCAGAGACGTGGCACGATATGATGCGGGATCGACGATCCCGAATTCTCACTTCTCCCATGTAACCCGGTACACCACCCCAGCCGAATCGTCGCTCACATACAGAGCTCCCTCTGGCCCGACGGCCAGTCCCACGGGACGACCCATCCACACGCCTTTGCGTGTCTCTCCAGGACGAAGCCATCCAGTAATGAAATCCTGTGGTGGCCCTTGCGGCTGGCCCTTATCGTCCATCTTGACGCGAACAACTTTATAGCCGGTCGCAACGCTCCGGTTCCAGGAACCGTGAAAAGTTATAAACACGTTGTTGCGATACTCGGCCGGGAACATATTCGCCGTATAGAAAATCAGGTTCAGCGGCGCCGAGTGCGCCTGCATCATTACTTTGGGAGCGATTGTCTTAGAGCAGTCGTAGGTCTTACTCTGCGTAGTGTCGCGTACGCGATCGCCATAGCAATATGGCCAGCCGAAATTGCCCCCATTTGTGCCTAAATCATTCACTTTCTCGGGCGGAAGATTGTCGCCAAGCCAGTCACGGCCATTGTCCACGGCCCAAATCGTATTCGTCTTCGGATTCACTGCCAGCCCCACCGCGTTGCGCAACCCAGAGGCAAAGCGGCGCTGGCCGCTGCCGTCTTCGTTGTATTCGGTCACCGCGGCCCGCCGCGGATCATCTTCTTTGCAAACGTTGCAGCTCGATCCCGCGGCTACGTACATTTTCCCGTTCCAAAAAACAATGGTCCGCGTGGAATGCCCGCCGCCGCTGCCCGGAAGATCGGCAACCTTCTGGCCATTTGTAGCTTTCAATTGCGCCTCGTCCCAGTCGTAGCGTCGCGCAGCGTTGATTTCTGCAACATAAAGCTTGCCATTGTGAAACGCGATGCCATGGGGCGCGTTCAGATCATCTAGCACCGTCACTGTGCGCTCGGCTTTGCCGCTATGTTTGGGATCGGGAAATGCAAGCACCTTTCCATCGCTCATATCCGTGACCAGAAGCACGCCTCCGGGACTGAACACCAGCATCCGCGCATTGGGCGCGGTCGCGAACACTGCGATATGAAATCCTTCCGGCAACTTCAATCGCGAAAGATCGAGTTCCTCCGTATGTCCGCAGGAAACAAAAAGAACCAACACCAGCGCGCAGATGCAGGCTCGCACTGTAATCCTTTGCATTTCTCGCCCGTTGATCTCTCTAGCCTTACTCATAACGGAACAACTCTGCAGCAAAATCATAGCTTATAATCAACAATCGGGGCGCTGATCCTGCGCCCCTTCCCATTTGTTCGAACCTCGACATCACACCTTGCATAAGGAGCATCTCATGGCAACACCGCAGCAAGGACCAGCAAAGAATTTGCAGCCGGATATCGCGAGGGCATGTTGCAAAGCACGCCAATGAAGCCGCCAAAGTCGTCGCGGCAACGTTTGAGATGACACACGGAGATGCCATGCCTTCAAAGAAACCAAAAAGATGGGTCGCAAAAGTAAAGACAGATTCGACGCATCCTCCCGAAGGACTCTTCACTAAAAGTGCTGCCACGATTGCCCGAACTTTGGCCTCGAAGAAGGTTTCGCCGAAAGGGCCATCCTCCGGAATGCGGATGCTGACTTACTTCATCAATCGCGGCGGGCGCGGGTTGAGCAAGTCACGCCGCGCCGAACTCGAAAGCGCCAAGGCTCTGCTTTCAAGGCGCATCCAGGAGCAGAAAACGCGAAAGCGCGCCGCATGAAGCCGTACAGAAAGAGTGCGGACGTCCAGTTCCGCCTTGACATTTTTGCGCAGGCCACGGCTTCAGTTCTACGCGCTGAGGTGCGCCGTTGGAACGCATAAACCCGTCCGCAGCTTGCCTCTTAGCTTTGACCATTATTCTTTCGGCCACATCCCTCGCCCAGCAAGCAGCCGCTACCGGAGAGCCGCTCGTTATCGAAACTGTTTCGCCCACGAAAGCGTTCCTCCGGCAGCAGTATCGCTTCGAGCTGCGGGCAGGCGGCGGAATCAGCCCCCTCCGCTGGGAAGTTACCGGCGGCTCGTTGCCTGAGGGATTGGCGGTAAGTCCAGACGGTGTTCTGAGCGGCGTTCCAATGGAAAGGGGTGAATTTCGCTTCACCGTGACCGTCACTGACAGCGGCAAGCCTGCTCACGAAAAAAGTCGGGAACTAACGTTGCTCGTGGTTGCGCCTCTTCTCTTGCAATGGAGTCGATACCCGAAAATCAATGGCAAAAGGATTGAGTGCGCAGTCACGCTTGCGAATCAAACAGGCCAGGACTTCGATTTAACGCTGATTGCTCTGGCAGTGAATGAAATTGGCCGGGCCACTGCGGTCGGATATCAACGCCTCACGTTGAGAGGAGATAGCGAAGATATGGAAATCCCATTCAGCGAGAATCTTCCGCCCGGAATGTACCAGCTGAATGTGGACGCAGTGGCGGAGGTTCCGGAAAGCAATACCATTTATCGCGCGCGGCTCGTGACGCGCGAGAAACTTGAAGTGCAGCCGATTCCGTAGCCTGAAAATCAAATTGCTGAGTAGTGGGAGGACTGAAAGCCGGGAAAGCGTCGCCCCCGGAGCTGAATGACTGCTCAACTTGGCAGGGGAGGGCGAGCCGAATCGCTCAGGACTTGGGGTGACGCGCTAACATTAAGAGTCCCGAGGTGGTGTTAAACTCATTCGTCTCGGCCAGTAGCTCGCTTTAGACCCTCGCCGACCTGCTCTCGGTGCTTTTCCTTGCGGAACCGCTCCGCGCGATCTTTACTCGGGCTCCGGGCTCACCGCCAACCGGATAAACCAGCTTAACGCCTCGGGACTCTATCCTGCCTTTGACGGTTCTTCCTGTTCGCCTCGACCAGCACTTTGCTATAGACCCTTGTTAAACCCTCCTTCAGTCACTTTGCAGTGTAGAAGGTGATTTAACTCGAGCCCCGGACGCCGCACCAACCGGGAAAACTTGGGAAGATGTCAAAGAACGAGTGTCTTTTTACTCCTTTTATTTTTGTAGTCAATGAAAATGACGCAACTTTATCTGCTTGTATTTGCAATGGAGTGCAGCCCGTCCACAGGCCTATGAACCAGAGTTGGTGCATCGCCAAGGCAACGCTCTTCCCATAACGCACATCAGCAACCCCCTTTCAATAGCTTTGTGAATGCAGCAGTTGAGGAAAAGCACATAACCATCCCTCCAGAAAAATTGTGAAAATCTCAGCCGAAACTGCTTCTGGCGCGGATTTCCGGCGAATCGAATTGATCATATCAAGTTGCCATTAGGCCGCATCAGGTACAATTCCGGTTCGAAAATTCCGCAGCTCAGCGGCTTGCCAGAAATTCCTCGGGAACGGGCCAGGGTGTAGTGGAGGAAGGAACAAGAATTCGGCACGTTCGAGAAGAATTTCTGAAACTGAACACCGGAACCTGAGAACTGACAACTGATCTCCAAAATCAGAAACCGGAACCTGAGAACTGACAACAGAGAACTGACTTTCAAACGCCCATGCCAGATGACGATTTTGTAACAGCCGAATCCGCCGCAACTTTTTTGTTGTCGCAAACTTCTCTCAGGCCACGGATCGGGCTGGTTCTAGGATCGGGACTGGGCGCGTTCGCCGACGAACTGTCAGAATCCACGCGAATACCCTACGAGCAAATTCCATCATTCCCGCGGTCAACCGCGATCGGCCACGCCGGCCAAATGGTGATGGGGAAAGCCGAATGCATTCCCCTGGCAGCCATGCAGGGACGTGTGCATCTCTACGAAGGTTATTCACCCCAACAAGTCGCCTTTCCCATGCGTGTCTTCGGTCGCATGGGGGTTCGTGCAGTCATTCTCACCAACGCGGCCGGAGGCATCAATCTCAAATACAAGCAGGGAGCACTTGTTGTCGTCACCGATCACATTAATCTTCAAGGCCAGAATCCACTAGTGGGAGCCACCGACGACCGCTTCGGCCCGCGCTTCCCCGATATGACGCATGCCTACTGCCAGGAATACCGGGCAATGGTTCTGACTGCGGCAAAGACGCTCGGGAAGACCGTTAACGAAGGTGTGTATGCCGCAATGCTCGGTCCGAGTTATGAAACTCCCGCGGAAATTCGTTATCTCCGTACCATGGGCGCAGACCTTGTCGGAATGTCAACTATCTCTGAGGTGATCGCTGCCCGCCAAATGGGGATCAAAGTCCTCGCCATCTCGTGCGTAACCAACATGGCCGCCGGAATTCTAGATAAGCCAATCAATCATGAAGAAGTGCTCGAAACCGGCAGACGCGTGCGGGGAGATTTTATCGCCTTGTTGCGAGCCGTGCTGCC
>QIAB01000085.1:7412-21562 GCA_003225455.1 Acidobacteriota bacterium
CGCAAAATTCCCCTGGTTAATGGCTAAGGAAAGCCGTCCCCGAGAATCTATGAACAGGAGACGTTGATAAAGGCGCACATCACTAAATGTGCGCACAAAAGGAATCGACATGCGCTGATTATTCAGCTCAATTGGGACCTGTTCTCCAAGCTTATAACCAAGTTTTAAAAAATCCTCGGCCGCTATATTGGTTATCAAGTTTCCATACGGGCCATCGGTAGCAATCACCTGGCCGGTCATTCCGTGCAGACCTAACTCCGCCGGCCGTACCCCAAGCCGTACAAGCTTTGCCACCGGCACTTCGGGGCCAACCTGGGTCCAATCTTCCCCGCGCGCGAGATGGGCGGCAACAGGCGAAAATATGTCGCGTCCGTTAAAAGTGGCTGATACCCCGCCGCTGATTATCCATGCTGGGTTTTTGATTTCGCGTGCGGCTTCGATGCCGTCGCGTTCTCCTGCCAGCGTGATAAGTCCGTTATCGGGCAAAACGAAATATTGTTTGCGCTTCGATCTCGCGACAATCGCCCGCCGCTCACTACCCACACCCGGGTCAACAACGGCAACAAAAACTGTTCCGGCAGGATAATATGGTGTCGCTCCTTGCAGGAAACGTGCCGCGTCCAGAATAGAGTATGGCTTAACTTGATGCGTAAGGTCGAAGATGCGCGCGTCGGGCGCGATCGAATACATTACGCCCTTGCAAATGGCGACAGAATCATCGACAGTACCGAAATCGCTCATGAACACAATCGTGGGCGGATATTTTTCGGCTTGCTCTTGCGTGGCGGCCAAGGCCGCCCATTCCGCAAAGACCAGCAGTGAAACTGAGAGAACAGCTCGCGCAATTCGGGCTGAGAGAACGAGTTTCATATCCAAGGTAGTTTACGTTCGACGTTAACTGCGATCCAGAGCAGAACGGTGTAATGGCCTTGGCCTTCGTTCGGACTTGGCGCTTGCAGCATCTATAATGGCACGCTGCCTTATCGTTACAGCTTTAGCGCAGAGGAGGACTCATGTCCCAGGCCATCCCCGAGAAGTATCGCGATCTTTTCAGCAAGCGCGCGTTTGCCAATTTAGGAACGCTCATGCCCGACGGCCGTCCGCAGGTAACGCCGGTGTGGTGCGACCTCGAAGGCGATTACGTCGTCTTCAACTCTGCTAAGGGCCGGCAAAAAGACAAGAATGTGCGTCGCGATCCGCGTGTGGCCATGGCCATTGTTGACCCTGATAATCCTTACCGCTATGTGGAAATTCGCGGCCGCGTGGTCGAGATTACCGAGCAGGCTGCTGATGCCCACATCGATAAATTGGCTAAAAAGTATCTCGGCGTCGACAAGTACCCGTACCGCCAGCCAGGCGAAGTCCGCGTGGTCTACAAGATTCAGCCTGAGCACACAACCGCGATGGGTTAGCCCAAGCTCACCGCAAGGAGCCTTTCATCCGCACCTGCAACCTCTGCCTGCTGGGTTTCGGAAACGTAAACCGCGCATTGGTGCGCCTGCTGGAGAAAAAACAACCTGAGCTGCGTGACCGCGAAATCGCATACCGAATCACTGGTGTGGCCAGTCGCCGCTTAGGCTGGATCGCTGATCCCAAAGGTCTTTCGCTTTCGGGTGGCGCGGGCGCCCTCGCCCGCGAAGACTTTCCTGCATCGCAACCTTCTAATGTCCGCGATTGGCTGCGCGCCGCCCAAGCCAATGTCCTCTTCGAGGCAACTTCGTTGAATGTCGACTCTGGCCAGCCAGCGATCGATCACATCCGCGCCGCGCTGGAAAACGGAGCACATGCCATCACGGCTAACAAAGGTACGGTCGTCCACGCTTACCAGGAACTTCGTACGCTCGCGGCTTGCATGAAACGCCGCTTTCTTTTTGAGTCGACGGTGATGGATGGCGCGCCCATCTTTGCTCTTTTCGAATCTCTTCCAGCACTCCATCTGTGCGGCTTCCGCGGAATTCTCAATTCCACTACGAACACGATTCTCACCAGCATGGAGCGAGGTCTCAGTTTCGAGCAGTCGCTAAAGCACGCTCAGGATATCGGCGTCGCCGAAACCGATCCGACGCACGATGTTGAAGGCTGGGATGCGACTGTGAAAGTCGCCGCCCTGGTTATCGTCCTTATGGGCGTGCCCATCACACTCAGTGCGATCGAGCGCGAAGGAATCGGACGCCTAAGCGCCGAGGAAGTTCGTGCGGCCCGCGCCGAAGGAAATCCTTATAAGCTGGTGTGCCGTGCCCAGCGTGATGGAAGTGGTGCGAAGGCCAGCGTCTGCCCCGAAAAAATTCCGCTTAGCGACCCCCTCGCCTCGATCTCCGGAACATCTTCTATCATCCATTTTGAAACCGACATCCTGCCCGGTTTGGCGATCACTGAGATCAACCCAGGCGTGGAAACCACCGCATACGGAATGCTGGCTGACTTTATCCGTGCAGTGAGCGGAGACCCATAGCCCTCTGTGGTCCTCCGTCTCCCCTGTGGTTAAATGACTTGTTGATCAAAGACGAACTCATGCCAATAACGGAAATTCAAGCCGCCCCTAAACTCGACTTACCCTGGGTCCGTTCGCAATTTCCTGCGCTGTCCCAAACCGTCAACGGTCATCCAGCGACGTTTCTCGATGGCCCTGGCGGCACGCAAGTCCCACAACGCGTGATTGACGCCATCTCCGGCTACCTCCGAGAGAACAACGCCAACACCGCCGGTGCCTACACGACGAGCCGCAACACCGATGCCATGATCGCCGAGGCCCGCCGCGCCATGGCTGATTTCTTCCATTGCGATGCCGACGAAGTCATCTTTGGCCCCAACATGACGACGCTGACCTACGCCGTCAGCCGCTCTATTGGACGCGTGCTTCAACCTGGCGATGAGATCCTGCTCACCCATCTCGATCACGACGCCAACATCTCTCCCTGGCGTGCCCTCGAAGAGCGCGGCGTGACTGTTCGTTTTGCTGAGATCAATGAAGAGGACTGCACGCTTAACATGCGAGACCTCGCAACTAAGATCACCGGACGCACCAAATTGGTTGCGGTTGGGTGCGCGTCAAACGCGGTGGGAACAATCAACAACGTCGGCGAGATCGTCCGCCTGGCACGCGAAGTCGGCGCTCTGGCCTACATTGATGCCGTTCATTACGCGCCGCATGGCCCCATTGACGTGCGTGCCCTCGATTGCGATTTTCTGGTTTGCTCCACCTATAAATTTTTCGGTCCACACATGGGCGTGCTCTACGGCAAACGCGAGCACCTCAAGCGCCTGGAGCCATACAAAGTACGTGCCAATACCAACGCTATCCCAAATCGTTGGGAGTGGGGGACCTTGAATCACGAGTGCATTGCGGGGATTGCAGCATGCGTCGATTACCTCACCGATCTTGGCCGACGCTGCGATCCCTCAGCTTCCGGTCGCCGCGCAGCACTGCTTGCCGCCTACAAAGCCATTCAGCAGCACGAACGCGAACTAACGGAGCACCTGATCTCCGGATTGCTCGCTATTCCTGGGCTGAAGTTGTACGGCATTCACGATGCCAAACGTTTCGATCGACGCTGCCCCACGGTTGCCGTTCGGATCAAAGGGTGGACGCCTCTCCGACTCGCCACCGCACTCGGCGAGCGCGGCTTCTTCACCTGGGATGGAAATTACTATGCACTAAATCTCACCGAGCGGTTGGATGTTGAGAAAGCCGGTGGCTTTCTGCGCATCGGCCTGGCCCATTACAATACGTCGGAAGAAATCGAGCGACTCCTGGCGACCCTGCGGGAAATTGTCTCCCGTCGGTAAAAATTCTTCGCCACTGATTAACGCCGATCGTCACGGATCAAGTTCTAAATCTTGGGCAGCCTGATTTCCTTCGTGTACCTTAGTGTCCTTCGTGGTTTCCTGTTTTTACGTGGTCTTGGTGTTCCGCTTTTGCATCTCGTCGCAACTCAACAACCCGATCACCCTTCCCAATGAGCGCGACCGCGGCGATGTTGATGAACAATCCGTGGTCAACCACGCCGGCCATACTCTTCAGTTCACGGTCTAGAGCGGGTGGATCGGAAATCTCGCCAAAGCTGCAATCCAAAATGTGATGCCCTTCGTCCGTTGTGAACGGGTTGCCATAAGCGTATTGACGAAGCTTGACGTTCGCGCCCAGCGCAGCGATTCTCTTTCGGATCACTGTTTCAGCGAAAAGAATCACCTCAACTGGCAACGGGAACTTTCCCAACCGGGGCACCTGCTTGCTTGAATCCGCGATAACCACCATCTTCCGCGATGCCGAAGCCACAACTTTTTCCCGCAGCAATGCCCCGCCGCCGCCTTTGATCAACCGCAACTCAGGATCGATTTCGTCGGCGCCATCGATGGTCACATCAATCTCCTGGACATCATTCAGCCCAAGCAGAGGAATTCTGAGTTCTTCCGCCAGTTGCTGGGTTTGCACGGAGGTGGGAATACCACGAATCTTTAAGCCGCCACGCACCCGTTCGCCGAGAAGCTGCACTGCGTAGGCAGCCGTCGAGCCGCTACCCAGGCCGACGACCTGTCCATCCTCAACGAATTGCATGCTGGCGCGTGCGGCTAACACCTTCTCCTGATCGTTTGCCATAGTGAGTAGTCTTGCGACCGCCTACTCTACCGCGTTCCCGATCAGCACGCCAGACTTGTCAGATTCTGGTAGTGGGTTACTTTGCGCCCTTTGCGTATGCTCTGCGGCCCTTGCGGTTAAGAGCTCTAACCGCAAAGCTCACAAAGGACTTCGCAAAGCACGCAATGATGTCTTTCGTGTGCCCGGGCTTTTCATCATCACCCTCAAAACTGACCCGGTGTGTCGCCACGGCGATGGAAAGCAGACCACACCCGCCTTATCGATTTTCTAGTTTTGCGGGAAATATGCTTCGTTGTGCAGCAGCGCTTCCACGCCCTCAATCACCCGGTCCACGTCGGACTTGTCAACAGCCCCGCGGCAGCCTGCGTTGCGAGCCTCGTTCACAAGCTGCTGCGAAACATGCATCGAGAACATCAGAATGGGAACGCTGGGAATCAGCTTGCCGATTTCGCGCGCTGCCTGCAATCCATTCATTCCGGGCGTCATGAAGTCCAGAACAATCAGATCCGGCAGGAGTGCCTGGGCCTTGGCGACCGCGTCGCCCCCGTCCTCTGCCTCGCCGCAGATTACCCAGCGAGGATGTTGTTCCAGTAACGCCCCCAGCCGCTCCCGCACCAACGGACTATCGTCGACGATCAGAATGCGAGTCAACACAGCGTTTCTCCAAAAGCTCGCCTAAATTCGCGGTTCGTGAAGACGAGCCTTGTCATGAATAATGACGATACTAGGCGCGCCACGATCGAGGGCCAATAGTCATTTCCGGGCATTTTTGCAGAAAAGTCCTGTAGGCTGGCTGAGATCAGGGTGTTGCAGAGAAGTTGATTCAGGCTACTACCGTCTCTCTAGTGCTCTCCTAGAGGGATTCGGGGCCAGGAATACCATGCTACTCTGGCCAGAGCAGCAGACCTGTGTTGCTGTCCGGCGTAGCTGCGTTTCCGCGGGAACTGTAGGATTGAGACCATACATGCAACGGCCAACGGCTAACGACCAGCGGCTGCCTTTGCATTTCCTGTGCTTGCATGTGGAAAATTTGCGGGCGAGCGAGATAGGCGTGTGTTCAGCAGATACTCGACATCCAGCAAAAGCCGCGTACAGCGCCACTTTTAGCGCGCGTTAATCCCTGTTGATCCGCAGACATCCCTGGCGGCGATTTTTTTACTTGCACCATAAATTTGGAATTGACCACAGAACAACTCCCGAGTACAGTCACTTCACCCTCGCAGTAAAAACCAGTCACAAAGAAATCTGGCCGACCGGAAGTTCAAAAATCTAAAGTTGAAAAACAGAAGCCCTCCCTCCCCCAAGGGTGGATGCAGTGAGCAAGAATGAATACGAATGGCAAATCTACCGCACACGATTTCTGATCCGGGCCAAACAACTCGCTGAACCGCTCGCGTTCGTCGACGCACTTGGGCGGGAACATAGCGGTCGTGTCGGCGACTACATCGTGGAGTCGTCCGATGGCACGCGACGCATTGCTCCGCGCGAAATCTTCGAAGACATATATGTCGCTATGGGGGTCCGCCGAGGACTGGCCACCCGTCGCTCACCGGAGCATGCTTATTCCTGAGCTGAAAAATCGCGGCCCAAATCGAGCCGCAGCAGAGGCTTAGCCTTAACCTGCTTGTGGAAAACACGGTTGCGGTGAACCGCATCTCAAATGTTAAGATTAAGATACAATATATGGTGTTTTAGTATTGACAGACCCCATATACGGGAGTAACGTTTGCATCCCATAGACGCTGTAAACGCCTCCGGAAACGGAGACGCGGTGCAAGGCTGAGAACAACAACAGTGGGGCGGAGATCGCGGTACGAGGTGAACCCGAGCCGCCCCTCAAATAGGGCTGAGGTCGGAGGTCCGAAGCTCGGGCTTGTGCGGTGGCCGTTCCCCGGTTCTGTGCGCGGAACATCCCCTCGGGGAACGACAGCAGTTTGAAAACCAGATTGTGGAAATGCCTCGCGAAGAGTGCCCAAGGCTGGTGCTTTCTTCGTTGGACATTATGGAGCATACATGGAAGGTTTGACGCGCTTGGTCAGCGATTCGCTGGCTCGCCACGGTATTGAGACCGCACTCGATTATCGCCGTCTGCAGTGGTCCAAGTGGTTCCACTGTGAATCCAGCGTCAGCTTTGTGCTGGCGCCCAGCAAGCCGGGAATCTTTGCCTTAGCTGAAGAGATGATCTCAGCTGGCGAAACTGCAGCTACGAACGGCAAACGTATGCTGGCTCTCATCCGTATTGCGGAAGCTGGAGATCTCGGTATGGCCTTGGGACGCATGTTTCTGCCCGGCAGCCCTGAGCGCGATCGCCTGCTGGGCGGCCATTGCTTCGCCCGCTATGCAGTAATAGAAGATGAAGCTCAGCGCCACGCGGCCTACTGCGCCCTACAGCAATGGATGGCTTCGTCCGCCGAGGCGCTAGCTGGAACTGCCGATCTCGAATCTAATACTTTCGCGTGGGGTGGTTCGCAAACTGCTGAACCGAACCGGGAATCGGCGGGAAGATCGATTAGACCTCCCGCCATGCTCCCGTCTGGGTTTTAGGCTGAGAACCGAGAGCTAGGAACTGAGAACTGAAGTTCTGAGAAGAGCGGATCGCAGAATCCGCAGAGAGCGATAGAACAACATGGCTGAATTGAAGGAAAAGGGAGCCCCCGCCGAGAAGCCTGCTGTGAGCGCGATTCCGATGAATACAACCGCGTCTGCTGCCAGGACTACTGTTGGTCTGACCTTCCGCCGGCTGTTTACTAAGCCCGGCGTCTCTCCATATGACGAAGTGGAGTGGGAAAAGCGTACCGCTCAGCTCACCGATTCTAAGGGCAACGTGATCTTCGAGCAGAAAGATGTTGATGTTCCTAAAGACTGGTCGATGACAGCCACTAACATCGTCGCCAGCAAATATCTGCACGGGACGCTCGGCACGCCCGACCGCGAAACTGGCGTGCGTGCTCTGGTGACCCGAGTTGCCGAAACTATCCGCGACTGGGGTTTGGCGCAGGGCTATTTCCGCGCGCCAGAAGATGGCGCCGCATTTCACGACGAACTAGCTCACATCCTGCTTCGTCAATATGCGGCCTTCAACTCCCCTGTCTGGTTCAATGTTGGCTGCGACCGCATTGAGCCTAATTCGGACGGCCAGAACTGGCACTGGAACGCCAAGACCCAGACCGTCGAATTCGGCGTAACCGGCTACTCCAAGCCGCAGTGCTCCGCTTGCTTCATTAATTCGGTAAAAGACTCTCTGGATTCGATCCTGACTCTGGCGAAAACCGAAGGCATGCTGTTCAAGTGGGGATCGGGCACCGGCACAAATCTCTCTCCGCTGCGGTCCTCCACCGAGGGACTGAGCGGCGGTGGCACCGCCAGTGGCCCGCTTAGCTTCATGAAAGGATTCGACGCCTTCGCTGGCGTTATCAAATCGGGGGGCAAAACTCGCCGCGCCGCCAAGATGGTCATCTTAAACGTCGATCATCCCGATATCGTCGACTTCATCGAGTGCAAGTCCAAAGAAGAAGCCAAAGCTCATGCGCTGGTCGCCCAGGGGTACGACGGCTCGCATCCCGACTCGGATGCCTATTCCTCCATCTTCTTCCAGAACGCCAACAACTCCGTCCGCGTGACCGACGACTTCATGTATGCCGTCCTGCGCGACAGCGAATTTTCAACCCGTGCCGTCAGAGACGGCCAGCCGATGCAGACCTTCAAAGCCAAAGACCTGCTCTACAAGATTGCCGACGCCACCTGGCGTTGCGGTGATCCTGGCATGCAGTACGACACCACCGTCAATCGCTGGCACACCTCAAAGAATACCGCGCGCATCAATGCGAGCAACCCGTGCAGCGAGTACATGTTCCTTGATGACTCGGCTTGCAACCTCGCCAGCTTAAATCTGCTGAAGTTCGCTCCTAATGGCACTTTCGATGTCGAAGCCTATCGCCATGCCGTCGACATCCTCATCACCGCGCAAGAAATCATCGTCGATAACGCCGGTTATCCGACTGAAATGATCATGCGCAACTCGCACGACTACCGCCCGCTCGGATTGGGCTACGCCAATCTCGGCGCGCTGCTTATGGCCTGCGGTCTCCCCTACGACTCCGACGCTGGCCGCGACTACGCCGCCTGCGTGACAGCTATCATGTGCGGCGAGGCGTATCTGCAGTCCTCGCGAATTGCCGAACTCTGCGAGCCGCTCACTCCCGCAACTGAAGCCACCAGGAAGAGCCTCGCTGAAACCAACCTCGGCACAAAATTTTCTGATGGAGGGACGGGCGTCTCGCCCGTCCAAGCCGAGCGAAGCTCGGCAGCCTTCCCCGGAGCTGCCTGCCCCGGCTGGTACATCAACCGCGAGCCGTTCCTCGACGTCATCCGCATGCACCGCGCCTCCGTCAACAACATCAACAAGAACAATGTCCCAACCGCTCTCTACGAAGCCTCCAAATCCTGCTGGGACGAAGCCCTCTCCCACGGCGAAAAATTCGGCTACCGTAACTCCCAAGTCACCGTTCTCGCCCCCACAGGCACAATCGGATTTTTTATGGATTGCGACACAACTGGGGTTGAGCCGGATTTGGCGCTGGTCAAATACAAGAAGCTGGTTGGCGGGGGCATGATCAAGATCGTGAACAACACTGTACCGACGGCACTGTTCAAGCTTGGGTACGATCACGATCAGACTGACGCGATTGTCAGCTACATTGACGCAACGGGAACGATTGAGGGTGCGCCGCACATTAAAGACGAGCATCTGGCGGTGTTTGATTGCTCGTTCAAACCTGCTAAGGGAACACGCAGCATTCATTACATGGGACACCTGAGGATGATGGCGGCGGCGCAGCCGTTCATCTCGGGGGCGATTTCGAAGACGGTCAATCTGCCGGAGTCGGCCACGGTCGAAGAGATCATGGAAGCCTATCTTCAGGCCTGGAAGTTGGGCCTGAAGGCCGTGGCTGTCTATCGCGATGGGTGCAAGAAATCGCAACCGCTGAGCGCGGCGGGAACGAAGACGGCAAGCTCGGAGAAATCCTCTGTGACCTCTGTGGTCGAACAGGATTTGAACGGTCCTCCGCGGGCGGTGCGGCACCGGTTGCCGGAGGAGCGCATGTCGGTGACGCACAAGTTCAACGTGGGCGGACACGAGGGCTATATCACCGTGGGTCTCTATCCCGATGGAAGCCCGGGCGAGCTCTTTATCAAAATGGCGAAAGAGGGATCGACGGTCAGCGGACTGATGGACAGTTTTGCGTTGGCTATCTCGATCGCGATCCAGCACGGCGTGCCGCTGAAGTTGCTGTGCGAAAAATTCGCGCACACCCGCTTTGAGCCCAGCGGCTGGACCAACAACACCGAGATCGGCTTCGCCAAGTCGATCATGGACTACATCTTCCGCTGGCTGCAGTTGCGCTTCCTCACCGGACAGCAGCAGTTGCTGTTTGAGAATCTCAGGCCGAAGCAGTCAGGGGTCAGTGGCCAGTTGCCAGAAATCGGGGACATGAACGGCTCCTCCGGTTTTAGGCCAACGACGAACGACCAAAGACCAACGACGGGACATGTTGCCGACGCCCTGTCCAGCATCATCGACTTGGGAGATGCACCCACCTGCCACGTCTGCGGCTCAATCATGGTGAGAAATGGCAGTTGCTATAAGTGTATGAGCTGCGGAAGCACGAGTGGATGCTCGTGAGTCGATGCTGACGGCGGTGCAGGAGCATGGAGTTCAGGATCGTCGGTCGTATCGTCGATGTGGAGATTATTGCGAGCGGCGGCGCCATCCGAAAGCGCAAACGGCTGTGGAGGTTGTACGGCAAAGGACACTGGAGAAAACTGAAGGGCATCGCAACAGTCGAGTTTCCGAATGGTACGATATCGCATGCGGAGATTCACTGGTACGAGGCCCACGGGATCGGCGCGAGGGATCACAAAATCAAGCGAATCATTGAGTGAGATGAAAAACGAAACAAAGTTTGCCGTGTGCATCTCGAACAAGGGCTACGCTGCCTCTTTGGAGGTGCGCAAGATTTATCGCTTGGTTCCAGACAAAGCGGGTTTGAAGCATGGCTTGGTTCGCGTCATCGATGAGATGGGCGAGGACTATTTGTTTCCGGAGGAATATTTCGTCCCCTTGCGCCTTCCTCAGGCAGCCGAACGGGCAATGCTGAGAGCTACGCCGTAAGCCGATGCCGCTGACGCCCTAGCCGGCATCATCGACCTCGGCGATGCGCCGACGTGCCACGTCTGCGGCTCGATTATGGTGAGAAACGGCAGTTGCTATAAGTGCATGAGCTGCGGCAGTACGAGTGGATGCAGCTAATACAGGCCAGTGGAGAGGCACTGGCTATGTGGGGACGGGCGTCTCGCCCGTCCAGGCGGAGCGAAGCTCCGCAGCGCTTTTGAGAAGGGCATGGCTTTCAGCCATGCCGAAACGAAACGCGGCCTGAGCGGCTTTTAGCCACTGAGGTCAACAAGTCGTAGATAGAGGTGAGCTGTGAATCCCAGGGCACGGCTGAAAACGCTGTGCCCTGTTTTGTTTTTAGGAGGCTCTGTGAGCTATCGAAATAAAACTTACGTCATCTTTGACGCAGACACTGACCGTTGGGCCTACGGATACATGAAAGGTTGGAAGTCCAACGAAAACATGGATTTCAACTTCCATGATGCACACGAGATTGGCCCACTTACGAGCAACGTGTCGGATGAGACGATCAAGGCGAGACTGAGGGAAAGATTTTCGAACGCAAAGCAAGCGATCGTACTTGTTGGCGAGAACACGAAGAATCTCCGCAAATGGGTTCCTTGGGAGATAGAAATTTCGCAAAAGCTTGATCTTCCAATTGTTGTCGTAAACCTGAATGGCAAACGTCAGATGGATTCGGATCGCTGTCCCGCCGGGCTACGCGAATGGGTCGCTGCGCACGTCGAGTTTAAAGCCAAAATTATCCAATATGCGCTCGACAATTTTCCAAGCGAGTAGGGCCGGATTCACGCATCGGAGTCAGGTCCTAGATACTACCCCGATGACGTATATTTAGGATTGTAACCGCGTGACAGAGCACTACTACCCCTCGATGTTCAGCGCCGCAGACAAAGCCTCCTTAGTCGCGCAGCACAGATATCTACTTGCGACGAAGAGTACTCTGCTGCTGCTAATGGGGGGCGCAATCCTTGATGCTATAGCTGGCGAGCTGGATTCTTACAAGACGTTTCTCGCCATTACCGGAGCAGTTCTTTTTTTCATTAGCTTGGCACTAAGCGTTTATGTGAAATCGGCGAAACTAGAGTGCACATGGTATGGCGGGAGGGCAGTTGCAGAATCGGTCAAGAGCCTGAGCTGGCGTTACATGATGGGTGCTGACCCTTTTCCACTTAGTCAGGGCCCCGCTCATGCGGATGCCCAATTCGCCGAACATCTGGCTTCTATAGTGAACGAGAGGAAGGAGTTGATGTTCGGCTTTGGAGGGAAGCAAGCGACGCGCCTCAGATCTCGGCGAAAATGCGGGATATGCGCGCGACTCCGTTTGCGGAGCGAAAGAAGACGTATCTTAACGGACGCGTTAAAGATCAGCGACAGTGGTACGGGGTGAAGGCGAAAGCAAATCGGTGGGCAGGGGAAAAGTACTTCGTATTGGTTATTATTTGTCAGCTGCTTGCCGCGTCTTCGTCCCTTGCGGGAGTCCGTTGGCCGGATGCGAGAGTCCATTTCACTGGACTATTCGCAGCCCTAGCGAGTGCTTTCATCGCTTGGTTGGAAGTTAAACAGCACGGCGAACTGGCACAGGCCTATTCCGTAGCCGAGTTTGACTTGAGCTTAGTGGAGCAACGCGCTCTCTACGTGAATAACGAGGCCTCTTTTTCGTCGTTTGTGGCAGATGCCGAAAATGCAATATCGAGAGAGCACACCCTCTGGATAGCGCGTCGGGACAAAAGTTGAGTTGAGAAGGATTCGATTCCCAAAGCTCAAGATTGGGCGCAGACAAACACGGGGTCACATATCGACGCCGCGGTTGGATGCGTCGGTAACGAAAGTGATAGCTGATTATGCCGCAAGCAATCACACTGTTAAGCATTCTCGGCTCTTGTCCGAGTGATCTGGGGGCCGAGCTAACGGTGCTCCAAAGCGTTGTTGAAGAATTGAACCCGAAACTTCGAGATGCATATTCCGTACAGCTTAGGTTGATGACCGCAGTGAACTCGGTCGTGCCTGGAATTGGCACTGACCCACAAGCTGTCGTCAACTCACAGATAGGGGAGCAGTATGACATCTACATCGGCCTTTTGGGGACTCGGTTTGGTACTAAGACGCCTAGGGCCGGCTCTGGAACAGAAGAAGAGTTTCGGGAAGCACGCGATCGTTGGCTTAACTCTCCAACCAGCGTCAGAGTCCTTTTTTACTTCAAGGCGGCTTCAGACGTGTCGGTACAGGACCTAGATCTCGAGCAACTCTCAAGAGTTCAAAAGTTTAAGAAATCAACAGCGGAGAAAGAACTCCTCTACGCAGAGTTTAGAACCACCAACGATTTTCTCCGGCTCGTGCGAGACCACCTTTGGGACCTTGTTGCCAAACAATGGGATGGTGATAAATGCAAGTGGAGGCCACTGGGAGCAGAAGAAATTGAACTGGACCGCATCACCCTGCAGGAGTTGAAAACGCCAGGACAGGCAGCAGCTTCCGTAGGAATCGAGCTTGCAAAAGTGAGCGCGTCGATTTCCGTTTTACCAGAGGAAGCTAATGACGATTCTATGGAGGTACTCGACGCAATTGTTGAAGCCGAAGATTCTGTGCAAGGTGGCATGGTTGCACTCGATCGAATTGGAGAGATTACTCGCAAGCAGAACGAAAGATTCGTCGAAGGAGGAAAAGTCATAAAGTTTGCGGCTGCACAGACTCCGCCAAACACAAAGGCATTCAAGTCCGCCGTGGACGCGGCTGCTGATGATCTCGCTGCCTACGCCCGCGCTTTGAGACAAGAAATTCCTGCATTCAGCTCGGCGTTCATTTCCGGCTTCAATGCTTTTGAGGCTGGCATGGATGCGTGGATCAAGACGAAGCCAACAACCGAACAAATTATCAAGGTGGAGCAGACTCTGGACAAAGTTATCCCAATCCTTGACTCGAGCCGAGATCCGGTCTTAGGCTTCCGCGATGTTCTCGCTAGGATACCCAATCTTACGTCTCGCTTCAGGACGGCCAACCGAGCGACTCTTTCGCAACTCGATGAGCTCGTCGCGGCGCTAGCAGTGATCTCAGACCGAGCACAGTCCATATCTGCTCGACTGAAGGCATCGCACGATTCGGCGAACTGATCACGAGACCGTTCGTTCGCGGTTTTCGAAGTCGGTTCAGGTTCTGGAGACAACCCGACCACCCGTTCGAGTCGTTCTCTTCGGCGGGTTGGCCTACTCTTTACTGAAATGAGTTGCATCACCCTTTGCGGTTTTCAAAGGTGCGCGGCTACGATGGAGTTTAGGCGGATGGCTCGCCCGCGCGGGGCACCGACTTTCATAAATCGATTGACTTTCCTACTGCGACTGGTGTAAAAAGATGCCCTCTTCCCTC
>QIAB01000085.1:21576-26917 GCA_003225455.1 Acidobacteriota bacterium
GTTCGGATCCTTCCGAACGTAAGCGATTCTTTCTAAAAAATGTCGTCAGGAGTTTTTTGTCATGGATTACCTCTATGCGTTCTTTGGTCATTTCCTGCAGTTTCTCCACGCTGCCAGCGAGCCGGTGACAGTGAGTTTGGCGATTATTGCCATCGTCTATGCCGCGATTCAGAAACACGAATCGAGCCGATTACTACGTTCCTCCAGCGAGTTGAAGAAGGAATCGGACGAGCTGCAGCAAAACACGAAGCGCCACGCAGAGGAGATGAGAGTTCAACGAAACGCGATGGAAGGTCTCACTAGCGAGATGCGCAGCATAGCCAGTTCGATGTCGACGAAATACATCGGTGGTTTTCCTAAGAACATGAGCGACATCTGCGAGGTGGTGTCATCAGCAGATCACAAGCTCGACATCCAGGTTGATCTGGTTGCGTATGGCCATTACTCCAACCCAGAAGGCTTCCAACGGTACATTGATAAGATTGAAGACTTCGCGAAAAGAACTCCGCAAACTGCTATTCGCCTTCTTGTCTATTCCGATGAGGCCGCGCAATCCGGACGTGCATGCCAATTCGGGGGTCCTGACGCCTTTCGGGACGAAATCGGGTCGGAGAGGTTTCAGCGTTACTTTCGGCTATACAAGTGCCCGGGCCCTCCCGGTACGTATGAGGAGTTTATGGAGTGCATGTCGAAAGAGCAAGAAAGCTGCCGCTCGCGATTGGCGCGCTACAGTGCCATCGAAATCAGGTATGCGACTTTGCCGTTTCGGTTATTCCTTTGGATTGAGGACGGGGAAGAAGCAGTGTTCGCTTTCGAGATGTCTGCCAGAAGGCGGACAATTTCATTTCGCACTCGAGATGGTAACCTGATTCATACTTTCGGTGAGCTGTTCGAACAGAACTGGAGGGAGTGCGCCCCGAAGCCTGCACTCCAAGAAACGGACAAAAAGTCACCCAAAGCAATTACGAAGGTTTCCCAGGCGGAGGTGCCCTCCTTGCGCGCTCTTAGCGCAAGGGTGGGACCCTGACTCGTGCTTCCCGTTCCTCAGCGGGCTGCTCCACCACCCATCGCGCTTTTTTCGAAGAGTGGGAACTTGTGGGATACGCCGGGTACCCTACTTGCTCCGCGCTCGAGTGGAGCACGGAACTAAATCCCTGAGGGTGCCCCATCCTTGCCCGGTTTTGGCAAGGGTGGGATCGGGAGCCGCGCGTTCCCGTTTGTCGGTTTCGCCTCTGTTTACATAGCGAAAAAGCAGGCTCCTCGACTTCGCAGCATGATTCGCGTGGCGAATCGTGCTGCTTCGCTCCGGATGACAAGTTCGAGAGGGCGGTTAAGGCCCGGCTGAACAGGCTGCGGAAAAAGTCGAGGAAGCAGATTCCTCGCCGTCCCTTCGACTCGGCTCAGGGCAGGCTCTCACCGCGCAAGCGCGGCTGCGGACGACTCGGAATAACAATTTCAAAAGGACTTAGCGGCTCGGCTTGAAGCCAAGCCCTTTCAAAACGATCGGTCTTTGAGCTTTTCCGCATTCTCTGAAGCCATGCCCTTTCAAAGCCGCTCGGCATGCGGCCTCGCGTGCGAGGTGTTTTCTGCTGCATACCGACGGCTGACGCCGTGGGCTGGATTCTGCCGCCCCGTTCGGGGCTGGATGGGGATGATTTCCATCTCTCGCAAGCCCGAGGAGATATGGGCAACCAGCTTTTTGTCGGACAAGAGTGTCCGACCCACACGTGCAGGAACCGCGCGTTCCCGTTCGTTGATTTCGCCTCTGGTCACGCAGCGAAAAAGCAGGCTCCTCGACTTCGCAGCATGATTCGCGTGGCGAATCATGCTGCTCCGCTCGGGAGGACAACTTCAAAAGGCGGTTAGGGTGGGGCTGAAGCCTAGCCTTGACACGAATCCTGACTTTTCAGCATCCTGCGTTCTTCAACGCGCACGAGCGAGGACGCTCGCGCCTACATCGAAAAAGCAGATTCCTCGGCGGCTGAAAGCCGCTTCGGAATGGCAAAATTAAAGGACTTATTGGCACGAGTGAGTTTTTCCGCAGGCTGCGAGGCGAGGCCTATAGATTATCTCTGACCGCAGCAGGCTGGATGTCTTCTACATCCACCCAATTGGTCGGATACGAACCCGTGTAGCAGGCGGTGCAGTAACTAGTTTGGGCGCCGTCTTCGCAAGCCTTCTTCAGACCTTGCAGCGAAAGGTACGCCAGCGAGTCGGCGCCAATGAAGTCTCGAATTTCTTCGACAGACTTATTTGCGGCGATTAACTCTCTTTTCGAAGGTGTATCTACACCGTAAAAACAAGGCGAAATTGTCGGTGGACAAGAAATTCGCATGTGAACTTCTCGTGCGCCTGCATTTCGGATCATGCGAACGATTTTGCGGCTGGTGGTGCCGCGAACAATCGAATCGTCAATGAGCACCACGCGTTTGCCTTCCAGCAGGCTGCGCACGGGATTCAACTTCAGCTTCACGCCAAAGTCACGTACAGTCTGCCGAGGTTCGATGAACGTACGGCCGATATAGTGATTGCGAATCAGGCCAAAGCGAAATGGAATTCCGCTTTCAGAGGCGTAGCCCATGGCGGCGGTCACGCCTGAGTCGGGAACGGGCACGACAATATCGGCTTCGGCTGGAGCTTCACGAGCGAGTTGCCGCCCGAGTTCTTCACGGCTCTCTTGAACGGCGCGTCCAAAAACCAGGCTGTCGGGGCGGGAAAAATAAACGTGCTCAAAAATGCAGCTCGATTGGGGCGCGGCAGGCGCATAGAAGCGGGAAGTAATGCCCTCGGGCCCAACCACGACCAGCTCACCCGGCTTGACCTCGCGCTCATACATCGCGCCAATCAGATCAAAGGCGCAGGTTTCAGAGGCGAACACGATCGTGTCCTGTTTTTGGCCTTCCTGACGCGGAACGCGTCCCATGGCGAGCGGCCGAAAGCCGCGCGGGTCGCGGGCGGCAAAGATTCGATCCGGGCTAATCATTACCAGCGAGAACGCGCCTTCTACGCGCCGCAGGGCATCGGCCATGGCCTCCGGCAAGGTGTGCTCTTTGGAGAGGGCGATGAGATGAACGATAACTTCCGTATCGCTGTTGGTCTGAAAAATCGACCCTTGCGTCTCCAGACGCGCGCGAATGTCTGGCGCATTCACCAGATTTCCGTTATGTGCCAGAGCCACCCTGCCCTTATTCGATTGCACCAGGATGGGTTGAGCGTTCAGCAGCGCCGAGTCGCCGGCGGTCGAGTACCGCGTGTGTCCGATAGCGAGTGTGCCGTGCAGCTGCGAAAGCACTTCTTCGGTGAAGATGTCAGCGACCAGGCCCATCGCCTTGTGGGGGCGCAGAGTCATGCCATCAGACGTGACGATGCCCGCCGACTCCTGGCCACGATGCTGCAAGGCATGCAGGCCGAGATAGGCGAGCTTCTCCGCTTCAGGATGGGCGTAGATCGCGATCACGCCGCACTCTTCGCGGAATTTGTCGGAGGATAGCACTTGGCCTCCAGTCTCTTAGCTTCTGGCGAACAACCTCACAAGCTCTGGACAAACCGGCGACACTCCTGAGTTTGCCCAGCCCAGCCTTTGCTGATGTCATTCTGAAGCGCGTTCTTTGCGCCGAAGAATCTATGCAGTCCTTCCGGAACGTAAATGCGTAGATCCTTCCTCCTTCGCTGCGCTCAGCGTCAGGATGACATCCCATAGTCGAAGGCGACACAGCCCAGCTCAATCCGCGGCAACGAACTGCAGCTCAGTCTGCAGCGCCTTCTCCAGCGCGCCTTCGTAGGCATCACGTAATTCGTTAATAGGCGCAGAAACGACGACTCCCCCATCCAGCACGATTTCCATTTGCGCGGGAGCGGTTTCGCCAACTATGTCAACGGAAACGCCGTATTCTAACGCTACCTCTTGGATTCGTAACAGATTACCGCGATCGCATGAGATCACGACCCGGCTGGCATCTTCGCCGAAAAGCACGAACTCGGCAGGCAGTGCCGATGATGCCAACTTTACGTTCATGCCGATGCCGTTTGCAAAGCTGCACTCGGCAAGGGCGAGAGCGAGACCGCCTTCGGAGCAATCGTGCGCTGACTCAAGCAGACCGGCTTGCGCCATTTCGAACAGAACCTTTTGCAGTGCTGCTTCTTTTTCCAGGTCTATCTCTGGAGGATAACCCCAAACGCAGCCGAGAATTTCTTTGGCATAGTCTGACGAGCCAAATTCCGATTCCGCGTCGGTGACATCGCCCGGTTCGCCCGCGCGCAGCAGAACGATGCTTCGTCCCAGCTCACGAAAATCAGGACGCACGGCCTTATGCACGTCTTCGAGAATTCCCACAATGCCGACCACCGGTGTCGGATAGATTCCTTCGCCTAAAGTCTCGTTATAAAAACTGACGTTGCCGCCAGTAATCGGCACATCTAATTCTTCGCAAGCCTTAGTCATGCCGTCGATGACTTGCGAGAACTGCCACATGATGTGCGGCTTTTCGGGATTCCCAAAGTTCAGGCAATTCGTGGCGCCGACTGGAACCGCGCCCGCACAAGCCACATTCCGTGCGGATTCAGCAACGGCGTGCATTGCGCCGAGACGAGGATCAAGATAGCACCAGCGGCTGTTGCAATCGAGGACCATGGCCAGCCCACGCTGCGAGCCTTTGATGCGAATCACACCAGCATCGCCGGTTCCGGGGCCTTCGACCGTGTTGGTCTGCACCATGGAATCGTATTGCTGCCAGATGTAGCGCTTACTGCAGATGTTTGGGCTGGCGAGCAGGCGCTTCAAATTGTCTGTGAAATCTCCTGATTCGCTCAGCTTGATGTGCGCAGGCATTTCGCGCGGGACGGGAGGTTCCCATCTTTTCAGCGGACGCTGGTACAAAGGCGCATCGTCGGTGAGGGCATGGTTGGGAATTTCAGCAACGACTGTCCCATGCTCTAAGACGCGCATCGTACCGTCGTTCGTAACGCGGCCGACCTCAACCGCATCGAGCCCCCACTTCTCGAATATGCGGAATACTTCCGCTTCGCGTCCTTTCTGCGCGACCAACAACATGCGCTCCTGCGACTCACTAAGCATGATCTCGTAGGCGCTCATGCCGGTCTCGCGCTGCGGCACGCGATCCATTTCGATCTCAATTCCCACATGCCCACGCGCGCCCATTTCGCAGGTTGAGCACGTCAGGCCCGCCGCTCCCATATCCTGAATTCCGACGATCGCTCCCGTCTGCATGGCTTCAAGGCAGGCTTCGAGAAGCAGCTTTTCGAGGAATGGATCGCCTACTTGCACATTGGGCCGCTTGGCTTCGGAGGCTTCGCTGAATTCCTCGCTCGCCATGGTGGCGCC
>QIAB01000086.1:0-2832 GCA_003225455.1 Acidobacteriota bacterium
GCTGGGATCAAAATCATTTACGCAGTCATTGGCTTTGAGGGCCGCGCCCTCCGCGCAGAAGTAGCCCCGCTGATTCCATCGAGCATCAAAGTTTGCTGGATCGACAACCCGGAATGGCGAAAACGAAACGGCATTTCCGTCCTTGCCGCCGCGCCGCACGTGACCGGGCCATTCCTTTTAACGATGGGCGACCATCTCTTCGAACAATCGATTGTCGATCTTCTCCTGCGCGAGGCGAAACCGGACCAGCTTAACGTTGCAGTCGACAAGAAGCTCGATTCCATTTTCGATCTGGCCGACGCGATGAAAGTCCAGATGCGGGGCGATCAGGTCGTCGCCATTGGAAAGGATTTACCGAATTACAACGCGATCGACACGGGAATGTTTGTCTGTCCGCGTGATTTTTTCAGTTACATCGAAAGAGCGAAGTCCCGCAGCGGCGGGAGCGATTGCACCCTGGCCGATGGCGTGCGGGCGATGGCGGAGGATGGGCTCGTTCGCGGTATCGATATCGGCGACGCCTGGTGGCAGGATGTGGATACTCCGCAGATGTTGCGAGCGGCGGAGGAGAAATTGCGGGTTTTGGCTAAGAACTGAAGCCGGATTGGCTGCGCCAGTTGTCGAGTTGGCTGGCCGAGCGGGCGCAGCCCAGGGTGCACGTCGCGTGGCACGGCTTGTAACGATAGAACTGCTCGCGCAAATCCGCCGCGGTATAATCCAGCAAGCTTTTCGACCACACGTTTCGGGTCTGTGAACACCAGTTTACCTTTCCGTATTCGTCTACGTAAAGGTAGCGGCTTCCCGCGCGACATTTAAACGGGGCCGAGCCATCGCGCACAAGCCGGTTACGGTAGTCAGAAAATTCTTTCCAGGTCTTGGGGGTTTTTTTGACGATCCGCTCGAATACCTGCACCTCTGCCCGGCTGAGCTTGAGCTGGCCGTTTGAGTCATGGATCAACAGAACCCGCGGCGTGAAGCCCATCTTGCTCGCGAACGTGACAACTTCCTCCGCTTCTTCCGGCGGAGCAGCGCCGATGACGCCGCTGACCACAACTTGGAAGCGCGCGTAATCTCGCAGCCACTCCAGACGTTTCTTGAGATTATCGAGCACTTTCTGCGTCGTGTCGTTGGGATGCAGGCCGTCGATGGAAATCTGCATCTCCTGAAGTCCCGCCTCGTTTAGCGCTTCGATCAGCGCCGGCTTCAGGAAAAAACCGTTGGAAATCATTCCGGTGCGAAAGAAACGAAGCTTGCGGCATTCGCGAATCAATCGAGGCAGGTCCGGATGGAGTGTCGGTTCGCCGCCAGTCAACGAGATGCCAAACGTGCCGAGGCTTTTTAGCTTGCGAAGACGCTCCTCCAAAACCTCGAAAGGAATCGGGTCGCTGACTTTGTCGTACTCGGAGCAGTAACCGCAGGACAAATTACATCGGCGAATGATAACCATCTGCGCGAGGAACGGGCTGTAACCAAGCCGCGAAAAAATGCCCGCGCCGGGCTTGCAGGCTGATCGCTGCGAGCCGTTCGCCAAGACAGAGCCATTGCCTTTTGTCACGAGGCGGAAAACTTAGCAAATGTGGGAGGCAAGGCGAATTCATTTGTGTCGGGGCGGCGTTTGAGCGGTGGCTCGACTTGCTGCGGCAAAACGAAGCACTATCCGGAAAAGATGGTTGAGGAATGCATCATCCTGGCCGAGACCCCGGCTGCGCTGGTCGAGTTGCATGGAATCTCGGTGCTGGAACGTCTATTGCGCATACTCCAGCGCTGCGGGTTCAAGCGCGCGACGATTTTGTCGAGCACGGCTGATGGAATCGCTCGAGAAGTCGCGTCGTCCCCGTCATGGGCGCGCGCACAAATCCACGTAACTGTCCGCAGCCGAGAGCCCGGGGCTGTGACCGTGGAGCAGATTGTCGATCTTTGGCCGCCGCGCGCCCAATCTCTATTAGTTTTGCGAGGCGACATCGTTTTCGACGCGCGTCTCTTGCGAATTCTTGCGGCACAAAAGCAATCCACGGTTTTGATCGATCGCGCGCCAGCGCTGGTCCTTGTGGAGCTGGTTGCTTCCGCGCCAGAAATGGCCGGAGCAAAATTCTCCGGTGCGGCGGTGGTTGATCACGACTGGGCGGCAGCGCGGAGCGGTTGGTTCGAAGAGAATCTCCGCAGAGACTTGGCGCTGCAGCGCATTGCCGCAATCGATGTCGCGGCTGAACCTGCCTACTCGCGGGAAATGCGCCGAGACCTGAGGCCTTTCTGGTTTCCAGCGCCAGCTCCCAGCGAGAAAAAGCTGGCGGAGCGATTGCTTCTTCGTTCAGCCCAAAAAGGCGCGCAGGATTTGCCCGCCTGGATCCACGCGCCCATCGAGAACTTTCTCATCTCCAGGTTGTCCAAAACCTCCATTACACCCAATCAGCTCACCTTCTTCTGTAATATGGTGGCTTGGACGGCGACGATTCTTTTTGCCACTGGCCGGCTTGGATGGGGACTCGTGGTTGCCCTCATTGTCGGCGTGCTGGACGGGCTGGATGGCAAACAGGCACGAATCAAAGTTGAAACAACCAAAAGCGGAAAACTTGAGCATTGGTTCGACGCACTGTTTGAGTGGTCGTGGTGGATCGCGCTCGCGTATCACTTTCAGAAAACGGGACAACTCAGCGCAGCGTTTCGCTATCTTTTCCTGTTGATCTGCGCCGAAGTGGTTGCTGGATTGGCCAAATGGAGTGTGGTTCGCTTTTGCGGCCGGTCGATTGACGAGTTAGGCGATTTTAGTCGCGCCGTCCGACTCGTTGGTGGACGGCGGAACATTTATATCTGGATTTTCGCTCTCGGCATTCT
>QIAB01000086.1:2906-5156 GCA_003225455.1 Acidobacteriota bacterium
GGGTTCGCCGGAAGTAAAGCCCGTGCGAAAGCCTCCTGAGAAGGGAGGCGCCGCGCGGCTTGAAACCTCAGGCCGACGCTTGATTGGTTGACGCCGTGATCTGCAACGGCAAGAATGAACGCCTGTGATCAATCTCCAGCAGGTCCTTCGGGTTTTCGACACCAAGCCGTGGATTGCGCACCTGTATGTGACCGAGCAGTGCAACCTGGATTGCCATTATTGCAACGAGTTCGACAACTCGATCCCGCATCCGGCAGTGGCCGATCTCAAAAAGTGGATGGACCACATCCGGGAGCTCGGCGTCGTCCGTGTCGGTTTTCAAGGGGGCGAACCGCTCAAGCATCCGAATATTGTAGAGCTGGTCCGTTACGCAAAATCCCTTGGTTTTTGCGCCGTAAGCATGTCTACAAACGGGTTTCTCCTCAACCGCCAGCTCTTGGCCGATCTTGAAGAAGCGGGGCTCCACCAGCTGCAAATTTCAGTAGACCGGATGACGCCGATCGCGAGCACGCGCAAATCGATGAAGTCGATACTGCACAAGCTCGACTGGTTCAAAGATTCCAAGATCAAGCTGAACGTCAGCGGCGTCCTTTTCAAAGAGACGCTCGATGAGATGGGACAGGTGATAGACACTTGCCTGGACTTGGGCATCCCGGCCCATGCGCGCGTGGTCCACGACGATCTCGTGCACGACCGCGCCTTGCGCGATCCAAACGCGAGCGAGCCGCTTCTTCGCTTTATCGAACAGCAGGAGAAACTAAAGCGCAGCGGCGAGAAGATTCACTCGAGCTGGAATCTTTTCGATTATCAGAAAAAGATGCTGCGCCAGGAGCCGGTCGAATGGACCTGCATCGCGGGCTACAAATATTTCTTCGTCTCATCGCGCGGCAAGTTCTGGCTATGCAGTCAGGTGCGAACCGAGAAGCACATTCTCGAGGTCACGCGGGAAGATTTGCTGAGCTATAACCGAAAGAAGAGTTGCCAGGCCGGGTGCGGGGTCTATTGCACAGCGGAGGCCTCACTGGCCGTGAGCCATCCGCTGCAGTACGTCGGCCGGGAAGTGGCGGGCATGCTGGCAAGTCGCGTCTCAAGGATGCAGGGCACAGGCGCCGGGCGCATTCGTGATTTGGCGACTGCTTAATCGCTTTCGCTGGGCGCACCAGGAAAGGTTTTCATTGTAATAGCCCGGTGGGGAGGTAGGCACGCCGCAGTGCATCTGGCCGGTTCGTCGTACCGACTTCGAGAGATCGCGGCGTATCCCCTCAGGGTTTCGCTGACTCAGCTGTTCAGGGCGACTCTGCAAGGCGAAGCGAAAAACTACATCGAGAGCCGGCAGAAACACTGTTACGCACCCGCCAACAGCAACGACGGCTCGTTACGACTGAGCCGCGGCCAGCGGCCGACTGTAGATGCGGTAGGTTTTGTACCTGGCGGCGCCGAGCGATTCGATGAAGCGATTGATCAGGACGTTATCTTCGAGGGTCATGCTCAGTTCGCCGGTAAAACCGCGCTTGAACGCCTCGTCCATCAAACGTAGGACTAGAGTTTCGGCAATACCAGCGCGGCGATATTTTTCGACCACTCCGAGCGCCACGAGCCGGCCAGTCCGGATTTTGGTCCTGTAATAGAGAAGCTTGATCAAACCGATGGGAAAACCAAACCGGGTTAACCGCCCGTTGATGTGCCGGAGCGCGACGTTGATGTCCGGCACACCGATCACAAAACCGACCGGCTCGTCGCCAATTTCCGCAAGCAATGTCCCCTGCGGCACGATGAGCGGCTTCATTTCGCGCGCGAGATGGTCGAATTCGCCCTCGGTAAATGGAACGAAGCCCCAGTTTTCTTCCCACGCCTGATTGTAAATCGTGCGGAGACGCCGGCTTTCGTCTTCGATCCTGCGTAGATTCACAGGGCGAATGGTGACGCCATACCGACCGGCACGAGCCATCGCCACTTTTCGGAGCCGTTCCGCCGCTTCCGGAAATTCCGAGAACCACCACGCATACCAGTCTTTCGCTTTGCTGAAACCGCACGATTCAATGAGCGGCGGATAAAAGCGCGGGTTATGCGAAGTCAGAACCGTGGGCGGATGTTCGAAGCCGTCGACGAGCAATCCGCAAACGTAATTGGTCGAGTAATCGATCGGTCCCATGATTTCGTAGCGCCCACGCGCGCGAAGCCAGTTGGAGGCTGTATCGAATAATGCGGCGGCAACATCGCGATCGTCGATCGACTCGAAGAGACCGAAGC
>QIAB01000086.1:5174-10095 GCA_003225455.1 Acidobacteriota bacterium
GCGAGTTATAATTCGGATCGTCGCTCGCCGTGATTCGGCCGACGATCTCGCCGTTCCGGCGGGCCAGAAAAAGCGCGGCTTCACCGTGCTGATAGAAGGGATGTCGTTTTCTATCGAGGAATGCTTTGCGTTCGAGAATCAGGGGCGGTACCCAGGCGGGATCGTCCTTGTAGATCTGCCAAGGAAATCTGATGAACGCGTTGCGATCTTTGCGACAACTGACTGACGAGACTTCAACCTGAGACACGGGGATTATAAAGAGCCTACGCCGGTTCCCGCCGCGCGGTCGCGAGCTCAATCAGAGAGCGCGACAGTCTTTCCTGCCAAAGAATGAGATAGACGAGAAGGACGTTGAACGCGCTGAGCTCGAGCCAAAAGTACCAAACAGGCCGGCCGATGAGCAAGAGAAGAAAGAGCAAAAGCATTCGCGTGTTCGTCATCAACAATCTCCACCATTTGAGCATCGGTTGGGCAGAATCACGATATCGCGTTTGCAGCCAAATTGGAATTTCGCCTGGAAAATCGCGACCGATCGCCTGGCGCAACCGTTCTACGCCGGGCGAGAGCATCTCCTGCTGCCATGTGAAATTCAGATACAACGCGAGCAAAAATTTATGCCAGGGTTCGCGCCGCCAACTGTGTCGCCGATATTCTTCTCGCAGGATGGAGGATGAATCCAGGTCCGCGCGCGATCGTTTTTTCGCAAAGTAAAGATAACCGTTGCGGTAATAATCGGCGGCCGCGCCTTGCAATGCATGGCTAAGACCGGCGGCGAGGGCGAGGAAAGCAACAGCGGGCGATGCGCCTTCTGCCAGGCACCGAAGTGCCAAATGGACGTAGATACTTACCCAGATAAGATGATCGGCCAGACTGTCGATAATGCGGCCCGTCCGGCTTTTCCGGTTCGTGAGGCGCGCAAGCTGGCCGTCGGCGTTATCGAGAGTGTTGGCGCCGACGTGAAGCACCATGCCGGCGATATTTGCGCTCAAATCGCGATAGTAGTAGAGGTGCCCGGCGACGACTCCAACGATGCAGCCGAGGAAGCTCACTGCTGTCGGCGTCATCCTCAGCTTCTCGAAGAAGGTCGCCAAGCTAAAACCGATCTTCCGGTAAAAATGGATGTCGATCCAACCTTCGAGCTCGCGCGACTTGTAGGTTGCTTCGATTGTGGACGGCGCCGCGCTCGGCGTGAGATCGATCGCCATCTCTAAAGCGAATTCCGCGTGCTCAGCCCCGAAGGCTTTCGGGGTGCCGCAGAGCCGGCGCAAAGGTATCAGCGACAATGTTCAGTGCTTCGTCGAGATCGGCCCGCGTATGATTCGCGGTTACGCAGGCGCGGAAACAAATGCGGTCTTCGGGCACAGCGGGAAAATCAACCGGCGCAACGAAAAGGCCACGACGGCGCAATTCGTGACCCAATTGATACATTCGTGCGCGATCGCCAACAACGAGGGGCATGATGTAAGTCGTCGATGCGCCGGTATCGATCCCGATAGCGTTCAAATGGTCACGAAAATATTTCGCATTTGACCAAAGGCGATCGCGCAGCTCCGGTTCGTGCCCGGCGATTTCGAGCGCCCGCAAAACCGCGGCTACGATCGCGGGCGGCAGCGCGCAGGAGTAAGCGTAGGAATGCGCGTAATATCTCAAATAATCCAATGTCTCGACCCGGCCGGTGACAAAACCGCCGAGTGCGCCAAACGCCTTCGAGAAAGTTCCGTAGACAAGCGGTATCCGTTTTTCCACTCCGAAATGTTCAGCCGCGCCGCGCCCATTTGCTCCGCAGCCAAGCATGGAGTGCGCTTCATCAATAAAAACACTCGCGTTGTGCGACTCGGCCACGTCGAGCAAACCGTCCAGGCTGGCAAAATCTCCATCCATGGAATAAATGCCTTCGACGATTACGAGCTGCCTTTTTCCTTTTCGCCGGCAGAGCGCAGCGTCGAGCGAAGCCGGATCGTTGTGCTCGAAACGATCCACCCGCGAGCGCGAGAGAACCGCGCCGTCGCGCAAACTCAAGTGCGATCGATTGTCGAGAACCGCAACATCAGTCTTGCGTAAAAGACCAGAGATGGTTCCGAGCGCGCCGCCGAAGCCACTATTAAACAACATCGCGTCCTCGCGGTCGAGAAATTCCGCGACCCGCCGCTCGAGTTGTCGATGTAAATCCGTCATCCCGGAAAGCAACGGAGAGCCGCACGCGCCCATTCCATATTTGGAGAGCGCGTCCCGGGCAGCAGCGATCACTTCGGGCCGATTAGCCAGGCCAAGATAATTGTAGGAGCAAAGATTAATTACCGAACGCGGTTTGCCTCCGTAATTGATCGTTGTCCGCGCATCTGCTGTCGCCAGCAACTCCGGCTCGTAAAGCGTGGCTTCCCACGCACCGGCCTGACGCCATTGCGTGAATGCCAATGGCGGAACTAGCGGATCATCGCTGTCGCCGACCACGAAATCAGCCAGGCTCAGTTTGGCGTCGAATTCCTGCTCCGACAGCTGCCGATTCAAATTGCCGCTCATTGAAAATCAAATCCTTAAGGCGCTCACAGCTGGATCCGGCCGCGCCCTAAAGAGAGCTCGGCCATTGCATGCCGGAAGTTCCGTATCGGGGCTGCAATTGTATCGGCAAATGGACGCGCGACAAGAGCTTAATTAATGGACAAGCGAGCCTCCAGGGCAGGTTTTCAGCCACCGTCTCCGTTATTTTCGCGTTGTGCGAAAAACGTAATCCCAAAGCGGGGAACTGACGCCGTAACCGGCATGTTCGTCATTGTAGTGATGGCGCAAATGGTACTGCTTGAGCCACAGCCATACCCCTCGCTTCATGGCGAAGTGATGGATCGCATAATGGATCGAGTCGTAGCAAACGTAGCCAAACCCAAATCCGGCTGAGATCGGCGGCGCGAACCGGCCAAAGATTGCGGCGAAGAGCACCCAGAACACGATCGCAAGCGGAATGCTTACGCTTGGCGGCATGACCAAACGGCGCCCATCGTTGGGATAATCATGATGAACACCGTGGACGATGAAGTGAAATTGCTTTCCCAAGCGGCTCTTCGGTTCGTAATGAAAAACATACCGGTGGATGATGTACTCAAGAAGAGTCCAGACCAACACACCGACGAGGAACAAGCCCGCCACCGCCAGGATCGACAATCGACTTTGCCAAAACGCGGCATACAGCATGTAACTGACGACTGGCAAATAAAGCACCAAAGGCGTGGCCGGATGCACATGCGACAAAAGCTCCATGAAATCGCTTTTGAACATTCGAACGGTTTCGTTCTTGTTCGAGATGTAATGCTGTTGCGCCATAGCTAAAAATTAATCGGCCTGGCGCTGAGATCAACGCCGCTCATTGGATCGGCAATTTCCCCTGGACCAGGCGATCCGATTCCTTCGCCTTTTTTCATACGCTCGATTCGCGAAAACAAAGTGTAGCGCTTGTCGAAAATGAATTGGAACAGCAATCGGCTCCAGGACGAGTGATATTTTAAAGTATCGTAAAACTCCGGCGCCATCGCGCGCAACTTGGGAAGATTGTTCCACGGAATCGAGGGAAGATCGTGATGCTCGTTATGATATCCCATGTTGAGACAGAGCCGGTTGATCGGCCCGTAATAACTGTAGGTCTCCTGCCCGGGATCGTTCGTGTAATGCTCCTGGATCCAACGCGCGCCCACCGGGTGCAGCCCGATCGAGAAGAAAAATGAAAACACGAGATAAAGCAGTCCGGCCCAGCCGCAGAAATAAACAATCGCGACGTCATAAACCGCCAGACACGCGAGATTCACAAAAAACCATCGGTTCCACATCGTAATCGCTTTCAATCGCGGCGGGCGAGTCAGCTGGAAAAAAGGAAAGAGCATCAGCCAAAGCGCCTTGCGATACCATTTGTCGCCAACCAAGCGCGCCTCCCAATGATTGGCCAGATCCGCGTCGTATTCGTAATCGCCCTGATGCGAATGGTGCTTTAAATGATAAACGCGGAAAGCCATCGCGCCGGGCATCAGATTCGGAAGATCGGCCAGGATCCCGATCATTTTGTTCCAGCTTTTACTGCGTAAAATCAGATTATGAGTCGCGTCGTGAATGATCACGTAGTTGGCATGGTTCACGAACGCGCCCACACCATAGGCGACGAGCAGGCTGAGCCACCAATAATGGAACCCGAGTTTGCCCATCCAAAACGCAATCGCCGTTTGCAAAATCACGGTCGAAAGCGCGAGCAGAGCGGTGTAAGGATTTCTCACCATCAATTGTCGAACGTCCGGATGCGCCTTGATAATGGCTCGGGCCCGTTCCGGGTGCGGCTGATCGAGATCGGATTGGTAAAAACTATCGTGCATCGATTTTCAAACCATTAGCATAAACCAACTCCCTGAACCGGCTATTTTCAAGCTGTTACCACGAACCCTGGAAATACGCGATCCGCCGTCTAACCGGATTCCCGAGGCTTTATGCCAATGATTTTCGCCGCGGCGGCCATCGTTGTAAGCGGTGGCTCATTCGCAAACGCGATAGCTGAGATAATGTAATAGCCGCCACTCACCGCCGCCGCTCTTGCGCCAGATCTCAATTCCCCGGGAACGGCGCTGCGTTGTCACGCCGGCGGCAATCACAGTACTTGTCCAATGATCGCGGATGAATGCAAGGCGTGGCGAGGTGATGATCTCCTCCGGCTCGAAATCGATGCACCGTTCGCGATCCGTTTGGGCGAACGATTTTCGATATGCGCTCTCGAGACGCGCGTAGTCATCGGCAGACAATCCAGCGTATAACCCCGTAATCGCCAGATCGTAGGGGTGGAGCGTCCCAGCGAGATCGCGCGTGTTGTAGGCCGCTCGCCAGCGCATCAGTGTCTGCCACAGTGCTTGCGCGTCACCCGTAAATTGCTCGGGCGGGAGCTTTGGCAGCTCCG
>QIAB01000086.1:10197-21465 GCA_003225455.1 Acidobacteriota bacterium
GTGCGAGCACATCAATGCTGCGATTCGTTACCTTGATCGTCGGAGTGCCATTCAAGTTCTCGACGAGTTGCCAATCGGCGAGTGCGTAGGCGAGATCGCCGGAAACGTCAACCTCCATGTCGCCTGCCAATACCCATTTTCGTCCCACGTTTCCATTTGCGAAAGCCGATTCATATGATCGGCGCGCCGCATCGAAACCGGAATCTGCGGTGCCGGCGAATGTGGAGACGTAATCGGGGGCGAAGATGGCGAGCGTTTGCGTCAAATCACGCCGCTCATACGCGCGAAGCCAGTCTTCGTACAAGCCGCGCAGAGAGGAAGACGTATCCGTCTCTATCGGCGGCGCCCCAGCAAAACTAGAAGTACCCACCAAAGCGCCGACGAAACAAAGGCTAAGAGCGATCAAAACGCGCGGATTGAAGAGGCGGGATATCTTAGGCCGAAGCCGAGTCGTCGTCTCAAACGCGGGTGATATGAGAATGCCGACCATAACCAGTCCACTCGTTCGCCGACCCATGATGCCGATGAACTCTGAGCGAAACAATAGGTTATTTTCGATGGCTCATCACTACGTTCGAAAGTGGCTCTTCTCGTTTCCAGACGGCTTGCTACGGTTTCGGCATGGTTGGTTTTAGGGTGGTTCCCAGGTTCATTCTAGCCGTCATTCCGATTGTGGGCGTGCCGCTCTCAATGATGGCGCAGGCGCCGACGGGCCCGACTTGGGATTCATATACTCGAGCACTGCCAGTAATTCGACAGGCTATCGAAGCGAGCGGAGGCGCGGAACGGCTCTCCAAACTGGACGATGTTTCTATGACGATTACCGGTCGCATGCACATGATCAATCAAAGCCTAAGTCCGAACGGACCACTCGCGATTGAGCAGTACAACGCAAAGCTGCTAATGGATCTGCGTAACAATCGATCCTGGCGACAGCAGGAAAGCAGGTACCCGGTGGATTTCGTTTTCGGATTTCAGCAGGTGACAAAGGCGAACGAGGGGTTTGTCATCGACCTTACCCTTAATAATTTCGGCCCGGAATTCATCCCCCTTGATAAAGACGGGGTCGCAACGGCGCGCGCCCGGGACGCGCGAGAAATTCCTTTGTTGCTTTTGCGGCAAGCTTCCGAACGGGTCGCGACCTTGCGTTCGCTGGGGACTAGAATGGAAGGCGACAATAAACAAGAAATCATAGCCTTTTCGCAGCCTGACGGAACCGAGGTGACCCTAACATTTGATGGGAAAACTCATTTACTGGCCAAGGTCGAAATCTTACAGGACAACGGAGTCAACGGTGATGAAGTCCTCAGCAGCGGCTTTTCTGATTACCGTCCGGTAAATAAAATTCTTTTTCCTCATCGTCGAATTGATTCTCGCAACGGGACATTGTTTCGGGAGCTGGCATATGAAGTAAATCTTGATATGCATCCAGCCGATGCACTGTTCGATCTTCCGAAAGGCTATGTCGCGCCATCGACATCCGCCGAGAAACCCGCCGTAGAGCTCGCTCATAACGTCTACCGGATTCAATCGAATAACTCGCTCGCCGTTCTCTTCAAAGATTATGTCTTTGTTGTGGAGGCGCCCAATGCCTCCCGCGACTCTGAAGCAGCTATCGCCACGATTCGATCGCTCGCGCCCGGCAAGCCTATTCGTTATCTAACGGTTACTCACCATCATGAGGACCACGCGGGCGGGGCGCGACCATTCATGGCGATCGGCGCAACCATCGTGACCACACCTGGAAATCGTCGCTTCTTCCAACGAATAGCTAGTGCAAGTCACACCATTCGTCCGGATGAGCTTACCCAAAAACCAAGGCCACCGTTGATTGAGACGTTCGACAAAAAGCGTGTTTTCAGCGATGGCGAGCAAACTCTAGAGCTTTACAGCATCGGACCTAACTCACACGTCAATGAGATGGTTCTGGCCTACTTACCTAATCAGCGTTTGCTCTATCAAGGGGACGCACTGATTCTGCCAAACAGTGGCCATGATATTCCCAAAGCCACCCGGCTGACCGCGGAAGTTGCGACAAAAATCAAGGAACTTGGCCTGCAACCGGCGATTATCACCGATGTTCACGGCCGCGTGGCCACTGCCGATGACTACCGTGAGTCTTTACGGAAAGCCGGCATCACACCGCAATTTTAATGACTAAGCGGTAGATGAGAAATCGGACGCGATCACAAAATACGGAAGCTTCGATTTGGCTTATGGGCATCGTCACTCCTGCGTTGCTCTGGTCGTCGTCCGCACTAGCCTCAGACCGAATTCCTGTTCCGGAAAAGCCGCCCCTCATCGATCGAGAAAAGGAAATTGCGCTGGCTCTAAGTGCGGCGCCACCCCATCTGCGAAAAGACGCAACGGTGTACGTGCTGGAGAGTGTCGGTTACGTGAAGGTCCGGACAGGCTCGAACGGTTTCACTTGCATGGTCGTGCGCGACCATCCTTTGAACATCAAACCGACGTGCTGGGATCGCGAGGGTACGGAAACCATCGTACCGCGCGTCCTGCGCGAGGGCGAATTACTCATGCAGGGTGTAGCGGTCGATCGTATTCGTGAGCTTATCGCAGAAGACTTTCGTCAGGGAAAATTCATCACTCCGCGCCGACCCGGTATTGCCTACATGTTATCAGGCGAGATCCGCAACTATGACCCACGCGCAGGCACAGTGGGATCCTTTCCACCACACGTGATGTTTTATGCACCGAACCTGACTAATGCGGACATTGGCTTCTCGCCCGATTATCCGATGTTCAGAGATGGAATGCTGCCATTCATCGGCTACCAGGGACCGCACGGGTACATGATCATGGTAGTGGGCTCTCACGTTATGGGTGGCAAGGCGCGGGGCCGCCACGAGGAAAAATAGCGTGACGAGCCAAGACCTGGGAACCGATACCGAGTCAATGCTGAATGCTAAATTCATCCATCCCTACGAACCGCGTTCTACGAGCCATGTCGGTTTATGGCAGGAGAATGGATGGTCTTTCAATATCTACAGCATCCATCATCAGACCCGGAGGGCGGCGTCACCAGAGATTATCGAGTGCGCCAAGAGTTTAACTCGAGACCGGCTGCTCCGAGGCGCACCACATCCTGCATCGCACCAGCTTGGGTTCATCATCCTGCATCAAGCTCTCGGCAGTGACTATATCCTCCTTTGTTGGTGGATTGATACAAACATGATTTGTCAGCACCTTTTTGCCGCTAAACCTAGGGAAGCGCGGTATCATGATTTTTCGGTAAGCGCGGCTGCAATTTGTGTATTCGAATTCGAAGTTATTGCGATCGAGCGTCGACTTTGGATCGAACACGTACTCTCGTCGGGCGGTTCCGTCGCCGCATACATCCACGCCCCTCGATCGGGGGATAGTCCCCTTGAGGTCGTTGTCGACCTCGATGCAAACACGAGAAAATAAATCGGCTTTGAAAGTAACTGGTCTAACTTCATTGACAGTCTTGCTACTGGCCGCGATGAACTTTGTGCAGCCCAAAGCGGCTCCATCGTCCGAACGGACAAAATCAGGCGTCAAAGAGTCGGGTCCGTCCAAAGGAACAGTTAGCCGCAATCTAAGTATCGACTCAAGCCAATTTGTTAGGACACAAGGTATCCGCCTGGTCATGGGAGATAGCAATCGTGACGTTCTGCTAAGAGGAGTAGTTTTTGTTTCAAACGGACCCACTCCACCAGAGGACAAGGACTATCAGGGCGTCGCTGACATGCACATGAATACTGTGAGGCTGGCGCTAGAATACAACTTCTTCTATGAACCAAATGCGCCGGAATCTTACAAGGATTCTGGTTGGAAGTGGCTCGATGCACACGTGAGCCTCGCGCGCAAGCACCAGGTTTACCTCATCCTGCAAATGTTTGAGATAGAAGGAGCTCAGTTTGTTCCAACAAAGAATGCCCCGTTTGACTATCGAACCTGGGAAGATGCCCAATTGCAGGCACGTTTTGTAAGGCTCTGGCAGGCAATTGCTGAGAGATATAGGGATGAGCCCCAGATAATTGGGTATAGCTTGTTCTGCGAACCTGTTGTCTCCGGGACCGTAGAGCAATGGTCAGACCTGGCGAATCGAACCATTCGGGCGATTCGTCAGGTCGACCAGTACCACATAGTTTTTGTGGAACGAATTTACGGCGAAAATCGCGTGAGGCGAGAAATGTCAGGTGTAGACTTTCCCCCTGAAAGATCCTTCTTTTTGGTAGAGGATGATAATGCCGTTTACGAGTTCTACTTCTTTGAGAGGGACGAGTACACGCATCAGTTCGCGCCATGGCGAGCGGATGTTCAGAAGAGCGTTGTATATCCAGACTCAAAGATGAATATCGTCTATAAAGAACAGCCGAACGACGTTGGCGAAAGGTTTGGCCTTAACAAAGACTATCTGAAATTTTACCTGCGCCGACAAACTGAATTCGGGAAGAGACATAACGTCCCAATGTTTGTCTGGGGCTTCGGTCTGATGCGTAATTGCTTCGACCCGGGCAGAGGGGGAGCACAGTGGCTGAAAGACGTAACAGATTTATTCGCTGCCGAAGCACTGTCGTGGACATTCTTTCAATATCGCGATAGCGCGTTTGTTGGTCTGAGTAATAATTCCGAGGCAAGGCAGATATTGTCGCGAGCAGCGGAGAAGCAGCAAGAAACTAGTCTGTAATCAAATGCCTTTCGGAATGGACAAACCGCCCACAAAAGAGCAAAATAAGCCACAGTTGTCGGTGAAGAGCGTGCTACTTGCCAGCGAGATGCGCAGCAAAAATAGCTTCGGCAATCGCGCTTCGTCACGAATGAAATCAATACCGATAATCGCAGTGTCTATTGCGCTTGCTGTCATCTGCTTAGCAAATGAAGAGAATCCGCCTACGCCCGCCTCAACTGACTTGGCTCGCCTCAAAATTCGTGAGGGCCAATACACTCAAGGCATCCTGAAGAAGGACACACAACTGTTAAGCGGAGTCTTCGCCGAAACCTTTGTCGACACATTTTCGAGCGGTCAAGTCGTGAACAAGCAGCAATACCTGGATGCAATCAAAGCCGATAGCTCAAAGATTGGATCGCTCAATGTTGAGGATCAAAAGTATCAGTTTTATACCGATGCGGCTGTGGTAACCGCCAAGTTCACCGTGAAAGGCGAGGATGAAGGAAAGCCTTTCAACACGACAGGGCGTTCTACCGACGTTTGGGTGAAAATCAATGGTGACTGGTTCTGCGTCGCGGCACATTCATGCTTAATCAAGCCATGATTGCCTCGTGCCGTCCAATATACGCTCACCGAAACGATGCAGAACTAAATGGGTATGACAGCTGAATGGGTTTTTGATCCGCCGAAAAGCCAACGATCGCTCTCAATTGCCGATCCCCCCTTGTGTCTCAATTCTTTTTACCAGCCATGCAACGCGATCCTTTCTCGATGCGTCCTGTAGCTCATGGCCGCCGGGATACCATAAGACGGTTTTATCTGCGGGCGCGCTGGCTATAAAAGCAGAAGCCTGCTCTCGGCTCACAAATCGGTCATTCTCGGCGAACTGAAACAAAACATCGACGTTGCGAGCGCACCCCAAATAACGCGAAGGGGCAACAGTCGAAATCCGCTGGCGATACTGCCGGGCATCGGAATCCCTCAGTTTACGCTCCAACAAGAACCAGTCAGCAAAATCGGGAACCGCAGCCATCATAACGGCGTGCCGGATTGCATTCTCTCGTTGCAGAAGCAATGCGCCATACATTGCCCCGAAGTCATGACCGACGAAGGCAACCTTGTCAGCTCTCGGTTTCGCCTCTGCGAGCAGGTAGCGAAAGTAACTTCGCAGTTGCGCTGCATATTGCAACGTATTCGCCAGGTCGTCATCGAGTTTGCGGTTCGGAAACCATTCCGGGTCAGCCCACGGCGCCTCGACCAGCAACGACGCGATATTGTGATCGGCCAATCGCACAGCGTCTTCAAAGAACTCAGTTCGATCGTTCGCCGGAGGAGCGCCGAGCCAATGCAAAAACAAAACGGCTCCGCCCCCGCCGGGAGTGACCTTGTAGGGCTTGATTAGAAATGCTTTCGTTCGCGGCGCCTGTGCGGAGGACAAAAAAATATCCTGGACGAGAGTCTTACCGTTCTTGAGGAACTCGCCCCTGACGGTGGCAGTTGCTTTGGAAGGTTCAGGAATAACCTTTTGAAGCTCATTGCAATCGGCCTCGCGCGGCGCTTGCTGGGCGACCGCTATGGCGACAGATAGCAACGGGCCAAGTACGGCCATCATTGCACGAAGAATCAATTTGTTTGCGACCATGAGGAAAAATTTCACCGATTTGGCGACCGGCTATTTGCGGATGCTCTAAACGGTGCGCCGGGGCCTTTTAACCAACTCGCCACCGCAGTTAGGACAGATAAAATCAAACCCGGCTGTGCAGTCCACGCAATAGGTGCATTCATAACTGCAGATGTACGCGATTGCGTCTAATGTAAGATTTTTGTGGCAATGTTCGCAGATATTTTTCATGGCGAGCGTGTGTTTTTCGTTGGCGGCTTTAGCAACGCCCGGCGCATCTGTCTTGAGATACTCAGGAACCGCGATTCCCGGTTTCAATCTCGGATCCGGGACTGGCAAACCTCGCGCCCGCCAAAGTGGAACAACTCCAGCCCAAATATCTAATTCATAGTCTGCTTCATCATCGCCCGGAGGGCCTTGGCGCACCTTCGCCGATCCATCCAATATCCCAATCGAAACAACTGACGTAGCCTTTAATTCTTGCTCAGAAGGCGTTCTTACGTCCGCCCACCGACCCGGGGAAACATTCTCGGAAATCGCTCGGAGTGCCTCTAGCTTCGCTGCCACGTTCACGATCGTTTCGCCCCAGCCGAATACCACGACAGAGCGATAATTCATTGAGTGGTGGAACGCTGACCGTGCCAGGACTAATCCATCCAGAATAGTGACCGCAATGCATATGTGATTTCTGTGTCCCAGATGCTGCAGTAAACGACTAGCATTCGATCCATGGAGCAACAGAGTATCACCCCTCCGACAATAAAGGGTAGGTATTACATAGACCTGGTGATCATGCTGGAATCCAACATGGCAGAGAAACGCCCGATCCAGAATCTTATAGATTGTTTCGCGGTCGTATATCCCGCGATCGGGGATTCTGTTCACGCGATTAACAGGAGATTTCGGAGCGGATTTTGCCATCAGGACTGTTCTTCGGGTGTACAATCATCCACGATTTCTTCCACATTCCGAGTACCAGTTGACGTTTCTGAGGCTAGGCCAGTTTGAAGCCAGGCACAATTCTCTTTGACAGATCCCGCACAATTCCGCCCAAGCGTGACACTCCAGCTTCGATCTGGCGACGATCTGCTCCTCCGACGCCGAGAATCAGTCCGGAACGACGAGCAGATGTACGGTAGCAGGTCGAGAGAGGTGTGAAAACGATATTTTGTTCGGCGGCTTTGGTAGCCAGGGCGACGTCATCAACCTGCGATGTGAGCAGAGCTGTAAGATACATACCGGAATCCGCATGTGCTATCGCAACCTCGTTACCCAGTTCGCGTTCGAGAGCGGATTTTAGAAACCCCACTCTCTCTTGGTACAAACAGCGCATGCGGCGCAGATGGCGCCCGAAATGACCCTGCTTAATGAAATCTGTAAGCACCGCTTGATACAGTGTCGGTGAGAACAGGTCAGCGTGTTCCTTGGCCGCAGAAAACGCAGAGAGCAGATCACTGGGAAGGATCATGTAACCAATGCGCAACGAAGGGAAAAGCACCTTGCTAAATGTCCCAACATAAATCACACGAGCACTCCCATCCATCCCTTGCAGACAGGCGATGGGCCGGGTCACGTAGCGATATTCGCTATCGTAATCGTCTTCAATAATCCAAGCGCACTCCCGTCGTGCCCATTCCAACAGTTCGATACGGCGACGTAAGCTCATGGTCATTCCTAACGGATACTGGTGCGATGGAGTTACGTACACCGCCCGAGTGCCTCGATGGCGACTCAGGTCAGGTCTAACCCGCAATCCTTCCTCGTCTACCGAAACAGGTGCAATACTGGCGCTAGCTGCTAAGAATGCGCCGCACGCCCCCGGGTATCCGGGCTCCTCGACAGCTACCCGATCGCCCGGATTTAGGAGCACTCGGGATATAAGATGCAGCGCTTGTTGCGAACCTGAGACGATCATCACCTGGTCGGCACAGCAATTTGCGGCTCGCGCTAACCGCAGGTAGTTCGCGATCGCCTCGCGCAACGGCCGATATCCGAGAGGGTCGCAATAACCCAGCAACTGGCGTGGGATCCGTCGCGAGTGTTTTGACACGAGCCTGGACCAAAGCTCGACGGGAAACTGGTCTAGTGCCGGTAGACTTATACGAAATGCCCCCCAACCACGCGCGACGAAACTCGACCTGGCCGTGAGGAACGATTGCGCAGCCTTCGAAACGCGGCGCCCGGAGAGTGACTCCCGTTGAACCGTTGCGCGACTTGCCCTCGGAGCGCTTGTCATGTGTTCGGGCAGGGAAATGCTTACGTACGTTCCTCCCCCTTGCCTACATTGCACGTAACCCTCGGCGGAGAGCTGTTCAAATGCGAACATGACTGTGTTGCGGGAAACCCCAAGTTCTTGCGCGAGCAAGCGCGTCGAGGGGAGCGCAAGGCCCGGAGTTAAGCGTCCAGATAATATCGCCTTTCGATATCCACTGTAGATCTGGCGCTGCAGCGTCATGCCCGCGCCCGGATCAAATTCGATCGCCGGTAGAATCACAGAGCTTGTTCGTCGCCGTCTCACGCTTTCGTCCGAAACGTTGTCATAATTATTGGGCAGCTTTGGGAAGAACGTCGATGGGAATTGAGTAGATATTTCCATAGCCGTTCAACACGGAACGCGATTGTGTTTCGAATTCGGGCATCGTCCAAGGCTTGTCGCGTCGTACCGTTGCCATACCGCGCTCACTCGTAAATATCAGGCGCTTGCCGTCAGGTGTGAGCCGCGGGCTGTATTCCCGGGCTGAAGTGTTTACTACCGGACCAAGATTGACCGGAGTGCTCCATCCACTGTTCTCCTTATAACTGACGTAGACATCCGAGCTGCCCAGCGAATCAGGCCTGCCAAAGGAGCCGATTAACAGAAGTCTTTCATCAGGGGAGATAAATGCTTCGATGTTCGTAATACCTTTTCCATTGAGCTTTGGTCCAAGGTTCTCAGGCGCCGCATACTTGCCATCAATCAATCTCGAAACAAAAATATCAATCTCGCGGTCGTTATCATCCGGCGCCATGGTGAAGTAAATATTGCCGTTGGCAGCCATCGAGGCAAAGAACTCACTGTGCGGTCCATTGAGTGGCGGCCCCGGATCGGTGGGCTCCGACCATCGTTGGCCATCCCACTTGGAGATCCAAATATCGAAGTGATGTTGATCTACTCCGGGAGCCGGGCGATCGGAAACAAAGAAGAGCGTCCTGCCATCGGGTGACAGCACCGGATCTGAGTCGCGATATTCTCCTGTGAACGGAAGCAGTTCAGGCTTGCTCCATTTTCCATTGATCTTGTGCGACTCCCACATCGTGTAGAGGTAGTGCGGTGGGAGGGATCGGTCGAAATAAATGGTGTTGCCATCGGGAGAAAAGGAACCGCCAAACTCATCCTGCGGCGTTGATATGACCCCTTCCCCGACCATCTCAGGGGTCAATGCTGGTCCTTCCGGCGATGCAGCGCTGGCGCTAAGTCTCGTCAACGATCCGAACGTCGCCGAAAACACAACGCTTCCAACGCAAATGAGCGCGAGTGCGGGTTTCATCTGCTCACGTCCAAGCTCTCAATGGCAGTACGATAAACATTCCCAACGCCGTTTTCGATCGAAGTGACGTGTTTCTCCCACTCAGCCGTCGTCAATTTTGGCCTGACAGGTACTTGGAAAAGGCTTCTCTCGCTCGTGAAGTAGAACCACTTGCCATCCGGAGAAATACTGGGGTTCCCTTCGGCTGCCGTCGTATTGATCGCGTGTTCCAAGCGGCGAGCCTGCGTCCAACGACCATCCCTCTTAACACTGATGTAGAGATCGGCTCGCGGATAGGCAACTTGAGCTCCTCCCGCCAGCAATGCGTCCTTTCTATATGAAGCAAACACTAAAATGCGCTCATCCGACGCGATGTACGGATTAATGTCCGCTTCGCCCGCATTAATCTCCGGCCCAAGCTTTTTGGGTGTTTCGTACCGCCCGTTTTTCAAGGCGGAACAATAGATATGGTACTGACCCGGTTGGCCATCCCGATCAGAGACAAAGTAAATAGTGCCATCGGCTGTTAGGGCAGGATTTGTGTCATTGCCAGGCCCATTGATTGGACTGCCAATTTCGCTAGGATCACTCCAACCCGATTCAGTGTGCTGAACGTAGAAGATGTTCCAATCCTTTGCCTTGGGGGCACCTTGAGTCGGTCTTTTAGACGCGAAATAGATGCGGTTGCCATCAGGTGATACAAAAGGGGAAGAATCCAAATATGTTCCTGAAAACGGCACCACCTCCGCGGGCCCCCATTTTCCATCCCGCAGATAAGAGACACAGATAATCGCTATCGCAGGCGTCGTTGTATATGCGGCTCGTCTGACGAAATAGAATGACCGGCCGTCGGGCGTGAAGGTTCCCGCTGTCTCGTCCATAGTCGTCGATATAACTCCCGGAGCGAATAGCTCAGGGACAATGTCGGTCTTCAAGAGCGCCGGCGCAGCGAACAGGCAGTGTGAAGCTAGTACCAACGCAGTCAGTATGGCCAACAAGTAATATTGCCGCGTCTTCACCCCGTATTCCTTAGACCGTAGAACACTCGAAAGAATTCCTGGGTTCCAGCCATTTACCAAACAATTCTCAAAGGTTTGATGGCAAACAGCCATTTGTCTCCAGATAGACCGCGCCACTTTGTTTGTTTGCCGTCCGCAACTTCCTCGAGATTTCGAAACGTGATCGTTCGGCATCATTCGTCAACTTAATTCAGCACGTTCTCGGCAGCTGCTGAGGAAATGTGCGTTACCGGGAAATTCACGGATCGCGCGATAAAGCAGAGCGAATGTGCTCTCGAATGCAAAGACGGCAATTCGTCCTTCCGGCGAAGGTCCTGTAGAATTAAGTGTGGATGTAATGTGACCGAGGCGAATTCACCCGAGCCATCTTCATACTCAATCATCGTGCCGACTGGAGCATCAGTGTAACGCAGCACGACGATCCTGGCATCGGCGCATAAATGAAGCATCCAGAGCATGTGGCAAGCC
>QIAB01000041.1:0-47395 GCA_003225455.1 Acidobacteriota bacterium
TCTCTTTCCTACAGACGTACATTTTCGTCCTGTTGACGACGGTCTATCTGTCAGGAGCAGTGGCGGAGGAGCATTAGGTGTAGCGAGATCGAGGACTGGGGCGGTTCTCGGGAGATCGAGTTCTCAGTTGTTAAATTTGATTTTCGCCGTTCAGCGTGAGGGCGTCAGCCCAAAGAGGCATGACGTCAACCACCCACTGGCGGCAATTCATAGTACGAGGAGAGAAACTAATGCGTAAGTTGAGCTACATGTTCATGGCGCTGTCGCTGCTGTGTTTTGCAGAGCCGGCATTTGCACAAGGTGGAGCTTCGAGCCCGGTTAATTGGGTTGCCATCGCCGCGGGATTCTCCATGGCGATTGCATCGGCGGTTTGCGGTCTGGCTCAGGGCAGGGCTACAGCCGCCGCCGCCGAGGCTTTGGGGCGAAATCCTGCAGCCCGCTCCGGCATTCAATTCGCGCTGATTTTGGGTTTGGCGCTGATCGAGTCTCTAGCCCTTTATACGCTGGTAATTATCTTCGCCAAGGTAAAGTAGGGTTTCGACAGAAGAAGGCCTCTGCCGGACCGGCAGAGGCTCTCGCTGAATTTAGATCTTCTTCGGGACCTGCCGCTGTCCGTCCCACTCGCCGTCTTTGGTTCCCGGCGAGTGTTCCAGGGATTGCATCAGCGCGCGGCGGAGCCGATAGCGGCTTTCCAGATCGGTGTTGACGATCTCAAAGCCGACTTCGTTAACGCGCGCGCGGCGTAGCAATACCTGTCCGCGAATATGGCGGACGCCGACGGAAATATCAATGTTGGCTTCCGATCCCACGCGCAGATTGTCTTCCTTCGTCCCCATACCGCCGCCCAGGCTGAGCTCGCGAATGGAAATGCTCGATCTTCCCCAGGAGCTGCTGATAACTCCTGAATACGTCTTGCGCAAGACAATGCGCTCGTAGCGCCGTTGTCGTACCCAGGGACAAGCTGGCGCAGAATCCAGGGGAGCAATCGCCAGCTCACCGGGTTCTAAACCGCTATCGCCCATGATCTGGTTCCCGTAGCGCGGGTCGATTTTTGCCAGCGCTTGCGCCGCCGCGAGGCGCAACTCTTTGTGATGCGTCCACTTCCACACCTTCTTTGATTCGAGCAAGGTCCGCAGCACCGGCACCGCGTCCGGCTCACGCAAGCGCCCAAGCGACTCGACTGCCTTCAATTGCAAAAGGGGAGAGCGCCCCTCCGCTTCTCCTGCTTCGGCCATCACAATCAATGGCGGGACGGCGGTACGATCGCCGCTCATTCCAATTTCGTCAATTGCCTGCGGCACCACCAATGGATCGAGAATTTCCAGCAACTCCAGAAGCGAACGGCCTCGGTCATGGGCCGCGCCATAAGCGATCTGGCGAACGACCACGTCATGGTAAAAGCGGTTCCACTCAGGCAAGCGCACTGGCAGCAATTCGAGCAAGGTGGGAACATCCAACCGGCTCAATAAGCCGACGACTGAAGCCGCATGCCGAGGCTGGCCGGTACGCAGCATTTCCCGCAAATGTTGCAGCCCGGCGGGACCAAGTTCCTTCACCAAATCCACCATGCGGTCGCACTCTTCGCGGCGCATGCAGCGGAAAAATCTCTCCGCCAGATGTTCGATTGCAGCTTGCGATGTACGCCGCAAGACTTGAAGTAGATCCTGCGGAACCTGTGGCAGATGCAACGCCTCTTCGATAAACTCCGGCAGCCGATTTTCAATACCAATGCGCGGCCGCAGTTCCGTCACCAGCACAGGGCGCTGCCTGCCCAGAGTCTCCATGGAAGTGCAGAGTTCACTCAGCGCTCCGAATTGCTTGTGGCTGCTGGCCTCGGCGCTAAGCCGCACCAGGGCCGCACCATAAAAGCTCTGTAACTCGGGATCGGACTCTTTGCCGAGTGCCTCTCCAACTTTGCGGATAACCGCGGGCATCAGGTCTCCGCCAACTTCAGCGAAAAGATCTGCCAATTGACCTAAGCCGGTGGCAGTCTTGCGGCGCGGCTCGGGATCGCGCGCGTCGAGACAGCTGAAGTAATTTTTCAGAATGGAGCCAGCAGTTTCCTTGTCGCCGCGATCCAATAGTACTTCGATGAACTGGCGCACGTTGCGCGGGGGCACGCATGGGGCTTCATGCGAGAGCAGAACACTTTTCTTGCCCGCCTCCGGCACCTCGGCCCAGAACATCCGGTCGAGAATGTCGGCGTGGGACTCCACCAGAATCCCAGCTTTACTCATTTTGTCTTCTTGAATTTTCAGAATCTGCCGCAGCGTGTCCATCTGCCGGCTCATGTGCTCGAGCATCTGGTGAACGGCGTTGACCTTGACTTCGCCCTTTTGGAACCGGTCGAGAGCGAAGCGGATCGCCATGTGCTCAGCCGCTTTCATAAGCAGCGGCGTCGTTTCAGCTTGTTCTTGAGTGGCCTTGCCCGCTAATCCAGCAAGGAGTTGTTGCAGGTTGACCTTGGTATTCGTATCAACTTCGCTAAGCTCTTTTTGCAGTAGCTCGGGATTGGCGTTGGGATCACCGCCCACTTCCCCAAACCTGGTGAGCAGGCGGATCGCCTTAATCACTTCCTCTTCCTGTAGTGGAACAACTCCACCCGTCCAGGTACCCTGTGGAACCGGCACAGTCGGAGCGCTACTTCCCGCAGGAACATTCGGAACACTGCCGACTGGCGCGCCTCCAGCTTCTCCGCCTCCGGCTTTTGCGCCTTCAGCCGCGGCAATCAGTTGAAGCAATTTCTGCGGATCATTGAGCCACTGCTTGAACTCCGGGCCTAGCGTCTGCGCTGCAATTTGAGCGGCGATGCTTATTTCACCCGTGGCCGGATCCGCAGCCACAAATTTGACTTCGTTGATCCGGATGGACGCGTGTTTGTTGTCGCCGAAAGTCTGCTTGATGTTCTTGACGACGTCCTGCGCCTTCGAGCCCGCAACGGCGAAAGCCCGTACCAGGCGCGCAAAGTCATCAACAGTAATTTGGTTGGAAAAATGAATGCTGGCCAGCCCGGCGGTTGTCAGCAGATTAGCGAAGCTTCGTTCTGCCTGGCCGGTTTCGAGCGGAATGCCGTCCAATAGCAGCTTATTCTCCGAAACTCCGAGCAGGAAGGCTCCATCCCGCTCTTTCGGAAGGCCTTGCTGCAGCTCGTTCCAAGTGATCTGAAACTGGCCCTCGGTTCGCTTATGCTCGAAGCCGTACAGCCGGACATACTTCACCAGGATGTTCAGACTGTGAACAAAGGCGCGGGCCGAGGCTGCCCGGCTAGCTTTATTTGTATCTGCCGTGAGAATACGCGGCTCCTGGAGGTACGCTTTTACCGCCTAAGCGTAATTCGAAACGGTAAGTAGACGCACATTACGGAGGTAATACGACGTCCGCAGGGGTCAAATCACAAGTCTTCGTCCGTCAGTTCTTGTCGGGGTGGCTTGAGGGTAAGCAAAACACGACTTGAGCAGCTTTTAGGGAAGCGCGGACTGGAATTAAATCCGCCATCCGGCGAAAATGATTAAAGGTAGGAATCTCATTTGTCTGCCAGTCCAGCTCTCGCTACTGTCAAAGCTCGCGCCAGGAAGGCCGGACTTCGTTTCTGGATGCAGCGCGTTCTCGAAGAATGTGACCGCGCCAGAGTGAATTTTGCGCCCGATCCTGTCCATGATCTCCGCGTCGCCCTGCGTCGCTGCCGGTCGATTGCTGACGGCTTCATTGCGGTTGATCCCGATCCTGCATGGAAGGAGATGAAAAAGGCCGGGCGGCGCCTCTTCTCACGGCTTGGCGAGCTGCGTGACGTGCATGTTATGCAGGAATGGGTGGGAAAACTGGCGGCGCCGTCTGATCCCGCCGCTACCGCTCTTCTGCAATTTCTCGCCGCTCGCGAAAACGAGCTAAAGCAGGAGGCCGCTCTGGCACTCACGGAATTCGACCGCAAACAGTGGAAGCGCTGGAGCGTCAGCCTTCCTCGTCGAATCACAAGGCTGCGACAGGGAAGTGTCATCTTCAAGCATCTGGCATTGGAGCGATTGATGTATGCGCACGATCTGCATCGTCGAGCCCTGCGCAGCCGCTCCCGGATTGCCTTTCATAAGCTGCGGATCGGCATCAAGCGCTTTCGCTATATCGTCGAAAATTTTCTGCCGCAGCAGCATTCCGCCTGGAGCAGTGATCTGAAACGGCTGCAAGACGTGCTGGGCGAAGTTCACGATTTGGACGTGCTCTGGTCCACGGCCACGCAGATCCATGCCTTTCCCGATCAGCAATCGCAGATGCAATGGCAGCAGAAGATCGCGCAGGACCGCCAGCAGCGCATCGAAGCATATCGAGAAAAAATGCTGGGCAGGAGTTCGCTCTGGCGGGCGTGGCGGGCCGAGTTGCCGCAGGGGCGGCAAATAGCAGCCGTGGCTCTCGCGCGCTTAAAGCTGTGGGCGTCGCTGCTCGATCCCGATTTCAGGCACTCCGTACACGTGACGCAGCTTGCGCTCCAGCTCTATGACGGATTGACGAACGGGAAGAGTCAGGTTGCGGAAGAACGTGCGATTCTGGAAGTTGCTGCGCTGCTTCACGATGTTGGACGCTCGCAAGACGAACGAGGTCACCACAAGGCCTCATATCGTCTGATTCGCCGGCTCTCGCCTCCGCTGGGTTGGAGCGGAGAGAGCTTGCACTTGGTGGCCCTGATCGCGCGTTATCATCGCGGAGTTCTGCCCGGCAGACAAGCAACCCTGCGTGCGCTACCTTCTCCCGAGCGCCGGCTTGTCCTGCGGCTCGCCGGAATTCTACGGCTGGCGAATGCATTCGATGTCGACCGTCACGGCCGGGTGCATCGCCTGGCGATAACCCAGAGAAATGGCTTTATCACTGTTGCTGCCCGAAACTATTCGTCACAAAGTAACGCTGCCGAAGCCGTTGCGGCGGCACGCCATCTGCTCGAAGTTGTTTATCGCCGCCCGTTGCTGGTGAGGCCAATGAAAATTCCGAAAACGATTTAGGGTTGCAGCAGCATGGGCCCGCACGGCCCCTACGTTGAGGGAATGCAATCAGAAACTAGCGTGCTACTCCCCTCACGCACCACCGTGGCGTAGCTTCAATCCATGACACATGCCCACCTGGTTCGACAGGCAATAACTTGGCTTAGGGGATATCGTTGCGGCGTGGTCCTCTCCGAGCAATCCTGCGCCAACGGCGAGATGCCAGACGCCATTGGCTGGAAGCGTGCATGTCACTCCGTCGTGATCGAGTGCAAAATTTCGCGCTCCGATTTCCTCGCCGACCGGGAAAAGCCGTTTCGTCAAAAGTCTGAGCTCGGTTTGGGCTGCGAACGTTTCTATCTCACTCCGCCCAGATTGTTATGTGCAGAAGAACTGCCCGCCCGCTGGGGCTTGCTGGAATACCGCAGGCGCAAAGTCGAGATCATACGTTCCTCCGCGCGAAATCTCCGCACAGCCACGGGATTTCGCCACGAAATGAACCTTCTACTGGCAAGCCTGCGCCGCGTCGAGATTCGCATTGAACCGCAGACCATCACCGAGTTTCTGAAGTGGAAGAACCGTATGCGGGATTACAACCGCGGCGCCTGGCCCGAAGGAATCGCGCCAGCCGAGCAGGAGCCGAATTGCTTTCTTCAATCCTCTGCAACTGAGAACTGAGAACCGGCAATGATGATGATGATGATGATGATGGAAAGCCAGAGCTGGACCTGACAACTGCTTTTTCTCTTCTGCTCAAACCTCACTTCCACGATTCTGGGCTGCAAAAGAAAACCGGGCTGGTTGGCCCGGTTTCTATGCGTCGAGTCGAGATGCGGTTACATCAAAACGCGGCGCCGACTGGCGACGAGGCACCCGGCGTGTTCCGCCTGGGTTTTACATTGCCTCGCGCCACGAAAAATCAGAAGAGGAGCGAGGAAACAATACCCTTCCAAGTGCAACGGCAGTGCCAAACTCCCGACGTTAATGTTGGACGTTGTTAAAGCTTCGTAAGTAACTGAAAGCAAATGATAACTATCGCATTGGCTTGGCTTTGGGCAGAGTGCGCGAGTCTTGACGAATCATGGAGAGGGAAAACTCTTTCACAGGCGAAGAACCAAGAACAAAGAAGTCTGGGGACGGAACACTTGCGGCATTCACAACTCCCGCCGGCCCTCCATCGCTTTCAGCATGGTGATTTCGTCGGTGTACTCGATGTCGCTCCCTACCGGAATTCCCATTGCGATGCGAGTTATTTTCAATCCCGTGCGCCGGAGCTGGCCTGAGAGATAAGTCGCCGTAGCTTCGCCTTCGACGGTGGGGTTCGTCGCCAGAATTACTTCATCAATATTCCCGTTCTCGACGCGGCGCACAAGGCTCGAGATTCGCAACTGCTCCGGCCCCACTCCGTTCAGGGGCGAGATCGATCCGTGCAAGACGTGATACACGCCGTTGAAGTGCTTTGTCTTTTCGATGGCAGCGATGTTGGTGGGCTCTTCCACGACGCAAACCAGCCGCTGATTCCTGGTGGCGCTGCTGCAATAAACGCAGGGGTCAACATCCGTGATGTTGTTGCAAACCGAGCACAGGCGCAGCTTGGCCTTTACGTCCCGAACGGCGCCGGCCAGCGCCTCGGCATCGTCGTCACTCGACCGCAAAATGTGAAACGCCAGGCGCTGCGCCGATTTGCTGCCGATACCCGGCAGCTTCTTCAGCTCCTCAATCAGACGCGCCATGGGTTCTGCGAAGCGAGACATAAGAAGAATTGAGTAATTGGGAAATTTGGTGATTATGTAATTGAAATTGGAATGCCTTGAAATTCAAATTACCCAATTACTACATCCCAGGAATCCCCATGCCTCCAAGCATTCCGCCCATGGTGGACTTCATGGTGTCGTCCACCTTCCTGCCGGCATCGTTCATCGCCGCGGTAATCAAGTCCTGAAGCATCTCCAAATCGCTGGCCTTCACGGCCTCGGGATCGATCTTTACGTTCAGAACCTGCTTGCTCCCGTCCATCTTCACGGTCACAGTGCCACCGCCAGCGGAGCCTTCGACAATAGTCTCCTGCATTTTCTTTTGCAGGCTCTCATACTGCCGCTTGGCCTGCGACATCAAATCCTGAAGATTAAATCCCGCCATTCGTCAGACCTACCGTTTTTCCCGATAATCAATGATCGTACGAATTTCCGCTCCGAATTTTTCGCGCATGCGGCGCACAATCGGGTCCTGTTCAGCCCGGCTGCGTCCGCTGCCATTCGCTGCAGTGCGCGTCGGACCCGTAATTTGGGGTGTTCCCCCAGGCAAGACCCGTAGCTTTACCGGCCTGCCCAGGATGCCACTCGCGGCAGCGATCGCCAAACGCTTCGCATCGGCGCCCAGCGACATGTCAATCACGGTCGCTGACGACGCCACCTTGATCACCACTTCATTGCCTTCCAAGTTCCACTCGCCGGTTTCGAGGATAGAAACCAGCATGTGATGTCCCGCATCCGACAAAGCGCGCAGCACGTTTTCCCGCAAGCCGGTGTCTAACTGGATCGGGCGTGCTGGCTCCACTTCTGGAGCGCGCGCTGGGGCAGCCGAACCCATGATCACAGCAGCGGCGGTGGCCCCCGCGATGCGCGGCGTACGAACGCTGGCGGCAGCGCTTGTGTCAGACGAGAGCTCAGTCTTCGATTTCCGCGCCGAGTCTGCCGCGAAGGGCGAAACAAGGCCAGGGCGCGGAGCAGAGGGGCTCTCCGCTTTTCGCAACTCTGGAACGATTGCAGGTTTGCTGGCAGCCCGAGCGGTACTTGCTGCTCCGGCTTCGCTCAACAACTGCTCAATCGGCAGCAGGCGCTGTGCATGCGCCATTTTTAATAAGCCCAGCTCAAGATGAAATCGCTGCTCCGTACGGTATCCGATTTCTCCATGCGTTCGCAGCATGATCTGCAAGTGCCGCGCCAGATCTTCCTCGCCGAACAATTCAGCCACTCGCGCCACGCGCTGGCGCTCATCTCCTGAAATTTGTAGCAGGGAAGAGTCAGCTCCAGCGATCTTGGCCACAGTCGCGTTGCGAAGGAACCGGACCATCTGCCGCGCAAAATGAATGGGACTGTGACCCTCGTTTAGTAGCCGGTCAACCAGGCGCAATACTTCTTCGCTCGATCCCTGAGCCACGGCGCGCATCACATCTTCGAGAACGCCTGAAGGTGCTGAGCCGACCAGGTTTCGAACCTGCTCCGCGGTGAGCCGACCGCTCGCAGAAGCGATCGCCTGATCGAGGATGGACAGCGCGTCACGCATCGAGCCATCGCCGGCCTCGGCCAGCAAAGCGAGGGCGTCTTCATCAGCCTCAATCTTCTCCAGGGCGGTCAGGTCTTTTAATTGTCCAACAATCTCTTCAAAGCGCACTGCCCGAAAACTGAAGTGCTGGCAACGCGAACGAATAGTCTGCGGAATATCTTCGGGCTGAGTTGTGGCCAGCATGAAGACAACATGGCCTGGCGGTTCCTCCAAAGTTTTGAGCAGTGCATTGAAAGCCGCGTCCGTGATCTGATGGGCTTCATCAAGAATGTAGATCTTGAAGCGGTCGCGAGCTGGCCGGTAGCGCGCCGCCTCACGCAACTCGCGAATCTCATCAATGCCGCGGTTCGTCGCCGCATCAATCTCAATGACATCGACAGAATTTCCCGCGCGAATCTCCGTGCACGATTCGCACACGCCGCAAGGCTCCGATACTGGCTTATCCGAAGACCGGCAATTCAGGGCCATCGCCAGAATCCGCGCCACGGTGGTCTTCCCAATCCCGCGATGTCCACTAAAAATGTAGCCGTGCGCTGTCCGCCCTTGCTCGATGGCGTTCTTGAGGGTCCGGGTAACATGCTCCTGGCCGATGACCTCGGAGAATTTCTGCGGACGGTACTTACGCGCCAGGACCTGATAGCTCATGGTGGGACAGTTGATTATACGTGATGACAGTCTGTCGAAAATCGGCTTGCAGGTGGTGTCCTAATTTCATGTACCACGAAGGACACGAAGTTACACGAAGGCCGCATCCTAATGGTTTCCTTCGTGCTCCTTCGTGCTCCTTAGTGCCCTTCGTGGTTAAATTTAGACACTACCGGCTTGCATTGCCGCTTGCGCAGAAGCCACGCCAGCGATACTCTGTTGGACCGGCCTGCGGACCGGGAGGAGGGTCCATGCAACTGAGACTGAGCACCAGGATTGTAGACGGCATCGCCGTGTTGGATTGCGCCGGCCGCATTGTTTTCGGCGACGAGTCGTCGCTCTTGCGCGACGCGGTCAGGAATCTCATCAACGAGAATAAGCGCATCGTTCTGAACTTAGGCGGCGTGAATTACATCGATAGCGGCGGGCTGGGAACTCTGATTGCGCTGTACACCACAGCGCACAAAGCAGGGGGCTCCATTAAGCTTGCCAATTTGACGGAGCGCGTAGTCGACCTGCTGCAAATTACGAAGCTGCTGACGGTTTTCGAAGTCTACGACAGTGAAGAGAAAGCGCTAGATTCTTATCGCAAGCAAGCAGTCGCATAAGTTACCGTCTGGCGCGAGCAGCCTCAATCGCGCCTGGCCTGTTCGACCTCACTGCCACGCGAGCAACCATGGCTGTGAGTTTTCTTGAATCGTACGCTTCTCGCGCGCAATCTATCCGGCTGCAAACCCACGGTGCAGCTATGCCGAAGATTGGCCGCAGCAAAACGATGGGCGACAGAATTCGCGCCACTATTCAGGCTGTTCCTCGCGGCAAAGTTTCCAGCTACGGAGCGATCGCTCGCGCCGCCGGCTATCCACGCGCAGCGCGGCAAGTCGTCCAAACACTACATCGCTCTTTTGGACTTCCCTGGCATCGAATTGTCGGCGCTGGAGGCGAGATCAAGCTTCGTGGAGACTCCGCCATCGAGCAGCGGCTCCGCCTGCAAGCCGAAGGCGTAGTTTTTCGCGGACGCCGCGTGGACATGCGCCGCTACGAACACAAGTTCGAAAAGAAGCTACGTACGGACCCTCGGCTGTCCAGTCGAGCGAAGTCGGCGGCTGAGTTGTCAACGGCCCGCCGACCCAAGCCTAAACTTTAAACTGCTCATCAATCTCCACCTGATACCCCGCCACCAGCCGATTCGACTCATTTGCCATCCCGACGACTGCCATCAATTCCTTGAACATCGCATCTGTCATGCCTTTGTTCCGCGCGCCCGCGGTATGCGACGCAATGCAATACCCGCACTGATTGCTCACGCTCACGGCCAAATAGACCATCTCTTTGGTTAGCGGATCGAGGGCACCCGGACCCATAATTTGCTTAATGTCTTCCCAAGTGCGCTTCAGCGTCGCCGGATCATGCGCAATCGCCTTCCAAAAATTGTTTACCCAATCCGTCTTGCGCGTCGCCATGATGTCGTCGTAAACCGCCCGCACTTCCGGATTTGCGTCTTCGTATTCGATGAGTCCGAGAATCGCCATCATTTCTCCCAGTGTGTGAGTCCCTGCGGACTTTTCGGCTTAAGATCTTGTTTGCGAATCCGCTTTCGGCAACTCCCCACTCAATAGCTTTCCCAGATTCTCCGCCGGACACCGCACGCCCACATAGAAATGTCCAAACAATGCATACACGGCGCTTACTTCGTCGAAGCGCATTTCATAAATCAATTTCTTGAATACCAGCGGATCGTCCGCCCACAAATCCACGCCCCACTCCCAATCGTCGAAGCCGATCGATCCGGTGATAATCTGCTTTACCTCGCCAGCGTATCGCCGCCCCACCAGGCCGTGCTCGTTCATCTGCCGCGCGCGTTCTTCGATTGGCAGCGTGTACCAATTTTTGTCCTCGCCTCGCCGCCGGTCCATGGGGTAAAAACAGATATAACGATGCTTGGGTAATTCAGGAAACAGTCGCGGATGCATCGCCTCTTTCTGCCGTGCCAGGACCTCCTGAATGCCGCGCTTCCATTCTTCAGAGTGGGGTTCCACGCCTCGGTCCACGAGTTCGCGATAGGCTTTGATTGTCGATTCGTAGAGCCCGAGTTCGATAATCGAAAGATAAGAAGTTGTTGGTTCAAGATAGTCGCTTAATCGTAACTGCGCCAGTTGCAATTCTGCCCGGTTCAGCTCATCAAACGATTGTCGAAAGTGCACTAGCATCAAATCGCCCTTGTGCCCCACGAGCGAATATAGTCCCGACTGGCCGGCCGAATTCTGTTCCATTTTCGCCAACGCGGCGCCCGCTTCAGCGACGACCTCGTTTTTGTGAGCAGCGGAAAGTTCGCGCCACGCTGGCCGGCGCACGCGCATCATTTGGTGCAGCACGCTATATCCTTCGATGGTAAGCGGGACCGCAGGCGTTTCTGTGGTTACAGCTTGCGGTCGAACCGCGCGAGTGGATGACATGGCTGCCCTCAGAATTCCGCAACTATTGTAGCTTGCAATTAGGCATACCCGGACGTTGCTATCGGGCAAAATCACAGCAGCGCGTTCTGACCGAGTTGTTCAACCGTTATTTCGGTATCGTTGTTGATTCCGCGACGCCGCCGCCGTAATGTGATGAGAACTGATAGGCTAGGGCTGAGGTCGAGGCGCCCACGATGCTGCTTCACGGAATTTTTCCTCCAATTACCACGCCCTTTTATCCCGATGGCAAGGTGTATTACAAAAAGCTGGAAGCGAACGTCGAGCGCTACTCGAAGACTCCGGTTGCGGGAATTGTCGTGTTGGGCTCAACCGGCGAGGCCATCATGCTCTCCGATCAAGAGCGGTGCGATGTGCTGAAAGTGGCGCGCGAAGCAACCGGGCCCAGCAAAGTGCTGGTAGCCGGAACCGGGGTTGAATCGGCAATCGAAACACTGAAGCTGACTGAATACGCGGCAGAGCTCGGTTACGACGCCGCCATGGTACGCACGCCGCACTATCACAAGAAACAGATGCAACCGGCGAATATGCTGGCCTTCTATCGCTTCGTCGCGGACCGGTCGCCGCTCCCGGTCATCATTTACAACATCCCGCAGTGTACAGCCTACGATATTCCCGCGGAGGTCGTGATCGAGCTGGCGGATCATCCCAATCTCATCGGAATCAAGGAGTCCAGCGGTGACGTGGAGAAAGTACGCAAAATGGTCGAGGGCACTGGACACGTGAGGCGTAACGCCACGGTCACAGAAACCTTCAATGCCGTCACGCCCCGCATGCTAAAGGCAAACGCGAGCAACGACGGGGAACTGATCCCGCTAGCAGCCCTGGCGGGAGGTTCCGATTCTACGCTGGAGGACGGGCGTCCTCGCCCGTCCCGGCCGGCGACGGGCACCCATCAAGCTGCATCTTCGTCGGCAGTTACGGTTATCGAAAGTTTCAAAACGCGCCAGAAAGAAGTCGGATTTCAAGTTCTAGTTGGCGCCGCTCACAAACTGAAAGACTCCCTCGACGCAGGCGCAGTGGGCGCGATTTTGGCATTCGCATGTCCAGCGCCGACAGCTTGCTATGAAATCTACACGGCGTGGAAGGAAGGCGACCACGAGCTCGCCGGTATCAAGCAAGAACGGATTGCGAATGCTTCCCAGAGAGTGGTGGGCGAATTCGGCATCCCAGGTGTGAAGTATGCAATGGATTTCAACGGATATTACGGCGGCTCCGCACGGCTGCCGCTGCTGCCACCAACGGCTGAGATGAAGACCGCGGTAGAGCATTTAATGACTGGCATTCGCAATTAGCCACTGTGATGAAGCGGGCCCGTCCCAAACTCCACAAAATCTCCGAAGAGATGAAGGCCTGGTCAGTGGCGCTGGCCGACGAGGTTGCAAGCTGGCCGCAGGTGAAGTTTCGTCCCATGTTCGGATTTTTGGGGGCATATCGTGCGAATAAGATCTTTGCTGCTCTGCCGCGGACTCGCACCATGGACCCGCCAAACTCTGTCGCTTTCAAACTGCCGATGGAGAACAAGCGTTTGCGAGCGAAGGCGCAGAGTGACAAGCGCATCCATTTTGCGGACATGGCACGCGCGAGCTGGCTTACCTTTGTGATGCACTCCGATGCCGATGTGAATCCTGCGCTGGAGTGGCTGGGACGTGCATACGAAGCCGCTGCTTCCCAGAAAAAGAAGTGATGGGGGTGGGTTACTTTGCGCCCTTGGCGTATGCTCCGCGGCCTTTGCGGTTAACAGGTTTAACCGTAAAGCTCACAAAGGACTCGCAACGCACGCAAAGATTGCTTTATTGTGCAAAACTGAGGGGGGTCGTCTATACTGTAGAACGAACGTTCGAACTATGGCTGCCTCTCCGGCAACATCTCGGCTTGCCGCTCCTCGATACGCGCTCGCGTCCTCCGCCAAGTCACGCTTCGACCGCCGGCTGGCGAAGATTCTGGCTCATGCCGTAAATGTGTTTTACGAAAAGGGCTACGAAGGCGCGTCCATGCGCGACCTGTCGCGCGCCAGCGGGATGTCGCTAGCCGGAATGTATCACTACTTTGAATCCAAGGAAAAACTGCTGTATTTGATCCAGAGGCACACCTTTAGCACCATTGTGGAGCAGTTACGCGGCAAGCTCGACTCGACCGACGATCCGGAGGCGCGGATACGCATTCTTATTCTTAATCATTTGGAATATTTTTTGGCCAACCAGAAAGCCATGAAGGTGCTGTCCCATGAAGATGAAGTTTTGAAGAATGGATTCGGCGCAGAAGTGCGCTCGCTCAAGCGCGAATATTACCGTATTTGCCTCGATGTTCTGGATGACTTTAAGCGCGCCAACCGGTTGGGCTTTTCCTCGCGAGTTGCGGTACTCAGCCTCTTTGGCATGATGAACTGGATTTACACCTGGTACAACCCTCGCGTGGATGGCGATGCGGCAAAACTGTCAGAGCAAATGGGAGATATCTTTCTACGAGGCATACAAGACGGAAAGAGTGTAAGAAAGTCTGCCCGTGTGAATTGAGAACTGCAGATTCCTCGAATGACAACTGTTTGCATGAATTTCTAAGATCGAGAGAAGGGAGCTTGATATGGCGACGGTAACGCAACCTGTAACAGACGAGACTACCAAGCAACTGATCAATTACCGCCCCGACGGCGGTGTCGCGGTCATCGAGATGAATGATCCGCCAGCCAATACCTATACATACGAAATGAACCGGCAGCTCGACGATGCCATCCTCAAAGCCCGCATGGACAACGATGTTTATGTCATTCTGCTCACCGGCGCGGGCGATAAATTCTTCTCTGCCGGTGCGAACATTAAAATGCTGGCCAGTGTCGATCCAACGTTCAAATATTACTTTTGCTTACACGCCAATGAAATGCTCCTGCGTCTGGAGCACACACCCAAACTCGTGATCGCGGCGCTGAACGGGCATTGCGTGGGCGGAGGACTCGAGATTGCTATGGCTGCCGATATCCGTATCGCACGAAAAGATGCGGGAAAGATCGGGCTGCCAGAAGTTAACCTCGGCGTGCTCCCAGGCACGGGAGGGACACAGCGGCTCTCGCGCTTGGTGGGCAAGAGCAAGGCTATCGAGTTGATGGTTACAGGCAATACCTACTCATTCGAAGAAGCACTGGAGCTTGGCATCATCAACGACATTTACGAGCGCGATGGCTTCAAAGAGAACGTGATGGAATACGCCCGCCAGTTCTGTCCGCCGAATAAAGCAGCCAAGGCCGTCGGGCGCATCAAGCGCTCTGTGCAAACGGGCTGGGAGATTCCACTCGAGTCAGCGCTCGCGATAGAGCGCGAAAACCAACAGTTGCTCTTTCAAAGCGAAGACGCGAAAGAAGGCCTGGCCGCATACGTCGAGAAGCGCCCAGCCGAGTTCAAAGCAAAGTAATGCTCACGTGGGGACAGCCCCCTCGGCTGTCCAGGCGGAGCGGAGCTCCGCAGTTCAGAAACCCATGATTGCAGCTACAAAAGCGAAAATTTCCCCCGGCCGCTTGCTCATCAACGGCGAGTGGACGGACGGCTCGAAGAAACTCGACACCATCAATCCCGCCACAGGCGAGGTGTTGACCCAAATCGTCGAGGCTTCCGCCGATGACGTGAACCCTGCCGTTAGCGCAGCCCGCCGCGCCTTCGAAGATCGCGGTGGTCCATGGCGCAAGATGTCGGCCAGTGAGCGGGGACGCCTGCTATGGCGGCTGGCAGATCTGGTCGAAAAGAATATCGACGAGCTCGCCGAGCTCGAAACCCTCGACAACGGCAAGCCGATTTTTGAGTCGCGCTACGTCGACATGCCGATGGTCGTAGACGTCCTCCGCTACTACGCGGGTCTAGCCACCAAGATTCAGGGGGAAACGGTAAATACATTTGAAAGCGCATTTACTTATACGCTGCGCGAGCCGGTTGGCGCCGTTGGTTTGATCATCCCGTGGAACTTTCCGCTGTTGCTGGCATCGTGGAAGGTCGGGCCCGCGCTGGCGTGCGGCTGCACCATTGTGATGAAGCCAGCCGAACAGACTCCGCTCACAACGCTCCGATTCGGCGAGCTGGCAATTGAAGCGGGCGTACCCGCGGGTGTGCTGAACATCGTGACCGGTGGGCCAGAAACCGGTAAGGCGATTGTCCGCCATCCCGGCATCGACAAGATTGCGTTCACCGGCTCGACCGCCGTCGGCAAAGAAATCATGCGCTCTGCAGCCGACACACTGAAACGTGTCACGCTTGAGCTCGGGGGCAAATCTCCAAACATCGTCTTTGCCGACTCGGACATCGACAACGCCGTCAAGGGCGCGATCAACGGAATTTTTTACGGTAAGGGCGAGGTCTGCAACGCGGGCTCGCGCCTTTTTGTCGAAAGCAAAGTGGAGGATGAGTTCATCGAGAAGCTGGTCGGACGAGCGAAAAAGATGCAGCCTGCCGATCCGCTCGACCCTAAGACACGCATGGGCGCCATCGTCAGCCAGGAGCAGATGCAGACTGTGCTCGGCTACATTGAAGCTGGCAAGAAGGAAGGCGCGAAGCTAATCGCAGGTGGAAATCGCATTTCCGTTGACGGCAGCAAAGGATTTTTCATCGAACCGACAATCTTCGGCGGCGTGGACAACGACATGAAGATTGCGCAGGAAGAAATCTTCGGGCCGGTGCTGGCGGCATTGAGTTTCGATGATGTTGACCAGGTGATTGATTTGGCGAACCGCAATCAGTACGGGCTGGCGGCTGCGGTTTGGACTCGCGACATTAAAAAGGCTCACACGGTTTCGCGCCAGCTCCGTGCGGGCACGGTTTGGATCAACACGTATGGATTGATGGATGCGGCACTGCCCTTCGGCGGATATAAAAGCTCCGGCTTCGGCCGTGAATTGGGCGCGCACGCCATCGAGCATTACACGGAATTGAAAACGGTTTGGCTGAATATGGCGTAGCGCCGCCATCTTGGCGGCCTGATAGGCGGGCGTGACGCCCGCCAGACAGCCAGCCGGACACTGGTGCTACAAAAACAGAGGTCTTATGCCGGGTAAAGTTGCAAAAATCGGAACGTTCAGTGACTGGATCGGTCTATTCGACGAGTGGCGCAAGGAAATTGGCGTCAATCGCGACGAAATAGCCGAATTCAAATTCGATACCCTCTTTGGCGCGATCGAAACTGAGGAAATCCAATTCGGCCATTTCAGGGGCCGCCGTAAGTGGGAAAATTTGCGCCAGATTCCTACACAGCAAATGCGTGACGCTCTGCTCAACATGATCGTGTATCAGGGCGACACCGAGTTTGCCAGCGTCGAGCAGCAGCGGCATTTGTTCGAAACCGCGCCTACAGATTGGGACCGTCGCGCCATCACCCGCGTGATGATCGAAGAAATGCGCCACGGCTGGCAAATGTGCGCCCTGCTCATTGACCACTTCGGGTACTCCGGGAAGGTCGAGGCACAAAAAATGCTCGAGCGGCGGGCATTCGAGAATAAACGCCTGCTCGGAGCATTCAATGTCGACGTCGATAACTGGATGGACTTTTTTACTTATACCGATTTCGTCGATCGCGACGGAAAATTTCAGCTTCAGATGCTGAAGTACTCAGCATTCGCGCCCCTTGGCCGCTCCATGTCATACATGCTGCGCGAAGAAGCCTTCCACATGGGCACCGGCAATGACGGACTGCGGCGGATCGTCGAAGCCGGCGTGATTCCCGCGTGGCTGATCCAAAAATATCTGAACAAGTGGATTTCATGCTCTTACGATTTATTCGGAACCGATCATTCTTCGTCGGCGCACTGGGCCTACGTTTGGGGAATCAAGGGCCGCTACGACGAGCCAAAGAACGACAAACAAGCCGATCTCGACGATCTCAACGACTACAATCGTCATCTCTATCGCGACGAAGTTGCCGGGTTGATTGACCGCTTTAATAGCGTTCTTAAACCAGGCGAGCCAAAGCTCTATGCGCCGGATATCAAGTTCAATCGCGCCATCGGCCGCTGGGCGAGCCAGAAATATCATGCCCAGACCGGCGAGCCGCTGGATGACAAAGCTTACGAGCAGCATTTGAAAGACTACATGCCATCTGCAGAAGACAAAAAGTTGCTGCTCGATATCATCGCAAACGAAAAGAGGTGGATTGCCGCGAAAGAAGGCGCGCGCGACCCGTTTGAGACAATTGCCGAGCCAAGGAAGTCGGCCATCAATTTGTGAAAACCTGTACCGAAAACGTAGAGACACCTAGCCCGAGCTCACGCGAGGGCTCCTTTTCTGACCACGTGGGGACAGCCGCCCTCGGCTGTCCGGTCGAGCGCAGCTCGACGGTTGCGTCGTCTCCGACTTACACAATGGGCGAGCTCATGGTCGCCACCGCTGCTCGCGAAATCCGCGATGGCGAGATAGTTTTTGTTGGAATGCGCTTGCCGCTGATTGCATTCGTAGTTGCGAAAAAAATGCACGCGCCCAATGCGGTTGGACTATTTGAAAACGGAGTCATTCGCGCGACTCCGGCTTCCGAGTTGATCTACACCATGGCCGATCCCCCGAATATTCTGGGTGCGACGCAGTGCCTCGATATGTTGGGCGTAATGGGCTTGCTGCAGTCCGGTCGCGTTCATCTGGGATTTCTGGGCGCTGCCGAAGTCGATCGTTTCGGAAATTTGAACTCGACCGAAGTTCGCGGACCGAAGGGGATTACTCGCCTGCCCGGATCAGGAGGGGCATGCGATATTGCATCTCTGGCGCATCGCTTCGTAGTGCTTCTCGAGCACAGCAAGCAGCGTTTACCCGAGCGGGTTTCCTTTCGTACTAGTCCCGGTAATGGAGATGGCGCGGGTTGGCGTAAGCGTGTTGGCCTGCCGCGTGGCGGTCCAGTTGCGGTAATCACTACCAAAGCCGTTTTACGTTTCGACGAGGACGGCGAGGCCTACCTTGCCTCGATCCATCCCGGCGTCGATATCGAAGATGTCCTGGAAAATACCGGATGGAAACTGCGAGCCGCAGAAGCGATAGAGCAAACTCCGGAGCCAAGCGCCGAAGAGCTGCAAGCCATTCGCGAATACGACAAAGAAGGATTCTGGACAAGATAATGTGGCGCGGACACTCCTGTCCGCGAGAACTATGGCGATGCAAACAGAAGCGCAGACAGCACGGATCATCCGAGACGTTCAATCGTCAACCGCGCGCATATCCCTGCACAATCCGCCGCTCAATGTCATCGACTTCGCCATGATGGACGAGCTGGCACAGGCCCTCTCAGATATCGAAGCTTGCCCCGGAGTTTCTATGATTGTAATCAGGGGCGAAGGCAAGTCATTTTCCGCGGGCGTTGATGTCGCCGCTCATACTCCAGACAAAGTAGAAGCGATGCTGTCCAAATTTCACGGCGTGATTCGCGCTCTGGTGAGCACTAGGAAAGTGACGATTGCCGCGGTGAATGGCCACTGCCTGGGTGGAGGCGCCGAGCTTGCCATGGTTTGCGATTTGGTTTATACGACCGACGATGCGCAGTGGGGCTTTCCTGAAATCAAGCTCGGATGTTATCCGCCTGTTGCCGCCACTGCTCTGGCGGCAGTCGTTGGCCAGAAGCACGCTGCCGACCTCATTCTTACTGGTCGAACCATTAGCGGGAGCGAAGCCGCAAACATCGGCTTGTCAAATCGATCGGTTCCTCCAGACCAGTTGAACCACCTTGTGGAAGAGGCTCTGACGCAGCTAGCGAATCTCAGCCCCGAAGCACTGGCGATTACCAAAAAAGCGATTTACGCCTGGGATTCCATCCACTTCGATAAAGGCCTTGCACGCTCAGAGAAAATTTATCTCGATGAACTGATGAAAACACAAGACACCCAGGAAGGCATCGCAGCCTTCCTCGAAAAACGTGAGCCGCAGTGGAGACGCAAATAACAAGCAAGCGCCCGCGAATTAGACTCGCGCACCTCATGTGCGGGCAGCCGATTTGGGGAATCGCCGGCGTGCTCAGTTGCTCGTCTCTGGCGTACTTGTCATGGGGTCATGTGCGCCGCGAAGAGTTCGATTGGCCTCACGATAGCTGGTCGATCGTGACGTATGCAGTTTGGATACTGCTCATGCGCGGATTGCTGAGCGAAACTCGTTGCTGGCGTGAGCGCATCTTCTTTGCCCTGGTGCTCACGAATTTTGTGTTGGGTTTCGTATTGGCGATTTGGAACACAGTGCCAAACAGTGCAGTGCGGCGGCAGTGAGCCTCATCGTAACGTTTTCGAGCGGTAGCTCAACAACCGCAACGAAGAAGGCAGGCAATGTCTAAGGTTTGCAACATGCGCGAAGCGATCGCGGAGCTAGTATCCGATGGCTCTTCGGTTGCGCTTGGCTTGCAAATGGAGCAGATGATCCCGTTTGCCGCCGGACACGAAATCATTCGCCAGAAGAAACGTGGGCTGCGGCTGATTGGACCGATCTCAGACATTCTGTTCGATCAGATGATTGGGGCCGGTTGCATGGAGCAGGTGATTGCGGCTTGGGTGGGCAACGTGATGATGGGCTCCGCGTACAACTTCCGCCGAGCCGTCGAGCAGGACGGGATGAAGGTCTTCAACATGACGAATTTCACCATTGCGCTCGCATTGCAGGCCGGGGCGATGGGCGTGCCTTTCCTCCCAACAAACACGGCGCTCGGCAGCGATGTCACGAGAGGGAACGAATTCTTCGCTGAAATCGACTCGCCATTTGCAGGCGAACAGAAGCCAAGTGGAGACGGCCGCCCCTGGTCTAACCCGCGCGGAGCTCGGCAGACTGAACCTATTACCGAAAAGCTGCTCACTGTGAGAGCACTGAATCCTGATGTAACCATCGTTCACGTACAGCGCGCCGACCGCGAAGGCAACGCGCACTGCTGGGGAAGCTTCGGTGTGATGCTCGAAGGCGTTCGTGCAGCCAAGCGAGTGATCGTTGTGGCGGAGGAGATTGTTGAGCCGGAGGTGATCGCCAGCGATCCCAATCGCACCGTTGTCCCAGGTTTTCTCGTGAACGCGGTAGTTGAGTGCAGGTACGGCGCGCATCCTTCTCCGGTGCAGGGATATTACAAACGCGACGATGCATTCTTTCGCCAGTATCACGAACAGACAAAAACGAAAAACGACAGCGATGCGTGGCTGGAGCGCTGGGTTTACGGCGTAGCGGATCGTGCGGCGTACGTGAATCAGCTTGGAGCTTGTCGATGTGAAGGCCTGGCTGTAAAGCAGCACGCGTATGCAGCACAAACGGATTTTGGATATTGAGACGAACACGTAGGGACAGCCGCCCTCGGCTGTCCAGCCGAGCGAAGCTCGGCGAGTTCTCGGGCACGTGAGGATGGCCACTCCTACGCGGAGGAGAGAGGCGGAGCGGATACTAAGAATGACGCTTCGTCTCAGCGGGCGAGGGGAGCAGCGCCACAGGCGCGAAATAATTTAGCCCAGGGCGTAAGCCCTGGGTGCGTTCGACAAAAATGAACCGAGTCCCGCAGGGACGACAGAAATGGATTACGAAATCACGCCCGAACACGTAAAACAGATGGCTGATCGCGGTGAATCATTCATGCTGGTCGACGTTCGAGAGCCCTGGGAATTCGAAATCGTCCACATCGAGGGCGCGAAGCACACGCCCATGGGCGACGTGCCCGGCCGCGCGCATAAGGAACTCGATCCTGATCAGCACATCGTAATCTACTGTCATCACGGCGTGCGCTCGCTTAACATGACCAATTGGCTGCGGCAGCAAGGATTCAAGAAAGCCCAATCCATGTGCGGCGGCATAGATGCCTGGTCGCGGCGGGTGGATGGGAAAGTTCGGACTTACTGAAAGCTGATAGCCGAGAGCTGAAAGCAAAGTGAAAAAAGAACTCATCGAACTTCAGATCAACGGCCGCTCTTATGAGCTCGCTATCGAGCCTAGCAAGCTGCTGCTTGACACGTTGCGCCAAGACTTGCAGCTCACCGGCTCCAAGCGCGGCTGCGACGATTCTTCCTGCGGAGCTTGCACGGTACTGGAGGATGGCATTCCCATGCTCTCTTGCACCATGCTCGCTGCCAGTTGTGAAGGACAGGAGATTACGACCATCGAAGGCGTTAGCGAGCATGGCAGCCTGGCCGCGATTCAGAAAGCTTACGGCGACTGGGGCGGCGCCCAGTGCGGATTCTGCACGCCGGGATTCATTATGACCGTGAAGCATTTGCTGGCCGAAAACCCGGAACCGACCGAAGACGAAATACGCAACGCCCTCAGCGGGAACTTGTGCCGGTGCACGGGATACAGCCAGATGTATCAGGCAATCAAAGCAGCCATTGATGCGGAACAGAAGGGTAGCGCCGCCGTCTCGGCGGCCCGATAGGCGGGCGGGACGCCCGCGCGACAGCCGGCCAGAGGCTGGCGCTACGAAAGCATGACCAAAGACTTCTCCATCATCGGTAAGCGTATCGCCATGGTCGATGCCGCCGGCAAAACCAGCGGCGCCGGCAAATACACCGACGACCTCTCACTTCCTGGCATGCTTGTCGGAAAAATTCTTCATTCGCCGTATCCTCATGCCCGCATGAAGCGCATCGATACCACCCGCGCGGAAAAACTCGACGGCGTTGTCGCTGTGGCCACCGGCAAAGATGCGCCCAACACTTACGGCATCCTTCCCGTCGGCCACGATGAGCGCGCGCTGGCCGTCGATAAAGTTCGCTATGTAGGCGACAACGTCGCTTGTGTCGCTGCGCTCGACGAAGCCACGGCTGACCGAGCGCTCGAATTGATCGATGTCGAGTACGAGCTTCTGCCTGCTTACTTCGATCCCGAAAAAGCGATGAAAGCGGAAACCGATCTCATCCACGACAACAAACCGCACAATATCGAAAAAGACTATCACCACGTTTTCGGCGATCCTGAGAAGGGCTTTGCCGAAGCGGATCATGTTGCCGAAGCCCGTTTCATCGCCAACGAAGTGACACACGCCGCCATGGAACCGCATTCGACACTGGCGGCGTTAGAAATTGATTCGCAGACCGGTAAGCCCGGAAGGCTCACCGTCTGGTCGTCCACACAGGTTCCTTATTACCTCCAGCACAAACTCTCGCTCGTGCTCGAAATGCCGATGTCGCAGATTCGAGTGATCAAGCCGCTCGTCGGCGGAGGATTCGGCGGCAAGAGCGAAGTGATCCCGCTGGAAATCATTGCCGCGATTGCAGCTCGAAAAACACGTGCGCCGGTAAAGATCACATACACGCGTGAAGAAGTCTTCTGGGCACATCGTGGACGCCCGCGAACAATCATTGATTTGAAAACGGGCGTAAAAAACGATGGGCGCATCACTGCCGTAAAAGCGCGGGTGGTGCAAGATGGCGGAGCTTATTGTTCATATGGCGTAGTGACCATACTTTATTCGGGCGCGCTGCTCGGCGCGCTTTACGACATCCCCAACATTCAGTACGACGGCTATCGCGTGCTCACCAACAAGCCTGCCTGCGGGGCGATGCGCGGCCACGGCACGGTGAACGTGCGTTTCGCATTCGAGTCGCAACTTGATGAACTCGCGGCCAAGCTGGAGGTGGATCCAGCCGTGATCCGCCGCCGAAATCTCCTTCAGCCTCCATGCGTGACGATCAACGGCCTGCGCGTTCAGAGTTACGGCTTGCCAGAATGCATTGACAGAGTGGTCGAGAGATCAGGCTGGAAGCATCGCAAAGGCAAGCTCACGCGCGGACGAGGACTAGGTATCGCGTGCAGCCATTATGTTAGCGGTGCGGCAAATTCAATTATTCGTTCTGATATGCCGCACTCCACGGTGAACATCAAAATCGATCGCGATGGTGGAGTGGTTGTTTACACCGGCGCGGCGGAAATCGGGCAAGGCTCAGATACCATGACGGCGCAGATTGCGGCAGAAGTCCTTGGCTGCTCTCTTTCGCGTGTGAAGGTCGTCGCCGCGGATACCGATCTCACGCCGATCGACATCGGCTCCTATTCCAGCCGGGTGACATTCATGGCTGGCAATGCAACTTTGCGCGCGGCGGAAGAAGTGAAGAAACAGATTGCCCTGGCTGCAGCCAAGAAAATGAACTGCGCTGTGGAAGAGCTCGTCTTTCGCGATGACGGAGTCTTCAACTCGAAAAGCATCAATGTAGGCGCGGGCGTCCCGCCCGTGCAGGCGCCTGGCGGGGACGAGCGAGGACGCTCGTCGCCACATCGATCTCAGGACCAGGCTTCCGTTTCTGGTCGCGTGGAAGGACAAATCCTTCGCGGCTCACTTCAGCAACAACGTAACGAAGAAGGCCCGAAAGATTTTATGACCTTCGAAGAAGCAGTCGTCGCTGCCATCGACTTTCATGGCGCACTGGCTGGCACGGGGTCCTACGCGCCTCCGCCCGAAGCACGCGGCGGCAAATTCAAGGGCGCCGGAGTAGGGCCGTCCCCCGCATATTCCTACTCCGCGCAAGTCGCCGAAGTCACCGTCGATGAAGACACCGGCGAAGTCATCGTGCACAAAGTTTGGGCCGCTCACGATTGTGGACGCGCTCTGAACCCAGTCTCAGTCGAAGGCCAGATCATTGGTTCGGTTTGGATGGGAATGGGCCAGGCACTCACCGAAGAGATGGTGTGGAAAGACGGCCTGCTGATGAACCCCGGGTTGCTCGAATATCGCAGTCCGTCGTCAGTGGAATCACCCGAGGTTGAGCCGATTATCGTCGAGAGCATCGATCCTGAAGGTCCGTTTGGTGCGAAGGAATGCAGTGAGGGATCGCTCGCTGCAACGATTCCGGCGATTGCGAATGCTATTTATGACGCCGTCGGAATTCGCTTGCGCGAGGCGCCGTTCACGCCGGAGCGCGTGCTGGCGGCGTTGCGTGCCAAAAAGAATGCCAAGCTGCTCGATCTTACCGAAGGAATTGATCCCACTGCTCCGGAGCGTTTCCGCGAGCATGGCGGCGCGCTTTGGTTCAAGGGTAAAGGCCCGGAACGGCATGCATCGGATCCAGCGCGTCGCACGGAGCAGGCATGAATTCCACCAGAACAAACGTAGGGGCAGGTGTCCTCACCTGTCCGGTCGAGCGGAGCTCGACATCGCGAAAGCCGCGCACAGCCGAGGGCGGCTGTGCCTATGTGGCCAGTGCGTGTAAATTTCTATGAGCCTTCCGCAATTTAAATTGCTGCGGCCGCGGACAGTGGAAGAGGCGGTTTCGCTATTAGCAAAACAAAACGCAAGCGAGGGCCTCCGCGCCACGCGCATCGTGGCGGGCGGTACCGATCTCATTCCCTCCATGCAGCAAAAGCTCTTCGAGCCGCAGCACGTTCTTGACATCCGTCGAATCTCCCAGCTCCAGGGAATCCGTCAAACCGAAGAAGGAACCGAGATCGGTGCTCTAACTACTCTCACGGAAGTCGAGCACTCCGATTTGTTGCAAAAGAATTACCCAGTGTTGACGGAAGCGGCCAGAACCGTGGCTTCGCCCATCCTCCGCAACATGGGCACAATCGGCGGCAATATTTGTCTCGACACGCGTTGCCTGTGGTACAACCAGTCGCTCACCTGGCGGAAGTCTTGCGGGTTCTGCATCAAGAAAGATGGCGATCTATGCCACGTTGCGCCGGGAGGAACCAAATGCTGGGCAGCATTTTCCGCTGACACCCCTGCGGCGCTTCTGTGCCTGAATGCGGAAATTGAGATCGCCAGTTCCGCCGGCTTTCGGCGCACGCCCCTGCGTGAGTTCTACACTGGTTTGGGTGACTCCTACCGCAAGCTGGCTCCGAATGAACTGCTGATGCGTGTGATTTTGCCGAGATCCTCTGCCGGGTATCGCGGTGTCTATCGCAAACTGCGCATTCGTGGATCGATTGATTATCCCTTGGCTGGCGTCGCGGTCGCGCTGAGCCGATCGAATGGCAATGTCTCGGAGGCTCGGATTGCGCTCACTGCAGTGAACCCCGCGCCGGTGCTCGTAAAGGGAGCCTCCGAGCTGCTGGCAGGGAAGATTGTCGATGAAGAATTAGCAGAGGCTATAGGAGACCTCGCCGCTAGAACAGCGAAACCGTTAACCACGTCCGCTTTAACCCCTGAATATCGGAGGGAGATGATTCGGGTGTTTACAAAGCGAGCTGTGCTCGCAGTGGCTAGTGGTTAGTGCTCAGTGCCAAGCTGTGATACTTTCCCAGGCGCTACATTTGCGACGAGTGGCAAGCATCTCCCGTCTAATGCTAACCACTGGCCACTAATCACTAGCCACTAATGATCACCGACTGCCACATCCACATCCAGCCCATCGAAATGTTCAAGCCGCACGCGCTGGAGCTGATGAAGAAGAAGCGGGCGAACTTGGATCAGATTTCCGAGTTCTGCCGCTCCCCGAAGGCGTTTCTCAAGCACCTCGATGAATCAGGCATCGATCGCGCCGTGCTCATCAATTACGTCGCGCCGGAGGTGATCGGTTTCACCTCAGGAGTAAACCAGTTCGTCGCCGAGTACACCAAAGAAAATCCCAAGCGCCTGCTCTCCTGTGGCAGCCTGCATCCGCGGCACACGTCGAACGTCATGGCTGACATGGAGCAGCTTCTCCGCCTTGGCATTCGCATGATTAAAATTCATCCGCCGCACCAGCTCTTGTTTCCTAACGACTATCTCACCGGCGTGAAAGAGCTCGAAATTATCTATCGCGCTGCCGAGGCAAACGGCATTCCAGTTATGTTCCACACGGGCACTTCGATTTTCCCCGGTGCGCGCAACAAGTACGGCGATCCGATTTACATCGACGATGTCGCGGTAGATTTTCCGAAGCTAAAAGTCTTGCTGGCGCATGGCGGCCGGCCATTATGGATGGACACGGCATTTTTTCTGGTTCGGCGACATCCCAATGTTTACCTCGACATTAGCGGCATCCCTCCCAAGAACCTGCTGCAGTATTTCCCACGCCTGGAGGAGATCTCAAATAAGACTTTGTTTGGGACTGACTGGCCGGGGCCAGGCGTGCCAGAGATCAAGCAAAATCTCGACGATTTTCGCGCCTTGCCCCTGGCCGAGCCAGTGAAGCAACAAATTCTCAGCCGATCTGCGCTCCAGATATGGCCGGAGTAGATTGCACGCCGGCATACGCCCGCCAGTGGATCGCCTGCGCAATCGAGATGATGTGCAAGATCAGCAGCAAAGGCACCGCAAAAGTAGGGATCACACTCAACGGCAGCATCGTCATTGCCTCTGTCGTAACTCCATGACCAAGCATCCCGACCGGAGCTGGCGAAGACAAAACCCCAAGCGTCACTGCCGTCACCAGGTCGAGCATGCCCAAAAGTTGCCACGCGACGAAGCTTGTTTTATGTTCGGCATTGCCAGCGAGATAAATTGCCACAAACGGTGCCGTGACACCGATGGCGAAGTCGCCCCAACCCGCAGGAAGCGCGAAAACTCCCGGCAGAATTCCATAAACGTAGAGAACCACAAACGTCAGGCCGCCGATGCGCCACGTTTGCACAAGCGTCAGATTCTGTGGCTTCAACGATAAGACGAACTGCCGGAAGCCGGACGATGCCGCATACCAGATGACAAAAGCCAGAATTGGCAGCGTTACCATGATCCCAAGTGGAACCGGCGGATCAAATGCATACGGCGATCCGGCATGAAAAACCAGCAATCTGGACGCGGCAATGGCTGTCCCCAACCATGCCGCCAAGATCGCCAACACGAGTCTTGCGTAGTTTCGATTTGCGTTAGTTGTCATTGCTAACTCCTTCCGTTCTTGAATTCGCCACGATGTCAACAATCTCGTTAGAGAGTTTCTGTAAATCGCGCCAGCGTGTATCACCCAGCTTGTGCCGGAGTTGCTCTTGCACACGTCCCCAGACCGGCATTACTTGCTGAAGCTGACGCACTCCAAGAGGCGCGAGCCGCAACCAGCGTTCCCGGCGATCGGCGCCGGCCCGCACTGCGATCCAACCTTTTTTACGCAGGATCCGAAGATTCCTGGTTAATGTCGTGCTGTCGATAAACAGCAGATTGGAAAGCTGATTCTGCGAGACCTCGCCCGCCAGTTCCAGGGCTTGCAGGATCGAGAATTGCGTCGCATGCAGCCCAAGCGGCCGGAGCGAGTCGTCATACATTTGGGTCAGCGCGCGGGAAGCACGCCGGGTACTGGCGCACATGCAAGGTAGCTGTAAGGCCATTTCGCACCTCCGTAAATAGATGCATATACATCTATTGCAGGATACGAAATAATTTTGAGATCGCAGAATTCCGTAAGGAAATCAGCGTGAAGTAAACAAATGCCCGAGCTTCCGCTTCTTCGTCTTCAGATACTCTTCCGCGTGAGCATTAGGAGCAACCTCGCAGGGAATCCGCTCAGCCACTTCGATTCCGCCGCGTTCGAGAGCTGCAACTTTTTCGGGATTATTCGACAGCAGCCGCACCCTCGAAATGCCCAAGGCTTTCAAAACTTGCGCTGGCAGCCCGAACTCGCGGTGATCAGCTTTAAACCCTAAGCGCTCGTTGGCTTCAACCGTGTCAAGCCCAGCATCCTGGAGTTCATAGGCTTGCAACTTCGCCATTAGACCAATGCCGCGTCCTTCCTGTTGTTCGTAGATGAGCACACCTGAGCCCTGCTCGGCAATCATGGCCAGCGCCATTTCGAGCTGCTGGCGGCAGTCGCAGCGCAGTGATCCGAAAACATCGCCGGTCAGGCATTGCGAATGAATGCGCACCAACGGCGGCGAAGAATGAACGTCGCCCATCACCAGCGCGATTGCGGTCTCCAACCGCTGGTCAGAGCCGAACTCTCCCTCGAATCCCATAATGCGGAACTTGCCCCATCTAGTTGGGAAGTCGGCGGAGGCGACATGACGCACCGAAAGCGAACTCACACCAACATTATAGCGATGCCGCTATCCGCGAGGGGTCTGCGGGAAGTGATAATGAACGTCCTGCTTGGAGGGAATCGGAACCCCGAAGCGCGTGGCTGGCAAGAAGTGCCAGTTCTCAAGCGCCGCAAGAACCTTGGCATCCACAGTGGGGCTGAGACTGGAAATCACAATCTTTTGAACAATGGCGCCCCGTGCGTCGATTGTGATCTCGATGATCTCATCGCCCTCCCGCATGCCTTCAGGGAGATCGGACAATTCGATTCGCGGATCGGCAGAGACGACCGGAAGAGCCGGACGGACATCGGGCCCGGTAAGCATGCCTTCGGAAACCGAACCGAACGGAGAACCTGCGGGACGCGGACGGCTGAGGGTGCCGGCAATGGCAGTCGTGGAATCTCTTCCGTCATTTAGATGATTGAGCAGGCGCGCGGCTTTCTTCGCACCCTTCGAGCGATTCCAAGTGATGTGTTGCCTGCCCATCTGCATCTTCGTGTTCGAGGACATACCTGGCGTAGAATCTGTGGCCGTGTCGGAAAAGTGATCTGGCCAGTACAAATGGGCTACATATTTTCCGTTCTCGCCCCTTACAAGAAACGACGGAGTCAGGAATTTCGGAGCCGGTGAGTGCAGCAGCCACGCAATAAGAACAGCGTGAAGAAGCAGCGAAATTGAGCGGGAAGTCACCCGTTCCCATAGCTGCCCGGCACCAAGTGGCGTGAACATGCCTCTATTAGACGTCGAAGACAGCCGCAGGTAAACGATATTTTCTGGTTCGGACGATTAAGGCAAGCCAAGCCTCGGCCTGAGCTCCCGCAAATCGACCTACTCCCCATGAATCACGAGCGTTACCTGTTCAAGGCCGAAGACTGCGGGAGCCGATTTTTGCAGTGATAAAATCCACTCACTCTGACTGCGCGGGTAGATGCAAACATGCAGCCCATGATGAATGCGCTCCGCACTGAGATAGGCGTCGTGCTCTCGACGAGCATGCTTCGTCTCACAATTGCGGCAATTCTCGGCGGAGTCATCGGCTTGGAACGGCAACTAAAACACAAGCCCGCTGGCTTGCGAACGAATATATTCATCTGCTTCGGCTCTGCGCTTTTCACCATCCTCTCCGGCCAGCTAGCCGGGAATTTGGGCGGAGATCACACTCGCATCGCGGCGCAAATCATCCCGGGGATCGGCTTTATTGGCGCGGGTTCGATCTTGCATGCTCGGGGCTCTACCATGGGACTCACCACGGCGGCCACAGTATTCGTCGTGGCCTCAGTGGGGATGGCCGCTGGCGGCGGGCTTTACATTACTGCGGTGTTCGCCACTGGCGTGATGCTGGTCGCGCTGGCCCTCTTGGGGCAATTCGAAGAGCGTTTATCACTGCGTTCCATGGGTTACACGTTTGAGGTAACCGGCAAAAATACCGATGCCGTTTTGAATGAACTCAGCAAACTTCTCGATGCGGAAGAATTGGACATGGAAGAAATTAACGCGGTCTCGTCCGACGGGAGTTCGCGGGTAGTATTTTCCGTGAAGTGTGTCAAGTCTCAGGAAGAAGACTTGAATGTCCGGCTGCATGAATCCAGCGTATTTTCCAGCGTGAGATTGTTGGGCAGCAGCGAGCACGAATGACTCCAGTCTTCACCGCCATTCCCTTTGTAAAAGCCAACGCCTGCGGAAATGATTTCCTCATCATTGATGGCATGCACGCCCCAGCCGATATGGCAAGCTTCAGCCTGCGTATTTGTGACCGGCACGCGGGCGTGGGTGCCGACGGCGTGGAGTGGCTTTTCCCTGATCAGGATGCGGATATCCGTGCGCGGCTGTTTAATGCTGACGGGTCTGAAGCCGAGATATCCGGCAACGGAACTCGCTGTGTAGCGGCCTATGTTTGCTCCGATCAGCCTCGAGAGAAAGTCACAGTCCGCACCGGCGCCGGAATCAGAACATGTGTTCTCACTAGCCATAACGAAAACCAATATGAATTCGAAATCGCAATGGGCGAGCCGCAGGTCGGCGATGAGTTTTCGATTAAACTGGCTTTCGGTGAGGTGCGTGGCATCCCAGTTTCGATGGGCAATCCTCACTACGTGGTTTTCGTGAATGAATTTGGTCCCGGGTGGCAGGCCGAAGCGGCGGAGATCGGACGCCATCACGACTTCAAGCATGGGATTAACGTTGAGTTCGTAGCAATTAAAGATAAGCAACATATTGACGCCAGGTTTTTCGAGCGTGGAGTGGGGGAAACGCAATCATCTGGTACCGGAACCTGCGCTGCTGCCGTTGCCACGATCACCACGAAGAGAGCGGCCTCGCCGATCCGTGTGCATACTCCGGGCGGAGTGCAGATGGTACGCTGGGATGGTGAAGTCTTCTTGCGCGGCACTGCGCAGCTGATCTGCCGGGGAGAGTTTTTCGTTTAATCTCACACTGAATGCCACCAATTCACAACCCGCGCGTAAAGCCGGCCGCCTTGAAACCGGGTGATGTTGTCGGTATCGTCGCGCCCGCCAGCGACATCAAGCGCGATCTGCTCGAAGCCGGCTGCGATGCGCTGCGCAAACTCGGATATAAGCCGTTTTACCTCGATTCTATTTTGGAGAGGGATTTATATTTTGCTGGCTCGCATGAACGGCGAGCACAGGAATTGCAAACCATGTTCGAGCGCGACGATGTGCGCGCCATCGTATGCGCTCGCGGCGGTTATGGGTCCAATTATTTGCTGCGGGCCCTCGACTTGCGAAAGGTAGCCAGTCACCCCAAGATTTTCGTCGGTTACAGCGACATCACTACTCTACTCACGTATTTCGCGGACACTGGAGGGTTTGTGACCTTCCACGGTCCGATGGTCACCAAAGATTTTTCGCGCACTGATGGTGTCGATCTAGCCTCGTGGCAATCGGCGCTGGGCGGGCAGTCTGAGTGGAAACTGGAAGCCGGAGCGAACGATGGAGTAACGCCGCTCATAGAAGGCTCAGCCGAAGGGATTCTATACGGTGGTTGCCTCTCAATGCTCGTCGCTTCACTCGGCACTCCGTATGAGATTCAAACTGACGGGACGATCCTGTTCATCGAAGACATCGCTGCAAAGCCTTTTCAAATCGACCGCATGCTGATGCAACTGAAGCTGGCGGGAAAATTAGCCGATGTGCGAGGCATCATCTTCGGCGAGATGGTGGACTGTTTTCAAAGCAAAGATCAGGCTTACACGCTACAGGAAGTCATCTCGCGCGTGCTGCGGGACGTGCATGTGCCGATCGCTTATGGCTTGCGCTCGGGGCATGTTTCAAGGGGCAACATCACATTGCCAATCGGCGTGCGGGCCGCAATGAAGGTAACCAGTGACGGCTTAACTTTGAAGATTCTGGAATCGGCCACGACCGTACCGAGCTCCAGCCGCGTGGAAAGCGTCAAGGTGTTATGAATCAGGGGAAACACATCCACTTGATTGGCATCTGCGGCACTGCGATGGCTTCGCTGGCCGGAATGCTGAAGCAGCGCGGGTTTCGCATCACCGGTTCGGACGCGGCCGCCTATCCGCCAATGTCGGACTTCTTGGCGTCGCTCAGTATTCCGCTCTCACAGCCGTTTGCCGAGAAAAATCTGACACCTCGGCCCGACTTGGTTGTGATCGGCAATGCGATCTCGCGTGGCAACGTAGAACTCGAATATGTGCTTGATGAGCGCATCCCTTTCTGCTCGCTGCCGCAGATTCTTCACGATGAATTCCTGCGTCGAAAAGAAGTTCTCGTGGTCGCTGGTACACACGGCAAGACCACTACTACATCCATGCTTGCGTGGATTTTCGATCATGCAGGCATGCAGCCGTCGTTTCTGATCGGCGGCATCGCCGAAAATTTCGGCAGCAGCTTTCAACTTGGAGCGGGGAAGCATTTCATCATCGAGGGCGACGAATATGACACCGCATTCTTCGATAAAGGCCCCAAGTTTTTACACTACTTTCCGGACGCAGTGATTCTTACCTCCGTCGAATTCGACCATGCCGATATATACAAAGATCTCGAAGCGGTAGAAATTGCTTTCAAGCGGCTGGTGAACCTGATTCCGAGGCGCGGGCGCCTCATTGCATTCGATCAGGGCGAAAGCGTAGAACGTTGTATCGCTCGCGCTCTCTGCCCTGTGGAGCGATATGGCTCGGGAGAAAATTCCGCCTGGCGTGTAATCAACCTGCGCCTCGAACCCTCGCGAACTTCATGGTCGGTGCTGCGCCGTGGCGAGCATTGGGCCGATTTTGAATTCTCGTTGGGAGGCGAGTACAACGTATCGAACGCGACAGCGGCTGCGGCTCTGGCTGCGAGTTGCGCGATTTCGAAAGAGAAAATCGCTGCCGCACTCAAGACATTCAAGAGCGTGAAGCGACGCCTGGAAGTTCGAGCCGAAGTGAATGGCATCGTCATCATCGACGATTTCGCGCATCATCCCACTGCAATCGCGGGCACGCTTACCGCCTTGCGCTCGCGTTATCCGCGTGGCCGTATTTGGGCTATTCTCGAGCCGCGCTCGAATACCCTGCGGCGAAACGTTCTGCAGAACGATTTGGCAAGGAGTCTGGCGATGGCCGATGAGGTTGTTATTGCAAATGTCTTCAAGTCTGACGCGATCCCCGAAGCCGAACGTCTGGATTTGGTTGCACTCGCAACTCAGATTCAGGCACATGGCCGGCGCGCTCGCATCGTGCCCGAGGTTGATGGCATCGTGCAGTTGATTGTGCCCGAGATGCGGCCGGGAGACGTCGCAGCGATTCTTTCCAATGGCGGCTTCGGCGGAATCTATGAGAAGCTGCCACAACGCTTGCGCATGCTCGCCGGAAGTGTAGCGAGCAATTCAGCGGAAGCCCGAGCGAAAGCCTTATCGGACTAAATGTCCCATAATGCCCCCATCTGCCTTAGTGATCTGTTCTTCTCGGCGCGCTTTGCGAATTCTTTGCGTACGTTAAGAGCTTTTACATGCAAAGGTCGCAAAGGAAGCGCGCGGAGTTCGCAAAGGGAGTCCTACAGGACCCGGGTTGCAAGCTTCTTCCTATTTGCAATTTGGATCGCTGTTCCGACACAGCCCGTCTGCGCCCAAGTTGGATCTTCCTCGCCACCAATTCAGTACACGATTGCGCTGGCCAATCTTTCCGCGCACAAAGTTCATATCACTGTCACTCTCCCGCCGGGTGCTGCTGATCGCGATGTGCAATTGCCCGTTTGGAATGCCCTCTATCAAGTACGCGACTTTTCGCAGTATGTGAATTGGGTGCGGGCGAAGAACCATCAAGGAGGAGCGCTCCCGATTCGTCTGCTGGACAAAAGTCGATGGCGTGTGCGCGGGGCCGCAAACGGGGCTGAGGTCGAATACGAAATTCTGGCGATGCTGCCTGGCCCCTACGGAGCCGAGCTAAACGCGAGACACGCATTTTTCAATCTAGCTGAAATTCTCATGTACCCGGTTGACCAGCGTTCCGCTCCAGTCCAGCTCCACTTCGTCGATGTTCCTCCAAACTGGCAGATTGCAACTCCCCTGGAGAAATCACAGAGCGGAAATTTCACGGCTCAAAACTACGACCGCCTCGTGGATTCGCCTGTCGAGATCAGCGCATTTGAAGAAGAGGACTTTGACGACGGCGGCGCGCATTACCGTGTAGTCGTGGACGCAGAACGCGGCGATTATGATTTGCGAAAGCTGGTGCCGGTGGTCAGAAAAATCGTGACTGCCGCCACCGGCTGGATGAATGATCGCCCATTTAGCCGGTATCTATTCCTGTACCATTTCCCCCGTGATTCCGGGGGAGGCGGTATGGAGCACGCGTACTCAACTGCAATCGAAGTGAACGCGCATGTGCTGGTCGACAACCCGCTGGCCTTCGCTGATGTAACGGCGCACGAGTTCTTTCATCTCTGGAACGTGAAGCGCATCCGGCCGCAGTCGCTTGAGCCAGTCGATTACACCAAAGAAAACTACACCTCGGCGCTGTGGTTTAGCGAAGGCGTGACTAATACAGCGCAGGATTACATCCTGTTGCGTGCCGGATTACTCGACGAGAGCCGGTTCTTGCAGCGCGTGGCTGGCCAGATTGAAGAACTGGAAGTCCGTCCAGCGCGCTTAGCCCAGTCGGTCGAGGAATCGAGCCTCGATGCGTGGCTGGAGAAATATCAACAATATTGGAATCCAGAGCGCAGCATTTCCTATTACAACAAAGGCGATCTGCTCGGTGTAATGCTCGACCTCGCGATGCGCGATGCGAGCGATGATAGGACCTCGCTGCGCGATCTTTTCCACTGGACGAATCGCAACTACGCACAGCAGGGAAAATTCTTTCCAGATTCAGACGGAGTGCGCCAGGCGGCGGAAGCAGTTACTCATGCCGACCTCGAATCATTTTTTGCGAAGTATGTTGCCGGAACCGAGCAAATCCCGTGGGATGACGTGTTCAAGCGCGTGGGGCTGCATTTGTTACGGCAGCGTGAAACGCTTGCCGACCTGGGCTTTTCCGCGATCCGAACGTTTGGTTCGCAACCGGTCGTGACTTCGGTTCGCCCCGGAACTGAGGCTGAACGATCCGGTCTCGTCGAAGGCGACTTGATTCTGGAGATCAACAATCGCGCGGCCAGTTCCGATTTTCAAGAAAAGCTCGCGCAATTGCGTCCCGGCGACACGATCCGGCTGAAGGTTCAAAGTTCGGGCCGCGAGCGCACGCTGCAATGGAAGCTTGGCAGTCGCGAAGAAATTGAGTTTGAATTAAAAGATGTGGACAATATTACGCCGCAGCAGAAGGCCCATCGTGCCGCTTGGTTGAAAGGCGAATCCCTGGGAGGGACGAGCCCGTGATCCGCACCATTCTCATGCTCAGTTTTTGGGGCGTGTTACTTCCACTGGCAGCTCTCATCTGCTTTCCTTGGACTTTTCTCACCGGCGACATCAGCTTCCTATATCAGGTCGGAATGTGGGGTGCATTTACCGGAGTTCGCCTGGCCGGCGTGCGTGTGCAAACGGTTGGACTGGATAAGCTCGATCCCGCACGGACCTATATTTTTATGTCCAATCATGTTTCGAACATCGATCCGCCATTGTTGCTGCCCCTGATCCCGAGACGCACATCGGTCATGGCGAAAAAAGAATTGTTCAGTTATCCGCTGCTGGGAAAAACAATGCGGTTGGGATCATTGGTCCCGGTGGACCGCGGAAATCGCGAAGCGGGAATTGCTGCTGTCCGCGCCGCAGCCGAGGTGATTCGTCACGGAATCAACATGACCATCTTTGTCGAAGGGCACCGCTCGTTCGATGGCAAACTGCTGCCCTTCAAAAAAGGCCCATTTTACCTGGCCGAGGAATGCGCCGTTCCGGTCGTGCCGGTCACGATTGCAGGAACGCATTACACCATGCCGAAGCGAAGGTTCGCAATAAAACCAGGGACCGTAACCGTGATCTTTCACGCGCCCATTGAGCCTTCCGAATTCGGCGGCCGCGAATGTCTGACGGAGCGAGTGCGAGCTGCAATCAATTCCGGTTTGCCGGACGAATACCGGAGCTGAGAGCTTTCCGCCACACGCCACGTAGGGGCGGAGCCTGTCCTGAACTGAGCCGAAGGATGCCCTCACCCGCCCGACCACAAGATCACCTTCCCCCGCGCTTCAACGCTTTGACAATTTCCGGCAAACGGTTGAATGCCGCTGCGCAGCGCAGCCACAGTTTATTGTCAATGGCTGGGTATCCGCTTACGACCGCCCCTGCCGCCACATCCTTTGGAATTCCGCTTTGCGCCGTGGCAATGGCACCGTCCCCAATTTTGCAGTGTCCTGCCACTCCCACTTGGCCTGCCAGGATCACGTTCTTGCCCACTTCAGTGGATCCCGCCAAGCCCACCTGCGCGCACAACAACGTATCTTCTCCCACCCGCGAGCCATGTCCTACCTGCACCAAATTGTCGATTTTCGCTCCGCGCGCGACGTGCGTCTGGCCAACGCTGGCACGGTCGATGCAGGCATTCGCCTGAATCTCTACGTCATCTTCGATTACCGCCGGCCCCGACTGCACAATCTTGTGCCATCGGCCCGAATCGTCTTTAGCGAATCCAAAACCATCCCCACCAACGATGACTCCATTTTGCAGGATGACGTTATCGCCGATGCGGCAGTGCTCGCGGACCACGGCATGAGCGTGCGCGAAAAAATTGTTGCCGATATGCGCGCCACGATAGATCACCACATGCGCAAGTAATACGGCGTCTTCGCCGATGCGAACATCCTCTGCAACGACCGCGTACGGACCGATATGTGCGGCTTCCCCGATTTTGGCGGAAGAATGAACGACCGCGGTGGAATGAATCCCAGGCCGATACTTCGGTGGCTGATAAAACAGCTCAATTGCCCGCGCGAAACTCAGATACGGGTTCTTACTTCGCAGCGTCGCCGTCGGCAGAGCAGGGAAGTCCTCCGCCACAATAACTGCCGAAGCTTTTGTTGTCCGCGCCGCCGCTGCGTACTTTGGATTGGCAAGGAACGTAATTTGCCCGACGCCAGCGTCTTCGATTCCGGCTACTCCGGTGATTTCCAGGTCAGGCGAGCCGTTTTCTACGCGCGCATTGAGAGTGGAGGCGATGTCTGCAAGTTTCATAGTTAATCCGCCAGAATTGTAATGGTTTTATCCGTGCTCACGTAGCCACGGACGCCCTCGTCCATGGTGGCGCGGGTGGAGCACTTGCCCTACGTGGCCTGTGGGGGAAGCGCGACCCCGAAGTCCCAGCCACCCTGTCCAGCTTCTTGACTCCAACCGCGCTCCTTTGAAATGATTCGCCCGCAAGCCATCCAAAAGGAGGTTCTATGCCGCATTATCTGAGTCAAGTCGCATATTCGCGGGAAGGCTGGCAAGCCCTGTTGGCGAACCCGCAGGATCGGATTGAAGCCGTGAGACCGGCTGTCGAGAAATTGGGAGGCAAGATCAAAAGTGCGTGGTTTGCCTTTGGCGACTACGACGTAATAGTAATTCTTGAAATGCCCGATAACGTTAGTGCCGCCGCCATCGCGATTGCATTTGCCGGAGGCGGTGCATGCAAATCTGTCCAGACCACACCACTTATGTCCGTGCAGGAAGCGGTTCAGGCCATGAAGAAAGCGGGTGAATCAGGCTACCGGCCAGCCACGACCTCGGCTCGCGCAGCTTGATTCATTTTTAACCGAGACTAAAAGCGGCCGTTTGCGACTTGTGTGGCGGCGGGGCTATGCCCCGCCTGATCGAGCACGGTGCTGGACGGGGCACAGCCCCGTCCCCACACAAACAATGGGAAGTGTGCGGAATTACAAGGTCACTAAGGGCCGCGAAGCAATGCTCAGATCAGTCCCAACCCGGAAGCAATCAAATACACTGCTTCTCCCATCGCAACCGCAATGAGCACGCCTTGCCGTATTCGAGAGCGCGAAAGCGCAGTGCGCAGCTTTTCGCCACGCTCATCAGCATCAGAGGAGCGCGGCAGAACTCCGGAGGGCCCTCCCGCGATCGCTGGCATCGGAACTTGTATCGGCGGCCGAGCAACCGTGACTTTGACGGGCTCCGTCCGAAATTCGGCCCGCTGTGCCGGAGGAACTTTCGGCAGCGCAATTACGGACGACCACCGCTGAACCTCCAGTGATCCAGTTCGCATACTGGCGTCCAGCGGCCTCGCCGTCAGCTCCAGCGGTGCCATTCGCTCCGGCGCCACGCGATCTGCTAAGTTGCGCAGCAGAGAAGTCCACCACGGACGACTCAGCTGATCGTTGATCAGCTCTCCAACATCCACCGGCATCGACTCCAGTTCAAGCGGCGGCAGCACCTCGGGCGTGATCACGCTTCCGATATTCGTAAACACCGTCCGATACCACGGCAGAGTCACGTAATCGCCGAGCAACATTCCCAGATTCACCGGCCGCGACGTCACATGTAGCGGCGGCAGCTTCTCCGGGAAGAAATGATCGCGCAGCTCCGCTAAGAGATGTCTCCACAAAGGGCGGGTGGCGCTTTGCGGCAGCAGCAGATTGATTTCCGAATTTCCGGGATCGGTGGATGCCATGGATTCTTCTTCACTCTAGCATCCCGGGCGGCAACCCGCCACCTTAAGAGGGTGATTCTTGCCGCTGTAATCAAGAGTGATTCGTTAACCGCAGAGGACACAGAGGGCCATAGAAGAGGACGCAGAGGATCACAGAGCCAGCTGCCCCGGGTCTCGCCGCTTTTGCGAGACTTCTGAGAGCCGGGGGTGCCCTAGGTCTCGCCGTTTTTGCGAGACCTGGGAGAGTGTCAGATCCCACCTCCGGTGTTCATCGGTCACAGACGCTCGGCTTCTACATTCCTACTATTTCCTCATGCCTCACGACGTGCACCGATTCTATGGCGCCGGTGATCTGCATTTTGTCACCTTCAGTTGCCATCAGCGCCAGCCGCTTCTCAGCGATGCACGTGGTCGCGACTTATTGCTCGAAATTCTGGAGCGCGTGCGGCGGCGTTATCGGCTGGTTGTGTTGGGTTACGTCGTCATGCCCGAGCACCTTCATCTCTTGCTGAGCGAACCGCAGCGGGAGACGCTCTCCACGGTCGTCCAGGCGTTAAAACTGGGTTTCGTGCGAAGCATGGGTAACTCGGGGAAAAGTCTTATTCCCAGGTCTCGCAAAGGCGGCAGGACCTGGGGTACCCAGCAGCGCTTCTGGCAATCCCGATTCTGACTTTAATGTTTGGACGGAACTCAAGCGGGTCGAGAAACTCCGCTACATGCACCGTAATCCGGTCAAGCGCGGATTGGTGGCCTCGCCCGAGCAGTGGGAATGGAGCAGTTTTCGGTGGTATCTGTAAAAAACGGCGAGACCTAGGCACCCGCGCGATGGCGCTACCGGGAAACGCTACGAGCTCTCACCAAATAACTGCACTTGCCTCGTGTCTGAGGGCAAGCCTCTGCGGCGCCGGCGGGTGGCGCCGATTACCGCCAGCACGGTCAGCGACTCGAGCGCCGTCCGAGGCACAAATATCCGCTGCGTGTTGGCGCGCAAGTCAGGAGGATTGATAAGAAACCCTTCGCCGGTGGTGAGCGAGAGATCATTCGGCATCATGCCTTCGAGCACTTCGTTGTCTTTAAATTTCAGCCGCACCCAAAGGCCCTCAGTACGCGGGCGGCTGGTGAAGGTCTTGCGCGTCAGCGATTCGGAGTCGCCGAATTCGCGGACGAAATAAACCCCCTTTATATCGCGCAGGTCGATTGCAACCACGTTTCCGGCAGTATTCAGCAGCTCCAGTTTGCCCTCGCGGACGTAATTGGCCGGGGCGACATAGCCGTTGATGGAATCCCGGTCCATTTTTCGCACCACGACTTTTTTGTGAGTAGAGGGCATGGGATCGAGTGGCGAAAACGCCCGTCAGTTCTCGATTCTCGCATTATTTTTCGAGAAAAATGGTCCGCTCTTTAGTTCGCAGTAGCCAAATCATAAACCTTGTGGTATTTTCTGTAGCTTGCTGCGTCCCATCTTAGAAAGTCTAAGTCTACTGAATAGAGTCACTTACATCAGAGTGGCAAAGGCCTTTTACTCCCAGGGCATACCCTGTGGAAAAGTAGCACCTAAAGTGCGTTCGCGCGTTCTGTAGGCAGCAGGCGCTGGCAAGACTCGCAAGACATGGCCGACTACATCTACACCATGGAAATCAGGCTGACGCCGGATCAGCAGCGCGGCGTCACCCTGGTTCAAGACATCGCCCGCGATGCGGGCATGAACGTCTACCTCACCGGGGGCGCGGTGCGCGACATTATCAGCGGATTCCCCATCCGCGATCTCGATTTCACCGTCCAGGGCAATCCCGCCAAATTGCAAAAAGATTTGGAGCGAGCCGGCGCGACCATTGGTGGAAGCGATGACGATCTGAAGGTCCTATATCTGGGACTGCCAGGAAACGTGCGCGCCGAAATCAGCATGGCTCGCACCGAGCGTTACGAAAAAGTGGGCAAGCCGCCGATTGTTTCGCCCGCCACCATTATCGAAGACCTGCGCCGACGCGATTTCACCGTAAACGCCATGGCGCTGTCGTTGAATCCGGGCTCGCGTGGCCTGCTAATGGACCCGTTCAATGGCGCAGCGGATATTGAAGCCAAGCTGCTTCGCGTTCTGCACAATTACGCTTTTGTCGAAGATCCATCGCGACTCATCCGTGCCACCCGCTTTGCTGCCCGTTTTCACTGGCCGCTCGAAGAACGAACACAACAGCGATTCGATTCGGCGCGAGAGAACAACTACATCGAATACATCACCGATCGGGCAATCGGATACGAGATCGAGCAGTTGGCCTACGAAGACGATCCGCTTCACATCCTGCGCGTGCTGGAAAAAGAAAACTGGCTGAAAGTGCTGCATCCGCACTGGACAACGGCCAAGGTCGACGCGACCGGTCTGGGGCAATTACTGAAAACGCGGCAGCAGATGAATGAGCTTGGTTACGCGCCCGATCCCGCATCGGCTGTAATGCACTTCCTGACCGCCCGACTCAATTCGAAAGACATCAGCGACATGCAGAAGCTGATTCCGCGCCGGGATTTGGTTACGGCGTGGCGCGATCTTGAGGATCACGCGAAAGTCCTTGCCAAGAGACTCACGAGCAAGGAGGCGGCGACACCGTCACGGACGTGGAAGCTTCTCTCCGAAGCGCGTCCGGAGATGATTCTGTTTCTCGCCGTGACCGCGCGTCAGCAGGCGGTGGCGCAGAAAATCAAGAACTTCTTTACCAAGTGGCGGCAGGTGCAGCAGAAGATTCCATTGCCAGAGATGACCGAGCTGCGCATCACACCGCAGCTTCCGGAATATCCCAAGATTGCGAATGACGTCTTCATGCTGCTGCTTGATGGCAAACTGCGCTCGCGCACGGAAACTTTGAGGTTTCTGAAGCCGTTCTCACCACCGCCTCCTCCGCCGCCACCGCCTCCGCCGAAACGTGGACGCGCGGCCAAGGCCGCTGCTGCGGCCGCACAGACTCAGGCATCAGCACTGCCAGCGCCAGGTAAGAAAAAAGGAAAGGCCATAGCCGGACCAAATCCGCCGCCACCACCGCCAGTGCAAACTGCGAAGCCGAAGCCGGAAAAGCCTGCTCATCCCGCCAAAGTCCCCGCTCCGAAGAAGCAACAAAAGGCTAGGCCCAAGAAGAAGCCGTCCACCAAGCCAAAGAAGAAGGCGAAGAAGTCGCGCAAACGGTAGAGGCTTCCTCCAGCAGTAGCTTGGTGGGATCGCTGTTTTCAACAGCTATCTGGAATCCACTTGTGGATGGGCGTAAATTCCTTATGTGAAAACGAGGTCAGTGGCGCTGGCGTTCTTGCTCTACGGGTTTGCTCTCGGACAGATCCAAGTCCACGTCCCTGCGGCACGCTTCAGGCCCCACAATGTCATCGATGTTGTTATCCGGAACGTAAGCGCCAAGGACGTGTCTTTCTGCGTTGAGTATGGGTTCCGCTCTTTCCGTGATCCTGACCACCCCGAGACAACTCCGACGCCTGTGTACGTCAAGCGGAAGGATAAGCACGGATGGAACACGTTGCTCATTGGACCTGATGTCGGGAGCATGAGGCATTCCGTTAGCCTAGGACCCGGAGAGTTTCATGAGTATCCATTCCGATTGAGTGATTCGGGTACGATGCGAGTACTGCTTGACTATTGGCTAGGCGAAAATAACCACGCCTGCGAAAATCCCAAAGGACGAAAGACCGCTAAGTCCCGTCTGTTCGTGGTCGAGTAACGTGCCATGATTTCAAAACCTCGTTGTGTCCCTTCAACTCATTCCAGCGAACATAAAAACTGACGTATCGTATAGCGTCTAATGGGAGAGCGCTGCCATGGAACACGCAATTTTGGGAGCAGGAGCCATCGGAGGTCTGGTTGGCACCGCGCTGGCATCGCTTGGCGAGGGCGTCACCGTACTAGTTCGACCAGAGAGGCTGCCGGGTTATCCCGCGAGCTTGTCAGTGGAGCGCCCCTCGGGCACCATCACGGCGCCGGCGAAAGCCGCAGTCAAGCTGACAAAGCCTGTTGACGTGCTTTGGATCGCAATCAAAACCTACCAACTGGAAACCGCGCTCGCAGCCGTGCAGTCATTGCCCCGCTGCATAGTTCCGTTGTTGAACGGGGTGGATCACGTCGACGTTCTGCACGCGCATTTTGGGCCTAATCGCGTGCTGCCCGCGACGATCGCGGTTGAGGCCGAGAAGCTTGGCCCGGGACGCTTCGTGCAGCGCTCTCCGTTCGTGAATCTCAACCTTGCCGCCAGCGGAGAGCCACTCCTGGGAGCAATCTTCGCACGATTGCGTGATCTTGGATTCACCTGCCGGTTCATCCAGAACGAGCAGACTTTGCTGTGGAGCAAGCTCTGCTTCCTGGGACCTTTCGCGCTAGTAACCTCGGCATCAGGTATGAACAAAGGCGAGGTCTACGCGAACCCGGAATGGAAACGCAAATTGATTTCCGCCATTGCTGAGGCCTGTGCTGTGGCCAAGGCCGCCGGCGCGGAAGTTGACGCGGCCCGGATCCAGGCCATCGTCGACAGCTCGCCCTCCGGCATGCAGAGCTCCACGCAGAAAGATCTTGCCGCCGGGCGGCAGCTTGAGTTGGATGCCATTGGCGGTCCGATTGTGCGTGGTCGGGAACGTTATGGCATCGACGTGTCAACTGTGTCGGCGCTGATTGCGGTAATTCGCGCGAAGGCAGTTGAATAGAATGTAGGTACGAACATTCTGGCCACGGCAGAGACCTTCTGGCCGTTGTCTGACACAGATTTGACATTCAAATCTGCGGTCAGAGCTATAATCCCCGCATGCATGCCCGCTGGGCGATTGCCGTTCTAATCGTCTTGCTCCCGCCCGCTTCCTGGGCACAGATGCGTGGTTCGGGTCGCGGCTCTGTATCGATAGGTCGTCCTGCATTTGCCGCGCGCGGCCCAGCAGTAGCCAGCCGGGGTCGAGTCTTCGTCGGATCCAACCGGGGCGTGGTCTTTCGTTCTGGATTCGGTCGCCGCTTCCATCATCATCGGTTCTTCGTGGGAGTTCCCTGGGGCTTCTATGGATATCCGGGCTGGTACAACGCCGATTACGCCTATTCTCAGGATATCTATTCGTCGAGGGAATCCTCGGAGTATTCAGCCCTCTACCAGCAGAACCAGGAACTGGCGCGCGAGATCGACCGCTTGAGTGACGAAGTAGAGCGTTTGCGAGACGAGCAGTCGCGCTATGCCGCTCCGGCTCCGGCACCGAAGACGCAAGCCCAGTCCAAGCCTGAGGCGCATGAGCCGACCGTGCTTGTCTTTCGCGACAAACATAAGCAGGAAGTCGAGAATTACGCCATCGTCGGCCAAACGCTCTGGATCTTCAGCGAGCAGCGAGCGACGAAATCCCCGTTATCTTCCCTCGATGTCGATGCAACTAGCAGGGCGAATGACGAGCGCGGCCTGGAATTTCGAGTGCCGCAGTAAGCTCTCTTCGTTTTGCACTGCTGTGCATAACTTCTCCGCGCGGTTCAACGCGCTTTCCCATTAGAATGACCCGAACGTAAAATTATTAGCAGAGCCCCCATGTCCCAATTCGTCCACCTCCATCTCCACACAGACTATTCAATGCTCGATGGCGCCTGCGACGTGGAGAAGCTTGTTCACCGCGTGAAAGAGCTCGGCATGCCCGCCGTGGCGATGACCGATCATGGCAATATTTTTGGGGCCGTTCATTTCGTAAATGCTGCGCACAAGGCCGGAGTTAAGCCAATCGTCGGATGCGAGCTGTACGTTTGCAAGAAGGAAGATCACAACATCGAGCGCACGCCACCCGACGGCGATACGTACAACCATCTGCTCGTCCTGGCAGAAAACGAAGAGGGCTATCGCAACCTCACGAAGATTACATCCGAGGCCTCACTGCACGGCTTTTACTACAAGCCGCGAGTGAGTAAGAAATTCCTCGCCGAGCATTCAAGAGGATTGATCGGGCTCTCCGGTTGTTTGAAAGGCGAAGTCGCCGAGCGCCTGATGGAAGACAAGTACGATGCCGCGCGCGAGGCCGCGGCGAATTACCGCGACATCTTTGGCAAAGAAAATTTCTTTCTGGAAATTCAGGATCAGGGTCTGGAAAGGGAGCACCATATCCATCCCGGACTCTTTCGGTTGGAAAAAGATTTGGGCCTGCCGCTGGTGGCCACGAATGACAGCCATTATCTCTGCGAAGACGACGCCCATGCGCAAGACATGATGGTCTGCATTCAGACGGGGAAGAGCATTCAGGAACCGAACCGGATGAAGTTTCAGGGAACGGGTTTCTACGTCAAGAACCACGACGAGATGTACCGCGTCTTCAAAGATGCGCCCGACGTCCTGTCGCGGACCCTGGCTATCGCCGAGCGCTGCAACCTGCGGTTGGAAAAGGTGAAAAATCCGTTTCCGCATTTTGAGGTTCCAGCCGAATACACCCTGGATAGCTACTTCGAGCACGTCACCCGCGAAGGTTTCGCGCGGCGACTGGAAGCGCTGCGAGAACTCGAGCACGCGGGCCGGATGAAGCATAGCTTAGCGGAATATGAGCAGCGCCTGTCGCGCGAACTTAGCATCATCCAGCAGATGAAGTTTTCCGGGTATTTCCTGATTGTGTGGGACTTTATCCGTTATGCTAGAGAGCGCAATATTCCTGTCGGACCCGGCCGCGGCTCCGCCGCTGGCTCGCTGGTCTCTTACTCGCTCGGAATTACTGATCTCGATCCGTTGCAGCACGAGCTGCTTTTCGAGCGATTTCTGAATCCCGAGCGTATTTCCATGCCCGACATTGATATTGATTTCTGTATGAACCGGCGTGGAGAAGTGATCGATTACGTCACGCGCAAGTACGGACGGGAGAACGTGGCGCAAATTATCACCTTCGGCACCATGGCCGCGAAGGCTGCTATCAAAGACGTCGGTCGCGCCATGGATATTCCTTACAGCGACGTTGACCGTATCGCCAAGATGGTGCCGAATCAGCTCAACATCACACTTGCGCGAGCGATCAAAGACTCTCCCGCGCTGCAGCAAGCCTACGAGAGCGACACGCAAATCCGGCAGTTGCTCGATACCGCCCGCAAGCTCGAGGGCTTAGTGCGTAACGCCGGCGTGCACGCCGCCGGAGTAGTTATCTCGCCGCGGCCACTGACTGAGCTTGTTCCGCTGCACAAAACCAAAAACGATGAAATTGTAACTGCATTCGACATGGTGGCGATTGAGAAGATGGGCCTGCTGAAGATGGATTTTCTCGGGCTTACGACTCTGACCATTCTCGATGACACGCTGAAGCTGATCGCCCAAACTCGTGGTGAGCGCATCACGCTGGAAGGCATTCCCCTGGATAATCAAGAGACCTACGAAAGGGTGTTCCACAGCGGCTTGACATCGGGAGTCTTCCAGTTTGAATCGCACGGCATGCGCGATGTGCTGCGCCGCTACAAGCCAAACTCGATCGAGGACCTCACGGCTCTCAATGCTCTTTATCGTCCCGGCCCGATTCAGGGAGGCATGATCGATGACTTCATCGACCGCAAGCACGGCCGCAAGCGAATCGAATACGAGCTACCGGAGTTGCAGGAGATCTTGCAGGAGACGCTGGGCGTAATCGTTTATCAAGAGCAAGTGATGCAGGTCGCCAATCGCCTTGCTGGATATTCGCTGGGCGAAGCCGATTTGCTGCGCCGCGCGATGGGCAAGAAGATCGCCGAAGAAATGGCTGCTCAGCGCGAGCGCTTTGTGACTGGCGCGGTTAAGAATGGCTATCCGCCGAAAAAGATCGAGAAGATTTTCGATCTCATGGCACAATTCGCCGGCTATGGATTTAATAAGTCGCACTCCGCGGCCTACGCACTGCTCGCCTACCACACGGCATATCTGAAGACCCACTATCCTGTGGAATTCATGGCGGCCTTGCTGACGTCGGTGACCGGAAGCACTGACGATGTGGTGAAATACATCAACGAGTGCCGCGAAATGGGTATCGCCGTCGAGCCGCCGGATATCAACGTCTCCGACGCGAACTTTACTCCGCATGGAAGCGCCATTCGCTTCGGACTGGCAGCAGTGAAGAACGTTGGCGGCAATGCGATTGAATCCATAGTCGAGGCCAGAAGGGACTCTGCAAAATTCGAATCCATCTTCGACTTTTGCGAAAGAGTCGATCTCCGCTTACTCAACAAGCGCGTGCTCGAATCTTTGATTAAAAGCGGTGCCATGGACGCACTCGGCCGCCGCGCCCAACTCATGGCGGTGCTCGACAAAGCAATCGAGCGCGCGCAAAAAACTCAACGTGACGCCGAATCCGGCCAGCACGGACTGTTTGGCGTGTTCCAGGAGGAAGAGGTTCATAACCATAACGACTGGCTGCCTGATACTCCCGACTGGGACGAACATCAACGCCTGGCTGCCGAAAAAGAGATTCTCGGATTCTTCATTACCGGACATCCGTTGGAAAAATATCGCGAGAAGCTGGCAGATTTGGGCGCGCTTAACACCGAAGAGATTTCAGCGATAAAATCCTCAACCGGCAAAGACGAAAACATCACCACTGCCGGAATGATCACTAATCTTCGTGTGCTCAAGTCGAAGAAAGGCGATTTCTACGCGCAAGCCAGTCTTGAAGATATGGCCGGCTCAGTTGACATGCTGGTCTTTCCCGAGGCCTATCGCAAGCTGCAGGAAAAAGTAAAGCTGCAAGTTCCCGTGCTGATTCGCGGCGGCGTGCGGATTGAAGAAGGCGCCAATCCCAAGCTGACCGTCAACGAAATTACTCCTCTAGACGAAGCTAGAGTGCCACTCCCAAAATCTCTGCGTATTCGCATTCAAGTGGAAAGCGCGGAAGATTCCACAGTTGACCAACTGCATTCTCTCTGCCGCGAGCGCAAAGGCGAAGCCAAGGTGTTGTTTGATGTGGAACGCCAGGGCGATTTCATGGTGGTCATGGAAGCAGAAGGCTATAATGTTCAACCGGACCGCAACTTCATCGCGCGCGTCGAAGAGCTGTGCGGACGAGGCGCGGTACGCATCATTGACTGAAATCTGCGGCGGATGAGAGTTTCACTTCACAGGGGTCTGAGTGGGCAGGCGGCGGCAGCGCCAGCTATGGGCAATGCCGCGCTAGTAGTTACAGGCGCGGATTTCCTTCTGTCGATGGTCGAAGCTCGCTGGGCCGCCAGGAACGGTGACGGTCGCAAGATGG
>QIAB01000041.1:47404-47993 GCA_003225455.1 Acidobacteriota bacterium
GAAAAAGTCGAGCGGCAACTCAATAAACTTGAGGCGCTCCAAGGCCAAGACGAGAGCACACGCCGCGAGATTCAACAGCTTCAGGAGCGTATCGAGAGCCTGCGCAAGCAAATGTCCTCGCATTTCAGCGCCTGGGATAAGACCGAACTGGCGCGGCATCCTCAGCGCCCGTATGCGCTCGATTACATCGAGCGCATTTTTTCTGATTGGAGCGAGATTCACGGCGATCGCGGCTACGCCGACGATCCCGCAATTCTGTGCGGCATGGCCCGTCTCCACGGTGAAGAGGTAATGATCGTCGGCCATCAGAAGGCCCGCGACACTAAGCAGAAAGTTTACCGAAATTTCGGCATGCCGAATCCCGAGGGCTATCGCAAAGCGCTGCGAGCGATGAAAATCGCCGAGAAGTTTGGCCGTCCGGTGATCACGTTTGTGGATACCCCTGGCGCCTATCCAGGCCTGGGGGCGGAAGAACGCGGCCAGGCGGAAGCGATTGCTCGCAACCTGCGCGAAATGGTGCGGCTCGAAATCCCGATCATCACGGTCATTACCGGGGAAGGCGGCAGCGGTGGGGCGCTGGCCATCGCCG
>QIAB01000041.1:48084-53468 GCA_003225455.1 Acidobacteriota bacterium
AAGAGCTGGCGGCCCAGGCCTTGCGCATCACTGCGAAAGATCTGACGGAAATGGGCTGCGTGGATGGCATCGTTCCCGAGCCTGAGGGCGGCGCTCACGTTGACCACGAGGCCGCCGCAGCGCTGCTCGATGCTTCGCTCCAAAAGCATTTCAGCGAATTGAAGAAAACTCCTGTCAAAGATTTACTCGCCTCACGTTATGGTAAATTCCGCAACATGGCGCAGTTCTTCCGCGTCGAAGCGTAATCCCCCAAACCCCGGTTTCCCGAACAGGTACCTCGGTGACTACTCGAGCGGCTTTCAGCGCCTGCTCTCTCCCATTCCCTGCCGTATAATAGTTAGTTAACGTCCTCATATTGCACGTCAACGAGCGGCGACCCCGCTCCATTCAAGGAAAGGATCAGGTGATGGCCACCACTGATGTAGCGCTCCGCGAAGCCTCTGGGCGTGCGGAGCCAAAGCACGTCGTCAACGATATGAGCATTCAGGTTGCGACCGTGAACGGCTCTGGTTCGCAGAGTTCCAACAGCGTGCTTCTTCGCAGCATTTTTCAAATGGGAGTTCCAGTTTCGGGCAAGAACCTCTTTCCCTCCAATATTGCGGGTCTACCCACCTGGTACACGATTCGTGCCAACAAAGATGGCTACATTGCGCGCAAAAAGGAAATTGACTTCGTTATCGCGATGAATCCGGAGACGGCGCAAGAAGATGTTATGTCACTCGCGGCCGGCGCAGCCGTGCTTTATGACGAGCCGCTAAATCTCAATTCTCTTCGTGCTGATCTGATTTTTTATTCCGTTCCCTACGACAAGTTGGTAGCGCCAGTCTGCCCGGAAGCCAAGCTGCGCAAGCTGGTTCGCAACATGATTTACGTGGGAGTAGTCGCCAAGCTGCTTGAGATCGACATGGGAGAAGTCGAGAAAGCGATCCGCAAGCAGTTCTCGAAAAAAGTCAAAGCAGCCAACCTGAACCTGGCGGCAGTGCAGGCCGGGTATGACTATGCTGCCGCGAATCTGCCGAAACGCGACCCATACTTTATCCAGCGTATGGATAAGACCAAGGGCAAGATCATTATCGACGGCAACTCAGCCGCTGCGCTGGGCTGCATGTTCGCGGGAGTGACCGTGGTGAGCTGGTACCCGATTACGCCATCATCGTCATTGCCGGAGGCCACGATTGAGTACATGAAACGCTTCCGTGTTGGCGCCGATGGCAAGGCAACTTTTGCCATCGTGCAAGCCGAAGATGAGCTTGCCGCAATTGGCATGGTGATCGGCGCAGGTTGGGCCGGAGCGCGCGCCATGACGGCGACTGCTGGCCCGGGAATCTCCCTAATGGCGGAATTCTCTGGATTGGCTTATTACACTGAGATTCCAGGCGTAATCTGGGATATCCAGCGCGTTGGCCCCTCAACCGGCCTGCCGACTCGTACTTCGCAGGGCGATATGCTTTCCACTGCATTTCTCTCCCACGGGGACACCAAGCACATTTTGCTGATTCCGTGCTCTGCGGAAGAGTGTTTCAGCATGGCCCAGGATGCCTTTGAGCTGGCGGAGCAGTTTCAGACCCTCGTGTTCGTGATGTCCGATCTCGATTTGGGCATGAACAACTGGATGGCGGATCCGTTCAAGTACCCTGAAAAGCCGATCAAGCGCGGAAAAGTTTTGGATAAGGAAGAACTTGATCGCCTCGGCGGATTCGCCCGCTACAAAGATGTGGACGGTGACGGCATTCCGTATCGCACATTGCCCGGCACCGATCATCCGGCTGCCGCCTGGTTTGCGCGCGGCAGCGGCCACAACGAAAAGGGACAATACAGCGAGCGCCCCGACGACTATGAACGGAATATGGAGCGCATTAACCGCAAGTTCGAGACCGCCCGCTCATTCGTACCTCGGCCGGACGTTGTTGCCAATGGCAGCTCGAAAATCGGGATCATCGCCTATGGCACCTCTCACTGGGCAATCGTGGAGAGCCGCGACCAATTACGCAAAGAGTACAGTATTGAAACCGACTACTTGCGGCTGCGGGCATATCCATTCACGCGCGAGGTGCATGACTTCGTAAAGACCCATGACCGCGTGTACGTTGTTGAGCAGAATCGCGACGCGCAGATGATGAGCCTGTTGAAGCTCGATCTCGAGCCCGCGCTCGTCACTCGCCTGCGCAGCATCGCGCACATTCACGGACTGCCGATGGATGCGCGTTCCGTCACTGACGAGCTCATGACCATGGAGGGTAAGTAAATGGCTGCTACGACCACCAGCGCTCCGCCGCCGAAAACGAACCGGATCGGCCTGGCGGTAATTGATTATCGCGGCGGCAAGACCACACTATGTGCCGGCTGCGGCCACAATGCAATTTCTGAGCGCATCATCGATGCCATGTACGAAATGGGGGTGAAGCCCGAGCGGGTTGCAAAACTGAGCGGCATTGGTTGCTCCTCCAAGAGCCCAGCTTATTTCATGGGCCGATCGCACAGCTTCAATGCCGTCCATGGCCGCATGCCCTCCGTGGCTACCGGCGCAGTGCTTGCGAATCGCAGTCTGATGGCGCTTGGAGTCAGCGGTGATGGTGACACGGCTTCCATCGGGATGGGACAGTTCGTGCACTTGATGCGACGCAATCTGCCGCTGATCTACATCATCGAAGATAACGGCGTCTACGGCCTCACCAAGGGCCAGTTCTCTGCGACAGCCGATCTAGGTTCCAAGCTGAAGACCGGCGTCATCAATGATCTTCCTCCGGTTGACACCTGCGCCATGGCCGTCACTCTCGGCGCCACCTTCGTTGGCCGCTCCTTCTCCGGCGACAAGAGGCAGCTGCATGCCATGTTGAAGGCTGCCATCGCTCATCACGGCACCGTCATGCTTGACGTGGTCTCTCCCTGCGTGACCTTCAACGATCACGAAGGCTCGACCAAGTCCTACAAATACATGAAGGATCATGACGAGCCGTTACAGGAAGTCAGCTTCGTGCCGGCTTTCGAAGATATTAGCGTGGAATACGATCCAGGTTCGACCGTAGAGGTTACCATGCATGACGGCTCACGCCTGCGCCTGCGCAAGCTGGAAGAGGATTACGATCCCACCGATCGCATCAGGGCCATCACCCGCCTCAACGAAGCCCATGAGAAGGGCGAGGTGCTTACGGGAGTGTTCTACGTGAACCCCAAGGCTCCGAGCTTTGTCGATTTGCTGAACATTGCCGAGCAGCCGCTGGCTACGTTGCCGGAGTCGGTGGTGCGTCCCGGAAGGGAAGTGCTGGAGCAGGTAATGGAGGAGCTCAGGTAGGAAGCGGGGCCAGAAAAAAGCAGTTCTCAGTTTTGTGAGTTGCCAGTTCCCAGTTCATTCCTCCGGGCCTTTAGTCTCCGGTTCTCCACTGTGTTCAGGATTCTCTCCGGGTTCAGGGAAGTCAGTGTCCGCAGATTTAATCATCGGATCCTGGTCACGATGCCCGAGCTGGCCTCGCAATGAGGTATTGCCTGGCTGCTTGGGTTCTTCCTGCTCGACTGCGCCTTTGCCCCGGTCTTGATCCTTGTGATCGTCCATAATTCCTCTTGTGGAACCAGAGTTGTCTACCTGGTTAATCTATCCTGAAACTTTTGCTGGTGAAAGGTGTTGAGGCAAGATATAAGTAAAAAATTGAAGGAGCTTCGATGAAAAGTGTTGCGTTGGTTCTCTCCATCAGCGTGTTATTCATTGGTATGTCGTGGGCACAGGCAGGAACGGCTGATCAACCGACTCATCCTCGTGTGCAACGCCATCATGCCCATAAGGTCGTAAAGCACAAAGATCCGCACAAGAAACACCACAAAAAAGCCTAAGCTACCGATTACTCGGGTGCTCTTCTGGCAGTTGTTCCAGCCGTCGGGACACCCAACTTGCGCAGCCGGTCCCTTGCTTGCACAGCTTCGTTGGAGCGCGGATAGCGCTGGACCACGTGGCGTAGCGTGCGAACGCCCTCGTCTTTCTGTCCGAGCTCGAGCAGAGCGAATCCTTTCTTCAATTCTGCCGCAGCTGCTTTGTTTCCGTCTGGGAAATTCTGCAGGACCTGGTCGTAGTCTTTAACCGCCTGCTGATAGTTGCCCTGCCGGAATTCGACATCCGCCAAATAAAAGTGGGCGTTTCCCGCCAGATCGGTGTTGGGGTAGTACTTGATGTAATCAGTGAATTCCTGGGTCGCAAGATCGTATTTGGCGGCATTGTAATCACGCAGAGCATTGTTATAGAGCACATCTGGAGGCGGCGCCTGCGCCTGTTGCTGCTGTTGAGCTTGCTGCGCGGCCAGGTTCTGCTGCGCTGATTGCATATCTTCCAGTTGCTTGCTCACTTTGGCCAATCGCGCCTTCAGTTCGTCCAAAGTATCATTCAGGGATTGAATCTGGCCTGAGAGTTGGTCGACATGCGTACCGCTATCGCTCTGTTGTTTTTGCAGACCATTCTGGATGTTGGAAATCGCAGACGTGGCCTTATTGATGCTGTCGGTGTTCTGATCCAGCAGGTTCTTCATGATTCCCATGCGCTCATCGAACGACTGTTGCATGTGCGACATCTGCTGCTGGAGGTCCTGCATTTGCGTCTGTAGCTGAACAAGATCTTTGTTGACACCCCACGCCGGGGTAAGGCCAAGCCAGACACAAGCGATAGCCAAGGCGGTCGAAGATGCGGTTTTCATAGTCGTATTCCTAAGATGCTGAAAGTATGCTGTCCGCCGGCCAGAGTGGAATCGTCTGTCTTTGTACAGGATAGCGCGAATCCGGTAGGTCTGGAGTCCCCGCCGATGGTGGTGGGGCAGGCGTCCCCGCCCGCCCCATCCAGATCACGAATGCGGCATTTTACTTCTGATAAACAAAATGCCCGCGCCGGTTCTGTTGCCAGCACTGCTCATTCGACTCAGTGCAGAACGGTTTTTCTTTGCCGTAGCTGATCGTTTTAACGCGATCTCCGCTGATGCCGGCCTGCACCAAGGCATTGCGTACCGCGGCCGCGCGGCTATCGCCGAGCGCCAAGTTGTATTCGGTTGATCCGCGCTCATCGCAGTGTCCCTCGATCGTAAAGCGGATGTTCGCATGCTGCTTGAGAAAATCCGCGTCACCCTGTAGGGAGGCCTGCTGATCTCCGCGAACGTCGCTCTTGTCGTAATCGAAATAGATGTCCTTCACCGTTTGTGAGAACAGTTCCTCTTCCGTTGCCGTCGGCTGTGGCTGCGGCGGCGGTGGCGCGTTCACCGTCACTCGGGCCGTGGCTTGTTGGGTTCCGCCCGCTCCCTTGGCCGTCAGCGTATAGGTAGTAGATTCGGCTGGCGTCACTGACTGCGAGCCCTTCGGCTGCACCGCTCCCACGCCCTCTATGCTTACGTCGGTTGCATTGCTGGTTTCCCAAG
>QIAB01000087.1:0-1985 GCA_003225455.1 Acidobacteriota bacterium
GGCGCTGTTCACGAAATCCACATTCGAATTCAAAATCTCACGTGCCCGACCTGACGCCGCCGGGTCGTAAGCCGCAACCCGGCAGCCTTCCTGCAACAGTGATTGCACCAGCAGAACCGCGGGTGATTCGCGAACGTCATCTGTGCCGCCCTTGAAAGCCAATCCCAACACCGCTAGCCGTTTACCGCGCAGCGTCCATAACGCGCTGCGTACTTTGCGAAGAAAGCGATGCCGCTGCTCTTCATTGATGCGCATGATCTCATCGAGCAGCCGGAATTCGTACCCGCACTCTCGGGCCACTGCTCGGAAGGCCGAGAGGTCCTTGGGAAAACACGACCCCCCATAACCGATGCCGGGATTCAGAAATCTTGGGCCAATGCGGCTGTCCGAGCCAATTCCCTGAACCACCTGCTGCACGTTGGCGCCCACGGTTTCGCAAATCGATGCCACTGCGTTGATAAAGGAAATCTTCATCGCCAAAAATGCATTGGAAGCATGCTTGATCAACTCGGCGCTCTTGGCGCTGGTGACGATCAGAGGAGGCGGGATCCTTGCCCGGTCGGGCTTGGGAATTGCATCTGGCCGCTGATAGTAGCTGCCATCGCTCAACGGCGCGTAAATTTCGCGCAGCACGGAAGCGCAACGTTCGCTATCCGCTCCCACTACGATCCGATCGGGATAGAGAAAATCTGTGACCGCCGTGCCTTCGCGCAAGAATTCCGGGTTGGAAGCAACATCAAAGGAATCGGGCGGCGCCGCATTGCGCAGGATGATCTTACGAATCCAGTCACTGGTGTAGACAGGAACTGTGCTCTTCTCGATTACAACTTTATAGCCGTTGATTGCCCCGGAAATGCTGCGCGCCACAGACTCTACGTACGAGAGATCAGCTTCACCTTGCTCGGTAGGAGGCGTGCCGACTGCAATGAATATGGCCTTGCTGGCCCGCGCCGCGTTCTGCAAGTCGCCGGAGAATTCCAGTCTGCGCCCGCGATGGCGCTCCAGCAATTCCGGCAAAAAGTTTTCATGAATGGGAACTTGCCCGGCCTTCAACGCCGCAAGCTTCTGTTCGTCGATGTCAACCAGAATGACTTCATGTCCCAGGTCGGCAAAGCACGCCCCTGCCACAAGCCCAACATATCCCGACCCCACAACTGCAATATGCATCCGCCGCTCCGGATATCCAGCGTGAACAGATTCGACAAATACTTTATCAGGTTTTCTACGGAGGTTCCGCCAGTCATTCACACCGCATTGGCCGGACGTCACATCGATACGTGACGACAGTTACAGCTTCTGCGGAGAAAACTCCAGGAACCGGCGACGTAGATCGTCGGCAAGTCGCAGAATATCGACCGAAAGATCCCCGCTCATGCGCTTGCGATATTCTCTCGTGCTCCAACTTCCTCCCGCAGAAAACTCTTGCCCTTCCGCTCCGATCCCAACGCCACCACTGTTCCTAATATCAAAATATTCGCGATCTCAAACGCAGCCAGCGCCCACGCATATCCCACGCTACTGCTCAGCCTGTACTCGATCGAGTTTGTGCGCGCCGCAAACAAAATTCCGAGCTGATAGGCAAGTCCAGGAATCAATCCTCGCGCCGAATCCGGTGACAATTCATTCAAATGAGCCGGAATAATTCCCCACGCTCCCTGCACTCCCGCCTGCAATAGGCACGCGCCCGCAATTAATATCGGCAGCGATGCTCCAAACGCCCACGCCGGAATCGCCACCAGAGAAAGCGTCAGCGCGCCCAGGATGCTGTAGCGGCGCCCTATCCGTTCGGAAAGATGCCCAAAGATGATTGCGCCCAACACTGACGCAATGTTATACAAAATTGCAATGTAGGAAACCACTGCCCCCCTGAGCCCACGCGCTGACTTCAAAAAATCGGGATACAAATCCTGCGTGCCATGTGCCAGAAACATCATCAGCGTCATCAACACCACAAGATAGCTGAAGATTTTCCAATGCTCAGTCGC
>QIAB01000087.1:2044-12681 GCA_003225455.1 Acidobacteriota bacterium
CAGCAGCGCCGGCGCCCCACCCGCCCAAAACATCGCTCGCCATCCCCATGCCGGCAGGATGAAACGCGCTGCCACCGCGGCCAGCAGATAGCCAACGCAATATCCGCTCTGCACAATTCCCGACAGCACTCCACGCCACTTTCTCGGAGCATTTTCCATAGCCAACGACGCGCCAACTCCCCACTCGCCGCCCATGCCGATTCCATAGATCGTCCGCAGAATCAGAAACACCGTGTAATTCGGCGCAAACCCGCAGAGCAACTCGATGACGGAAAAGAACACCACATTCGCCATCAGAGGCTTGCGCCGTCCATAACGGTCGGCCAGCAGTCCGAAGATGAGCGCTCCTACCGGCCGCATCACCAGCGTATAGAACAGCGTCTCCACGATCTTGCTTTTGTCCACATGGAAGTGCGCAGCTAGCGTATCCATCAGGAACACGAGCACGAAGAAGTCAAAGGCATCCAACGTCCAGCCCAGAAAGCTGGCCGTCACCGCATGCCACCGGTCCGAGCGCGATAAAGCGGAAGATTGAGCAGGATCGGGCAGTTTTTAGCCTCTGGATGACGACTACCGCGCCGAAAGTGTACACCGTCGATGGGCTGCCGAGCGCTGAGGCCTGAAGTCGAAAGCCCCGATTGGTCAACATTCGCCCAAGAAAACAGGAATTTTCAGCAAAAAACCAGCAGATTTTGCCCTTACCGGCGCCTTTACACCCTGTGTTCGTAAATTGCTTAAGAAATGGCATTTACAAACATGCATTTATGTTGACATCTGGGCGATTTCGGGCGAGACTTCGCTGGATCGACTCTGGGGTGGAACCCATGCGCCTGCTCATCCCCCAGGGAGGGACATCCCACCTTGTGAGCAGGCCACAGGCCCGCGTGCCAGTGCCAGGTGTACTTGCATGGCTCATCAACCTATGTTGCGACCGGATCGTTCTGAGCGCCCCTTCGTGCCTGAGGACAGTTTTTCGCCTGTCCGCGGCCCGGAGTGGCTGGAGGAAGATTCCGGTAATTATCTCGCCGAATTGGCGGCCAAGCTGGCCTCACACGGCGGCGGAGAGTCCTCTGCCGATCTGGCGCTTGACCTTATGCTCAACAAGATCGTTGAGCAGGCGCGTCTTGCTACGGCTGCCTCCGGAGCTGCTGTCGCTCTTTCTCGAGACGGGGAAATGGTCTGCCGCGCCTCCGTCGGCGAAAGCGCCCCCGGATTGGGCATTCGCCTGAACATGCGGTCCGGCGTCTCTGGGGCCTGCGTCCAAAGCAAAGAATTGCAGCGCTGTGATGACGCAGAAGCGGATCCTCGGGTTGACGCCGCTGCCTGCCGCGATGCGGACATCCGCTCCATTCTGGCGGTTCCAATCTCAGAGGGTCAGGAATTGCTGGGCGTCCTTGAAGTCTTCGCCTCGCGCACCAAGGCCTTTGACGATACTGACGTGTACGCGGTACAAGCTTTATCCCGGCGAATCGTGGAAAATCTGCGTCGGGCGAATGATGTGGCAGCCCCAGTTGAGGATAAGGCTCAAGTACAAGAACCCGATCCGGAGCCAATTTTGCCTCCTTCCGCCCTAACTACCATCTCAGCGCCACCGCGACGAGAGCCAGAACCAGCGCCAGAACCAAGCCGCGAAGATCAGAACGAGGAGCAGCGGTCTTTCGTTCCGCCCAAGCTTCAATTCGAAACTGAGCCTGCTGCTCGCCGGGATTACTGGACCACGGTTCTTAGCTGGGTCGTCATTGTTCTGGCATTAGTGCTTGGCTGGATGGTGGGGCGAGCGGGATGGAAAACCGCTGTCAGCCTTTACAAAGGGGAAACGGACGCCGCGCCTGTCGCCCCCGAGACGGAGCAGGCAAAAGCTTCATCGAAGAAAAAGGCGCCGAATTTCGGCATCATGTCCGCTCCCCCTCGCTGGGTGGGCAAAAAGAATGCGTCGGCTTCTTCCCATACTTCATCTTCCGAAACATCCCAGCCAAAGGAAGAAGCTGAACCGCCTTTCGCGGGAGGCCTACGCGTATACCAGAACGGAAGAGTGATTTTCCGGATCGGGCCGTCGGAAGAAAAGCCCAGTCAAACACCCGTGGAGCTTGCCGCGCAAACGAGTACGTATGAGGCGACGCCCGTGGGTTCCGCCGCAGGGGCCGCACCCAGGACTATTCCTGCAACTGTCATCAATAGCTATCTGATCAGGAAAGTTGAACCCGAGTACCCAGAACGGGCGAAGCGGAAACACGTTGAGGGCTTGGTAGTGCTGAAGGCGCTGGTCGGCACTGACGGGACAATCAAAGACGTCAAAGTTGTCAGCGGCGACCCCCTCCTGGTGGATGCTGTTTCCAAAGCCGTTCGAGGCTGGTTGTTTAAACCGTATGCCCCTGAAGGCAAGCCAATCGAATTTGAAACTCAGATCACCGTCAACTTTTCCCTCTCTGAGGAAACTCAGGTGCCCAGCACTTCCACTCCTCAGTGACCCGAATATACGCGTGTGGCGCGGGCACTCGTGCCCGCGAGATCTTAACCGTTCGCCAATTCCTTCGCCCGCTGCGCAGCTTTCACGACAGCTTTGATCAATGTCACCCGCAACTTGCCTTCTTCCAGCTCAAGAATCCCGTCAATCGTGCACCCTGCCGGCGTGGTTACTGCGTCTTTGAGCAGAGCTGGATGATCGCCGGTCTCCAAAACTACGGTCGCTGCGCCCAAAGCCGTTTGCGCCGCCAGCAGAGTCGCAATATCGCGAGGCAATCCCACTTTCACCCCAGCCTCAGCCAGTGATTCGAGAATGATGTAGATATATGCCGGTCCGCTAGCCGAAAGCCCCGTGACTGCATCCATGTGCTTCTCATCCACCACCACGGTTTTTCCCACCACATTGAACAATGCACAGGCAGTCTCGAGATGGCTGGCGTCAGCGAATTTGCCTTTACATACTCCAGTCATGCCGCAACCCAGCACGCATGGCGTGTTGGGCATCGCGCGGACCACGGGCACTTCGCTACCGAGAGCCTTCTCAATCTGGCTCGTGGGAACCGAAGCGGCAACAGAGATAATCAATTGCTTTTTGGATACATTCGGCCGAATCTGCTCTATCACTTCCTGCACCACTTGCGGCTTCACGCAAACAAAGATGATGTCCGCCCCACGCACCGCAGCGGCATTATCCGTGCTCACCGGCACATTAAGTTTCTGCGCCAGCGCCCGTGCGCGCTCCTCGTGCTGGACGGTTGCGACCGTCGCCTGCGGCGATAGCAATCCTTTTTCCAGCAGCGCCTTCAGCAAAATCCCACCTATCTTTCCGGCGCCCAGCACCGCCACGCGTTTCCCCGCAAAATTCGAGCCCATTTTCTTGCCTCCAAACTACACTTCAGCCTCCTCATCCAATGCGCTCCCGCAGTTTTACCTGAGACGCAGAATGTGATCCGCGCAATGCAGGAAGAGAAAGTAAGCTGCGGCTGAAGGCAGGCAGAATATCACATCAAGGTTGAAAGGGTATGGGATCGTGAAGACGTAGCGCAGGCGCTACGTTATCGACCGAGTGCTTTTTCGATAGGCGCGAGCGTCACGCTCGTGCAGTCCGCCCGAGGCATCATTAATGCACTGTCAAACTCACCTGAACTATATGACTCAACGAACCAGAAGTCGCTGTCACAGTAACCGTGTAATTTCCAGCGGGTGTTCCCGGCTGTCCGGCGCCTCCACCTCCACTTCCACCGTTGCCCCCTCCGCACCCGATCTCCAAACCTGCCATCATCAGCAGAGAAAACAGCACGCCAAACAATCTCCCCCGTGGAGCACGCCTGATCCCCATGAAGCCGAGCGATACGAGTGACACGGCAAGTGCGTATTTTAACGAACCTCCAGTAGCCTGCGCCGAAGCTGGAATCGCCGCGGTGGTCTTAACATTCACCACAACATTCGTATCCCCGTTTCCCGATCCGACCGAGCCGGGAGTAAACGAGCATGTGCTCAGCGCAGGCAGACCGGAACACGCAAGCGTCACATCGGCCGGGAACGTGCTCCCATTTCCCAGAGGCCTGAGGTCGAGGTTATAGCTGGCGGTTTGCCCGGCGGTGATCGTCTCAGGAGCGGAGTTGTTGTTGATCGCAAAATCGAATGTCGAATTGAACGCGACGGCGACGGAATGCGTAGTGTGCGCACTATCACTTCCGGTGGCAATGATGTTGAAGTTGTAGTTCTGCACCACATCGCTGCTGACGCTCACTGTAAACGCGGCCCCTCCAGCCGAAGGTGTGACGCTCGCAGAAGAAGGCGTGCAAGTCACTGGCCCACCGTTGCCGCAGCTCAATGTTACCGAACTGGAATATCCATTCACTGAAGTCAGCGTTCCGTTGAACGTCGCTGTTCCAGTCACGCCGGCTGTCTGCGGCGAATTACTGACGTTGATGATGTAATCGGCTGCCGTGACGCTTTTCACAATTAACGACAAGTTCTCTGACCTGCTAGGACCACCCGTTGTAGAGCCCGTGATCGAAACTGTGAAGGTGCCCACCGGCGTGCTAGCGCTCGTGTTGATTGTCAACGTAACAGGAACTGGCACCCCCGAAACTGGATTTACTGAAGTTGCGGGTTGGAAACTGCACGTTGCCCCAGCTGGCAGCCCGCTGCACGAAAGCGCCACAGCAGCATTGAATGCTCCCGCCGCAGTGACTTGGAAGCCGACCGGTCCGGAGGAATTTCCTGGCGCTACTGTCACGCTGCTGGGCGCCAGTGCAGTCATCGCGAAATCGACCACGTGCACTGTGAGCGCGAAGTTGCGAATCAACGTATTGGGATCGGTCCCGACTCCATGCGCATTGAAGAAATAATCGCCAACCGGGCCGCTGGCATTGAGGCTGAAGCTGGTGGTCGGAGTCACATTCGCAGGCGTCAACGCGCAGGTCGAAGGCGGGGGTGTTGCCCCCGTGCTGCAACCCAAATTCACCGCGCTGCTATATCCATTGATCGCAAGGACTGTCCCGTTGAATACCGCCGTTTGCCCGGCGAACACCGTTGCCGTGTTGTTCGGAATCGAAAACTCAAAATCCGGCGCTGCGGTGAGTGCCAACTGCCAAACCCCGCGTCCATACGTAGAGGCCCGCAAAATCTTATTTCCGCCGGAGTTAAACATACGCAGCGCCGTCACGGACACATTTGGTAAGAATCCAGCTTGGCTGCTTGCCGGAGCCGGCCCCACTTCCGTCCAACCAGCGGTTCCCGTGCTGCTTGAAAATACCCCCACATCCGTGCCGACGTAGATTGTCCCTGTGGTTGGATTTGCTCCCGCATCGATCAAGATTGCGTTCACCGGAGCATCCGGAAAGTTCGCGGTAAAGTTTGTCCAGTTCACTCCGCCATTACTAGTCTTCCAAAAGTGCGCAACATGAAAACCCATAATGGCCACGTACGCTGTCTTGCCGGTTTTGTCAGATGGGTCAAGCGCAGCGCTGGAAACTGGGAATTTGCCGGGATTAATCGCGCTGGTGCGGTCGAACCACGCCTCGCTATCCACATTGGTCGAGACCCAAACATGTCCGCCAGTCGGCATGAGCGGCCCCAGTCCATCGGTCCCGGCATACATTACATTGGAAAATCCGCTTGTATCTTTAATTCCTCCCGCTGCCAGCGAGCGCACCAGATTAACTTCGTTGCCGCTGCAAATACCATCTCCGCCAGTCTCGAAATTGTTGCTCAACACCGTGAAACCAGCTCCGCTCGTCGATCCCCGCCACATCCGGCACGTGCCCACAATCAGCGTTGCAGAATTTTGCGGATCCAAAATATATGGCGTATAAAACGCCCCCGAGTCTCCGCCAACTGTCGCATTCGAGACCACCAGCCCGTTGCTGAAATCCTGCGCGTGGCAGTTTCCGGCAAGCTCGCATTTTTGAATACTCACATTCGTATTTGCGGTAAACCACTCGGTCGGATTATCAGGATTGATCGCCGTATAACCTCCATCGCCTGAGTTAACGTTGAACCAAGAGGCGCTCACTTCAGCCGAAGTTGTGGCTGGCGATCCGTTGTCCTGCGTTCCGCCCAAAATTGTGTTGGGGTCGCTCGGATGCTGCGAAAAGGAAACGAACTGGCTCATCGATCCCAGCGTCTGGTTCAGGTTGTCGAATTGATTACTTCCGCTGCAATCACTAGTGGTCAGGCCGCTATAGCCGTCGAGCGCGCGATAAATTCCTCCATCGTTTGCGAAATACAGTATGGCTTTACTGTTCGCGACCATGAAGTCGAGATCGTGCTGATCGGGATGAACATGCGCAATCGATCCAAAATTCGGCGCGCAGCCATACACGTGTGTCAGGTTCAGGAATGTGCCCGAACCCGTCCCGCCGCAGAACGGTGAAATGCTGCTGATCGTGCATTTGTAAAGATTGATCGCCCCGGCATAGAGATCGGTTGCTGTCAGTCCGTTGGGAACCGCCGCAAGCTCCAGGTTGTAGCTTCCTTGTGCCGTCCCGCACCCACCGGAAAAATCTCCACAATTTGTGATACTGCTATCGTCCAGCTGCGTCCAGGTATTACCGCCGTCCAAGGTCTGCCAGATGCCCTGATCGTTTTCGTTCTCGTCCACGTACCACGCGTACATTTCGTTGCGTCCGGGGACGGCCGCAAATTCTCCGCGATAAATCGGGCACCCCTGGGAAGCCAGAGTCGTAGGGCACGCAAACGTGCTTAGCCCACCAGGCTGGGTGGCAAGCCGCGTCCAATTCACGCCGTCGCTGGACGAATAAAATCCGTGAAAGCGAATTGCCGCGAAAAACTTCCCCGCGCCTGCGTTGTAGATCACTGATGTCGCCGAGTTCGGCTGAATCGGGGTGCCCACATCGCTTATGTTGGCGTAGCTCCAGGAGACGCCGCCATTCGTCGAGTAATACAGCCCACGATTCGTATTGACCGGGCTTTCCAGTCCGTCGATCACGCCCTGAGATGCGCCCGCCGCTGCCGCCACCACGAGGCTTGGATTCGCCATGCTGAATGCGATCTTGCTGAAACCCATTCCCGCGAACGGATGCGTGCCGCCAGTGTCTTGTGTAATCAATGTCCAGGTGTTTCCTGCGTCCGCCGAGCGCAAAATTCCCAAGCCGTAATAAGAATCCATCGAACTGTTCGTTTCGCCCGTTCCCACCAGGATCACGCTCTTCGTGGGATCAGTGTTCCCCGGCTGAACCGCAATCGAGCCGACCGCCAACGTCGCCTGGTTATCAATCAGAGGAGACCAACTCACATTCGATGGACTCAGGCTGAGCGGGCCGGCATTCGTGGATTTCCAAACGCCTCCGTAAGCGCCACCAACGTAGACCGTGTCGCCGGTCGCATCCGCGGGATCAATCGCTACTGCCGTAGCCCGCCCCGAAACCCAGCCGTAATCCTGCTGGCTGAATCCCGTCGCATCCGAAGCCAGCGGCGCCGGACCAAGCGGCGTCCAAACTCCGATGGCGGTCGTTGTGGCAGCGGTGCTTGCCGTATTCATCCGCAATGCCCGCTCGGCCCGCAACTCCATCTTCTGCGCGTGAGCCCGGTAGCGCAGCGCCGCCCCTGATTCTCCGGGAACCACGCGCCCATGCATGAACCACTGCTCACGCCGGCGAGGCTGGTCGCGATCTCGTTCCGCAATTTTGGATTCCGATCGAATCTTCGTCCCCTGTCCAAGCGCAGGGAAACAGGAAATGGCGAGAAGTAAAGAAAGGGCAACTACACGAATGACGAATGCCACACGCGCGGGAGACATGATCTACCGCTACCACGCCTGGCGCTCGCCTGGCTGTGACGAGGTGAGTTCAATCTGGTTGGAATTCCTAAATAGGCAACGACGGACTACCGCAAAGGCAAACAACCGTGGGCTACACAAACGTAGGCTTGACGAACGGTTCCTCCACAGTAGCGCCGGCGTCATCGCCGGCTGTCGGGTCGGGCGTCTCGCCCACCACCGTCGATTACGGCACAGCCTCGGTGAGCTACGGACGACGGCCACCGCCTGCCTTACTCGTACCTCAAGGCCTCAATCGGATCCAGCCGCGCCGCCGTTCGCGCTGGATAGAATCCAAAGAAGATTCCCACCGCCATCGAGAACACAACCGCGGCAACAATCGCCATCGGGGAGACCAGCACGGCCCATCCGAAGATATTGGTAATCAGAAATGAGGCGGCCACGCCGGTCACAATCCCAATCGCTCCACCAAAAAGGCTTAGCACAACGGCTTCTATCAAAAATTGCTGTTGCACGTCTGCCTCAGTTGCCCCGATGGCCATGCGGATTCCAATCTCTCGCGTGCGCTCCGTCACGGAAACCAGCATGATGTTCATGACGCCAATTCCGCCGACAATCAGCGATATGCTGGCGATTGAAGCCACCAGAATCGTGAACAGCCGCGCATTTTGGTCCGCCAGGTCAGCAATATCGGCCAGGTTGCGGACGAAGAAATCATCGTCTTGTCCCGACCGAATCCGATGGCGGTCGCGCAGCAGCGCCGTGATCTGCTGCTGTGCCGCGTAGCTGGCCTGCTGAGAAACGGCCGAGACCATGATCCACCGCAGCCAGTTTTGTCCGGTAATTTTCTTTTGAAGCGTGGTGATCGGAACGAGAATAATATCGTCCTGATCCTGGCCCATGGCGGCGGACGTTCCCTTCGCCGTCAGCAGTCCGACGACCTTGAATGGAAGATTATTGATCCGGATGGTTTGCCCAATCGGATCGGTCGGGCCGAACAGGTTCTTCCGCACTGTTTCACCGATGACCGCAACGTTGGCTGCCATATTCACATCGTCCGGGGAAAATGACGCGCCTTCGGCAAACGGCCAACTGCGGATATCGAAATACTGCGGCTCGGTGCCGTTAAGATTGGTCGCCCAATTATCGTTTCCAAAAACCACCTGAGCCGAAGCCTGTGACCCAGGCGCTGCCGCCTTCACCGAGGGGCATTCCCGCAGGATCGCAGTCAGGTCGTCGTAAACCAGCGTCTTGGTTGCGCCCCAACCCATGCGCATGCCGCCGCGATTCACCGTGCCCGACTGCACAAACAGCATATTCGAGCCCATCGCGGCGATCTGCTGCTGGGCCTGCGCCTGCGCGCCCTGCCCCACACTGACCATGGCAATCACCGCCCCCACACCGATGATGATCCCCAGCATGGTGAGCGCCGACCGGAGCTTATTTCGAGCCAGAGCCCGCATGGCGATGCGAATGATTGCCAATAAATCCATAGTTCCTCAAGCCGCCTTTGTGGGAGATCCCGCCTTAGGCGCGATCTTCCCCAATTTCACCAGCCGCGCCACAATCGAGGGCACCGTCCGGTCGTGCGCCTTCGCGATATCACGAAAATCCATTCCTTTGCGCAGCTCCTGGCAAACTTGGGCATCTTCGGCACGCGTCCAGGTGCGAAACGCGTTGCGCGGCCGCTTCGTCTCCCGCCCTTGCTCCGCCACTAGAGCCGAAATCGCACGGTTCAACGCCCGCACTGTTTGCGGCTGCCGGCAAACTGAACCCTCCTCCAGCGACTCTCCATTTTCCGGATTCGTTCCATTAGCCAGTGCCCGCATGATCTTTAACGCTTCCTGAATATCCATAAGGACCTCCGGCCCAGATGATACGAACTCAAAGGTCCCATTTCTGTGATCTGTGAACATATGAATTGTTCGCCGAAATGTTTCCCCCGCCCTCCAAACTGAGAACTGAGAAGCGAGAACTGATCTCAATCTTCCACATTCGGCATGGTCTGTAGCACCTCAGCTGCCCGAGGACGCTTCTGCGCAGGCTCATCCCTCTGAATCTTCCCATCGCGAAAATGAATGCGCCGTTTGGCAAACTGCGCGATGTCGGGTTCGTGCGTGACAAGCACAATCGTCAGCCCGTCGTCATTCAACTTCTGAAACACTTCCATGATCTCGACCGACGTTCGGCTGTCCAGGTTTCCGGTAGGTTCATCGGCCAGCAGAATCGATGGCCGGTTCACCAGCGCCCGCGCGATCGCCACCCGCTGTTGTTGGCCGCCAGAAAGCTGGGAAGGGAAGTGCTCGATGCGATCTCCCAGCCCGACCAGTTCCAATGCCTCCTTTGCCCGCTTGTGTCCCTCTTCCTTGCTGATGCGCGCGTATAGCGTAGGCAGCTCTATGTTCTCCAGCGCGGTGGTGCGGGAAAGCAGGTTAAATCCCTGGAAGACAAATCCAATCTTGCGATTGCGGATTGCCGCCAGTTCTTTTTTAGTCAGCCGCGAAACCTCAATTCCTTCGAGCAGGTAGCGGCCAGTGCTTGGCTTGTCGAGGCAGCCTACTATATTCATGAATGTGGATTTGCCGCTGCCGCTGGCGCCCATGATGGCAACAAACTCTCCAGCGCTAATCTGGAGCGTGACGCCTCGCAGCGCATGAACGCGGGTCTCACCCAGATCGTAATACTTGTGTACGTCGTCGATCTGGATCAGCGCACCGTGGGCATCCCCCGCGCTCGTGGCTGTTACGGGTTGTGAGATCGTCGCCATGCTTGAAATCGGGGTTACCTGATTCGCGGCGTTCCTCCGCCTAGCCCAGGCGGGCGTGCCCCAGCCCCAGCCCCGGCGCTCATCGCGCCGGTCACTAACTCGTCTTGCTCATTCAACTCTCCGTTCAGCACCTGTGCGACCTCGGTGACGGTATGGTCT
>QIAB01000087.1:12707-37284 GCA_003225455.1 Acidobacteriota bacterium
GAACTGGCTCCAGGGTTTTATCCGCGCGCAATTTCCAAACCACGGCGACATCGGCCCGCGCTGCAGGCTGCTGGCCGGCATTGGGACCAGCGGCCCCGCCACCGGGAGTCCCTTCGCCGCGACTGCGAGATTGTCTGCCTTGTGCTCCGGGGGTGCTTGGTTGTCCATTGGCGCCTTGCCGGGTTAACCCATACTTCTGATACAGCGCGCGAATCTGCTCCGCGGTCAAATCCGGCTTGTAGCGCAAGGCGCCATTGGCCACGCGCAGGACGCCACTCGCGTTCGCCACCGGCAGAGTGATGTACGCCGTCATGCCAGGAAATAGCTTCATCTCTGGATTATCAAAATTAATGATGGTGTTGTACGTGACTACGTTCTGCACTGTAGTCGCGTTTAGACGAACCTGCGAAACCCGACCTGTGAATGTGTCTTTGGGAAATGCGTCAACCTTGAACGTGGCCGTTTGCCCGGTGCGGATCATGCCCACGTCGGATTCGTCGGTTGAAACGTAAACCTGCATTTTGGTTAGGTCCTGCGCGATGGTAAACAGCGTCGGTGCCTGCAGCGAGGCTGCCACCGTCTGGCCGACGTCCACGTTGCGCGCAATGACTGTCCCGTCAATCGGCGCGTGAATCGTCGTGTAATCGAGATTGGTTTGCGCCACCGTAACGGCTGCCTGCTTCTGCTGCTCTTGCGCCGCTGCCTGGGTTACTTGCGCCTGCGCTGCGCCAACTGCGGCATGGTTCGTATCCGCGTTGGCCTTCGCCAAATCCAGTTGTTGCTGGCTGATGACTCCCTGTTGGGCCAGCCCCAGGCTCCGCTTGTAATCGGCGTCGGTCTGGACGGCGGCCGCTTTGGCTTTCTCCAAGCCAGCCTGGGCGGCAATCAGATTAGCTTTGGCGTTGGCATAATCCGCCTTGGCCTGCAATACCGCGCCCTGGAATAAAGCAGGATCGATTTGCGCGATGACCTGCCCTCTCTTTACCCGCGAATTGAAGTCGGCGTACAGCTTGGCAATCGTGCCTGACACTTGCGAACCCACTTGCACAGTCGTGACGGCATTGATTGTTCCTGTGGCATCCACTTCCTCGCGGATATCGCCTCTATCCACCTTGGAAACGTAATATTGCGGCTTGTCACTACCCTTAAACTCAAAGGCGGCGAAGATGGCAATGGCGGCAATCACCAGACCCACAATCACCCAATGTTGTTTCAGCAGTCTCAACTGAATCCTCAGTTCAGAAGTGGTAGGCCAGTGCGGTTATCGAGCAATTCTTCCGGCGTTACGCCGTTTCCAGATAGAATCTCTGGCGTCTGCTGGCCCCACTTCCAGCACGATACTCTATCAGTATTGATGGCGGGCGTTACCGACGAGATGCGACCTTGGTCCAACATTTACAAAAGTTTACGAGGATTATGGTTGCGGGAAGATGAAGGATTCCTTAACGCATGCGCAGCAAATTTCTGACGTCTATATGGGCATTGACGATGGCATTGGCCATGCCCTCCGCGGCGCAGGTTACGGTCGCCGCTGCCGCCGATTTGAATGCCGCCTTAACCGAGCTCGCGGCCAGCTATGAAAAATCTGGCGGTGGTGCGGTCCGCTTATCGTTTGGTTCTTCAGGCAATCTGTTCCATCAAATCCAGAACGGCGCTCCTTTTGATGTTTTCTTTTCCGCCGATCTCGACTACCCAAATAGATTGATCGAAGCCGGTCTGGCCGAAAAGTCGTCGTTCTATCGCTACGCGGTTGGGCAGCTTGTGCTCTGGGTGCCAGCGTCGTCGCCGCTGGACGTTGAACATCGCGGGATGGACAGCTTGCTCGATCCATCCGTCAAAAAGATTTCGCTCGCCAACCCCGAGCATGCGCCCTATGGCCGGGCCGCAGTCGCCGCGTTGCGCCATTTCGGGGTTTACGAGAAAGTATCGGATCGCTTTGTGCTCGGCGAAAACGTCTCCCAGGCCGCGCAGTTTGTCGAGTCCGGCAATGCCCAAATCGGATTCGTCGCCCTGTCGCATGCCCTCGCGCCTGGTATGAAAGAAAAGGGCCGCTACTGGATTATTCCGCCTGATTCCTATCCGTCATTGCAGCAGGCGGTCGTCATCCTTTCACACTCGTCGAAGAAAAGTGATGCCGCTGCCTTTGTCGATTACTTAAAGAGACCGCAATCTACGGAGGTGTTGCGGCGCTACGGATTTTCAGTCCCTGAAAAAGCTTCGGAGGTAAAGCCTTGATGGATTGGCAGGCTTTCTGGCTGACGATTCGGCTTGCGTTTTTGGTTGCGACGATTTTGCTAGCGGTTGGACTCCCGATCGCTTACTGGATCACTTACTCACATTGGCGATGGAAATTTCTGGTCGAAGCGATCGTTGGGCTGCCCATTGTCCTGCCGCCAACCGTACTGGGCTTCTATTTGCTGGTTGCGCTTGGGCCCCGCAGCCCACTCGGACGCTGGTGGCAAGCGCTGACCGGTCACACGCTCGCATTCACCTTTGAAGGCCTGGTGATCGGCTCCATCATTTACAGTTTGCCTTTTGCCGTGCAGCCTTTTGCGGCTTCGTTCGATTCCGTTGACCGCCGTTTGCTCGCCGCTTCGGCAACCCTCGGCGCCTCGCAGTTCCGGACTTTCTTTCGGGTCATTGTGCCACTTTCAGCGTCGGGTTTAGTCGCAGGCGCTGCCCTTAGCTTTGCGCACACTATGGGAGAGTTCGGCGTCGTGCTGATGGTGGGCGGCAACATTCCAGGCGTCACTCGCACGGTTTCGATCGATATCTACGACAAGGTTCAAGCCTTTAACTACGCGGCGGCAAACAGCACAGCTCTACTTCTCCTGGTTATTTCCTTCACTGTGCTTTCTGTCGTTTACGCGCTGAACCGCAGCCGTTTGCCGTTGGGATGGTTTTTGGACAGATCGAGATAGGTGTCCCAACGCCCCCGTGTGGAGGCGGGTCTTCGACCCGCCTGGACGGGGCGGAGCCCCGTCCCCACACAGGTACGGCTGCATCTGGCGGGCGGACGAGACCGTCCGCCCCTACGAAGACCAGACAATCAGGACGATGACTTCACGGAATACGCAAACCGGTGGATCTGAGCGTTGATTTCTTTCCGCAGATCTGTCCAGATATTCTTGTCCATGGACATGAAAGTCGTTACGATCTCGGGATCGAATTGGCGGCCGGACCAGCGCTCAATCTCTTCCCGCGCCGCGTCCACTGTTTGCGCCGGGCGGTAAGGACGATTCGAGGTGATCGCATCCAGCGTGTCCGCCACAGAGAACATCCGGGCGCCGAGCGGAATTTGTTCACCCTTCAATCCACGCGGATACCCGGTCCCATCAAATCGCTCCTGGTGCGAGTAAACAATCTCGGCCGCTTCTGCCAGAAACGGAATCTTCTTCAGGATCTGGTAGCCGTGAAAGCAATGCTCCCGCATAATGGCTACTTCTTCCGGTGTCAGCTTGTCGGGCTTGCGCAGAATGTTGTCAGGGATCGCCATCTTGCCAATGTCGTGGAGGAAGGCGCCGCGAGCGATCACCCGGATTTCGTCTGCTGACAATCCCAGCGCTCGCGCGATCGCAATCGTGAACGCAGTCACGCGCTTCGAGTGGCCCTCGGTCTCAGCATCTTTTAGATCGAGAGCATCGCCGAGCGCTTCAAGAGTTATGTCGTAGGAGCGCTCCAGATTACCCATCGCCTTGCGTAACTGTTCGGTCCGAGCATCGACTAACTGTTCCAACTCAGTCTGATACTTACGGTTTTCCAGCTTCAGCCGCCGATTCTCCAGCGCCCGCCGAACCGTCGCGAGAAGCTGCTCGCGCTCAAATGGCTTTAGCAGGTAATCGTAAGCGCCATTGCGGAGGGCCCCGAGAGCCACAGAAATATCGTGTACTGCAGTCACCATGACCACAGGCATGTCAGGAAATCGTTCTTTGGTTTTCTCCAGGAGGCCAATTCCGTCAAGGTTGGCCATCATCAGGTCGGAGAGCATCAGCTCGAACTGTTCACCGGAATCAAGCAGCGCCAGGGCCTCCATGCCGGACCCCGCCTGGCGGCAGTTGAAGTTAGCGCTGGTAAGCATCGAAGACACAATCTCGCGGATTGTCTCCTCATCATCTACTACCAGGATACGCTCGGAGGGCATGGGGCCTGTTCAGTCTACGGCGTATTCTATCTCACATCCGAGATTCCGAAAGTAACCATCTACGCCCGGAAAGCCCATTGGTAACCAGGATTCGCGTGCTATTAAGGAAAAGAGCTCTCTAGTACCCAATCGCGATGAACGCAATACTGGCGTCCCACTGGATGATCCTCGGGGACATGACTGTCCCTCGGCTGATGGCACAGGAATCGGCTGCGCTCATCATTTTGGCCGCCAGCCTGCTCGTGTTCCGCACCTTTCGCGAACGTTATCTCCTCATCTGGATTCTGGGATGGCTTGCCTACTTCATCTCCCGCTGGACACTGCACGGCAGCTTTGATCCTGACTCGCTTCCTCGCTACCTCACCGCCATTTCTCATGCCGAATTTATCCTAGCCGTCTGCCTTTTTGCTGCCGCCGTATTTGTTTACACCAATTCGCGGGCGTTCTTGCTCCCCCTACTGCTCATTACGCTCTGCATAATCGCCTACGCTGCCACTCGGGCGATGTTGTGGCCCGATTCGGTTACATTGCGGGTAGCCTTAGAAACTTCTTACCGCCTGATCGCGTTCATTGCGTCCATCCAATTGATCCGCTTTCGCTGGGCTCGCTGGGAAATTGGAGCCTGGCTCCTAAGTTTCAGTCTCTTGTTGCTGCACCTGACGTGGGCACCTATCACTGCGCACCTTCCCCCCGGTTTCAGCCTTATGGGAAGCGTGCTGCTGGGCCTGAGCATGCTGCTAGTCATATTCGATGACCACCGGCTCCGCACACGGCGCTTGGCAGTAATCAACGCTCTGACTACCGCCATCACCCGCGCCCAGCAACACGGGCCCATGATGGCCACCGCACTCGAAGAACTCAAAGAATTAATGCAAGCCAGCGCCGCCTGGATCCGACTGCTCGAAGATGACAAGATGGTCATCGCCCAGCAGATCGGTCTTTCCCAGGATTACTTGCGCGAGCGCGGCGCAGTGCAGCTGGACGACACGCTGGAGCATGTGTTGCGTGAAGGCACAGCGAAAGTAATGAAAACATCTGCCCTCCCCGAACACATTCAGCCGTACCTCAAGGGCGAACGTTTTCATCACATCGTGCTGGTGCCGATACTGGGAAAGAAATCACCGATCGGAACGCTCGCGTTAGGCAGCCGGCATCATCTCTCGTACACGCCGGAAGAGATCGAGTTTTTGACCACCAGCGCTCACCAGCTTGGCCTGGCTATCGAGAACTTGCGGTTGGTAGAACAGATTCTTCGTTCTCAGCGCCAATGGACCAATACCTTCGACTCCATTCACGATTTCGTCTTAGTGCATGACTCAGAATTCCGCGTAATCAAGGCGAATCATGCCATCTTGCAGCGCCTGGAGCGCGCGCCGGCGGATGTAGTGGGCAATCTCTGTGAAGCCGTTCTGCCCCGGAACTACGGCCAGTGGAGCGGTTGCCCATACTGCCACGGCAACGATGAGGGTTTCTACGAAGGCACCGACCCTTGCTTCGGCGGATACTCCATGATCTCGACCTCCTCCTACATGGAGCAGGGAAGCAAGCAAAAGGGCACTATTCACGTGGTTCGCGACACGACCGACCGGCGTATCGCGGAGGAGAAATATCGTCTTCTCTTTGAGCAGGTGCAGGAAGGTGTGTTCGTAGCCACACCCGAAGGTAAGTTGCTCGATTGTAATGACGCTTTCCTGCGCATGCTCGGGCACACCAGCCGGGAAGATCTGATGGCTTTGAACGTTGACACAGAACTTTACGCTTCCTCTGAACAGCGCGAGCTGTTCCGCCGCGAAGTCGAGCTTCACAATTACGTACGCAATTTCGAAGTCACCTTGCGCCGCAAGGATGGCACATTGCTCACCGCCATGGAGAGCAGCTTCGCCACTCGCAATGCCCAAGGAAAGATTGAACGCTACCAGGGCTTCTTGCTCGACATTACCGAAAAAAAGCGTGCGGAAGATGAGATTCGCCGCCGCAATCGGGAGCTGAACGCGCTCAACGCCATGGCGGTAATCGCGACCCAGTCATTTGATTTGGATGAAATCTTGAATCTCACCTTGCGGCAAGTGATGTCATTGCTCGGCGCCGAAACCGGGTCGATTTATCTCTCCGACTCGGATGAAAAGACTTTCCGCCGGCGCGCCGGCTGGGGGCAGAGAAGCACCGAACGGGCGCGGTTCTCGGAGGTGAAATTCTCCGAAGGTTTCGGCGATCTCGTCACCCGCTCCCGCACCGAAGTGATCACCGCCGAGTACCTGCCGCATCTTCCACCGCTGGTTGCTGAGTTCATCCGCGCGGACGGTTTGCTCTCGTGGATTTGGGTGTTGCTGTGGGGGAAGGACGGTCCCATTGGCATCATGGGAATCAGCAGCCGCGATAATCGTGAATACACGAGCAACGACGAAAATCTGCTTGTGGCCATCGGCCGCCAATTGTCTACCACAATTGAGAAAGTGCGTCTCTATGAAGAAACCTGCCGCGCCTATGAAGACCTGCGCCGTACGCAAGAGCAACTCCTGCAAAGCGAGAAGATGTCCGCCATCGGCCAACTAATCGCCGGTGTCGCTCACGAATTGAATAACCCCCTGACCGCGATTCTCGGCTACGCCCAATTGCTCGAGAGTGAGGGTCTCGGCCAGCGTGCCGCGGATTTCGTCGGCAAGCTGTTTAAGCAGGCGCAGCGCACGCATCGCGTGGTGCAAAACTTGCTCTCCTTCGCTCGCCAGCGTACGCCGGAGAAGCAGCAGGTAGACGTGCGCAAGGTTTTGCAGGAAACCCTTGGCCTTCGCGATTACGATCTGCGTGTCAATAACATCAAGCTGGAGCCTGAGTTTGACCCGGATCTACCAGCCGTGACCGCCGATCCGCATCAGCTCGAACAGGTTTTTCTTAATGTCATAAACAATGCCGTCGACGCTATGTTGGAAGTGGGCAAAGGCGGAAGCCTGAAAGTTCGTCTTTACTCGAAGGATGGAGATGTGTTCGCTGAGTTTCAAGACTCCGGTCCCGGCATCAAGGAGCCGCATAAAATATTCGATCCCTTCTATACAACGAAAGACGTTGGCAAGGGCACAGGCTTAGGTCTCAGCATCTGCTATGGCATCGTCAAGGAACACGGAGGCGACATAACGGCTCGCAATGTCGAGGGCGGCGGAGCCCTCATTGAAATTCGTTTGCCCTCCACCAGCCACATTGCCGTCCCCGAGATCGTCCCGCAGCCGCCGCCGCGCGAGTTCGCCATTGAGGGCCGTATCCTTCTGGCTGAGGACGAAGAGGCCGTTCTTGAATTCGAACGCGACCGGCGCCGGCGCTCAGGTGGTCACATTAATGAATGCGGAAGAGGTGCGCGCGCGGCTGCTCGCAGAAGCGTTTGATGCAGTAATTATCAATGGAAAACTCCCAGGCGGATGGACCGTTCAAGCCATCGATGGCTGGATTGCTGAGAAGTGTCCCGGCCTGGAAAAACGCCTTCTGTTTACTTTTTCCGGCGGCGCTGAACCCGAGGTAAACGATTTTCTTCAACAGCGCAATCTACCGTACCTCGTGAAACCATTCGAAGTTGCCGACCTGATCGCGCAAGCGCGGCGTTTGCTGCAAAAAACCCACGCCGCTGCCGCAAGCTAGGAAATCCCTTTGCGTTCTTGCGATTAAAAACTTGACTACAGCTATCACTGAAATTGCCGAGAGCGTAGGATGCCAACTGGGTCTACAAGCTGTCTTTCAGTCGCGCTGTAAATTCGCGAATTGCTGCTTCATTTCTCCGATACCACATCCACAAGCCCACCTTCTGAGCTTCCACTAACCGCACTTTCGTCAGAATCGACATGTGATGAGAGATCGTGGGCTGAGAGAGGCGCACCCGTTGTTCAATATCCGAAGCACACGATCGAACATGCGCCCTTTTCTTTCAACGCCCGCAAAATCTGCCGTCGAGTCAGATCAGCGACCGCTTGTAACATGAGATTGAATTCTTGCTCAGACTTCGCCATTGTCTCAACCAATACTCAACTCCATTGATTGCTGTCAACTTTTGATTTGTGATTCAAGGAAGCTGCTGAAGAAAACCGAATCCTGAAGAAGGCAGATCTGAAGAATGGTCTTGCGACATCGAACTTATTTCTTCAAAATCGGATTGTACCCATCCCCTACCAGCTTGGCGCGAGTGCCTTCCGCGTCCTTGATGTCGCCGAAAGGACCGACCCGCACATGAAATAGTTTGTCGGTTGGTGTGTTCGCGGCAAAAGCCGCATATTGTTTTTTCTTCAGCGCTTCCACCAACGCCTGCGCGTCCTCTTCCTTGCTCACAGCCGCCACCTGCACATAGTACCCATTCAACGGTGGTGCAGCCGCCGGATCCGGAGCGCTCGGCTGGCCCTCTGATGGCGCGGCGGTGTCAGTGGCCGCGTTCACGTTGGCTGGTGGCTGCGCCCCGGCCCCTTTTTGTCCAACCGTTTTGAAGAACGCCAAATCGGGCGACGCCGCGCTGCCGGAAGGTTTCACCGCGCCCGGCCGAGCACCACTTGCGCTGGAGTTAGCCGGTGTCACTCCTATGCCATTTGGCGCTGCTGAGTTCTTCCCCAACGAAAATCCCATCCCGAAAAACACAGCGCACAGTGCTACCAGGCCAAAAAATATCGCGAGCATTTTGCCTGTGCCCAGCGTGATTTCTGTGTCTTCAGAGTTCGCCATGTCACTCCGTCACTTTCAAGCGAATCGTTAACCCTTGCTCGTAGTGGGCGCGCTATTTCCGCCCGGTTGCCCCAACATCTTCTGGATTCCGGCGAAAAAGTCTACGGGAACCGGGAATACGACCGTGGTGTTCTTCTCCACGCCGATTTCCGTCAGAGTTTGCAGATAGCGCAACTGCACGCTGACCGGCTCTGTTGCCAGCAGCTTTGCGGCGTCGACTAGGCGCTGTGCCGCCGAGAACTCGCCTTCCGCGTGAATAATCTTCGAGCGCTTTTCGCGTTCTGCCTCCGCCTGCTTGGCCATCGCTCGCAGCATGGATTCCGGCATGTCCACCTGCTTCACTTCCACATTCGCCACTTTCACACCCCATGGCGCAGTGTGCGTATCCAGAATGCTCTGCAATCGCAGGTTGATTTTGTCGCGGTGCGCCAACAGTTCATCCAGTTCCTGCTCGCCGAGCACCGAGCGCAGCGTAGTTTGCGCGAACTGCGAGGTTTGATAGACGTAATTGGAAACCTCGACTACAGCTTTTCTGGGATCGATCACGCGCAGAAAAATTACGGCATTCACCTTCAAGGTCACGTTATCGCGCGTAATGATATCTTGAGGAGGCACCTCTAGCGCTTCCTGCCGCAGGGAGACACGCACCATCCGGTCGAATGGCGCAAAAACCAGAATCACTCCTGGCCCTTTCGCTTCCGGGAGCAACCGCCCGAGCCGGAAAATCACCCCTCGCTCATACTCGGCAAGAATTTTGATCGAACTTAGGACATACAGAACGACAATGATTACGGCGATGGTCCCGAAACCGAAGCCGAATTCCATCTCCGCCTCCAACTCGTGATTTTTGCGGAATACTGCTGCGCGGATTGTATCGCAAACTCGGATATAGCAGAGCCGTTCCCGGCTCAGAGGGGTTACCTCGCCAGATGCGCTGACCGGGTCATGGCACCTAGAAGGTCACCGCTCACCGCGCCCTGAGTAGCACGATTCGTATCAGGGCATCGCTTCAGCCGATGCGGCAAATACCGGATTATGATTTGCGCCTTCAGGCGTTGAGGGTCGACCATGTTTAGGGGTTACTCACGCCGTCGTGGCAGCGGGACTGCGCTGCCCGACCGGCTCAACCTCAAGCTGCAATCCATCCACTTTCCGCACCACGATGCTTTGGCCAGCAGCAATAGGCGCGGGGGAGAGTGCGTCCCAAAGTTCACCGTGGATGAAAACCTTGCCCGTTGGAGCAAGCGCCGTCTGAGCTACGCCGGTTTCTCCCACCAAACCCTGCGCGCCGGTAACGACCTTATTACGTCTCGCTCTGATGGCGAGACTCATAATGGTTGCCGTTATACCCCCCAGCGGAATGCTCACCGCCAGCGCGGTTCCCAGCCGAACCCGCATCTCCGGAATCGGCGCATCCACCAGCAGTAACGCACCCAAGACCATGGTGACGATCCCGCCAATCGCCAGCACGCCATGAGTCATGAACTTGGCCTCCAGCGCGAACAAGACGAATGAGGCCAATATAAGGACGACCGCCGCGAATCGCGTGGGCAGCAGATTGAGCGCAAAGATCGCCAGCAGAATAAAGACCACTCCCACAGTTCCCGGCACTACCGCGCCAGGATGATTGAACTCCGCATACAGCGCGAGCGCTCCGATGGCCAGCAGGATGAATGCGATGTTGGGATCCATGATGTAAGCCAGAATTCGTTCTTTAAGGGTCAGGTCGTATGTCCGAATCGGCTGCCCAACCAAATTCAGATTCGCGGTTTCACCGTTGAAGCGTTTGAATGGCTTGCCTTGAATGTCTTTGAACAGATCTTGTTCACTGGATGCGATGTAATCGATGAGCTTTTGCGAAAGCGCCTCCTGATCCGTGAATGACTTTGATTGTCGCACCGCGCTCTCTGCGACCTCGATGTTGCGGCCGCGTTTCGAGACGACCGAGCGCATCAACGCTGCCGTGTCATTCTCGATTTTCTCCTTCATGACGTCATCCATCTTGCCGCCGGTAATCGTGACCGGATGAGCCGCGCCCGTATTCGTTCCAGGCGCCATTGCTGCGATGTCCCCGCTCTCCAGGATGAAAAATCCCGCCGATGCCGCCCGGCTGCCGCTCGGAGTGACGTAAATAATGACCGGTACCGGCGATGCCACGATCTTCTCGATTATTTTGCGAGTGGAATCCAGGAGCCCGCCCGGAGTATTCAACTCGATCAGCACTGCCTTATCTTTATTTCGATCTGCCTCGGCCAGCGCCCGGCCAATGTACTCATCCGTGATGGGATGGATGGTGTCATCAACCACGATCTTCAGCACTTCCGCCGACGAAGGCACAGATACCAGCGCAAGCGCCAGCTCAATCAGTAGGCTAACCAAACAACCCGAAATTCTCATTGAATTTGGCAGCGGCGGCGCTTTCTGCGCCAGCTTGGCTGCGACAGCACGTATCGGCTCTATTGTCTCAAATCCTGCCTAATTCGCCGCAAAACAGTGTGGCGCGGGGGCGCCCTCGCCCGCGAACAGCGTGAACCGCTGCCGATCGCGGTACCCCTCTAGCTGGCAGGAAACTCCCAGCGCGTGGCGCTGTTCAGAGTCTTCTTCTCATCCAACCCGAACACGACGACAGGACGCACCGCAAAGATTGGCTCTTTGTAGGAGAAGATGTTCTTCTCGAATCCGGACATATCAAACTTGTACTTGCGTTCGTAAAGCGACAGCATTCGCCGGAGCAGCGCCAGGTCGCGAACTCGTTCTGCAACGCCTTCAACAATCACCGCCTGATTCGCGCGCTCTGTGCACATCACGCATTTCGAATTTCTGTCCAGATTCTTTGCCTTGCGGGATTTTGACCCTGTACTGAAATAAATCCTTCCATCCAGCCACAATGCCCAAACGATCATGACATGGGGGGCGCCATCGGGCTTTGAGGTCGCGATCCAATAATTGTGGCTCTTGTGTAACAGGCGATCTGCCCATGTCCACGGAAGCAAACCCTTCGTGCCTTTTGGCAGGCCATAGCCGGGCATGTGCGGACGGCTGGCGCGAGGCTTCGCAGGTTTTGAAATGGATTTCTTCTTCCGAGGCATTGCTAAAGATTCTGCCTGGTCCAGCGATCCAGCCGATCAAGCGCTTTATTTAGATTTTCGAGAGAATTGGCCACGCTGAATCGCAAGTAGCCTTCGCCAAAATCGCCGAACGCAGTTCCTGACAGGCAGGCGACGCCGGCATCTTCGAGCAATGCATCCGCCAGTTTTTTCGACTTCCAGCCGGTCTGCGTGATGTTAGGGAAAACGTAGAAAGCGCCTTTCGGCATGTTGCAGGAAAATCCCTTGATTCGATTCAGCCCGCCTACAAACACATCGCGCCGCCGTTGAAATTCCGCGCGCATCCGATCCACCGAACTCTGATCGCCGCGGATCGCTTCAACTCCCGCAACCTGCGTAAAACTCGCCGTGCAGGAATTCGAATTCGTCATCAGCCGCGTGATATGGGCCGCAAGGTCCGAGCGCATCACGCCATATCCCATGCGCCAGCCTGTCATCGCGTAAGTTTTCGAAAATCCGTCAAGCAAAATCGTGCGATCCTTGAAGCCCGGCACTGACATAATCGAGTAGTGGTCGCCTTCGAAAATCAGCCGGCTGTAAATCTCATCCGAAAGCACCATGATGTTGCGATCTCCGATGGCTTCCGCGATGTCCCGAATATCTTGTTTGCTGAGCACGCCGCCGGTGGGATTCTGCGGGGAATTCAAAATAATTAGCTTCGTGTGATCGTTGATAAGCGCCGCGAGTTCATCGACGTCCAGCCCAAAATCCTTTTCTTCCTGCAAGCGGATCGGAACAGGACGCGCGCCGACATACTGAATCATCGATTCATAGATCGGAAAACCAGGATTGGGATAGATGACTTCGTCTCCGACGTCAGCCAATGCCAAAATTGAAAAGAAAATGATTGGCTTGCCGCCTGGAACCACTACAACCTCGTCATTCGCGACTTCCACTCCGCGCGAGCGGCTGACTTCTTCCGCAATGGCCTGACGCAACTCAGGCAGGCCGGCAGAGGGACCGTAGTGAGTCCAACCTTTATGAAGTGCCTGAATGCCCGCTTCAACGATATTTTTGGGAGTATCAAAATCCGGCTCACCGATTTCCAAATGAATAATTTCTTTTCCTTGCCGCTCCAGCGCCCGCGCTTTGTTTAGAACTTCAAAGGCGGTCTCAGTTCCCAACCGCGACATCCGCTCGGCGAGGCGAAGCTCGTATTGAACCGCTTTCTCCATCGGCAAAAATCGTAATTATACGCCGCGGCAAATCCTTGCAGAGAGGCGCATTTGACTTGCGCCGCAACCTGCACCTACGATGCTCATCTTGGCGATGGAGCTGTTTGGATGATCGGCGAAACCATTTCGCATTACCGCGTTTTACACCAGCTCGGCGGTGGTGGAATGGGAGTGGTGTACGAAGCTGAGGACCTGAAGCTCGGTCGGCACGTTGCGCTTAAGTTCCTCTCCGAAGAGACCGAACGGGACACCCAAGCTTTGGAGCGACTCCAGCGAGAAGCGCGCTCTGCTTCCTCCTTGAATCATCCGAACATTTGCACGATTTATGAAATTTCCGAGCACCAGGGTCGGCACTTCATCGCTATGGAGCTGCTGAAAGGCGAGACGCTGAAAGCGCGCATCGCGCGCCAGCCTTTAAAGATGATATCAGACGCGTTGGATGCCGCCCATGGCAAGGGGATCGTGCATCGCGACATTAAGCCGGGCAACATTTTTATTACCAATCGCGGTCATGCGAAGATTCTGGATTTCGGATTGGCGAAACTTGCCCAAGAGCGAGTGGCGGAAGCCGCGGGCGCGACCGCGACCCCCACTTTGACAGAGCAGCATCTTACCAGCCCAGGTGTGACGCTCGGAACTGTTGCTTATATGTCCCCGGAACAGGCGTTGGGCAAGGAGCTAGACGCTAGAACCGATCTATTCTCCTTCGGCGCCGTGTTATATGAAATGGCCACAGGCGTCTTGCCTTTTCGTGGCGACACGTCGGCGGCTCTATTCGATGCCATTCTGCATAAAGAGCCGGTGTTGCCGATTCGATTGAATCCTGAGCTGCCAACAGGCGTTGACCTTATTTTGAACAAGGCTCTTGAGAAAGATCGGGAGCTGCGATATCGCTCCGCTGCCGATTTGCGGACGGATCTCAAGCGCCTGAAGCGGGACACGGAATCGGGGAAGGCAATTCCGGCGAGCGCCGTGCAGGTTGGGACGGAAGCGCCTGCGGCCCGTCGTCCGGTCCGACGCGATCTCGTCGCCGTGATCGCTGTGATCGTAATTGCGGTCCTCGCGGTTGCGGTTTTCTACCTTCGCGGTCCTCTGCCGCCGCCGAAGATAGTTGGTTCGACACAGCTCACGTCGGACGGAATTGCTAAAGGCGGCTTGGTTACAGATGGCAGCAGGCTGTACTTTGTCGAGTTTTCCGGCGATCACTTCATCGTTTCGCAAGTATCCATTGCGGGGGGCGAAAATGCCGCCATTGCCACCTCGCTTGCGAATCCCATAGTACTGGATGTCGCACCTGATTCTTCACAGGTTGTCTTGTTGGAGACGCGGTTCGGTCAACTAGACAGTCAATTCTGGCTGCAGCCGTTGCCAGCTGGCTCGCCTCGACGGATGGAAATAGTGGGGCATGATGCCGCCTGGCTGCCCGACGGAAGGCTAGTGTTCGGCAAAGGATCAGATATATTTCTCGCCGAACATGAAGGCAGCAATGCGCGCAAGCTCCTTACCGCTCCTGGCCCTCCCAGCGGAATCAGACTTTCCCCAGATGGGTCGCGCATCCGCTTCACGGTCACGGCCGCTTTCGTCGGCGGTGTGTCTTCGCTGTGGGAAGCGCGGGCCGACGGGACAAATCCGCATCCGCTGTTACCTAATTGGAACAATCCTCCGCAGGAGTGCTGCGGCAATTGGACCTCTACCGGAGAGTACTTTATATTCCAAAGTACTCGTAACGGGCTTTCCAGCCTTTGGGCTATAGCCAATCAGCATCCATTCTGGCGGAAAGCGTCCCGCGATCCTGTGCAACTGACAACCGGACCTGTAAATTTCGGCAGTCCTCTCCCCAGCCGTGATGGTAAGAGGCTATTCGTACAAGGCTGGCAGCCGCGTGCTGAAATGGTGCGTTATGATGCAAAATCTGGCGGCTTCCTTCCCTTTCTCGCCAGCACTGCAGCAAGCCAAGTGGACTTCTCGCGTGACGGCAAATGGGCGGCTTACGTGACCTACACTGATGGAGCTTTGTGGCGAAGCAAATTGGATGGAAGTGAGCGCCTTCAATTGACCTACCCCCCGCTGCAGGTAACCGTCCCCCACTGGTCGCCTGACGGCATGCAGATCGCGTTCAGCGGTGCGAAACCGGGGGATCCTTACAGGATTTACGTTATCCCCGCCGACGGTGGTCGTCCAGAGCAGCTTTCGTCCGGGGAAAACGAGCTCGATCCAAGCTGGTCGAAAGATGGAAATGCGCTAATGTTCGGCGTATTACCCGCCTCGTACGACCTAGGGTCGGCGAAGATCATGTTATTGGATTTGAAAACGCGTGCCCTGACCCAGGTAGCGGGCTCACAGGGAATCTGCTGCCCGCGTTGGTCACCGGATGGCCGTTACGTAGTAGCACTCAGCGCCGACAACCAGAAATTAATGCTTTTGGATCTGTCTACGCAAAAGTGGCGCCAGCTTGCAGACAAGATGGGAACCCTTGGCTACATGACCTGGTCACCGGACAGCAAATACATAGGCTTTGACACCTCGTTCAACACTGATCCCGGATTCTTTCGCGTGCGGGTGGCTGACGGACAAATTGGGCGAGTTGTAAGCCTGAAAAACATCCGCCGGTTTTTCCCGCAGTGGGGCGAATGGAGCGGAATGGCGCCAGATGGCTCGCCCTTAGTAGTCCGCGACATCAGCACCCAGGAAATTTACGCCCTCGAGTTGCAACTTCCGTGAACTCTCGCTCTGCCATCATTCCCGCAACTCAGAAACCGTAAACCCGCGGCTTTATTCCGATGAACGCGGGATTCGCAGCGCCTGGCGCCAATCGCGCGCCGAGACATTTCCGGCATACAGCCAGCCGATCCGGGTGATCAGCGAGCCGGCAATCGCAGACATGGCCGCCCATTTACGCAGCTCGCGAGATTGCTTTCCTCGGCTGAGAAAGCTCAAAACCCGCAATCCTAGAGCTAGCGGTCCTGATAGCACTCCTCCGGCTCGCACTACTGCGCCGCTGCCGCCTTTCCGCAGGGGGTCGAGACAAGCCAGCCGGTGGGTTTCGATGCGTAATTCTTCCAGGCATTCGAAAATTGCCGCTCCAAATCCCAGCCACTGCAGCGCCCGACTCTTGCGATGCCCCATCAACTCGAGCATTCCCACAGCAGCCGACAATCCTGACATGCCAAAATGGATCGGCAGTTCGTCGACGCTCTCATTCCACACCGGGATCGCTGTCGCGCCGATCAGCACGCCTGTGTAATTCGAGAAGGGGAGCCCGAAAGCCAGCGACGCGGCCTGTCCGGCATTTTCGATCACCCGCAGCGGAAGCAACGGGCCGTAGCGCTCCTGCATGAATTGGGCGAAAGCAGCTGCCGATGCTCCGCTCGCAAATCCTACGAGTGTCCATGCGCCTACGGACATCGGACTCTGCAGCTTGAAAACTCGCAACATGTTTAGAAAGCGCGACGGGCGCCCGAGGTCGGCAATGAGCAGTGCAGGAGAGATAACTGCGCCCGCGGCTGCAATCCAACGAGCATCGCGCACCAGCCCGCGGTCTGCGCCGGTGTAGTCCGCGATAGCGCCGACTACTGCGGCCGCCCCAGCTACTCCGCCAGTGAAGAAGTAGAGCGGAATTTCCCAGGTCCACGGCGCTCGTTTCAGCAGTGGGATCCCGTAATAGCCGGTTTCTGGAGAGGCAATCGGGAAGGGCGAACCTGAGGGACGAATTCCGGCACCCTTAACCTGGCCGCGCGATTCCGCCTCGCGGCGAATCTCGATCAGCCTCAATTCGCTAGCCGCGTCGGGAACTCGTCGAACCGAAGCAGGGCGGAATTTGGGAACTTCGCTCATCGGCCATCGCCCCGGTTTTCAAACAGGAACGCCAGCAAGCTTCCCGCCAGAAGCAGCCCAGCGCCGATTGCAGAAGATGTCCAGGCCTTCTTCAAATAAATCGTAGGCACTTCCGGCTTGGGCGGCAGGTTGTAGCTGCGCGGATCGCCGCGTACGATGAACATGGCATGGGTGCCACGCACGCTCGAATCAGACGCATCATAAAAAGTGGCATCCGTCATGCCGCGCAGATGCAGCTCGGCCATGCGCTCACGAGCTTTGCCGCGAAGATTTTCTATCTCGCCAAACTTAATCGACTCGGTCGGACACGCTTTCACGCAAGCCGGAACCAGTCCGGCCTTCTGCCTGTCATAGCAGAATGTGCATTTGAAGGCTCGGCCGTCGTCGCGATTCTTGTCGACCACTCCAAACGGGCAGGCGACCACACAATAGCCGCAACCGTTGCAAATGTCCGGCTGAACGTAAACTCCGCCGAACTCTGTGCGTATGATCGCGCCCGTCGGGCAAGCTTCCAGGCATCCGGCTTCCTCACAATGCTTGCAAACGTCGGAAGAAAACGCCCAGGAATTCAGCTCAGGAGCATTGCCTCCGAAGCCCGGCTCGGGGGCGTGCTCCACAAATTTGACGTGCCGCCACGTCGAGGCGCCCACCGCACCGGTATTGTCGTAGGAGAATCCGCTCCAGTCGAGGCCATCTTCGCCGATGCCATTCCACTCTTTGCAAGCGACCTCGCATGCTTTGCAACCGATGCACAGCGTCGAATCCGTAAGAAATGCGGTTACGCTCATGCGGGCTCCATTTTCTGCTCCAGTTCTTTCAGCAGCTCTCTGCCGTGAGGACGGCGGCCCGGCTGAATGTCGCACACCAGCGCCTTGGTTTCCATGATGCGCACGTTCGGCTCTTCGCTGATGGCGAGCAGGTCGTTAACAACGTCGCCCTTCACGCGGCCTTTGTAGCCCCAGTGGTAGGGAAGCCCGACTTGATGCACGCGCTGTCCATCGATCCATAGCGGGCGCATGCGCCGGGTGACCAGCACCCTGGCTTCGATGATCGCGCGCGGTGTGCTAATCGTCGCCCAATCGCCGTGAGTCAGGCCGATTTCATCCGCTAGCTCGGGCGAAACCTCCGTGAACAGTTCAGGCTGCAACTCCGCCAGATGCGAGAGCGTGCGCGTCATTCCTCCGGCGGTGTGATGTTCCGTCAGGCGATACGTGCTCAGCACGTGCGGAAATCGCGGATCGCCCGGCGAGTTCGCGTAAGGATTATCCGGACGCTCTCTCTTCAGTGCTGCAGGGTTCGCATTCTGCTTATAAAGTGGATTGGCAACTGGCGACTCCAACGGCTCGTAATGCGTAGGCAGTGGCCCGTCTTTTAACCCACTCGCCACATAGAGCCAGCCAACGCCGTCGGGATGCAATGTGAACGGGCGCGCTCCGCCCAGCGCTTCCACTCCCTTGCCGTTCTTCAAATTGTCTTTGGTTTCCGGCGCGAGATCCTTCGGATAGTCGGCGTTGTCCAACCCGGCCCACTGCTTTTTCTCTTCGTCCCACCAGACCAGCTTCTTGCGCTCGCTCCAGGGTTTGCCATCGGGACGCGCCGAAGCCCGGTTGTAGATGATGCGGCAATCATTCGGCCAAACGAATCCCCATCCGTGCCCAAGCAAATCCTGCGGATTGCGCTCATTGGCGCGATTCTTTTCGTCCTCCGGAAAGACACCACAGTAAATCCACGCGCCGCATGCGGTCGAGCCGTCGTTCTTCAGAGCTTGAATGTGCTTGAGCTGTTTGTGATCGGCAACAGTGTAACCGTTGATTTCCTTGAGAACAGATTCGACGCCCGGTTCAGCGTGCTTGCCCTCCGTCGGATAATCCCATGTCAGCGCATTTAATCCTGCGTTGCGGGGCCGGGGATCATTTCTAGCTTTTTCTTTGATTCGCCGTCCCAGGTGAAACATGAACCACGTATCGCTGCGCGCATCGCCGGGAGGATCGACCGGTTTCTCGCGATATTGCAATAGCCGCTGTGTATTCGTGAACGTTCCTTCTTTCTCTGCCGTTCCCGCAGCAGGGAAGAGAAAAACTTCAGTCGCAATGCTCTCTGGAGAAAGCTCGCCTCGCTCGACCTCGGGCGAATCCAGCCAGAAGGAAGCTGTTTCCGTCTCCACCATGTCGCGAACCACAAGCCATTTCAGGTTGGCGAGAGCTTTGCGTTCCAGCCGGCCATTGGATGCGCCGACAGCCGGGTTCTGGCCCATGACGAATAAGCCTTCCATCTTGCCGTCTGCCATGTCGAGCCAGTATCCGAAATGCGAGTGATCTCCGGTGACGCGTGGCAGCCAGTTGAAGCCGTAATCGTTTTCTTTGGTGGCGGCATTCCCGTAGTAAGCCTTCATAAGGCTGATGAAGTATTTGTCGAAACCGGACCACGATCCAGTGCGGGCTTTATGTTTCTTAATGTAATCCTTTAGCTTGTGCGAGTCCGCCTCGAAGAACGGCATCGGCAGGTAGCCAGGCAAAATGTCATAGAGAGTAGGAATATCGGTCGATCCCTGGATCGAAGCGTGCCCGCGCAGCGCCAGAATGCCTCCGCCAGGCCGGCCGATGTTTCCGAGCAGCAATTGCAGAATTGCTGCCGAGCGAATAATCTGCACGCCCTTCGAGTGCTGCGTCCAGCCGACTGCATAACAGATCGCGCCCGTCTTCTCCGGGCCCGAGGCAGAAGAAAAAGTCTCTGCCACTTTTAAAAACACTTCTTTCGGAACTCCGCAATAGCGCTCGACCATCTCCGGCGTGTAGCGGGAGAAGTGCCGCCTCATAACCTGAAAGACGCACCGCGGATGATCAAGTGAAATATCCGACTCAAACTTGCCTGCATCTTGCGCTTCTCCGCCGCGATCTTTGCCATGTCCTGCGGCTGCTTCGGAGTGCCCAGCCTTTTCCCTGCCGCCATTCTTCGACGGCGCGCCTTTGTACAACCAGCTTTCGGGATCGTACTTTGCCTTTTCGGCGTCCCAGCCAGAGAAGAATCCGTCCAAATCTTCGGTATCTCTGAAGTCGTCGCGAAGAATGGTTGCGGCATTGGTGTAGTGGACTACATACTCGCGAAACTCTTTGTTATTTTTCAGAACGTAGTTGATCAACCCGCCGAGAAAAAGAATGTCCGAACCCGCCCGCAGCGGAACCCAGATATCCACCATCGCCGAAGTCCGGTTAAATCGCGGATCAACGTGGATAATCTTCGCGCCGCGTTCGCGCGCCTCCATCACCCACTGAAATCCCACGGGATGGTTCTCCGCCATCGACGATCCCATGATGATGATTGCGTCGGAGTTGCTGAGGTCTTGTTGCGCGGTAGTGGCGCCGCCGCGCCCGAAGGAAGTGCCCAGACCGGGCACGGTCGAGCTATGTCATATACGGGCCTGATTGCTCAGGCAGACCATCCCCAGGCCGGCAGTGAACAGTTTCTTGATCAAATAATTCTCTTCGATGTCCAGCGTGGCCCCGCCCAGATGAGCAATTGCGGTAGTCTGCATCAGGCTCTCGCCGTCACGCGTTTCTTGAAATGTTCGCTCGCGGCTTTCCCACAGCCGGTCGGCAACCATGTCCATTGCAGTCTCTTGATCGAGCTCTTCCCATTGGCGCGAAGACGGCCGCCGGTACTTCACTTTTTTCAGTCGGCCCGGATGCGTGTGCAGTTCAAAAGTGTCTGCGCCTTGGGACAAAGACGTCCGCGCGAGATGGGAGATTTGGGATCGCCCTCAATTGAGATCAGCTTTCCATTCTTGTGATAAACAAGCTGACCGCAGCCGACCCCGCAATATGGACAAATAGAAGGCGTGACCTCGGCGCCCTCGTGCTTGGGACGCAGGGTGCGCGTCTGCTCCGACATAGCTTCAGTACCAGTGCCATCAGCGCCAGTCTTAATTTGTTGGATGAGCGGCCAGCGGGAAAGCAGATCATTGAGCACAGCTTGCCTCCATGAACTTCCCCAAAGCGAAGAGCAGAAACTTAATTCTCAGATGATTCTAGCCGGGCAAGCAGTTGCAATCGCCCGACTGGACGATAAAGAACGTGTTTTCTTCCGGTAACTTACCGAACCGATCTTGCGCCCACAACTACTTCCTTATAATCTCACGGCTCCAATTCCTGGTTGCACGGAGGTCCGCTCTTGCACCACTCATTTATTGCCCGCATATCTGCTGCCGCAATACTGCTTACGAGTATCGCTCTGGCGCAATCGATCCAGCTGACGGTCGATTTGAGCGACGCGCCGCGAAATATTTTTCACTCGAGAGTCACGATTGCGGCAAAGCCTGGTCCTTTGACTCTGGTTTATCCAAAATGGATTCCGGGAAATCATCGCCCCAGCGGGCCGATAGCCAATCTCGCCGGTCTGAAGATTACCGCAGGCGGCCAGACGATCGACTGGCAGCGCGATCCGATTGATATGTACGCCTTTCACCTCCAAGTGCCGGCTGGCGCAAAAGAGCTGCAAGTTTCGTTCGACACTATCACCAGCGGGGAGAGCGCCGGCGCCACTGGCGCCGCGGCTTCCACGAATGTACTCGATCTAAATTGGAACCAGGTCGTTCTTTATCCCCAAGGGACGAACTCAGATGCGGTTGAGTTCGCGGCATCCGTCCATCTGCCGGGCGGCTGGAAATTTGGCACAGCTCTGCTAATCAAGACGCAGTCGGACGAAATGGTGGAGTTCAATTCAGTCTCGCTCACCCAATTGGTCGACTCTCCCCTGATTGCAGGCGATCACTACCGCCAAATTGGGTTGAATCAACCGGGGGAGTTTCCGGTTCACGTGATCGACATGGTCAGCGAGAGCGAAGCTGCTTTGGCAATGACGCCGCAGCAGACCGCCGCTTACCATTTGTTGGTGGCCGAGGCGGGCGCGTTGTTCGGCGCACGGCATTACACCAAGTACCACTTCCTTTACACGCTAAGCGATGAAGTGGGCCACCACGGACTCGAGCATCATGAATCCAGCGACAACAGCGTAGCCGAGCGCACCCTGATTGATCCCGAGCTGCGCCTAATGGAAGCGGGCCTCCTGCCGCACGAATTCGTCCACTCCTGGAACGGAAAGTATCGCCGCCCTGCGGGCCTAGCTACGCCTAGTTATCAGGAGCCCATGATCGGAGATCTGCTCTGGGTCTACGAAGGACTGACCGAATACCTCGGGAACCTGCTGACCGCCCGATCGAAGCTCTGGACGCCAGATCAGTATCGCGAGGCGCTGGCCGAAACCGCGGCCGTGCTCGACCATCGAGCTGGACGCACCTGGCGCACCGCTCGAAGATACCGCGCGCTCGGTGCAGTCGTTGCGGCTGCTGGGGCCGCGTTGGCAAAGTTGGCGCCGCAGTCTCGATTACTACCCGGGAGGCGAGCTTATCTGGCTGGAGGTCGACACTCTCATCCGGCAGCAGACTCATGGGCAGAAGTCTCTCGACGATTTCTGCCGCTTATTTCATGGAGGCCAAAGCGGCGCTCCCAAGGTCGTTCCGTACACATTCGACGATGTTGTTAAGACATTAAATCAAGTAGCGCCATACGATTGGGAGAAGCTCCTAAAGCAACGAGTGAATGCGACCGGCTCGCATGCTCCACTCAATGGAATCGAACAAGGTGGATGGCGGCTCGTTTACAACCAGAATCCAAACGCCTTGGTTGACGCAGAAGAGAAGCAGGGCAAATACCTCAACGCGTTCTACTCTCTCGGTTTCATCGTGCGGGAAAGTGGCGGCGAACTGGAAGACGTCATGCCGGGATCGCCGGCCTACGACGCAGGCATCGGTCCGGGTATGAGGCTGGTCGCGGTAAACGGCAGACGCTGGTCAAAGCATGTGCTGCGGGACGCACTACGCGCGTCGCTCGAGAAAGAGCAACGGTTCGACCTACTGGTGGAAAACGCTGAGTTCTTCAAGACCTACTCCATCACGTACAGCGGCGGCGAGAAGTATCCCCATTTACTGCGCGCTGAGGGGCCAGACTTGCTCAGCAACATCCTGAGTCCTTTACTGAAATAGGCCCAAATGGGCTAGTGCCTGCCTAGGTACTAACACCTAGGTTCCGCCGGAAGCCCCAGCAACACTGCTAAAATAGCAACTCACAAAGGCAAATGAGTTGTGACTGGAACAAAGCGCGACTTTGTGCCCTGGCCGCCATGTGCGGTCTGGTGAGTGTTTGCGCTTTCGCCCAAGCAGCAGGGCCTCAAGCCAGCATCCGCCGGGTTGCTGTGCTCGGAGGCAGCCAGGCTCTGGAGCTTGAGGTCTCAGCCAGCCAGCCAGTCACGCCGGCTGTGCTCGTACTCACCGGGCCGGACCGCCTGGTTATCGATTTTCCTAACGCCGTCCCCGGCACCGAGCTGCGAAACATTCCTGTGAATCGTGGGGAAGTAAAAGGCGTGCGTGTCGGTCTATTTGCGCAGAATCCGCCTGTCACGCGAGTAGTTCTTGACCTGAAAGTTCCGCAGCCCTACCAGCTTTTTCCTTCGGGGAAGAGCCTGATCGTTAAGATCGGCGATGGAGCAACCCCACAGGCGGTGGCACCCCGGCCGATCATTGCAGCGGCGGTGGCCCACCAGACCAGTTCACTTGCCCCCGTCTCATACACTCCGATTAGCATGCCGCAGCGCAGCAAACCAGCGCCGCGACTGGATGTGCAATTTCAGAATGGCCGGCTGACGATCTGGGCAAACAAAGCCACGCTTGCGGAAGTCTTGTCAGAGGTTCGCAACCGCACCGGCGCGGACATTCCGATTCCAGGAGGCGCCGACCAGGACCAGGTAGTTGCCAGCCTCGGACCGGGTCCTGCCAAAGACGTTCTTACCTCTCTGCTGAACGGATCGCGGTTCAATTTTATTATTCTTGGTTCTGAACGTAATCCCAGCCAATTGAAGACCGTGATTCTCACCGCCCGAGGCGAAGGAGTTTCCCAGCCGGCAATGGAAATTCCACAAACGCCAGTGGAGCAATCCGATCCCGAACCGCCGCCACCACAGGAAATTCCTCCCGACCAGCAGCAGCAGCCGCCGCCGGAAACAGTACCGCCGCCACAGGACGCTCCGCCGCCACAGTAGCAGTTACATCAATCTACAAGGTTCTATTGCGAGATTAGGCGCACAGGTATCGCAGATGCGCCCCTAGGGCGCCCAGGGGAAAATTCTGTGTGAGGTTCGCCTATTGCTGAATCAGGCGGACGGGAATCGGAGAGACTCCCCCAGCGGAAATGCTAGATGTGCCTGCGGTGTTGCCACAGCCAACAACGTTGAGGATGGCGACCGGGATGTTTGCGTTGCCAGGGAGCGCGGTTGCTTGCGGGTCGATGAACACTTGCAGGAAGCCCACGACCGTGACCTGCCCGGTTGTTGCGTTCAACGAAGCGGTGTCGAAGATAGGTAGGGTCGCGATAGAACTGCTTGTCGTGACCAACTTTCCGGACATCGGGCCGCTACGGGCTGTGATCTGCATCGGGCCGCCGCTGGAAAGAAAGTTCGTAGTATCAAGCGCGTCCTGCGAAGGGTTATGGATCAGACACTGAGCGCCATTGCGGATGTTTTGGCGGGAAGCGTTGCCACTGCTCACGATGTCTACAGTAGCGTTTGGGGTAGCGAGAGTCCCC
>QIAB01000087.1:37306-37870 GCA_003225455.1 Acidobacteriota bacterium
AATCGCAGCATTCAATACTCTGCTCGATATCCGAGCTTCCCTTACAGAATGGGCACAGTTCTTTGGTAGGATTAGGCGCTGTTTTCGCAGGTAAGTAATGCCCAGCAGTTGGAGTGGGCACTGGTGGTCCGCAGGTCTTGCTTCCGTTCGGGCAAGCGTCCGATAGTGTAATGGCCTCACCGACCACTCCAGGGGAAATGACTCCAGTCGGGCCGATGAATGGAGCAGGAGGATTGTTGGGGTCGAGATTGGGAATAAGCAACGGCTTTACGCACTTCGGCGCAACGGATATGCCGGTTGTGGCCTGCCAGTTAGCAGGATTGTAAGCCTCCGCTTTCGCCGTCGCAGTCACGGTGGGCGCCGCGCTCTTCCAGATGCGCGCGAAGAAAATCGGCAGACCAGTTCTCTGTAAGGTCACACTCACCTGCGGATTACCGGGATAAGTAGTGAAGTCGAAAGTAGGAGTCCCGACCAGGACCGGGGCTGCGCCCGCGACCTTATTTTGCGCAAGGATTCCGGCAATCCCCCCATTCGCGATGTTCTCGGCCAGCGTTTGCTTGCCTG
>QIAB01000042.1 GCA_003225455.1 Acidobacteriota bacterium
TGCGTTTGCGTCGATCATCTTCTTCTGGCGTGGCCGCATGCCCGCGCTGGAGTTCGTGACCGGTTACGTCATCGAACTTTCGCTGAGCGTCGACAATCTTTTCGTGTTTCTCCTGATCTTCCGCTATTTTCGCGTGCCCAGTGAAGATCAGCACAAAGTGCTCTTCTGGGGAATTATCGGGGCTCTGATCATGCGCGCGGTTTTTATTCTGTTGGGCGTCGGCCTCATTCGGCGCTTTCATTGGATTGTGTATCTGTTTGGGGTACTGCTGGTGTACAGCGGAATCAGGCTGCTGAGCGAGGAGAGTTCCGAAGTTCATCCCGAGAAGAACCCAGTCCTCCGCCTTTTCCGCCGCTGGGTTCCTGTTACTCAGGATTACCACGCAGGCAAGTTCTTCGTGCGCCAGCCAGCGCTGTTTGCAACGCCTCTATTGGTTGTGCTTCTGGTCGTTGAAACCACAGACCTGCTCTTTGCCGTAGATTCCATTCCTGCGGTCCTGGCGATTACGCTGAACGCCTTCATTGTGTACACCTCCAACGCCTTCGCTATTCTGGGGCTGCGATCGATGTACTTCGCCCTGGCGGGCATGATGGAGATTTTCCACTACCTTCACTACGGACTTTCGGCTGTTCTGATCTTTGTTGGGGCGAAAATGCTGGTCTCACACTACTACCAGATTCCGACGGTTCTGGCGTTGGGCGTAGTGGCATGCGTGCTGCTGAGCTCGGTACTGGCGTCAGTAGTACATCCGAAGTGAACGAAAACGTGAGATTTGGATCCGTGCTGGACACGATAACGGGGAAGTCCTGGAATCCAGAGTACAATGTGCGCCGAATTGTCGTAATGCTGGACGCAGGCTCAGGGATGGGTGGAATCGTGGAGGTCCAGCCTGTATCACAGGCGTTAAATTTCCCCGATTGACACGCGGAGGCGCGATGAAACGGCACCTGCTGTGGATGGTCGTCTGTCTGGCACTACCAGCAGCTCTTGTAGCTCAGCAAGCTCATCCGAGCATCGAGAACTCCGATCGGATGTTTTTTCCGAGCGATATGTTTTGGGGCTACGGACAATTTGATCTTGCGCCACCGCATAATGAAATTGATCCAAACTTGTGCCGTGCCGACGCGGGCAAATTCGGCGGCGTGAATGCGCCCTGCAATGCGTTCGCTCGCTACATGATCTCGGGATATACCGAGCTTTGGCCGCTCGGCCGTGGCCAGTTTCGCCGCTTCTTCCTTTTTGGAGATTCGCACTTCTTGTTCGGGAAGAACGTCCCGCACACACTTTATACGTGGTCATTCAGTGCAATTGGATTGGAGCAGTCCTGGGGCGGAGGAATTTACTTAGGAAAAGGTTTTGAAATGCGCCTGACGCAGCATTTTTTGGTTACTCGATTCGGTGTCCGCGATCGCAATCTCGGGGCGGCAGATCTGGGACCGAATGGACCCTGGGGACGGTACAACGCAATTGGGGTAAGGAAGTACTTCGGGCAGAGAAGATATTAGAGCTTGTTGTTCTATGTGCTCCACTCTGGGACATCAACTCGCGTGGCAGTCCCACGTAAGTCAGTGCTTCTCTGGCAGAATGACAACCGTTTCTTTGGGATAGTAGATGAGACCACCGGCGTTCCTGCCATCTGCGGGGATGGAGGTCGCGCTTCGGAACACGTACCCAAGTCGAACCGACGAACCAGGAGCCCGGTTCCATAACTTTGCCGCCAACTCCGTCGCTGTCCTCACCGGCCTGCGATCGACGGCATTAATTACATCGCCGACGTGAAGTCCCGCCTTCTCCGCTACGCCGTCGCGCACAACTCCTGTGATCTCAGCCCCAACGTTCAGTCGTGTCTCGGCCACAACTCCTAACGAGGGAAGCGCCACCGAGGAGTCAGAGGTTGGTCGAGGCAAACCCGAGATCTGCGAATCTTTGATCGCATTCCCACCAGTTACAGTCGAAGCGGCCGTCGCGGCAGCCGGTAGCATCGATAAGTCAATCATCGTGTCTGCAACGCTATACACGGAAAATGCGGTGCCGGGTGGAATAATGCTCTCCTCACCATCCTCGAATAACCACAAGGCCGCTATCGGACCGCCAAATACTGCGCTAGTTACAACGACTTCGGCGGTCTTTTCTCCTGCCTTTCCTTTTGCCTTTTCCCCGCGGTTGCCGCTCGCGAGAATGTGTTCCCCGGTCACGGCTTCCACGTACTTGAGGCTAAGCGCGACACTGCCACGCCTACCCAGGCTGCGTGCCTCCTTGACTTTGCTTATCTGTCCAATTGCGGAAGCGCCCTCTCGAATGACCACGTATCCGTTTACTATGACGTCTCCTAATACCTCCATTTGAACATCATCACCCACATGGGCCGTCTCACTGGATATTCCGTTCTTAGTTCGTACTCGAATCGTAGTATTGGCTGGAACCTTGAAAAATCTTGGGGTAATGGTTGGTTGATCATCAGGGAACGACAGCTGAGCCAGCATGAGCGCTGCAAAGATGACGAGAATGTACTTCATACAGCTTCCTTTCATGCACGCAGGAAATTACCCACAGCGCCGCATGGGCGCGGGCCTTTTTTATGGTGATCGCGAACAGCCGTTTGGAGGAGGGAACCCGACCGACCCATCTAACTTATACCCTACATACCCAGAGTCAAGTGAAAAGAAAGCAGAGCTATGCCAGACCTGATTCCACCGGATCAGAATCGAACATCGCGCACAAACAAATAGGAGCCGCAATCCCGATATCGTGTGGTGCCATCCATTCTTGTAATCGGGCCATTTCATTTATGACGGACGCTGGCGGCTGGATTTTGGCATGAACGGGTGAGACAATCAGGGCCGATGAAGCAGCATGACGTCAATCGCCACCCTGGTCCGTTTCGCGTGATGCGCGTGGACTCGGAGTTTGCCGGCCTTCTCGTGGCTGTCGGCTTTGTGGTGATGGGGCTCGTCAGCATGCCCATTGCAACATGGTTCCTGCTCGGAGCCCTTGTGCTCGGTGTCGGAGTGGCACTGCTGCTGCGTTGGATCAGGAAGGATAGTGCGAACTAGCAGTTGGATGGCACAATGCCGATTTTCCACCGTGCTATGCTGAGGGCCGAGCCAAAAGGCCCGTGTCATTCAAGAAACCGTTCAGTGATGCCAGCAAGCCGATACCGTCTCGGGCTGTGGAGAAGACCACCGAGCACGCGATCCCTTCTCGGATGCTGCTGGCTGATGTGACATCACGCGCTGCGAGCCATATTCCTTTCCGCGATCCGGAAATATCGGACAGAACCCTCACGCGTGTTGTGGAGCGCGTTTCACCATCACTCGCCGCCGCTTTGCCGGGGTTGCTGGCTGAATCTCCTGACCCCGATACGGTCCTAATTTTCCTTGATCGGTTGGTTGGCGAGTCGGGGGAAGTCGTGCGGCTGCTGAATCGCCACAACTTCCTCGCCCATTATGCGTTAGTCGTCTTCGGGCACAGCCGCTTTCTCGCTGAGACGCTGATCCAGAATACGGACTTGCTCCACTCTTTCCTGCGCGAGAGGAATCTCGACCGCAGCTTTTCGCGGGAAGAATTCCACGAGAGCCTGGCGCGCTTCCGCTCGCGGTCGTTCGAGACGGACGTTTCGTTGCTACTGGCGAGATTCAAGCGTCGTGAGTTCGTGCGCATTATGCTGCGCGACGTGCTGAAGATCGCGCCACTCGCCGAAACCACTTCCGAAATTTCCGCGCTGGCGGATGTGCTGATCGACGAGGCGCTGCGCGAGGCCGATCGCCGGTTGCAACATCGTTATGGTACGCCGCAGCATCTCGATGCAGAAGGCAGGTTGGTTGATACTCCCTTTTCCATCCTCTCGCTTGGCAAGCTGGGCGGCAACGAATTGAATTACAGCTCGGATGTGGATTTGATGTACATCTTCGGCAACGGAGAAGAACCGCCTAGTGCCGCGATCTCAAATCGCGAATACTTCATACGCTTGGCGCAGCAAGTAACGGAGATCTTGTCTTGCATGACGCGCGAAGGCGCGGCCTATCGCATCGACTTACGGCTACGCCCACAGGGAGGGGAAGGTGAACTGGCTGTAAGCCTCTTGCAGGCCCTGCGTTACTACTCCTCGGTCGCGCATGATTGGGAACGGCAGGCATTGATCAAAGTCCGGCATAGCGCCGGGGACGCAACTTTGGCGAGAGAGTTTATTCGTTCGGCGCAGCCCGGAGTCTATACCGAGCAGGTGAACTTTGCTGCCATAAAGACTGCTCTCGTCGCTCGCGAGAAAATGCACAAACGGCGACAAGCGTTGGAACATTCAGAGCAAAGTATCGACGTGAAGCTTGATCGCGGAGGCATTCGCGACATTGAGTTCCTGGTGCAGTGCCTGCAGCGGGTTTATGGAGGCGGCGAGCCCTGGTTGCGTTCCGGCGGGACATTATTCTCTCTGCAAAAGCTGCATGATAAGCGCCACATCAGCGGCAAAGAATTTCATGATCTCACCAGTGCTTATGAGTTCCTGAGGCATCTGGAACACCGGCTGCAACTGCGCGAAGGCCGGCAAACGCACCGCTTGCCGATTGCCGAAAACGATCTTCGGATCCTGCAACGCTCCATGGAAGGATATGCGCCCGGCGAGGATCGCGTGCGTGATCTGGCCGGGATGGTTCGGCAGCGCATGGCCGCAGTCGCGGAAATTTACCAGCGCATCATTTATCAGCAGCAGACGCGTGAGAGGCGTGATGCTCCAGATGCGGAGTTTGAGTTACGCAACACGATTGAGCCGGCTTCGGCAGAGCATTCCAACCAACAAATTCTGGAGCGGCTGGCCGCTGATTCACCGGGGTTGCATCAAATCGCGAGCCGGCGCGACCTCAGCCCGCAGGCCAGAAAGAATCTGTACCGTTTTCTTGACTCCGCGCTCACCAGTTCAGAGCGGTATGCGGCGGTGCTGCGGCGCCCGGCAGCCGTGGAGAGAGCGCTCGCGCTATTTGAGAGCAGCGACTATCTCACAGACATTTTGATTCGGCATCCGGAGGAGACCGCGACTCTATCGCAGATGGGAACCCTAGTTCCACGCATTGGCAGTGGCTACCTGTTCGACAACTCTTTCGTGCCGGCACGGATTAGCGATCCCGCATTCGCATACTTGGCATCGTCTCCGGCTTCGTATGCAGAGAAGCTTTCTCTGCTGCGGCAGCATTATCGGCACCGCGTGTTTGCAGCAGGCGCCAAGGACATCACCGAATCGCGCGATGTGTACGAATCATTAGGAGAAACTACGGCCACGGCTGAGGACGCCATAGCGGCGGCGTATACCATTGCCGGCGCGTCGGAAGGATTGGCTGTTCTGGCTCTGGGCCGTCTGGGGAGCGGCGAGTTCGATCTCCTGTCCGATGCCGATGTGTTGTTTGTTTGCGACCAAGAGCAGAATCGTGACACGTTGACCAAGTCTGCCGAGCAGATTATGCAGGCTCTAGCGGCATATACCCGGGATGGCATGGTCTTCCCGGTGGATGCGCGACTGCGCCCGCGGGGCGGAGAGGGGGAATTGCTGGTTACACCTGCGCAACTGCACGCCTATTTCGAGCAGGAGGCGCAGGCGTGGGAGGTGCTCATGTACACCAAAATGCGGCCTCTCGCGGGATCGCGCAATCTGAGTGAGCGAGCTATGCGGGCGATGTATAAGTTGTTCGAGCGATTTGCGGCTGACGATAAATTCATGCAAACCATCCGGAACATGCGGACGAAGCTGGAAAACGCGGAAGGCTTGGAGAAGAACTTTAAAACATCGGCCGGCGCAATTTACGACATAGATTTCCTGACCAGCTTTCTGTTGGTGAAACACCGGATCAGCAATAAGCAGGGCACGCTTCGCGACAAAATATGGCGATGCTCGGGCTGCTGCGTGCTCGACAAAGCTGATGCGGCAGCTCTGGATCATGCCGCCGAACTCTTTCGCACAGCAGAGCATGTTGTCCGGCTGGTGGTTGGCCGAGCGCGAAAATGGTTGCCCGCCACAGAACATGCGCGGCTGGTGACGGAAAAACTTAGCTCACAAATTTTGCGGCGGCAGTTTCCGCAGGGACTCGAGACGGAGTTGAGCGAGACTGCGACCAACGTGAGGAGAATTTATGATCGCGTGCTGGCCTGACCTCTGCAGGGGAGGATTAAACTCTCTGCACTGGTGAAGCGGTGAGCGGGTGTGGTCTGCGGGCGCGGCGAAACAGCCACACAATGAGCGCGACCAATCCGGCCACCACCAGCAGAGGCACCAGGAAAGCCAGCATCACCCAGCCGGCTCCACCCATTGAGCTTACGTCCCCAGCGATGGTTGCTTGCGGACTACGGCGCACCGTTCCCCCGATTGCTGCAACATCGCCGGCGATTTTGGAGCCGTCATCCAGGCGAACATCACCCAGCAGCGTGGCGACATCTCCAGAGACTTGCGCGCCCTGCTCCACCACGCCCCTGCCATTCAAGGCGAAGATGTCCCCAGCCACTTCGCCCCGTATGTAAACCGAGCAGTTGAGGCAGGTGAGATCTCCCGTCTTGTCGTTCTGCTCGACACGGATATCACGGTTCATTTGGAAGCGCTCGTGACTGCGTTCGGCGAAGCCTACCGCGGGCAGCGCGAGGATTAGAGCTGCGAACAACACCACGACGCGGGACAGGGATCCAGGCATGTGCGTCTCCTGCGCGGGAATACGTGAATTATTCCGCAAGGGCTCATTTTTAGAGCTGGAGCTTAGTATACGTCGAAGCAAAGTTTCTGATGAAGGACTTGGGGTCTAGCGCACGCCAGGAGGATGCTTCGATTTCAAAGCGTAGTTTCGGGCGGCGCCGAATCCCGTAACGCTGATGTGTGCGATGGAAATCCAGCGCTCGATTTTGTGATGACCAGCACGATGCATCCAGTAGGAGAGTCCAATGGATGTGGCGCTGGCAGCGGCTTCTACGCCGGCGAAACCTGCCGAGTTGTTCACCACATCGTCTGGAAGCAAAATTTCCTCGCGACCGCGAGCTTGCATGTTGCGCGTGGAGGCGTAGTCCAGGCCACGGAATACTGAGACACCGGAGAACAGAAGAACGTTGTTGCGATCCCAGAAGCGGTGAACTGGGATCTCAGGTTTTTCTACGCGCTCGACAATCACGGGGGGTGTTGCGATGTGCCCCGGGGATTCTGCGCTGCGTGGACTCTCTGAAACCGTAAGTTGCTGGGCTGCTGCGCCGCTGGCGAATGCGAGGCTTGTTCCTAATGCCAACGCGGAGAGAAGCAGCCCGAAACTCAATGGCCCACGCGAGGAGTTTCGATCCATTAAGTGCATTGTAATGGTTCAGTAAAGTTGAAGGCATTCCCCTGAGCCTTTTGTAATCGCCTGAGTTCTCCCGCCTTGTCACACAACATTTATAATTGTCCGTTTCCGATTCATCGCGGAGGTCTCTTGATGCCGGTTTCATATAACGGTGTGGCAGTTCCTTCGAATGGCGCACGCATTACTTACAGTGGTGGACGTTATCAGGTTCCTGACAATCCCGTCATTCCATTTATCGAGGGTGATGGCACGGGACGCGATATCTGGAGAGCATCGTCGCGAGTTTTCGATTCGGCGGTTGAAAGAGCCTATAAGGGCAAGCGCCGCGTGGTCTGGTATGAAATCTTCGCTGGGGAGAAAGCCAAGGCGAAATTCGATACCTGGTTGCCCGATGACACGGTGAACGCCATCCGCGAATTTCGCGTAGCGATTAAAGGGCCGCTGACCACTCCTGTCGGTGGAGGAATTCGGTCGCTGAACGTCGCGCTGCGCCAAATTCTCGATCTGTACGCGTGCGTGCGTCCGGTGAAGTATTACAAGGGAACACCTTCGCCGGTGCGCCATCCGGAGCGCATGGATGTAGTTATCTATCGTGAAAATACGGAGGACGTTTATGCGGGCATCGAGTGGGAGCAGGGAACACCTGAAGTTGCCCGGCTCATCGAGTTTCTGAATAAAGAAATGCTCAAGGGAGGCAAGAAGCAGATTCGTCTGGACTCCGGCGTGGGGATTAAGCCGATGTCGATCACGGGCACGAAACGGCTGGTGCGAATGGCCATCAAATTTGCGCTGGAGAGCGGGCGTAAGACTGTGACGCTGGTGCATAAAGGCAATATCCAGAAATTCACTGAAGGCGCTTTTCGCAAGTGGGGATACGAACTGGCTACTGAAGAATTCCGCGATCAGATAGTGACCGAGCGTGAGAGCTGGATTCTGGACAATAAAGACAAAAACCCGAGCCTCACGGTCGAGCAGAATGCCGCAATGGTTGAGCCAGGGATGGAATTTGCCACCGACGAGTTCAGGCAGTCGGTCTACAAGGAAGTGAAATCGGTGCTGGACGCGATCTACACCACCCACGGCAAAGGTGCGTGGAAGCGAAAGTTCATGATTAACGACCGCATTGCCGATTCTATTTTTCAGCAAGTTGTCACGCGGGCAGACGAATACGCTGTGCTGGCGACGCCGAACTTGAATGGCGATTACATTTCCGACGCCTGCGCTGCGCAAGTTGGCGGGTTGGGAATTGCTCCGGGCGCGAACATCGGTGATGGATATGCCATATTTGAGGCCACGCATGGCACGGCTCCGAAATACGCGGATAGAGATGTCATTAACCCCGGGTCTGTGATTCTCTCGGGCGTAATGATGTTTCGATTCTTGGGATGGAACGAGGCCGCGGATCTGATTGAAAGCGGCCTCGAACGCACGATTGAGCAGAAGAAAGTTACTTACGATTTCCATCGGCTGATGGAAGGCGCGAGCAAAGTAAGCACGAGCGAGTTTGCTGATTTCATCATCGAGAACATGGGCTCAGCAAGGTTAGCGGCTGTCTAATGCAAAGCCATAGATTTCCGCAGAGTCGTGCGCAATCAAATTCTCCTGCGAGTATCAGTGTGAATCAGTGAAGATCTGTGGTCATAGCTCTTGAAAGGAAATCATGCGCAAGAAAGTGACGATTGTAGGCTCAGGAAACGTTGGCGCGACGGCGGCGCACTGGATTGCTTCGAAAGAGCTGGCAGATGTAGTCCTGATCGACATTATCGAAGGCGTGCCGCAGGGTAAGGGACTTGATCTGCTCGAATCCATGCCTATAGAAAAACGCGATTGCCGCATCCTTGGCACGCAAGATTACGCCGACACCGCGAATTCGGATACTGTGGTGATCACCGCCGGCATCCCCCGCAAGCCTGGCATGAGCCGCGACGACCTGTTGAACACAAATCACAAGATCATGAAGGATGTAGTCGGCAAAGCCGTCCAGCATTCTCCCAACTGCATCCTCATTGTCGTTTCGAATCCGCTCGACGCGATGGCGCAGGCAGCGTACAAGATGGCCGGGTTCCCCCGTGAGCGCGTGATCGGGATGGCAGGAGTGCTGGATTCCGCCCGCTTCCGCGCGTTCATCGCTGACGAGCTGAAAGTCAGCGTAGAAAACGTTTCAGCATTCGTGCTCGGCGGGCACGGCGACACCATGGTTCCTCTGCCGCGGTATTCGACAGTGGCTGGGATCCCGATTACCGAATTGATGGATCCGGCAACCGTAGATCGCTTGGTGCAGCGCACGCGCGATGGCGGCGCGGAGATTGTGAAATATCTGAAAACCGGTTCGGCGTACTATGCGCCTTCTGCGGCTGTGACCGAGATGGTCGAAGCGATATTGAAAGATAAGAAGAAAATTCTCCCCTGCGCGGCGTATCTGGAAGGTGAGTACGGGATTCGAGGCCTGTTCGTGGGAGTTCCGGTTAAGCTGGGCGGAGAGGGAATCGAGCAGATCATTGAGATCAAACTTACGCCCGAAGAGAAGGCCGGTTTGGAGAAGAGCGCCGCCGCGGTGAAGGAGTTGGTGGGAGTGATTGGGGTCTAGCGCGTCCTCACCCGCGCCAGGCATGTCACCACTCGGTTAAGTGAATTCGATTGCCGCGAGATGGCAAAGTTCTTTGGATGATGCTGTTACTCATTTGGGCACACTTTCGCGCTTTAATTGCCTGCAGTATGCCTCCACCCTATGGCGCAAGTACGAGCGGCATTCCGGTTTACGCAACAAACAGTAGACACCGGACATCCCGATGGACTTGCTTCTGTATAATCCAGAATCTCTCATGCGAATTCGCCCTGGAATTGATCTGGCCGCGCTCAGCGACATCGGTTGCGAACGCGAGAACAACGAAGACCGCTACTCTTATTGGGAGCCAGCGAGCGACCAGCAGTTTCGGCAAAAAGGGCGGCTCGCTCTCCTCGCCGACGGCATGGGCGGCTACGAAGGCGGACAGGAAGCCAGCCGCATTGCCATCGAGGTAGTTGAGGACATCTACGCCAATTCTCCCGGCGATCCCCGTTCCATTCTGCTGGAAGGATTCCAGTCCGCACATTACCGCATCCAGGAGGAGGCAGCGCGTAATCCTGCCTTACACGGCATGGGGACTACCTGCACCGCCGCTGCCCTGGTCGAAGAACATCTTTATTATGCGCACGTCGGTGACAGCCGTCTTTACCTGATTCGCGATTCTTCGATTTCCCGCCTCACGCACGATCATTCGTACGTGAGCCGTTTGGTGGAGAACGGCGTCATTAGCCCCGAAGAGGCGGAATCGCATCCGCAGCGGCACATCCTCACTGCCGCGCTCGGCGCAGGCTCGGCAGTCGTCCCGGACTGTCCTGAACAACCAGTTTCGCTACAGACTGGCGACGTCCTGTTGCTGTGTAGCGACGGTTTGTGGAGCCAGTTGCCTGAAAAGGAACTGGAAGACGCAGTTCAGGCAGCAAATCTGGATCGCGCTTGTCGCAAAATGGTTGACTTGGCAAAAAAGCGTGGTGGCCCGGATAACATCACCGTACAAGTCCTGCGAATCAACAACACCGCGAAGTAGAAGCAATCCAGCTAGCTACCGCAACTTCGCGTACTCCGCTTTGGCTTCTTTCAGGATGGGGATGTCAGGATCTGCATCTTTCCAAAGAGCGAAGAAGTCCTGATAGGCCGTGCGTGCACCCGCAGCATCGCCGGACAAAGCGTGTGCCCGCGCCAATTGCAAATGGGACAAAGCGCAAATCAGTGCGGTCCCACAGACTCCACGATTCTCCAGGATTTTTTGAAACTCAGCAGCTGCTTCCTTGCCCTGGCGTGCCTTCAGATAAGCTTGTCCGCGAGCATAATTGGGCACCCGGCGCGCAATGAAGCCGGCTTCGTACGGAGATGCCACCTGAAGCAATTCGATCGCTTTGCCCGCGTTGCCTCGATTCACTTCAATCTCGCTACGGATAGTTGGACCCCAAACGTTGTTGACCAAGGTGTCGGTCGGAAAACGCTTGCTCAGCTCCTCAACAATCGCCGCCGCTTGGCGCATATCGCCTGCCACGGCTTGCGCAAGACCGGCAAAAGATGCCGTTACCCGGCTTCGATCCATGGCCAGCGCCTCGAGTGCTCCGGCACGCGCCTGTGTCTCATTTCCAACTAATGCTTCCGCCGTCGCGTGCCGTGCCGTAATGCCCGCTGCACTCTCTGCAAACTTTCCTCGCTGCGCCGACTCAATCGCCTGTTGATACGTCTCTCGCGCCTTTTGTAGCTTGCCCGAAAAGAGGGCTGCTTCCGCGGCCGCTTCCAACATCTCAAATTCGTTCGTCTTGCCTTTTGCCCATTCCGCCTCACGCTGCATCCCCGAGGTATCGCCCTCCAGAAAAGCCATGACATAAAGATCCCGGTGTTCCCTCACGCTATCCAGTTTGAGTGCCACCTGCTTTTGGCGGACCATCTTAGCCTCCGCAATACGATTAAGCCCGAAATACGAATCTCCTAAAAGCCCGTAGCTGAAAGCGCTATTCGGGTCCAGGCGTACAGTTTCTAATGCTTCCGCGAGCCCCTGGTCAAATTTGCCGAAGGCGTTGTAGTCAACCCCGAGATTATTGGTCGGGATGGAATCGCGCGGATAAGTCCGCTTCCATAGCTCATACACTTCTATCGCCTTATCCGATTGCCCGGTAACGTTCTCGTAATAGTGGGTTGAAATATAAAGCTTCTCGAGTTCGCTGGCACGTTCTCGCCGGTCGAAGGCCTGTTTTGTGTTCTCGATCGCCAGGGCAGTCTGGCCGGTGTTGTTATATGCCTGCCCTAGCCGTGCGTAGGCGACAGCGAAATTAGGATCCAGTTCGATCGCATGTTTGAAGAAAGGAATGGCAGTGAGTTCAGCCCCTTTGTCCCGCTCTGCCTCGCCCAGACTGAATGCTTTGAGTGCTTCCAGTGAGGAAGTTGTGGCTTCTTCAATCTTAGAGTCGAATTTCTGAACGGAGGCCAGTGACTCGCCCAGCTTGCCGCGCAGTTTCGAGGCTGCATTTCCCACAGCTCCCAACACTTGCTCTTTACTATTCACTTCAACCTGTTCGCGAGCCAGAGTGTCTCCAGTCTGACAATTAATTGCATCCACCCCCACCACGTACTGGCTGCCGATCGTGGCGATAGAACCGTTCAACACCGCCTTGATGCTTTCTCGCTGGCAGACTTGACGTGCCAGGTCAGGCGACAACCGTTCATCCGACGATTGCCCCATAAAGCGCAAGGTGTCTCGCACGCGTTCCTGAGGAAAAATGTTGAGAAACGGAGACTGTTCCAGTTGCACCGCTAAAGCTTGTTTGAGCGTCCCGTCAAAGACCGGATCACCCGTTGTGTTGACGAAGTCACTCAGGAGAAGGGTGTCCTTCTCCGTTAGTGGCTTGGCTCGATGCGAACTGTAGTAAAGCCCGCCGGCGATCAAGCTGGCAAGCACCACCACTCCCGCCACAACCACCGACCACGTGGGGACGGGCGCCCTCGCCCGTCCGGTCGAGCGAAGCTCGACTGCTCCACCGGAACCGGCCCGCGATGCCGCGGAGCTTCGCTCCGCTTGGACCCTTCGACTTCGCTCAGGGCTGGCTTCCGAGGCGGCCGTTCCCGAATGGTCGGTGGCGGTCCCGTCCTGCGCCGCAAGCGCCCGACCCGATTCCGTGTCCCGCTTCAGGCGCTGAAGATCAGCCCGCATCTCCGCGGCGACCTGATAACGCAAATTCCGGTCTTTTTCGAGTGCCTTGTTAATGATGTCTTCGAGTTTGGGCGGCAGGTCAGGGTTGAGGCGAATCGGAGAAATGGGTGCGCGTTCGAGAATGGCGTTGAATATAAGCGCTGACGTATCACCTCGGAAAGCCAAGGCGCCCGTCGCCATCTCGTACAGCACCGCTCCGAAAGAAAAGAGATCGGTTCGGTTGTCCAGTTCCTTGCCCTTCGCCTGCTCAGGTGACATGTACGCCACAGTTCCGATCGCCGTTCCTGGGCTGGTCAAATGGGCCGCGTTTACCGCGGCAGTTGCCTCAACTCCTGCGCCTGCCGTTTCGACGATTCTGCTGGTCACCGAGAGCACTTTCGCCAACCCAAAATCCAGAATCTTTGCGTGCCCGCGCTTAGTGACAAAGATGTTGGCGGGTTTGATATCACGGTGGACGATGCCTTCGGCGTGAGCGGCATCGAGAGCGTCGGCAATTTCGATTCCCAGCGACAGCAGCATCTCGGTCTCGAGTGGCCGTCCCGCGATGCGGTGCTTCAGGGTCGCGCCATCCAGATACTCCATCACGATGAAGGCACGGCTTTCGTGCTCGCCGAAATCATAGATGGTGCAAATGCCGGGGTGATTGAGGGAAGAGGCAGCGCGAGCTTCTCTGCGGAAACGCTCCAGAGCCTGCGAGTCTCCCGCCACTTCGTCGGGCAGGAACTTAAGGGCGACCGAGCGGCCCAGATTGGTGTCCTCGGCTTTGTAGACGACGCCCATACCGCCGCCGCCAAGCTTCTCGACGACGCGATAGTGCGAAATGGTTTCGCCAATCACTGTTCGCGAATCTTACGTGCGTAAGGCGGGGGGAGTCAATCAAGGCAGTGGACTAGAAATATTCTTTTTGCAGGAACGCCTGCGGCACGCGATTCTGAGTGTGATCGCCGATTACGACAGTCACTTCGTCGTGACCGCTACTATTGCCGCGTCGCCTCTGCCGTCCAGCGCTCGTTTACGGTCGAGCCAAAGAAAAATGGCTGAGGGAATTGACATCCCAATGGGCAAACCCACGAAGCACAGGAACCAGACCCTAACAGGAATATGCCTGAGCTCAGAATGAACTACCTCAAAAACAATGAATCCGACGAATATGACGGCGGCCGCTATCAGTACGATTTTTGCGCTCTTCCCATGAACGACGGATGCCAGCACACCGACAATTGCTCCGCCTACCAGTTGTTTTACCAAGTACAACAGAGTGACGCTCGTAGAGGATTGCAGATGACCGACATAGAAAAGCCAGAACAAATCCAACGCGACAGCGCAGATCATAAGGAGTGCCGTGACACCTGTTGCTATCTGTGCCCGGGTTCCGTGGCTCTGTCCAGATTTCAGGAAGGCGACTCCGAAAAACAAGCCGGCTAGAAATTTCAAGGGAAGAGTGATCTTGCTTACCGCGGGCACGTGCACTTTGTTCAAACCAATGGCCCGCCGGGCATCCTCGTTGCCTTGAGCGGCAGCTAGGTGGAACAGGCGGTTGGCTTCGCCTTTGTCCTGCGGCACGCCGTAGCCGTAGTAGTACATGTAGCCCATGATGTATTGAGCATTCCCATCACCTTGTTCGGCGGATTTTCGGTACCAACGCGCCGCCTCCGCGTAATCCTGTGGCACCCCTTCGCCTCTGTAATACAAGAAGCCGAGGCCCTCCTGCGCCCTCGCGTCACCCTGTTCAGCAGCTTTTCGACACCAGCGTTCAGCCTCCGCATAGTCTTGAGGAACTCCCTTGCCATCGCGATACATGCTACTGAGGTTGTATTCGGCCTTCGCATAATCCTGCTCGGCGGATTTGCGATACCAACGAACGGCCTCGCCGTAGTCCTGCGGGATTCCTTTGCCTCTGGAATACATGGAACCCAGCTTGAACTGTGACTCCGCATCTCCCTGCTCAGCACGGATGCGATAGGCTGTCACGTCCTTCGCGAGTTGCCGACTATTAACCTGAGCGTAGACGAAGTGCCAGATGAATACGCCTGCACAGATCAGAGTCAGGGCGGTAACAGCAACGATTGTCCAGCGCAGCTTCATCGAGCACCTCCATAGACGGCGAGTTCCTAGCTCGGATGCGTGGGCTCTGTGCCTGCCGCAAATGCGAGTAGATTACACTCGTTCCGGCCTGAGTGGCTGTGATAGGCATCATTCACTCTTGTTGAAAATTTGGTTATTGGCGAAAAATCGCCGTTGCACTCATTGATCGGGTTGTGAACGCAAACGCCCGGCTTTCCTCCCGCAATAGAAAATGGCTGCACCAGTAAGGACTTCGCCTGCACAAGCTTGCACCTGTAAGTCTCTGAAGCACTAAGAGCCACGCTATATCTGCCTTTGGCAGCATTCTTGCAATCACGCCTATGCCCATAATGTCCATTACATCAGTAGACTTTATGGCATAATATCCCAATGAAAATCTCCCAAAAAGGTTTGTACGCGCTGCAGGCGTTAATGATGCTCGCGCGCCGCTACAACCAGGGCGCGATTCGCATTCGTGACATTGCCTACGAAGAGGATCTGCCCGAGAAATTTCTAGAACTTATTCTGCTTGAGCTGAAGAACGCGCGGATCGTAGAGAGCGCGCGCGGCGCCAAAGGCGGGTACCAGCTACGGCGTTCGCCGGCGGAAATTCGCCTGAGTGAAATTATCCGCCTCATTGATGGCCCTCTGGCGCCATTCGGCGACGCCGATCAGCTCCGCAGCTTGATTAATCGCGACGCCGAACACCGCGCGCTTTACCAGGTCTTCCTCGACGTTCGCGATGCCGCTGCCAAAATTCTAGAGCACACTTCGCTGGCAGATATTGTGGGCGGCCCCGGTTCCGAGTCACGCGGCCGCAAGCGCAAGAAAAAATCCGAAGAAGCCAGTGTGCTGCCGATGGTAGTCCACGGGGGTCCACGAGGCAAAGATGCGTAATTCAACGGGATGGTCACTCCGAGCGCAACTAGGAATCTGGTATTGGGCCTTATGGTTAATGGCCATCGTTGCGGGATCTTCCGACCCCCTTCGCGCCCAAACCATCATTCGTGTGGGTGCATTTCCCAACATCACCCATGCGCAGCCGATGATTGGAAAAGCCAACGGCTGGTTCGATAAAGCTATGGGGCCGAACGTGAAAATCCAGTGGACAAGCTTCAATGCCGGGCCTTCGGCGATCGAAGCTCTTTTTTCTGGCGCCATCGACATGACCTACGTTGGACCGAACCCGGCCATCACCGGCTATGTCCGCTCCCAGGGCGAAGCTCTGCGCGTGGTGTCGGGCGCGGCCAGCGGCGGCGCCGCGTTGATCGTGCGTAGCGACTCCGGCATCCAGAAGCCTGAAGATTTTCATGGAAAAAAGATTGCTTCCCCGCAGCTTGGCAATACACAAGACGTCGCCCTCCGTGCCTGGCTCAAGGCGCATGGCATGAAATCGCAAGACAAGGGTGGCGACGTGCAGGTCGTGCCTCTCGCCAATCCCGATCAGCTCACGCTTTTTCTCAAGAAAGAATTGGACGCGGCCTGGGCCCCCGAACCGTGGGCTACGCGCCTCATTCGCGAAGGCAACGGCCGGTTGTTCCTGGATGAACGCGACCTGTGGCCACAGGGACAGTTTGTGACCACGCACTTGATTGTCAGCACGAAGTTTTTGCGTGAACATCGCGATCTGGTGAAGAACTGGATTCGCGCACACGTCGAGCTTACTGACTGGATCAGCTCGCACAAACCTGAAGCCAAGAGGCTTCTTAACGACCAGATCCAGAAAGAAACCAGCAAAGCGCTGGCGCCGGCAATTCTCGATGAAGCCTTCGGAAGACTGCAGATTACCTACGATCCTGTGCGCAGTTCGTTGTTGACTTCTGCCCGTTCGGCGTTTGACGCGGGCTTTCTGGGCAAGCAAATGCCCGATCTTTCCAACATGTACGACTTGTCGCTGTTGAATGAAGTCCTGGCGGAAAAAGGAAAGAAGGCCATCCAATGACGCTGAATCCAGCTACGCAATCGGTTTTTTCGGATCATCGAAGTCCTGCGCGCGGCGGCACGACCCGCTGGAAGTCAGGCGCCGGGCCGGCAGTGCTGCCGCTGCCAGCCGCGAGCAGCACGCCCAAGGTCTCGCTCAAAGATATTTCCCTCACCTACAAGGGTAATAACGGCTCGCGGCTTCTGGCCCTCGATTCCATCAACCTGCAAGTTAAGACCGGAGAATTTCTCTGCATCGTGGGCCCTTCAGGTTGTGGCAAATCCACACTGTTGCATCTGATCGCCGGCTTACAGCAGCCGAGCCACGGCCATGTTCTGGTAGATGACAAGCTGGTCGATGGACCGGGTACAGACCGCATTCTCATCTTCCAGGAGCTCGGTCTTTTCCCCTGGCTGACCGTTGCCCAAAACGTCGAGTTCGGCATGAAAATGAATCATGTTCCGAAACCGGAACGCCAAGAGAAGATTCGCTATTACCTCCGGCTCGTGCATCTGTCCCAATTTCAGAACAACTACATCCATCAATTGTCAGGCGGAATGCGGCAGCGGGTTGCGCTTGCGCGTGCTCTGGCCACAGAACCCGACGTTTTACTCATGGACGAACCATTTGCCGCGCTCGATGCGCAAACCCGGGATCTGTTGCACGACGAACTCGAGCGCATCTGGGCGGAAACCGGGCGCACGATCATCTTTGTCACTCACAACGTGCGCGAGGCGGTTCGGCTGGGCGACCGGGTAGCGGTATTTACCTTCCGTCCCGGCCGGGTCAAGCGCGAATATGACATCGATCTCCCGCGCCCACGTCATCTCGAAGACGTCACCGTTGCCAAGAGTGCGCGCGAGATTCTGGACGATCTCCGCGAAGAGATTAATCGCTCCCTCGAAGCAGAATACGGATTCGAGGTGAGGCCATGAAGAAATTCGCCAGACACGCAATTTTCTATGTCGGACTGGTCGCCGTTTGGGCGCTGCTGGCGAAACTGAAAATCTGGCCGCCGTACGTTTTTCCCACGCCATGGGGCGTGCTCGAAGCGCTCGTCGCCGGCTTCAAAGACCACAGCTTCTGGATCGCGATTGCCATCAGCATGAAGCGCATGTTGCTGGGCTACGCTTTATCGGTGTTTCTCGGCATGATTCTTGGCTTGGGAGTGGCGAGCAACAAATTTTTAGAAGAAACCATGGGCGGCTTGCTGGTAAGCCTGCAAAGCTTGCCCAGCATCTGTTGGCTGCCCTTGGCAGTGCTTTGGTTCGGCCTGACCGAGAAGGCAATCTTATTCGTCGTGGTGATGGGATCGCTGCTGTCAGTGACCATCGCGATGGAAACTGGTCGCCATCAGATTCCAAAAATCTACAAAATGGCGGGACGCAACCTGGGCGCGCGACGCTTCCGCTTGTTTTGGCACGTGCTTCTGCCCGCCAGCCTGCCGTACATCGTTTCCGGCCTGAAGCAGGGATGGGCTTTCGCTTGGCGCTCGCTTATCTCCGGAGAAATGATCTTCGTCAGCCTGGGTCTGGGGCAGTTGCTCATGATGGGACGCGATTTGAACGATATGAGTCTGGTGATCGCCGTGATGATCCTGATCATTGCGATTGGCTATATTGTCGATGGTCTGGTGTTCAAAACTATCGAACGGCATCTGCAGCAGAAATGGGGACTGAGCCCAGCCACTTAGAATCAGGCAGCGCGCGATTTTGATATCCAATGCCGGACTGGGATCGCGGTTTGCCGGTCTTCCTGGTTCCCGTTTACGTTTCACTGGCCGAGAAAGTCGAAACATAATCACGTGAGCACCACCAGTTGCAATGTTGTCATCGTTGGAGGCGGATTTTGGAGTAGTTGCGTAAAATGCCAGCGAGGATCGAAATGGCTACAACAAGGCGCGATTTCCTACGAATTGTTCCCAGCGCACTCGCGGGAGCAAGTGTGCTTCATCCTGCGCTATCGTGGGCCGGTTCGGACGAGGTTTACGTGCCGGGCAAGGAAGGCATGATTGTGCGCTCGGCCCGTTTCCTCGATCTGGAAATGCCGATGGAGGTCCTGAAGACGTGGATTACTCCCGGCCCGCATTTCTTCGTGCGTAATCACATGCACGAGCCGAGCACCCTGGATGCAAGCACTTGGGCGTTGACGATCAGCGGCGAGGTGGAGAATCCGCTGGCCTTGAGCTTGGCTGATCTGAAGAAGCTCGAATCCCACACGGTCATCAATACGCTTGAATGTGCTGGAAATGGCCGCGCCTTTCAGCAACCCCATGTGCCCGGGGTTCAGTGGGAGCGCGGGGCAGTTGGTACAGCTCGCTTTTCCGGACCAAGACTGCGTGACTTGCTGCACCGTGCGGGCGTGAAGAGCACAGGCAAACACGTGATGTTCCGTGGACTGGACGAAGTTCCCGGTAAAGTGCCGGCTTTTATCCGCAGCATTCCTATCGAGAAGGCTACCGACGCCGATACTCTGGTCGCCTTAGAAATGAACAGTGCGCCGCTGGCCAAACACCATGGATTTCCCGCCCGCGCCCTTGTGCCTGGATGGATTGGCGCTGCGTCGTGCAAATGGCTTACGGAAATAAAAGTGCTCGACAAGGAGTTTGAAGGCAACTTCATGAAGCCCGGCTATCGGTTCCCCAACCAGCCGGTACAACCTGGGGCGGACGTGAATCCTGATGACACGCACCCAATCACGGCCCTGAGTGTGAAATCGATTATCGCGGCTCCGATTGCTAATGCAACCCTGCGCTCACGCGCGGTCCACATTCAGGGCGCGGCTTGGGCCGGTGAAGCCGATATTACTCGCGTCGACCTCTCCACCGACGGCGGTTCCACGTGGCAACCCGTGCAACTTGGCAGAGAGCAGTCCAAATACGCGTGGCGCCTGTGGAGTTATTCCTGGCATGCTCCGCGCTCGGGGGAATACACGATCCTCTCGCGCGCTACTGACAGCCAGGGCCGGGCGCAGCCGGCGAGCGCAGCCTGGAATCCCAGCGGATATCTATACAATGCCATCGATCAGGTGAAGATTCATGTTGAGACGTAGGGAATTTCACGTGTTGGTTGCATTTTGCGCCGCGATTTTTTGCGGGCTGTTCGGATTTGTGTGGACAACCCGAGTTTCTGCGCAGTCTGCCGACCTACCGCCCGGCCCAATCCAGTCCAAAGTTCAGACCGCGTGCATGGAATGTCACGATGCCCGCATCATCGTGCAGCAGCGCTTGAGCAAGAAAGCTTGGACAAAAGAAGTCGATAAGATGATTAAATGGGGCGCCGTGGTCGACCCCAAAGATCGAGACGCCTTCATCGATTACCTCAGTCTCAATTTCCCGCCGGATAAGCCTCCCGAGCCGATGCCGCGCGTCTCAGCAAAGAAATAGCCAGCTTGCGTCTGCTAGAATCCAAGCGAAATCGGAATGGAGGAAGCTTGCGGGTTCTGGTAGTTGGAGGCGCAGGATACATCGGAAGCCATGTGGCACACGCTCTCAGGCGTCGCAACCATGAAGTTGTAATTTACGACAATCTCTCCACCGGACACGCAGCCCTCGCGCAAGGTTTCGAGCTGATCGTCGGGGACATCTCCGACTCGGCTGAAGTGAGTTCCGCCCTTCGCCGGGTTGACGCGGTGATGCACTTTGCCGCGTGCGCGTATGTTGGCGAATCGGTCGCCAATCCTAGAAAATATTTTCAGAACAATGTGGTTGGAGGGCTGGCGCTGCTGAATGCGGTGGTTGATTCCAAAGTACGGAAATTTATTTTTTCTTCCACGTGCGCCGTGTATGGCGTTCCGGTGAGGGTTCCGATCACGGAAGAAAATCCCCGGTTGCCAGTAAACCCGTACGGCGTTTCCAAGTTGATGTTTGAACGGGCACTCGAAGCTTACGAGCAGGCCTACGGCTTGCGTTTTGTGAGCTTCCGCTATTTCAATGCTGCGGGCGCGGACGAGGATGGAAAAGCAGGCGAGGATCACAATCCGGAGACCCATCTGATTCCTTCGGCGTTCGAAGCCATTCACGGCGAGCGACCGCCGCTTGAAATTTATGGCAACGACTATCCGACGCAGGACGGCACTTGCGTTCGCGACTACATTCACGTCAGCGACCTTGCTGACGCCCACGTCTTGGGCCTCGAATATCTTGAGCAAGGTCATTCTGCCGCGCTGAACCTGGGCACGGGGAAAGGACATTCCGTTCGCGATGTGATTTCGACCATCGAGCGCATTACTGGACGGGCGATTCCCAAGCGCATGGCGGCGCGCCGTGCAGGAGATCCGCCGGAACTCGTAGCCGATCCATCTCTTGCGGAAAGAACTTTGCATTGGAAGGCCAGACGCTCGTTCGAGGAAATCGTAGCAACCGCGTGGAACTGGGCGGAAAGTAGGCGGGCACTGATTCGTTAAGTCGGCTGCGCAATTGCGAACAAGTTAGAATTTATCTTGAGGAAAATGTATCGTGCCGCACACTCCGGCCTTGTTTCTAGTCGCCATGTGGCGAAAAGCTATTCTCCAAACAAGCGAACGCCATTGTTCCTCTCGGCAATGCTGCTGTGTCTGTCGATTACAGGCTGCGGCTACCATACTGCAGGTCGGGCGGTCACAGTTCCCGAGAATGTTCATACCATCGCCATCCCGGCATTCGTGAATCAAACGCACACCTATAAGATCGAGGAGATGCTAACCGGCGCGGTTGTCCACGAAATGATCACACGCACGCATTACCGGATTGTGAACCAGGCGGACGATGGCGCAGACGCCACATTGCGCGGTACGGTGCTCTCCACAGCCACATCGCCTCTCACGTATGATTCTCAAACCGGCCGCGCCTCCAGCGTAATGGTCGTCGTGACCATGAAAGTTTCGTTTAGCGACCGCCAGGGCAAGATTCTTTACGAGAACCCGGCTTATCTGTTTCGCGAGCAGTACCAGGTTTCACGCGAGCTCAACAGCTTCTTCGAAGAAGATTCGCCGGCGCTGGAGCGGCTTTCCCGCGAATTTGCCCGCACGCTGGTTTCGAACATCCTGGAGGGCTTCTGATGAGGTCCTTCGCCCAGGCGGATCGTTTTGTCTCAGACGTTCAGGCGCGCAGGCTGCGTCCGGCATACGTTTTTGTAGGAGATGAGGCATTCTTCCGCCGCCGTTGCCGAGAAGCCATACTGCAACATCTTGTACCTGCGGAGCTGCGCGATTTCAGTCTGTTCGACTTTGATCTCGGTGAAACGGATCTGGCTGAAATTCTTGATCGTGCGCGCACGCCTTCGCTGATGGCTCCATTCCAGGTATTTTTCGTGCGCGGCGTAAAGAACCTGTTCGGACGGGGGTCGAACGAAGAAAAACTTGCTGCGATTGAAGTCTACTGCAAAGATCCGAATCCTGACGCAGTATTGATCTTCGTTGCTGATCACATCAGCATTCCTGCCGATGCCCGCCGCATGGATCTAACGGATAAAGAGCGCTACCAGCGCATTCGCGAAACTATGGGTGAGTATTGCGGGATCGTGGAGCTGGCGCGTGTGGAAGAAGGCGAGGCGGCGCGCTGGATCGGCGAATATTGCGCCACGCGCGAAGTGAAGATTGATCCAGATGGCAGCCGCGAGCTAGTCGACGCGCTAGGCGGCGACATGATGATGATCTCCAACGAGCTGGAGAAGCTAATCTTGTACGCAGGAGATAAGAAGCGAATCACCCTCGGCGACGTAGAAACCATGGTGCTCGCTGCCAAGCAGCGGTCTTTATATGAACTAACCGATGCGATCTCAGCCAAAGACCGGGTCCGCGCCTTGGAAGTTCTCGATGCGATTCTTTCAACCGGCGAGGGTGATGAGGCTGCGATCGGACATCTCTACATGCTGGCAAAAACGTTCCGGCAAATGCTGGTGATCGTTGAACGTAACGTCCGCGACCAGAGGATGCTATGGGCGGCACTGTGGCAGGGCTTTCGCGTACCGCCATTTGCCGCTGACGATATCATCAAACAGGCCCGACGTTATAAATCGAAGCGCGAGCTGACGCGTGCAATTCGATTAGTCGCCAAGACCGATTTGGCTCTGCGCTCAAACCCTCCGAGCAAACGACTCGTGCTGGAGAAGCTGGTGTTCGATTTAACCGCAGAGCCGAAACCGGAAGTGCCGGGCTGGTCCCAGGAAGAGCTGTCGGTCTAGGACGCATCACGGAGAACAGCCAGGTCGGGAATTGCGCAGGGACAGCCTCCCTTGGCTATCCGGTTGAGCGGAGCTCAACGGCTTTCTGACTCATGTCACACATAGATTCCTATTTGAAGCGTATCGGGTATTCCGGTCCCACAACTCCCACGCCTGATCTTCTGCGAAACCTGCATCGCGCGCATCTCCTCGCCGTCCCCTTCGAGAACCTCGACATCGCGCTCGGGCGCAGGATTGTCTGCGAAGAGGAATCCTTCCTTCGCAAAATTATCGACCGTCGTCGCGGCGGGTTCTGTTATGAGCTGAATGGTGCGTTCGCGGCTTTGCTGCGCGCGCTCGGCTTCCAGGTGACTCTGCTCTCCGCGCTAGTGCCTCGGCAGGATGGCAGCCATACTCCGGAATTCGATCACCTCACGCTGCGACTTGATTTGGAGGAATCATGGCTGGCGGACGTGGGCTTCGGTGACTGCTTCCTGGAGCCACTGCGGCTCGAGATCGGGCTTGAGCAGATTCAGGGCGGGCTGAAATATCGCATCGTGGAAGATAACAACTCGCTTCACGTCGACAGAACGGAGTCTGGCGACGTTTGGGAGCGGCAATACTCGTTCACGCTCACGCCGCGCAGGTTGGACGAGTTCGCCGCCATGTGTCACTACCACCAGACCTCACCAGAATCGCCCTTCACGCGCAAGAAGCTATGCTCGCTGGCTACGGTGGACGGACGCATCACTTTGTCCGAGTGGAAACTTATCACCACGCGCCACGGCGGCAGGGAAGAGAGGATGTTGGAATCGGAGCAGGAATGGCGGAAAGCGCTGAAGAGCCTCTTTGGAATCACTCTTGAGGCGTAATCCGCCGGCTCAGCAGCGCCGCTGTGAGGGTTGAAAGCTGATGAAAGCTGACAGTTACTTTAGAGCGTTCAGTCGCGCGCTCAGGCGGGACTTGTATCGGGCAGCAGTGTTCTCGTGCAGCACGCCTTTCTGGATGGCTTTGTCCAGGGCGGAAACCGTCTCACGATAAACCTGCTCCGCAGCGGGCTTATCCCCCTTTGCGAGAGATTCGCGTAATTGCCGCAACTGGCTGCGCAAGCGTGAGGTATTGGAGCGGTTGCGTGCGGTGCGTTTCTCGGTCTGACGAGCGCGCTTCAGCGCAGAAAAATGGTTGGCCATGTTGGCTTGTTACCTTCGCTTGTCTAGATTTCTCTAAAAGAGATGTTCCAGCGGGAACGTAGACATTATTTTACGGGAGTAAATTGACGCTGGTCAAATAAGTAGTAATCGGATGATGTAGGTTGAATTGTGCAAAAAGCGAGAGGGTCTAAGTTGGCTTTGCCTGACAAGCGACTGGAAGCGTTTTTGTTTCGAGGTTCCGTATGACTGAAATCCGCAAATTGATACCGCTGCGGTTCCTCAGATGCCTACGACTGAGCTTGTGGATTGCTGTGGCACTCACTGGAGCCATACTCGTTCCGCCTCTCTATGGACGAGAACTGCGCAAACCCAAAGTTCGGGCCATTACGGCATTTGTACGAATCGACCGCGAAAACTACGTGCAGCAGCTTGACCGCGCTGTGCGCCTGCTTCGTCAAGCGAAGGCCGCCCTCGAGAAAAGTGGTTACGAAGTTGAGACGCTCCGCGTGACTACACAGCCGTTTCCGGATTACGTTCGCGGGCTTACAAGGCGACAGGCGCTTGATTTCTTTGCCTCTCTTAATGCGCTTTCAGAAAAGCAATCTTTTTCTGTCAGCATTGGGCGGGCGAATCGGGGTGGAGCGCACGACGAGATTGCCACGGACCTTCTTGCTGAAATTCTGGCCACGACCAACTTGAATGCAAGTGTTTCTGTCGCCGGCGAAGACGGAATTTACTGGCATGCTATCGGCGCCGCCGCCAAAATAATGAAATATCTGGAGACATCCGGCCAAAACGGTGTGCGCAACTTCGATTTTGCTGCTGCCGCCATGGTTCCACCCTACGGCCCGTTTTTCCCAACCTCTTATCACAATGGAGACGGCCACCAGTTTTCGGTCGGCCTGGAGGCGGGGAATTTTGTTGCGGACGTATTCCAGCAAGCCGGCGGTGATTTTCGCCGAGCCGAAGAGCTTCTGTCGCAAGCACTCAGCGCACAGGCGAGAGATCTGGAAGTTGTTGCGCAACAAATTCAGAAAGACTCAGGATGGACTTACATGGGGCTGGACGCGACTCCTGCTCCCAATCTCGACTCGTCGATCGCAGCAGGTATCGAATCACTAATCGGTGGAAAATTTGGGTCCAACGGAACTTTGACTGCAGTCAGAATAATCACTGAAGGTGTGCAGTCCATACCCGTAAAACGCGCGGGCTACTCTGGACTGATGCTGCCTGTGCTTGAAGATCCCGTTCTCGCCCAGCGCTGGAGCGAGGGCACGTATAATCTCGATTCACTCCTGGCCTACTCAGCGGTTTGTGGAACCGGGCTGGACGCAGTCCCCCTGCCCGGAGATGTCCCGGAAAAGCAACTCGAACGCATTATCGGGGATGTCGCGAGCCTTGCGCTCAAATGGCACAAACCGCTCACGGCACGACTGATTCTCGCGCCCGGCAAGAAGCCCGGCGAGCGCACTGCATTTGACTCGCCGCATCTGACGAATACGGCTCTGCGAGCGTTGCCCTAGTGTTCTGCCATGGGTGATCGCGCTCGAGGCTTTAGCAGTCAATCTGAAATTGGGATTTGTTACTCTTTCGGCATGGCTGGCACAAGCGAGGAAGGCAGGTTTTCCAGGCGTACAGAATGGAAGCTGGCTCCGAATCGCCTTACCGAAGCGCTGCTCGAGGAGCGGGCCGCGGGCAGGGAAGTACTGGATCTTACTCTTTCGAATCCTACCCACGCCGGGATCCTTTACGACGGCGATTCCATCCTGAAGTCGCTCGCCGATCCGGCCTCCCTCGATTACGATCCTCAACCCAAAGGCCTGCGTTGTGCGCGCGAGGCCGTGGCGAAGTACTACTCGTGTGGCGCGGACCCTCCTATCCGCACAGTCGATCCAGAATCTCTGGTGCTCACCACCAGCACGAGCGAGGGATATTCATACATCTTTCGGCTGCTAGCGAATCCAGGAGATGAAGTGCTGGTGCCGAAACCGAGCTATCCGCTCTTTGATTTTCTTGCCGATTTGCAAGATGTAAAGCTGGCGCCGTATCCCCTGATCTACGATCATGGCTGGCAGATTGATCTGCACGCGCTGGAACAAGCGCTGAACGATCGCTCGCGCGCCATAGTCGTCGTGCATCCCAACAATCCAACCGGATCATATGTCAGCGAAGCAGAACGCCACGCATTGAATGCACTTTGCCAAAAGTACAGTCTGGCATTAATCGCAGATGAAGTTTTTCTGGACTACGCGCATGACGGCGCGCGACGACCCACCTTTGCCGGCAATCATGATGTACTGACATTTACGCTCAGCGGACTGTCAAAAATTTCCGCGCTGCCGCAGATGAAGGTCGCTTGGATTGCAGTAAGCGGGCCGGAGAAGGAAGTCTATGCGGCGATGCAGCGGCTGGAAGTGATCGCCGATACGTATCTGTCTATGAATGCGCCCATCCAGTTGGCGGCTACGGTGTTACTAGACCAGCGCAAAAATATCCAGCCCCTGCTGCTGGACCGTCTGCGCAGCAACCTGGAAGAACTGGATCGCCAGTTGGCTCGGCAGAAGACCTGCCAACACCTCGAGGTCGAGGGTGGGTGGTATACCGTGGTGCGCTTTCCGGTGACGCAGTCCGATGAGGATTTGGCGATCGATATTCTGCGCAAGCTTTCCGTGCTGGTCCATCCTGGGCACTTCTACGATTTTCCTGCGGATGGGTTTCTCGTGGTTAGCCTAATTACGCCGCCCGAAATCTTCCGGGAAGGAATGGAGCGCGCTCTCGGGATGCTGAACGAATAGGTAAACGAATTTGTCGGGTTCAATTGGCTCTTACGAGAGAGTCTGATGATCCCTGCACCCAAAAATGGGGGGCAGGTCATTACTCTCGTACGAAGCCGTGCCTGGCGCGGTTTAGATCGAAGTACACACCGACCACGGCTCCCCCTGCATTGATGTGGTTAACATCGGTTCCCAACGAATTCGCGGTTTGGGGGCATTCGGATCGTCAATTGTGACAAAGGAACCGTCCGGATTCCGGATATATCCATGCATTACGGAATTCGCATCTGTTCCTTGTAGAGCGACTACTAATACGCTGATCAGCAGACCTGATTTCATTGGTATCCATCGCGAGTCTGCGGGCGAAGTGCGACAAGAATGCACTGCCTGCTCCTATGCGTTACGACTATTCTGGAGAGTTACAAATCACGGGCATGTTACCCTCGACCGCCGATTATGTCGATCACAGAATGCGCCATCTTGTTTGTGGAGCATATCACTTAAGGTGCCGAGTACCTATTACAGGCTTGGTCGTTGTTGTAACCTCCACATCTCACCAGCAACCATTGCACACCCC
>QIAB01000088.1 GCA_003225455.1 Acidobacteriota bacterium
GTTCAGCGAGTTCGGCCCGCTGATCCCGCGAAAGGCGAGGAAATTAAACAGATTCTTCGACGCAGTGCTGACGGCCACAATAGAAGATCGATCCAATGAGTAGGTAATTCCAACCCGTTTAAACGAGTGATGCAATGCGTAGCTGGAGGAGAGCGTAAATCCCGAGCTCGACTGAGTGTAGTTCTGCAAGTTCTGTAAAAAGGGCGACGGCAAGTTGATCTGCTGGCCGGTCAAAATCGCCGTTTCTCGCGCCTGGTTGAAGTTGTATTTCTGCGTGTAAATTGTGAATCCTGCCTGGATTGGCCGGTCAAACAGGTACGGCTCGGTGAAGCCAAAACTCAAATTGCGCTGCAAGTTGCCGATGCTGGCTTGTACTGATAACGTCTCGCCCAAGCCGAGGAAATTATTCGTGCTATAGCTGATTCCAATAAAGGCTCCGGCCAAACCACTCACGCCTCCATTCAGCCCGATACTGTTCTTCCCTTTTTCGTGGACCTTCAGCGTCAAGTCCACAAGCCCGTTCTTCTCATCCAGGTGCTTTTCGGTAACGTTCGGATCGTCGGGTTTCAAGATGTCAAAATACCCCAACTGATTCAACCGCAACAGGCTGAGCTCCCACAGACGCTGATTGTATTGCTGGCCCTCTTCCAAAGCGATTTCGCGCCGGATCACCTTATCTCGCGTGGTGGTGTTTCCCTGAAATTCTATTCGGCGAACAAAGAACTGCTTGCCCTCATCAACATCAATATCCAGCAGCACCAATTTCTTGTCTTCATCGAAGCTGGTGTTCGGAATGGAAGTGAAGTTGATGTATCCGAGCTCGCCGTACGCTTTGCGGAGATTCTCCAGCCCTTTTGCGATTTTCTCCCGGCTAAAAATGTCGCCGTCTTTGATCGGGAACAGCGAACGCAATGCCTTTTGATTGGGCACAGCCTTGTTGTTCTTAAAAGTAATGGATCCAAGCCGATAGCGTTCCCCCTCTTCGATGGGGATGGTGATATCCACTGCCTTCCCCGGACCCTTCATGATCAGCGGGACGTGAAAGCCTGTGGTGCCGGTGTCGTGGATCTGCGTTTTCGGATCCTGCACCAGCACTTTGAAATAGCCCCGATTCTGGAACTCCGCGCGCACGCGGTCAGTGTCTTCATCTAGCTTGGTGGCGTCATATGTCTTGGCAAAGATGTTTTCCAGGAAGATGGAATGCGGAATGCCGATCGGCCGGAGATTCTTCATAACACTACGGAGAGTCCGGCTGTTGACGTGCTTGTTTCCTTCGAAGCGAATTTTCCCGACTTTGACCTTGGGGCCTTCTTTGACCACGAAGGTGATGCTCACCGCGGACGGCGGAATCGGCCGCACTTCGGTGCGCACCGTCGCAAACTGCCTTCCGTGCTCTGAGAGCAGTTCCTTGATCGTGACCTCCGCTTTTTTCACTTTTGTAGGATCGTACTGGCTCTCCGGCGAAAGCCCCACTTTGCGATCCTTGAAGCGGTCGAGCACATCACTTTTGGAAACCGAGTTCAGGCCGGCGTAGTCGATTTCGCGAATCGTGGGACGTTCTTTAACGTAAACGTGGATCACCCAACCCTTGGTGGTCTGCTCCCGTTCGAATCGAATGTCCTCGAAGTATCCCGTATTCCATAAAGAATTGAAGTCGCGCTCAATGGCTGCCTGATCGTAAACGTCGCCCGGGCGGGTAAAAATGCGGGCGCGGATCGTCTCAGCAGGAATGCGGCGGTTGCCGTGAATTTGGACGTCGGCAACCAGGTCCTGTTGGCCTGATCCGAAAGGGCAAACGACGGCAATGAACAGCAACAGGCCTAGCACCGATCTTGCGCGCCGCTCGCAATGGCTTCTGAATGAAGAAGATGGGGTTAGCGCGACCCGGTTCCAGCCGCACTCCTCCCACTTTGCAGACTTATCCTGATGAGCGCGAAGAATCGCTTCTACCTCATCTTCCGGGAATATGGAAAACCGCAATTATACGGTAGAGCCTGGAAGAGCGTCCAAGCCGACGCCGCAAGTTGCCCTCAAGAAGCGGGCTTGGCAAGCTCTACCTCAACCAAGACGGAATAAAACGTGGCAGAGTTGCCTTAGGTCGGTCAGTTTTTCACAACTAACTTACCGCAACCGCACCTGTTTTCCCAGTTGTCAGTTCCCAGTTCTCAATTCCACGAAGCGCTTGCAGCATTTCTTAGGTATTTATTCCGCCGCCGATTTATCCTGAAAGGCCAAATTCACAGTACAAGGAATATATGCAAGGACTCGAAGGTAAGCGTGTGCTAATCACTGGAGGTGCGAGCGGTATCGGAGCGGCCACGGCGAGAAGATTTCTGGAAGAAGGCTCAGCCGTGGTCGTACTTGACCGTGACAGCACGGCACGCGAGAAGATTCGTCACGAATTGCCCGAACTAGCCGGAACCGTTGACGCCGATGTTTCGAACTTGAAGCAGGTTCAGGCTGCGCTCGACCATGCGGTCCGACTCATGGGCGGGGTCGACGTGCTCATCAACAATGCCGGGATCAGCATTCGGCATAACTTTTTGGACATCACGCCGGATGAATGGGACAGGGTGCTAGCCGTCAACTTGACTGGCGTCTTTTATATGGCGCAGGCGGCAGCCCGGCACATGTGGGAGCGTGAGGGCGGCGTGATTCTGCAGACCGCCTCTACTAACGGCATCATGGGATACCCGTTTTATGCCGATTACAATGCCACCAAGGCGGGCGTGATCGAGTTGACGCGCTCCATGGCTTTGGAACTGGCGCCCAAGATTCGTGTCTGCGCAGTTGCGCCCGGCTATGTGCTCACCCCTATGCAGCGCTTCGAGTACACGGATGAGATGCTCGAAGAAGTGAACCGAAAGATTCCATTGCGGCGCCACGCCAAGCCTGAGGAGATCGCGGCGCTGTTTGCGTTTCTGGCGTCGGATGACGCGGCGTATATAACGGGTCACGTGTACACAATTGACGGCGCCGAAACAGCAGGGAGTTTAGCAGGGAGATGAGCCGGGGCCCTGATGGGTTGGTAGGGCAGGTGTCCTCACCCGCCTTGCCGAGTGAGGCTCGGCTTACAGCGAGGGCCGATTCGAGACATGGGCGATCAGCTTGCGGGTAAGAACTGCATCATCACAGGAGGCGCCTCCGGCATCGGACGGGCCACCGCACTGCTATTCGCGCGCGAAGGCGCAGCTATGGCGATAGCCGACCTCAACAAGAGTGCCGGGATCAGCTTAGTTGAACAGATCAGGAATGGCGGTGGCCGGGCACTCTTCACCCCGGTAGACGTTAGCCGGGCGGCAGACTGCCATCGTATGGTCGAACATACGATCCACGAATTCGGCAGCATCGACATTCTGTTCAACAACGCCGGTATTATTCGCCGCGCTTCAGTAACTGAGCTCAGCGAAGAAGACTGGGACCGGGTCATGGACGTCAACGTAAAATCCATGTTTCTCATGTCGCGCGAGGTGATTCCCATCATGGCGCAGGATGGCGGTGGTTCAATCATCAACATGGCTTCCGGCTGGGGCTTGAGCGGAGGTCCCAAAGCGGCCGTGTACTGCGCATCAAAAGGAGCGGTGGTGTTACTCACGAAAGCCATGGCAGTGGATCATGGGCCGCAGAATATTCGCGTAAACTGCATCTGCCCCGGAGACACCGACACTGCCATGCTTCGCAATGAGGCTCAGCAACTGGGCGAACGCGAAGAGCAGTTTCTTGCAGAATCAGTTCGTCGCCCGTTGGGAAGACTTGGCAAGCCGGAGGAGATTGCGCAAGCAGCGCTGTATCTGGCGAGCGATGCGGCATCATTTGTAACCGGTGCAGCACTTGTAGTGGACGGCGGAGGCTTGGCGGGTTCGCTGTAGCTTCCGGCGAGCTGTTCTGAAACATGCGATTACAAAACAAGGTTGCACTCATTACCGGCGGCACTTCCGGCATCGGCGAAGCCACGGCGATTCTATTCGCGAAAGAGGGCGCAAAAATAGCTATTACGGGCCGCAACGAAACCCGTGGCCATGCCGTTACAGAGCAGATCACAAAGAACGGCGGCCATGCAGTTTTCATTCCCACTGATGTGCGCAAAAACAATGACTGCCAGCTAGCGGCTGATGAGGTTCTTCGTGCTTTCGGAGGCATCGACATCCTGTTCAACAACGCAGGCATTTTTTATCCTCACACTACGCTCGATTGCTCGGAAGAAGAGTGGGACGAACAGATTGACATAAATCTGAAAGGCACGTTCCTGATGTCGAAGGCAGTGCTCCCGCACATGATTGAGCGGCGCAGTGGCGTCATCATCAACAACAGCTCAGGCTGGGGGATTTTGGGCGGCGATGCAGCAGTCGCATATTGCGCCTCGAAAGGTGGTGTGGTGCTGTTGACCAAAGCCATGGCGATTGATCACGGTCGGCAAGGCATTCGCGTGAATTGCATTTGTCCTGGTGACGTGGACACGCCGATGCTTCCGGAAGATGCCCGCATGAGAGGGATGAAGTGGGAGGATTACCTGGCAGGTTGTGCGAATCGTCCACTGGGGCGAATCGGCGCCGCCGATGAAATCGCGAAAGCCGCGTTGTTTCTGGCCTCAGATGATTCTTCTTTTATGACCGGTGCCGCTCTCGTCGTCGACGGCGGTGGGACGGCAGATTGAGCCGGGAACTTTCAGCTTCTCGTTTGCGTCTAGAAGCTCATGGAGCACTAGTGTCCTCCATACAATTCTGGCATGGTTGCCGGAATGGAGTGCGTATGAGACGCATAATACTTTGGGCCCTGCTGACAACCGCGACGATGATGCCCGCACAGCCGCAGACCGCCCCTCCTCCGCCGCCGCAGTCCGCGCGCCAGGCTTTGCTGGAGATGTTTCTCGGCCAAGGCCCCGATCATTTGAAAAAGCACCTTCCCGAGGTCACCAAGAAGGCCTTTGCAAAAATCGAGTCAGGTTCAACCCCGAGCTTTCTTACCGAGGTCGAAGCGATCGGTAAGGAAGCCACTGCAGGAGGCGGAAACCTGCAGACCATGGAGACGGGGCCGGTTCTTCTGGTCACCGAGCAACCGCAGAACCGGGAGAAATTTGAAATTACTGTCGAGCGGGACGACTTGGTTGGAGACGAAGATCAGATCGACCTCTCATTCCAAATGTCACGCAACGGCAAGCCCGAAGCCCTCCCCTTCCTGCCGCGTCTCACCTTCATGATGCAGATGGAGTCGGGCATCTGGCGGCTTAATGAAACCAGTTTTTCGGCGCGTATGCGCTTGGCTGATCCGGATTTTCTTAAAGCCCTAGTAGGGCAGATCGAAGAGAAACAGCAACGCACGAACGAATTCACCGCCAACTTCTCCATTCGCGCGATTGTGGCCGCTGAGACCGCATACCACAGCAAACATCCCGGATATACCTGCTCGCTCTCCGAGCTTGCTGCCGCAAACTCGGAAACGACCGGTGAACGCCCCAGAACGCCTATTGATCCTGATCTGGCCAAAGGCGCGAAACAAGGCTACGTCTTCGCTCTGACAGGATGCGATGCGCTGCACTATAGAATCGCAGCCGAGCCGGCGACGCCGAGTGCAGGACGCCGTGCCTATTGTGCAGACGAGAGCGGCGTTCTCAAGTTCTCTAACAACAGCAAAGCATCCACCTGCCTGAGCAACGGCCAGACCTTCAGCCAGGACGCAGCAGATGTCAGCACGGGTTTCTCTATTGATTAACGCATTGCGCACGCCTACCAAAGTCCGCACTTCGACCCGCTCGGAGCAGTTATTCGAAGACGCTCAGAAATCGCTGATCGAGGGCGTCAACTCACCTTCGCGAGGCGCGGCGGTGTATTCGCCTGCGCCGGTATTTCTGGAGCGAGGCGCCGGCTCCCACGTCTGGGATGCCGACGGAAACGAATATACCGACTTCATGATGTCGTTTGGCGCGTTGATTCACGGCCACGCGCATCCCAAGCTGGTTCAAGTCGTCTCACAGGCAATGGCGGAAGGTTCGCATTTTGCCTCAGCGACTTCGGCTGAAGTCGAGGCTGCGGAGCGCTTCCGGCGGATGGTCTTATCTGCTGAAGCGGTTCGGTTTACTAATACCGGCAGCGAAGCGACCATGTTGGCCTTGCGCTTGGCCCGCGCTCACACCGGACGTACCAAATTTCTGAAATTCGAAGGGCACTACCATGGCTGGTACGACGCCTTTCTTTTGAACGCGCACGGCCATCCGCCGGAACAGTTGGGTCCTCCGGAGAATCCAACTCGCATTCCTGATTCAGAAGGAATTCCGCCGTCTACGTTTGAAGATGTCGTGCTTGCTCCTTGGAATGACGTCAATGCTCTCGAGCGCGTGATGAGAGCCCGCGGCCACGAACTTGCCGCAGTGATTACCGAGCCGATCATGGCCAATATGGGATGTATCCCGCCCCGCGATGGATATCTGCAAAAGATGCACAAGCTGACGCGAGAATACGAGGTACTGCTCATTCTCGACGAAGTGGTCACCGGCTTTCGTTATGCCCCCGGCGGGTGTCAGGAGTATTACGGGATCCAGCCCGACCTCAGCACATTCGGCAAAGCTTTGGGCGCTGGATTTCCCGTCGGCGCTGTTGCCGGGCCCCGCGCGATTCTCGACCGGATGCGTTGGGGAGAGAATATGGTGCTGCACTACGGCACATTCAATGGCCACCGGCTCACGATGAAAGTTGTTGCAGCCAATCTGGATTTGTTATCAGCAAATGACACGTATCGCCGGCTGCATGCATTGGGAGATGCAGCGGTTGCAGGCCTCCGCGAAGTGTTTCGGCGGCGAAAGACGAAGGCAATCGTTCAGGGCTTTGGGCCCATGTTTCAGATTTATTTCACTGAGCGCGATGCGATTCACGATTACCGCGACTATTGCAGTTATGTTGACACGGCCACGTATTCCCGCTTTGTCCATGCTCTGTTGCAGCGCGGCGTTTATATGACTCCTTCGAATGGCTTGCATTGGATTATCACCACCGCGCATTCTGAGGATGACATTCAAGAGCTTATTCAAGCCGCCGACCAGGCCTGCGGCGACCTGGCGTGAAGAGTCCCGACGCAAGAGCGACAGTATTTCTGGGCGGTGGGCGGATTACTTCCGCCCTTATCGCCGGATTGCGACTAAGAGGATACCGGCGTCCGATCATCGTCCATGATCGGCACGCTGCCAAACTCACCCAGCTTAAACGGAACTACGATGTGGCGGTCGAGCCGGACCTCCGCTGCGCGGTCGATCAAGCGCATTTACTGATCATCGCTGTGCGGCCGGACGGGGTCAGCGTGTTGCTGAGCGCAATCGGAACTATCCAGCGGCCCATCACTGCGATCAGCCTGGCAGCGGGCATGCCACTCGCAAAATTGCGCGCTCGTCTGGGACCACCTGTCCGCTGGGCGCGAGCCATGCCTAGCCCGGTGTGCCGCAGCGGTCGGGGACTGACTGCAGTAACCTTCGAGCCAGCGCTTCCGCGCGTCGCGCGGCACGAAGTGAAGCAGCTATTTGAAAAAGTCGGACAGGTAATCGAGATTCCTGAGAGCAGGTTTGACGCATTTACCGTCACTTATTCAGCCAGCCACGGCTATCATGCGTTGGCGGCCCTAGCGGGAGCTGCTGAAAAATTAGGTCTGGATCGCAGGACCGCGATAACTGCCGCGGCCCACGCCTTGGCCGATGGCATCATTGCGTGGCGCGAGGGAAAGGTTTCGCTCAATCAGCTGCTGCGCGAAGCCGCCACTCCGGGAGGAACGGCTGCCACCGTGTTGGCGGCGATGACATCCGCAGGATATGAGAGCGCGATTGCGAGAGGCTTGCGAGCAGGCATTACCAGAACAAAAAAGACTGCCCGACTAGTTTAAGTTTTTTCTTTGCGTACTCTGCGAACCCTCTGCGAACTCTGCGGTTAAAATCTTTTATCGGCCCGCGGCGCCCAAATTAGCTTTCCTTAGTACACCTCTTGGTTTAATCAGAGACTCGGGAGCCCACAGCCGCCCGGCGGAGGAGCCTCAGAAAGCGAACGACCCGATACATCGGGAACAGCCAGCCTGGCAGACTGATCGCAGACCATTCTCCGAGGCTTGGGGTAAGCGCAAGCCGCGACAAGAAACGCGCGCGGTCCTGGCAGCGCTCCCGCACATCCATCATGAGACGAAAATAGCGAACTGATTCAGGATCAAATTCTTTTCCTTGCGAGAGTAAAGTAAGAACTCGATGAACAATATTCTCGACCGCAACATCTCGCTGGACATACTCTTGAACCGCCTTCTGTATCTCCACTCCGAACAGACTATTTGCCAGAAGAAAGCCAACAGCGACGATGCGACAGATCCCGAGCCTGCCCGCTTCCTTACAAACAGCACCCATATCGAGTGCCCGCGATTGTGAAAGCTCCCCGATCTCACGCATCCACGAAAGTTGTGTCCAGGCATGTTTGGCGGCGTGAACGCACAGTACCAATATTAGGTCTTCTGAGCACAACGTTCGCACGGAACGTCCACATAGCTCGATGGTGACGGCTCGCTTGAAGAAGCGCTCGACATCGAAATCGATCGCATAAAATCGGGGCAAAATTCGCCATTGAATCTCAAGAAGATTCCGCTGCTCACCAAGATCAAAAACCCATTCATAGCCCTCGGCGACGTAGGCCCGCTCTTCGGGCGGGGAGAGTCTGAGGCTTGCTTCGTAGCCCAGCTCCGCGAGAGCGTCTTTGATTTTGGGCAGATCGTCTGGCCGCACCAAGAGATCGAGATCGGCAAACTGTCGCGACGTGACATTGCCGTAAAGAATTTGCGCCAGAACGGGTCCCTTGTATGGCAGTGCTCCAATGCCACAATCTTCGAGGTGCTCAAGAATCCGCAGCAGCTCGCGGGTAAGCCACAGGGCCTGATGGATGCTGCGGTCATACCTCTGGCGAACCGGTAACATTTCGCTGAGCAGTACACCGTCGACTCGAGCTACAGCCGTATAAACCTGTGCAATGACTCCGTGATGCTCTGCCAGTCGCGCCACTCGCTCCCAATCCACCGCAGACCGCAATGCATACTGAACCCGCTCCCTTGTCTGATCGTGAGCGCAGCATGCCAGCAATAACTCAAGCTCGGGATCGCCGCTGAAACTCGATGCGTACTCCCGCTGGACCAAAACCTGTGGCACGCTATTTGGCAGAACGGCAGACGGCACGCTACATCCTTGTCGTTGAATTATTCATGTGCATGGAACTCGCCTTAGCGGACACTATAATACGAGCGCTTCCGGTTACAACTTCCGGCGCAACTCAACAGTCAACGGACAGTGTTGTTCTCGAATCTGTCACAAAACACTTTCGCCATCGTCCTGCTTTTTTCAATTGGATCAGCCGCGAGCAAAGCGGAGAGACACACGCCCTAAAAGAAGTCACACTTCACGTTGAAAGAGGCAAGGTTCTGGTTTTGCTCGGGCCGAACGGCAGTGGTAAGACGACAACTCTGAAGCTGATCTCAAGTATGCTTCTGCCTGATTCTGGCCGTGTTCTGGTTGAAGGCGCAGATACATCTTCACAAGCCGCCAAGGCGCGCAAGCATGTGGGCTTCGCGGTCGCGAATGAGCGATCATTTTTTCCGCGGCTCTCTGCCCGCGAAAACCTGGATTTTTTTGCCACACTCGAAGATGTTCCTCGCAAACTTCGCCCGGAACGCATCGAAGCGCTGCTCGAGCAAACTGGACTTATTGACGCCGCCCATATGCTAGCCATGAAGTTTTCCAGTGGCATGTACCAGCGGCTCGGGATAGCCCGCGCACTGATCAAGCAGCCTGCTGTGATTCTGCTCGATGAGCCGACGCGCAGTCTTGATCCCGCCGCGACCTCGCGTCTTTGGGATTTAGGTCGAGGTTTGGCCGCGCAGGGCGCAACCGTAATCCTGGCCACACACAACTTCCAGGAGGCCGCCGCCGTCGGAGACTTCGTCGCTGTGTTGCGTTGTGGCCAGCTAGTTGCCTATCGCAGAATTGGAAAAGCGTATACCGAAGAGCTGAGGTCGCTCTACTTTCAAACGACCGGTGAGCCGGACGCTGAGCAGATGGCGAGGAGCCACGGATGACCCTGCTCAGATTGTTCGACAAAACAGCCGTTATCCTGAAGCGTGATCTCCTCACCGCGCTCCGTTATCGAAACGGCTTTCTCCTGACCGGCTTCGGTACCGCTGCCGAACTGGCAGCGTTCTATTTTCTTGCGCGAGCCATCGGGCCAGGATTCCGGCCGGAGGGAGTCGATTATTTTCCATTTCTGCTCATAGGTACGGGTTTCTATACATTTCTCGTGATGGGCATCCATTCATTTTTGCAGGTCGTCCAGGAGGCGCAACAGACAGGCACTCTGGAAGTATTGATGACGACCTCCACTCCCGCTCCAGTACTGCTTTTTCTGAGCGCAATGTCGGCCTTCGCCGGACACTTGATTCAGCTTGTCATCTACATCGGTGGTGGACTCTTGCTCTATCGTGTTCCGCTTGAAAATCCCAACCTCCTCGGCGGTGCAGTCGTAATGCTGCTTTCGTTAGCAATTGCGGCGGCACTGGGAATTTTCGCTGCCGCGCTGCAACTTGCAATTCAGAAAGGCTCTGCTCTGCTGTGGCTGTTCGGGTCGGGGACATGGTTTTTAACCGGCACTCTTTTTCCAGTCGAGACCCTTCCGAAGCCGCTGTATTTTCTTGCCGAAATGGTTCCCGTAACACACTCGCTCAACGGAATGAGACTCGCTCTCTTGCAAGGGGCCAAGTTTGGCGCGCTACGAGGAGAAATTCTGAGTCTGGCGGTTTTTGCTGCAGTCATGCTGCCTCTGAGCCTTATGGTCTTCTCCCATACGCTCCGTCACGCGCGGCTCAATGGCACGCTTTCTTTTTACTGAGACCCACATTTCGTTAGCGTTTTGTCTGGCCTTGATTTAAACTGCGTCGTCCACAACAGCTCAGTGGTTCTGCAACACGAAATCGCCATAGAAATCGGCAACGTGCCAATATTGCTCCGCACGGTCGATGAGAATTTCCGCGATCTTCTGGCATCACATTACGCGGGATTCATCGCTAATCCCACAAATCCACAAATTGAATTCGATGTGGACGTAGCGAAAATCAACGAGGAGATCCCGGATACCGACGACAATGACGTCAAAGTCAGCATCACCGATGGCGAATGGTGCTTTCGGCGCAGCGACTTTGTTGCGCGGTGGGATCCTAGGCAACGCCATGGGCGTGTCCGACAGCCCGCGACTCCGTACTCAGTTGATGCCTTTTTGCGCATCATGCACACTCTGATTTTGGCGCAGCAAGGCGGATTTCTCCTGCACGCTGCCAGCGCCGTGCGCAATGGTAGGGCGTTTATATTCTCTGGGGTTTCGGGCGCTGGCAAGACAACGATTTCGCGGCTCGCTCCGCCAGACGTTCGCTTGTTGACCGACGAGATTTCTTACATTCGCCGGGAGGGGGAAGATTACGTAGCCTGCGGTACTCCGTTTTCCGGAGAGCTCGAACGGCCTGGCACGAATTGTGTCTCCCCCATACATTCTGTATTCTTACTGGCGAAGGGCACAGAAAACAGAATTGATCCTCTGCCAGCCTCGGAAGCCCTTCGATGTTTGTTGCGCAATATTCTCTTCTTCGCTGAGGATACGGACTTAGTAAATGGTGTTTTCCGTTCAGCGTGGCATTTCGTGCAGAAAGTCTCCGTGCGGCGGCTTACTTTCTTACCCGACGACCGCGTTTGGAGCATGATCGCCTGACCGAAAAGTACATCGCGCGAAGTTCAGCCATTGCCGCCCGCATGCTGGGTGGTGAAATGATGGTCATGTCCGCAACGGACTCTACATTTTTTACTCTGAATGAAGTGGCGACTGCGATTTGGCAGGCCGCCGACGGCCGTACACCGCTTTCAGAAATCGTTACTCGCAAGGTCTGTGCCGAATTCGAAATCGACTCCGAAACAGCGCAGCATGACGCTGAGCATTTTGTCGAGGAACTCTCGCGCCATGGCATTTTGCTGGTTTCCGACCATCCTTTCGAGCCACCGGCGCTTTCTTGAGGTTAACCCTAGCTTCACGATAATCTGTGCGGCATATTTGTGTGGTTACTTTAGTGTGCTCCTGGTCGTGACCGAGTTCCAATTCAGCAGCATTCCCGACGTAAAATTCTGAATCAATGGAATCCAATGCCAAATCATACGAAGCAGAACGCCGCAGCACGCGCATTCGGGCACAGATTCCCTTGCGGGTCACCAGTCTCAATCCTGCCATTCAGTTTTCTGAGCAGTGCCACACGCTGGTGGTAAACACGGAAGGTTGCGGAGTGCGGCTGTCGCGCCCCTTGGAGGCGGGAGTTCCCGTCCGGCTGGAAGAACTTCCTGGTGGGCACACTGCAACTGCGTTAGTGGCAAATTGCGTACCGCTTGGAGCTAAATTCTGGATCGTGGGCTTGGCACTGGACGAGCCGGGCAATATTTGGGGCATTCATCCAGTTCCTGCGAATTGGGGCGAACAGGCGAAGCTAGCCACTCCAACCATGCCTACGCCATTAGCTGTGAAGAAAGACGAATGGCCCTTCACACAGTTCTCCAGCAGAGGAGAATTTCATCCCGGCCGGAAGTAACTCAAAATGCCGCGCGTAGATCGGTGCGCGGCCGAACCAGATCGTCATCGCAGGTTTAAATAAGCGGTTCTGTGATGCAGGCGCGGACTATCGGTTCAGCAGCTTGGAAAAATACCGATTGTCATAAAACATCGTGGTGTTGTGGACGAATTCCAGCACCCGGTGCATCTTTTCCCTTTCGTCACGTCCCATATCATTGAACCGGATGGCGACGCCGCACCCGGGGTCGATACGAACCACACTCCCCTCGGCCTGCATTCTGCCGTCGTCGATGGAGAAAACCAGTCTCACTTTGGCGCCTGGGGTCAGAATAGCGCTGGTTTCGACGAAGCACCCGCCCAAGCTGATGTCGGTTAAATTTCCAAACACCGGGCTATCCCCATCTTCGGGCCGTAGTTCGATTGTGACCCGGCATTTCATGCGCGGATACGTTCTGCGATTTTTGCGCGAAGGCTGCTCCTGTTTTTCGATGTACATACGACGATCAGCTTCAGCCAACAGCGATTCCGCGTCTTTTCCATCCCCGGGGTAAACTGCCTGGCCCACGCTGAGAGAAAGAATATCTTCTCCGCAAACCTCCACACCTGCTTGCTTCGCCAGTTCGCGAAGCGAGTCGGCTTTCTTGGTGGCAGTTTCCGCGGTCAAGCCCGGCGCGACGATTACGAATTCATCTCCGCCCATCCGAGCGACGTAGTCGTACTCGCGGCAAGTGTCTTTGAGAGCTTGCGCAAACAGGCGCAGGACCCGGTTGCCCTCCAAATGGCCAAAGCGGTCATTGATCTGCTTGAAGCCATCCATATCGCTGACCATCACGATGAGCGAGGAATTGTCACGCTTGCAGCGTGCTAGTTCCCGGTCGAGTTGCAGGAAAAGCGAGCGCGCATTCGGCAAACCGGTCAGATAATCTGTGACGGCCGAATTCTCCGCCTGTTGATATTTCAGAGCATTCTCGACCGCGAGCGCCATCTTGGAGCTAATCGCCAGCAGAATGCGCAGGTGATCGGAAGTGAAGGCATCGTGATCGGCGTGATATACAGTAAGCACGCCGAACTGCCAGTGCGGAACGCAAGGCGCTGAACTTAGTAGGATCGTTCAAATATCCGGGCTCGACGGAAGGGTTGCCGTTGACAATCGGTTTGCGATTCTGCGCCACCCAGCCGGAAAGGCCATGCCCGAGCGGAATTCGCAGAGAAGAGAACAAACGGAAGTTGTCTCCGTTCACGTACTCGGGAATCAGCTCCACTCCCCGTTTTACATAGATGGCGATGGCGTCATAAGGAACCAGCCGTTTCAGTTTCATCGAGAACACTGACAAAGTTTCACCCAGACTGAGGGATGCTCCCAAGTCTTGACTGAGCTCGAACAGTGTCTGCGCTTCTTGCCGCGCTGCGGCGATAGAAAAAAGGAATGTGGCCTCGTTGGCGGCGGGGTCCTTCACGGTTGTATCTTCGAAACCAGCGGCCGGTGCTTCCCCTCGTTCCACCTTCAGATCGGTTGAGAGGGTTGAGCCGCCTTCGCCATCGGAGCCGGGTTCTACGAGTTTTTCCAAATGCCGGTGCCGCTTCTGCAAGACTTCCAC